>NZ_CP017599.1:0-653333 GCF_001767235.1 Moorena producens PAL-8-15-08-1
CTTGGGGAGCCAGTGCGGTCTTGGGGGTTCCCCCCATGAGCAACTGGCGTGGTTTCCCCCATGAGCGACTGCATCAAGACAGCGTGAGCTAAAAGCTGACGGCTGACGGCTGACGGCTGATCACTGACCACTGACCGCTGACCGCTCTGGTTAATCACTTGCCAAATAGTGCCTGGATTTTTCGGTTATGCTAATAGGTGATGGGTAATCGTCAACAGGGGTTTCTAGCCTAATCAGGTACAGAGCATTTTTTCCCGACTCCCGACTCCCGACTCCCGATTCCCGATTCCCGATTCCCGATTCCCGACTCCCGACTCCCGACTCCCGATTCCCGACTCCCGACTCCTCTACCACCAAAAGGGATATGATAATTAGTCAAGCGAATTTGATCTGAGATGTTCGAGAGTCAAACCATTGCTGCGATCGCAACAGCAGTTGTCCCCCAACAAGGGAGTATCGGTATAGTGCGACTGTCAGGAAGGGATGCGATCGCAATTGCCCGTACTTTATTCCAGGCACCGGGGCGTCAGGCTTGGGAGAGTCACCGGATTCTCTACGGCTATGTGCGCCATCCCAAAACCCAACAGCTAGTGGATGAGGCATTGCTGCTGATTATGCAAGCTCCCCGTTCCTACACTCGTGAAGATGTGGTAGAATTCCATTGCCACGGTGGGATCATGCCTGTACAAAAAGTGTTGCAATTGTGCCTCGAACAAGGTGCGAGATTAGCACAGCCAGGAGAATTTACCCTGCGGGCATTTTTGAATGGGCGTTTGGATTTGACTCAGGCAGAAAGTGTTGCTGACTTAGTGGGGTCTCGCTCCCCAGCAGCCGTTCAAGCCGCCCTAGCTGGGTTGCAGGGCAAGCTCGCCACACCCATTCGGGAAGCCAGAGCTACTTGCCTGGATATTTTGGCAGAAATTGAGGCTCGAATTGATTTTGAGGAGGATTTACCGCCCCTTGATCAAGGCGCAATTGTAGCTCAACTTAACAATATCTTAACAGAAGTATCCCGACTATTAGCCACAGCCGATCAGGGTGAACTATTGCGCACCGGTTTAAAAGTGGTGATCCTGGGGCGACCCAATGTCGGAAAATCGAGTTTATTGAATGCTTGGAGTCGATGCGATCGCGCTATTGTCACTGACCTTCCTGGTACCACTCGGGATGTGGTAGAATCCCAGTTAGTGGTTGGGGGAATCCCGGTACAGGTACTCGATACAGCAGGAATTCGGGAAACCGCTGACCAAGTCGAGAAGATTGGAGTAGAGCGATCGCGTAGTGCAGCCATGGCGGCTGACTTGGTATTACTGGTGATTGAAGCAACCACTGGCTGGAGTGCAGGAGACCAGGAAATTTACCAACAGGTGCAAGAACGTCCGGTAATTCTAGTGATTAACAAAACTGACCTAGCCAGTGATAAGAGTGAATCTACCCTATGCTATCCTAGTACTATAGAGCAGGTAGTGAAGACAGCTGCTGCCTACAATCAAGGAATTGATGCTCTGGAGAAGGCAATTCTTGACGCAGTAAATAGTGGCAACCTGCAAGCCGCTGATTTAGATTTAGCGATTAACCAACGACAAGCTGCTGCGTTGACACGGGCGAAAATGTCTCTTGAGCAAGTGCAAGAAACTATTGCCCAAGAGTTACCCTTAGATTTTTGGACGATTGATTTGCGTGGAGCAATTCAAGCCTTGGGAGAAATTACAGGAGAAGAAGTAACCGAATCAGTGCTTGACCGGATTTTCAGCCGTTTCTGTATTGGGAAGTAAGATCAAGTTAGTGAGGCAGCCCGCAAGTACGTTTACAACCGACTGCTGTTTGAGCCGACATTTAGCCCCGAAGTCTATGCAGAAAAACTCACTCAGATCGGATTTAACGTTTTGCAGATAAAGGACTTGAGCCAACACCTGAAAAAGAGTTACGAATTGGTGTCCGAGCTGGCTCGGGAGGGCTATCCGGATTTGAGCGCTGCCTTTAAGAAAACTCAGGAGGCAATTGCCGCTGGTGAATTAGGCTGGTGCTTTTTCCTCTGTGAAAAGGTTAGGGATCACTAATCCGTGACAACTTAAGACAGCTACGCCATAGCTTGAGTGTAGATTAAGTGTAGCTTGAGGGTATGCGATTGACCTTGGCCTAAAGGCCAAACGCGAACGCTCCAGGGGCTGGGCTATATATCCCATCACTCCTCAGCAGTTTTGCCTAAAAACACTATATCTTACCCCTAACCAGGCCAAGGGGCTACAATAAAAATTGTTGAGATTTGTGTATCCCTGACCGGCATAGGGAAAGTTTATGGCTGCTGCTGTATTAATCCAGAACCTCCAAAAACGCTATGGAGATGTCCACGCCGTCAAAGACATCTCCTTACAAGTCGAACCGGGTCAAATTTTTGGCTTACTCGGTCCTAATGGTGCCGGGAAAACCACCACCATTCGTTGCCTATGCACGCTCACGGCACCGGACGCTGGAAAAATTGAGGTATCTGGCATTTCAGTACTACACAATCCTAGGGCAGCACGCCGCCGCCTAGGCTATGTAGCCCAAGAAGTTGCCTTAGATAAGGTACTCACTGGTCAAGAACTACTCCAATTGCAAGCCGACCTCTATCACCTCCCCAAAGCAGTTGCCAAACAACGCATCAATAAACTGCTTGACATTTTGCAGCTCAAGGAGTATGCCAATAAAAAAACTGGCATTTACTCCGGTGGTCTACGTCGGCGGCTGGACTTAGCCGCTGGCTTACTCCACCAACCCGATGTTTTAGTACTAGACGAACCCACCGTAGGTCTTGACATTGAGAGCAGATTCGTGGTATGGGAACTGTTGCAAAAGTTGCGAGACTCAGGAACCACATTACTAATCACCAGCCACTACCTCGAAGAAATAGACGCATTAGCTGACCAAGTGGCAATTATTGACAAAGGCTTGATCATAGCTGAGGGGACACCATCCCAGTTAAAGGATAGTGTTGGAGGCGATCGCATTACCCTGCGCATCCGGGAATTCTCCCCCATTGAAGAAGCCAAGGAAGCCAAAGATATGCTGCAGTCTCTGCCCTTTGTGCGAGAGGTGATTATTAACAGCAATCAGGGGAATTCCCTTAACCTTGTGGTTAAACCCCAAAGCGATGCCTTAATGATCATTCAGCAAGCGTTAAAAGACCTTAGTTTACCGACCTTTGGGATTGCTCAGTCGCGACCTAGCCTAGATGATGTATACCTAGCTGCCACAGGTAAAACCCTGATGGATGCTGAACTGGCTCAGGCTGGGAAACGGGATCCCAAGGCAGAGCGGAAACAAAATATGGCCTAAAGGAGACATAGGGCAGTGGTTAGTGGACAGTAAATACAAATTGCTCCAACTATTTTAGAATCTATGGCACGAATGAATATGAGTAAAACCCTTACCCCTCCTAAATCCGAATTTAACTGGCAACCAGACCTTACTGCACCAATCCCAGTCAATGATACTCCTGGTGTAGGTGAATTTATCCAAGAAACCCTTGCCCTAACCAAACGCCTGTTTATTCAGCTGCAACGGCGACCTTCTACCTTAATGGCTGGTATTATCCAGCCCCTAATGTGGCTAATCCTATTTGGGGCATTATTCCAAAACGCTCCTCAAGGGATTTTTGGTGAGAGTTTGAGCTATGGCAAATTCCTCGGTGCAGGTGTGATTGTGTTTACCGCCTTTGCTGGAGCACTCAATGCTGGCTTACCGATCATGTTTGACCGGGAATTTGGTTTCCTCAACCGCTTACTTGTAGCTCCGTTAGTATCTCGCTTCTCTATTGTTGCAGCCTCAGCCATATATATTATCGCTCTGAGTTTGCTGCAAACTGTGGCAATTGTCACCGCTAGTTCCTTTTTAGGAGCCGGTTTACCCAACCTAGCCGGTCTGGTGATGATTGCCTTGATTGTGTTCTTGCTGGTGGTGGGAGTCACAGCTCTCAGTCTCGGACTAGCATTTGCTCTACCCGGTCACATTGAACTAATTGCAGTCATTTTTGTTACCAACTTACCCCTACTGTTTGCCAGCACAGCCCTTGCTCCTCTGACCTTCATGCCCAAATGGTTACAGGTAGTAGCCAGTCTCAACCCCCTCAGCTATGCCATTGAACCAATTCGCTATCTCTATCTTCACAATGACTGGTCTGTTGGTAGTATTGTGATGCAGGCTCCCTGGGCATCCATTACCTTTGGCCAATCCCTGTTGATATTGCTTGGTTTTAGCACAGTGGTATTACTCGCAATTTCTCCACTGCTTAGCCGCCGGTTGTAATTATTCTTCCTAGGGCCTGCGGCCCTAGGATCCCGTGAAAGAATTAATATTAACTCATCGCTTTTTCTGGATGGTTGACTATTGACAGAATCGCGTCAACAGCCCAAAATAAACCTGTAACAATTGCCCAGGTTAATGTGCAGGTTAACTCAGGTTAACTATATATAACTCTATAGCAGAATACCAGCGAGATTTATTCATTGAGGGGGGATTCCGATGACAATCAGCAACCAATCTGTTTTTACTGTAGCTGTATTGAGTGTAGCCCTTGGCATTACTACAGTTTTACTGCACGGGTCCGCTACTGCCCAAAGTATAGGTACTATTCGAGCTGATGAAAATTTTAATAATCCTAACGAGCAAGACACGTTTGGGGGGTTTGGAGACAGTGGTTTCAACGCTTTTGATTTAATCCATAATGCCCAATTGGGTACAGTTGACATCAATCAGTTCGTTGAGGGACAGTCTCAGAGACTAGATGATGCTGCTTCTGAGTTTCGGCGTTTACAGTTGGAACGGTTGCGCAATCCCCAAGTAGTATCTCCAGAAAACCAATATCCACAAAACCAGCCTGCTACATCTGGGGTTAGCGAAAGTTACTGATAATCTTATAAAGTTTGGATCAGCTTTGGATCACGATTGATATCAAATTCCGTTAATCACTTGCTTTACAGGTTATCCCATGGAAAAAATAGCAGTTCTTAATACCCAATATAAGAACTGCTATTTTAGGATATAAACTTTGGAAACTCAAGCTAAGGAATCAGAGTAGAGAGACCTTGAGGTAAACGTTTTAGGCATCGGGCAATTATCCCAGCTGTAGTTTCCCATTAGATGAAAGATATGATAGATTCCTGTGTGAATCCAGTTTTCTAAATACAGCTTCTGCTCTGAGGATAACTGCTGTAATTCTTGGCTTTTTGATGATGGTTCACTATTGTCTATGGCTTCGTAATTATTCGGAATTCTGCTCAGGACATAAGTAATTAAATCCTGGCGTATGTTAGACTGGTAAAACAGCTCTTGATAGGGAGACTCCGGATACGTTGCTAAGACGTTTTCAATTTCTTGAATCACTATCGGTGTAGTTACGTGAACAAGGGTTTTACCCATCGTTTACACTCCTTTTGCCAACCAGTTTATTATTCTCAACCGGTTAATTAATTAATAGATATATAGCGTGTTTGAAGCCCTGTTTTAAGTCAAGGGAAGTATTCTTAACTGCTGATTAATTGCTGCTAACAGTTCCCGACTATCTATAGGTTTGGTGAGATAATCGTTGGCTCCCAGTTGCTTAGCTCGAGCATAGCCATCCTGATTGGACTCACTGCTTAGAAATATAAACGGTGTTTTCGCTGTCTTTAACCTATCCCGTAATATTTTGAGAAGCTCATACCCATCAAGGGATGGTATATTAATTTCACAAATAATTAAATCAGGTCGGACAATTTTAGCTAAATTTAACCCGAGCCAACCGTCTTCTGCAGTAAGGACATTAAAGCCCTCTAATTCTAGTAAATCTGAAAAATTTGAGCACAACAGTTTATCATTTTCAATTAATAAAATTGTTTTGTTCATCGCTCCAGGCTTTATAAATTCATGATCAAGATTAATCCCCAACTTGCAGAATCTGTTCTAGCAAGAGGCGATCGCTACTTGAGCTACCGAACCATAACTGATCTTTTGCCAGAGTACTGAGATATAACCGACCATTAGGTTCAATGCTAAAATCTTGACCCAACACTAAGCCTTGCTCCTGAAGCTTCTTAATTGCGAGAGCCATCGCTACTGCCACTAAGTCAAGTTCGGGCATCAAATAATCGGGATGACGCAATAGCCAGTTAGAAGCATCAAGGTTAATCTCTGGTAGTCGATAAACTGCTGCGAGTAAGACTTGCTCGATATAAGTGGGACTGGGTAAAACAGTGAGAAAGTCTTTAAGAGATTTGATAAATGTTGAGTCTTGACTCTGAAACACATCCAGAGCTAATGCGATGTATGACTCATAGTCCTGGGCTTGGCTGGTACCCATATCTCGTTCTTTGGTCAAGGGCAAACTCTTGATACCCAGGACAACTGGTGTGAAGGTTTGTCTCCTCTGGTGCTCTGGGTCGTGAGGATAAGCTAAATCGATCGTGGGACTGATCGTGGGACTCAGGGATAATTGATCCAAAGGAGTGGCGCTGGAAGAATTACTGGAACTGCTACTCTTGTTTGAAAAAATGATACCCATACCCCGAAGTTGAACCCAAGATCTATTTAACTTACTTACAAATACAAATTAGGGCGCAAATGTGAAGATACTGTGATCGAGTAGGCGGCTAACTTATGGCTAATCGGTAAGATATCAAAGGTGAGTGCTATGAAATCTTTCTACCTCACCCAAGTGAGAACTGCTATAGCAGCAATTAATCTATCATGAAGTTGTTGATAATTGGCTGCAGGTTTGGGAGTTTCAAGAAAACCTAACACTCCGATGGGTCAATCTAGCCAATTAAGAATCCCTTGGATTTCCTCGACCAATTCCATAGGTTTAAACGGCTTGGTAATAACTCCAGTTACCCCCAAATCTAGAAACTGCTTTTGCTCGCTGCTCCTAGCTTTAGCGGTTAGCAAAATTGTTGGGATATCCGCCGTTACTGCATTAGCTTGTAACTGTCGAAAGGTAGCCGGTCCATCTAGCTCCGGCATCATTACATCTAGCAGAATAGCATCAGGCTGATCTGCCTCAGCCTTAGCTAATCCCTCTTTACCAGAAGCAGCTGTCAACACTTCCCACCCTGCTGCTGCTTCTAGAGAAAATTGGATGATTTCTCGAACCCCATCATCATCATCAATCACTAAAATGCGCTTAGTTGTCATGGTTCTCACCTTCGTCTGCTGCTGTTTCTTTCGTTGACACTCCCCGGTCTTTAGACGCGGGGATTCTTTGTTCGCAGACTCGACTTGCTTAACCAGGTCGGAACCAGGAAAAGTAGAGGCCAAATCTCCCAAAACGTTCGGATCTAGGATCCAGGTTCCGGTGTGCCCCACCGTACCCAAGGCTCTCTTGAGGATATTGATGGCAGCGTTGTGGTCGCGGTCTAATTGACAACCGCATTTGCAGGTGTGAGTCCTAGTTGATAGAGACTTTTTTACAACCTCACCACACTCAGAGCAGTTCTGGCTAGTGTAGGCAGGATTCACTGCAACAGTCATCCTGCCAAACTTAATCCCAAAATGCTCCAACCATTTCCTAAACTGATACCAACCCGCATCATTAATAGACTTGGCCAGACAATGATTTTTCACCAAATTCCTAACCCTTAGATCTTCGTAGGCAACCAAATCGTTAGATTGGATTACGCAACGTGCCAGTCTCTTGGCGTGTTCTTCACGTTGCCGACTTATTCTAAGGTGTGTCCTACCTAGTTTATTAACAGCTTTGTTACGGTCGATGCCCGGTATTATCCGGGGCACCTCCGCTCCAGAACCGTGCGTGAAAGTTTCCCCTCACACGGCTCCTGGGTAAACTCGGTCTTTGACCGGCCTTTTGGCTTGCTCCAGTGTATCTGTTGGTGGCAGCTCTGGTGAACTGCTGATAAGTTCTTCGTTTTCCAGTTGTCGTGGTTTCCATCGACGTGATGAAGGTGTACAGACTCGTCTTCTAAGAACTTCAATCCACAGTGTCCACAGGAATGGTTTTGCCTTTTCAGTGCTTTGGAAGTAGCATCGGAGTAGAGTCTAGAGTTTCTCTTGCTCCAGTAGACTAAGTCACCGTCGTAAGGTGACTTAGTCCCTTTTACGTTTACGTGTTGGTTTTGTTTGTAACCTACTTTTGGGAATGCCTTTTTACATAGTTCGTTGGCCTGGTACCGATTTACTTTCTTTTCCTTTCGGAATTTTCGGTTTGCGGTCCGGTTCATGAACCATAGGCTATCCCTTGGGCTGCTCATGTCACAGCTGTTGTGGTGGTTACGCCATCCGCGAACGGTGGGTGCTAATTTCTGTGCTTTTATTTTGGCACCATAATTCGAGTTGTTGACTATGTTTTTAATCTTCTGACGGATTGCTCTGTGATTATCCTCTGAGGGAACGCATGAGAACTTTCCGTCTTTTCTGACGCGGAATCTCCACCCCAGGAAGTTAAATCCATCTGTCGCCCGTGTTAGTTTGGTCTTTTCTTCACTTATTTCCATCCCTCGGTCAGTCAAGAATTTCTTGACTTTTTCCAGTATTGTTGCTGCGTTATCTTTTGGTTTCAGTATAAACACCATATCGTCTGCGTATCGCAGGCTTGTGTGAATATCTTCTATGCCATTTAGAGCCACATTTGCTAATAGGGGGCTTACCACACCGCCTTGGGGTGTTCCTTGCTCTGGGAATTCCGGATTGATGCCCGCTTTTAAGCACCTGAAAATCCCCTGTTTTAGGCACGCGGGGGCTAGCAATCTATCCATTATTGAGCTGTGTGAGATGCGGTCAAAGCATTTCTTAATGTCTAGTTCTATGATTCTTTTATTGATTCCGTTAACGTTTGATTTCAAATGATTGAATAGACGTTTTTGGATATCCTGGGCACATCTGCCCGTTCTAAATCCATAGCTATCTGCACTGAATGTAGCTTCGTGGGCTGGTTCTAATGCAAATTTTGCTAGACATTGCCATGCTCGGTCGGCTAAGGTTGGTATCTTCAACATCCGAGTTTTCCCGTTCTTTTTACGGATTGGTTTTTCTCGTAGTCCGTCATGTTTCCAGTCGTGGCCGTGACGGTTCAATGTTTCAACCAGTTCCATGCGTTCCCTGAAATTGAGTTTTGACTTTCCGTCAATTCCAGCTGTTCTTTTACCCTTGTTTAGTTGTGTGACTTGACGTACAGCTAGGAGCTGTGCAGCACGGGATTTCAATATCAGTTTTTGTAAAGACCTAGCTTTCTTGAGGTCTCCAGCTCGAACCGCTTTGTACACTCTCTTCTGTAGGCGGAATAGGTTTTGTCGGAGTTTCTTCCACTTCTGACCTTTCCAATGTTCACTATGGTTGCCCATGTGTCTAACAATGCTCTCCATTAGTTTGTGTATTCTGAATACCCGTGGGCAGTTGTTAGCCCACATCCTACCCGGCAGTAGGGATTAGGAGTGACATCTCTTACCGTAGGTTCGACCCGCCTACAGACCTGTATTGCTGCCGTTTTTACTTGTTCCATCTGTTAGATTGTTATGACGATTTAGGGCAGTCCAATTTGCCTATTCCTTCCTCGGAGATTACGGTTATCCGCAAGAGAATACCGTGAGGATTAAGGAATCAAGTCTCGCATGTACTAGTCAGATTGCGGCTTTCCAATTAGACACTTTTTCAGGACTTTTACTACTGTTACCCATGTCGTCTCCCTGTTAGCGGCAGTGTGGCACATCTGATTTACCTCTGATTCCGCCCTGTTGCCAGCTTCACTCTGCTAGGATGTCACCTGCTCGGTGTGGCCAGATAAGGATTAAACTAAGCCGGTGAGTCGCCTCACTGACTCGTCTTCAAAACCGGACGTGAAAGTTTCCCTTCATCCGGCTCCTCATCATAGGAACCATTGTCATTGGTACCTCTAGAACGGATTGTTATCTAACTCATTAGAGTTGATTTTCTTTCCGTGTTTTTCATCGTGGCAATGTAGGTGTAGTAATTCTAGATTCTTGTCTAGGTTACTTCCACCAAGTGAACGTGGTTTGATATGGTGTATTTCCAACAAGTCTTCTGTCCTAAAGGTGAGACCACAGTGAGCACATTTCCCTTTTTGCCTTTTCAAAAGTCTTCCCAATGAGCTGGTCATTTCAGGATGTTTCTGCATCCGGGTACTCCAATAAATTAGGTCGCCGTCGAAAGGACTCCGGATATCTTTTACCTTTATGTGCCTGACTATTGGAGTTTTGGCATGTTTCGGGAGGTAGTTATCCTCTTTGGTCATGAATACCCAGTTGTCTATCTTCGGGGCGTCCCAGGGTTTTTTAGGTTTCTCAACCTTAGTTCCCCAGTATTTCTTGTTCACCCAGGTCTTGGATTTGTTGGGGTGTCTCCTGTATCCCCATCTTTGGAGTTTGTTCCAGAGTAAGTTGTCCATTTTGGAGTAGGTTTTCTTACTTACAACGGCGCTGTAGTAATTACACCATCCTCTTATAATGGGTTTGAGATGCTTGATGAGAGCTTCTTGTGGAGCGGCTTTGTGTCTGTCAATGACTTTTGCAAGTCGCTCATAATACTCTTTCACTTTTCTTTCGGATGGCTTGATTAAGGTTTTAAAACCTTGTTTTGACCAGTTTTTCCCTACTTTATGTTGTCGGATATTGAATCCGAGGAAGTCAAATCCGTCAAAAGTGTGGGTTATTTTGGTTTTACTTGGTTTTAATTCCAAGCCTATGTCTTTTAGCCAGACCTCAATGATTCTTTGACATTCTTTTACCACTTCTTGGTCTTTGTGCAATATGACAAAGTCATCTGCATATCGGATGAAGGTTAATGCTTTTTTGTTCTTCTGTTTTTCACCAGGTAAACTTCCAGCGAATTCCTTAATCCGGTTTTCCATTCCGTGGAGAGCTATGTTCCCTAAGAGTGGTGAGATAATGCCACCCTGAGGAGTACCCTCTTCTGTAGGGGAGAATGTGCCCTTATCCATCACTCCTGCATTTAGCCATTGTTTGACTAATCGCCTCATGGATGGATAAGCATTTAATTTTGTTAAGAGAACATTGTGGTTAATTTTATCGAAGCACTTGGATATATCGGCATCTAATACCCACTTGGGTTTTTTATTGATGCTACAATATATTGCCCCGATGGCGTCATGACAAGACCGTCCTGGTCGGAAACCATAAGAGTTCGCTTCAAAGATTGCTTCCCATTCAGGTTCTAATGCCTGTTTGGCAAGTGCTTGTAAAGCCCGGTCGTATATGGTTGGTATCCCTAGAGGCCGCTTTTCTGACTTTCCAGGTTTGGGTATCCAGACCCTTCTAGTTGGTTGTGGCTTTCGGTAGATTTTTAGGCTGACTACTAAGTCGAGTCTTTGCCTATTGGTTAAGGCTTTTTTCCCGTCTATTCCGGCAGTCTTTTTGCCCTTGTTTTGTTGGGTAACCTTTCTGACCGCAATCATTTTTGCTGACCAAGATTTCATCAGGGTCTTTTGCAGTTTTCTTACCACGCTCACGTCACCACGTTGAGAGGCTTGATATATCCGCTTTTGTAACTTAAATACAGTTTGTTCCAGCTTCCGCCAGTTAACCGTATTCCATTCCACCTTTGGGGCGAACCCCCGAGTTTTAGACATTTTAATTACTACTCATAGCTATATCTTTTCCTACAACGTAAGTCCGTCAGCATATCCTGGATATTACTCCAGGCGTTGGCTTCTGACTTAATCTTTCTCACATAGGCCATGCGGCTAACTACCTACTCAAGAATCGACCTTCTTGAGAGCACCTATGGAGTTATTTCGTTCCTGATAACCATTCTCTGGACTTTTAGGGTGATACTCTCCACCGGGAACTTAGTGAAATCATTATAAAAGTGACTAACCTTATAATCCTTTATGTTCCGTTAGCTTTTTGCTTGTAGCGTGTCAGCTTGTTTCGCTACTTGAGACTGACGATGGTTCTGGTGTATCTTCCTTGCGTACCCATGAGTTCAACTGCCTGTTACTAACTCCACCTTTAGCTGGTAGAGCTTCACTATTCGACCCCGCTTTAACCTAGAGTTTGTTACTTCTCAGTGATTAGGGGTAGGGCTGTCACTCGGATTTCACGAGGGTCAGAAGTTACCGAAAGAATAGTGCAGCCTTTATGGTCAGCAGGTTAGGCATCATAGGAGTAAGGTTTTGTACTAAGGCTGCACTATTCTAAGGTTTTGTCTCCGGGTTGGTATTTCACCAACATGGTTATCAAGTTGTCAAGGTTCAGTTACCTTGCGACTAATCTCCCATACCTTTATAGGGTGTGGTTTCTAGTCAACGAATCGCACAGTCACATATCTCTTAATGGGGTGGGTTTTCACCACCATCCAACAGACAGTTAGAATTTTTGGGATTTTAACCCCGCGATTCCCTGAGTTATACCCCTCCTTTCTCAGGAGGCTCCTACTCAGAACAAGCCGCACCTTGCGGTTGGATGAGCCTTTATTTTTTCGAGATACCCGACGCTGATAAAACTTTAAGCGCTTTTCACCAATCCGATAAAACCGGGGGTTAGGTTCAGTTTTTCCAACGGAATCCGTGTAGAAATCCTTCAGCCCGACATCTAACCCGATGGCTGTTCCAGTTGGCTCCAGTGCTTCCGTTATGTCAACTGAAACACAGAACTGGACATAGTAGCCATCAGCTCGTCGAACTATCCGAACCCGCTTAATTTGCTTCTTGTCAAAGCACCACAAGTCCCAATTACCCTTGAGTTTGAGCTTCCCAATTCCCTTCTTGTCCCTGAACACGATTCGGCAAAGCCGACGCTTCGCGAACGACTTTTTATCTGGGGACAATTTCCAGCCAGACTGTTTGTATTCAACCGATCTGCCACGCTTTTGGAACTTTGGGAAACCTTTTTTTTCAGGTACCTTTTTTTTGCAATTGTCAAAGAATCGAGAAATTGATGACCATGCCCGTTCAGAACTGGCCTGACGAGCGGTAGAGTTCAATTCATTAGCAAACGGGAACTGATGGGCTAAAACTTTGCTGTATTTCGACAGATCGTATTTATTGACGCCCTTGTTGTCCATCCAATATCTGAGACAACTGTTTCGGATAAAACGGGCTGTCCTAATAGCCTCATCAATAGCCAAATATTGAGGTTTTTTGCCGTATGCCTTGAACTCCAGAATGATCATCAGTATCGACCTTTAACTGCTTTATTTTATTCTACAAGATTCCGGAAAATCTCTGAATATTTTTAACGGCGGCTAAAGCCACCATCTCGCTTTCATCCCCGGTCTAAAGACACGGGGCTTTCAGCATCGTTGATTCTTTGTAAAGTAAAATAAAAACTGCTGCCTTCACCAACAGTACTCTCAACCCAGATTTTGCCTCCGTGCTGCTCCACTATATTACGGCAAATCGCTAACCCTAAACCTGTACCTCCTTTTTTACGGGCATCGGAGGCATCAACCTGTTGAAAACGCCCGAAAATGCTTTCAAGTTTGTCAGCAGGAATTCCCCTACCTTGGTCTTTAACAGTAAATAAGATCGTTGGACTGTTTGGGTCAGGGGGTGAGTTGGTTTCTAGTTCCTCTGGCTGTGGCAGTTCCACTGTTAACCATAGGCTAGAACCTCTGTCTGAAAATTTAATCCCATTGCTGAGTAAATTGGTTATGACTTGAATAATGCGATCGCTATCAGCCTCGAATTCAATTTCACCTTCAATGGCTTGGGACGAGACTTCCAATTTAATCCCAGCTCGATTAGCCATCACCTGCACCTGATCAACAGCTTTAACCATCAACTCAGCTGCATTTACGGGCTGCTTCGACAGACGGATCTTACCAGATTCGAGACGTTCGAGTTCCAAAATATCGTTAACTAGTCGCACTAAACGCTCAGCACTGTCAGCGGCAATGCCAATCACACGCTGTCCTCGTTCAGACTGAGGTTGAATTAGACCAGTTGATAATAGGTTCAAGGCACCATGAATTGAGGTTAGGGGGGTACGGAGTTCGTGGCTAACCACGGAGGTGAATTCATCTTTCATCCGTTCAATAGCGTAGCGCTCGGTAATATCTTCCCCAATACTCATGGTGCCAATTGCCTCTCCCTGGACATTTTGGAGTAGGGTATTATTCCAAGCAATAATTTTTTCTTGCTTTGAATTAGTTAGAATCGAGTGCTGATAGTGGGATTGAAAGTCTGGCTCTAGGATGTCCTGGAAGTAGTGCTTTACTAACTTTTGCTGGGAATTGGGCAGGAAGTTTTCAAACCAGTCCTTGCCTAAAACTTCTGCTTCTGTGTACTTAGTCAATTCTAGGAAAAAGGGATTGACATACTCGACTTTCCCCTGTCGGTCTAGTCCCACCACCACCAGTCGCACATTTTCGAGAAGGCTGCGCCACCGTCGCTCTGATTCCTGTAAGCTAGCAATTAACTGGGTCCGTTCTTGTTCAAATCGTTTGCGTGAAGTAATATCTCGCTGCAACACTAAGATATAGCTAATGTTTCCTTCGGTATCATGAACCACTGAACAAGATAAGTCTGTGGTAAGAATTGTCCCATTTTTGCAGACAAACTCAATTTCTTGACGATGGGTTCCCTGCTCCAGTAAAACTGGAAACTGTTGCTGGCAAATGTTTTGGTATGTGGGGGTAAAAAACTCTTCTAAGCGATTACCGATCAATTCTGATTCAGAATAACCTGACTGCTGGATGACAGCCGGGTTCACTTGCTCAATCATGCCCTGAGTATCTAAGATATGGATAAAATCTGGGGCAGATTCAAACAACGAGCGGAATCGTTGTTCGCTTTCGAGTAAAGCAGCTGTGCGCTGTTGAACCCTAATTTCTAATTCTCGATTGAGTTGTTGCAATTCTCGATTGAGTTGTTGCAGTTCAGCTTCTTGCTGTTTACGCTTCGTGATATCCGTAGTGATGCCGTGAAGATGTACAGAGGTGCCATTATCACGGATAACCACATGAGCGCGATCATTCAGCCAGCGAATTTCTCCATTACTGAGCTGAATTCTATATTCTAAATCCCACGATTGACGACGGTTTTCTTGAACAGCTTGCCATGCCTTATCAACACGCTCAAAATCTTCTGGGACAATAAACTGTCGCCAGAGGTTGTCTTGATCGCTGAATAGCTCGAAAGTTGGGCGACCGTAAACTTGCTCGAAGGCGATATTAACATAGCGCAGTATCCCAGAAGGCAGTGATACTGACCACACCACGTCTTGAAGAGAACTCATAATTGCGTCGAGCCGGTCTTGGTTGGACTTCAGCGCCTTTTCATTTTCAAGAAATGCTTCTTCTGTCTGCTTGCGATCGCTAATATCGGTAATTGAGCCAACCACCCGCACTGCATCACCTGCTTCATCCCAAAGTGCTTGTCCCTGGTCAAGAATCCATTTGTAGCTGCCGTCGTTGCACCGTAAGCGATACTCTTGAACGTAATAGGAGGTTTTCTGGGCTAAGTGATCCTCCATGGCTTTGATCACCTGGTCTACATCATCGGGATGGATGTGTGTCCACCATTGATGGTTATAGTTTCCGATGTCGTAGTTTTCATCATACCCCAGAATTTCTTTACATCGGCTGGAGAAAAACGTTTCATTGGTTTTGGGCTTCCAGTCCCAAATTCCTTGATTAGCTCCCTGTAGTGCCAATTGCCAGCGTTGCTCACGTTTCCGTAAGGATTGCTCTGCCAAAATACGCTCTTCAATTTGAGATTTTAGCTCCTGGTTGAGCTGCTCAAGTCCAGCCAGACTAGGTGAATTTTGGATTCGAGGTAGAATAGAGTATAATTTTATGGCAGTGTAGACAGAAACTATAGCTGTAATTGCTTTAATAGAGCCTGATAGCCAGTAAACTGGATCCCAAACAGTCCATAGTTCGATCAGGTGAGTGGTGCCACCGCAAATAATAAACGCCCCAAACAAAATCAAGAGTCCCTTGAAAGGCAGATCCTGCCGCTGCCTAATCAAGTACACTAGCAGTATGGGAATCACATAGTAGGCTAGGGTAATTAGGGAATCACTGATCAGGTGTAGCCAGATTACGTTAGGCTGCCCAAGGTAGCAGTTACCTTGGGGAATAAAGGTTTCGGCCAATAAGATATAGTCAAAGAAATTGATCATAATTAGGTTGACAATTGACATGATTGCTGACAGTCAACCGTTAACCATCAACTGTGAATAAAATGTGATCAACTCTACTATGTCCGATCTGCCAATTCTACGTCCACTAACTGACCAGGGTTATTTATTTATCTGACAACATTTTATTCTTCTGTGCTATTATACTAAGTCTTAGTCGGCTGCGCTCAATGCGATTCAACACCCGAGCCAATAACTCCGGAGCCCTGATTGGCTTTTGTACGTAATCATCAGCCCCGGCCATAAACACTTGCTGCACAGTTTCAGCATCTTGAACAGCAGAGAGAAACAACACGGGTAACTCTCCCCAGCGAGGGTCATTGCGTACCACCTGGCACAGGTCAATACCACTAAACTGCGGCATTTCCACATCCAAAATCAGTAAGTCAGGAGTACACTCCTCTATGGTCTCCCAGAACTGTTGTGGATCGTTTAGCAAAGTCAATTGAAATCCCCAAGGTTCTAGGACAGTGCGTAGCTGATCCAGGATTTGAGGGTCATCGTCAACAATCAATAGCTTTGCCTGTGGTGGACCAGATTGTTGCAACGCTTTAGCGATCGCATCCATCACCTTTTGAGGTGCTACAGGCTTCTGAAGAAAACCCCTTCCCCCCAAACGAGCCACTCTAACTCGTTCAGCAAAACTCTCTTGAGCCGTAAATACTACAACAGGTACAGGGGGCTTAGTTGTTTTCAGTTCTTCTAACAGCTCGAAACCATTTCCCAATGATTCAGGAAAACACAAGTCTAGTAGTACCACATCGGGGCGGTTACCAGCAATTGCTTTTCTCCCTTGAGATATATCACCCGCCACCTCAACCTGCATTTTACAGGCTGCTAGCTCTGAGGCTAACCCTTGCGCTAGTGTTACATCATCATCCACAATCAGTAGTCGTGGGGAGTGGGAAATAGGGAATGGGGAGTGGAAAGTTGGGAGTGGGAGACTTTCTGTAGGTTTTGGAAGGTTAGGCTCTGTCTCTAGTTGTTGTCGTAGTTCTACCACTAGTTTAGACAGATGTGCTATTGTCTCTTTGCTACCTTTTTTCCCAGATTGCAATATCTGCTCAATCTCACGGGATTTGATAGAAGCTTGATCAAAACCAAAGCTACCGAGGGAACCAGCTAGGGTGTGTGCCTCCCGTAAAGCCTCCTGTTCCAATTTTCCGCAGTCGTCACCATCTCGCCAAGCCGTCACCAACTGCTCCAATACATTGATCCGCTTGATATACTTTGACTTCTGCTGCTCCCAAATAGCACTTAATCCTGATTGCTTTGGTTCTTGGGATTGAGCCTTAGGGACTGGGGAAACGGAACTATCACTCTTGCTCTTTGATTGTTTCAGGTTAGATGGTGTCTTTTTAGCTACTTTTTTGCCTTTGTTTTTCTCAGTCTTTGTTTGAGCTGAACCTTCCTCAGGCGGTTGTCTGAGCCGATACCCCAAGCCGTAGACGGTTTCAATTAAATCATTTTTGGCTCCAGCTTGCTTGAGTTTCCGCCTTAAACTTTTGATATGAGCTCTAACCGCATTTTCTGTAGGGGGTTCTTCAAAAGACCAGAGATTATCTAGCAGGAAACTTTGGCTAAAGATGCGGTGGGGGTTCCGTAAAAACAACTCTACTAGACCATACTCCTTAGGTGTCAGATGCAACAGTTCCTGATCGTAGCTGACCTGGCAGTTACTGGGGTCAAGATGGAGCAATCCCCACTCCAGCACAGGGAGTAGAGGGGTGCTGCTGCGGCGCAGCACTGCGCGAATTCTGGCTAATAATTCAGGTATGTCTAAGGGTTTGACTAAATAATCATCTGCTCCTGCGTCTAAAGCTTCGACTTTGTTAGTGCTGGTGTCTTGGGCAGTGAGGAGTATAATCGGAGTGCGATCGCGTGCGTTTCGCAGCTGCTTGCACAAATCAATCCCCTTGAGCTTGGGCAGCATCCAATCTAGCAAAATCAAGTCATACTTAAATATCTCTGCTAGTTCTATGCCCTCATCCCCATCTGTAGCTAGATCAACCTGATAATGTTGACTAGCTAGCGCTGCCGTTACTACTTTGGCAATACCTTCATCGTCTTCTACTAGCAGGATTCTCACGAGGACTTAACAGCTCCAGCACCAAGGGGATTGGTTAGTTTCTAGTTTATATATATAGATTAGATAAATAATCACTGCTTCGCCCAAATTCACAAAAATTTAGACGAAGTTTGAGGCTTTTGACTTAGTTTAGCCCATGGCTGCCAAGATATCTTGAGCGTGGGTAGCCGTTTTTACGGTCTCATCAACCTGAGTAATTTTGCCCTCGCCGTTGATAATGTAGGTTACCCGCTTGGAGTAACCCCCACCATCAACATCATAAGCCTTGGTAATTGAGCCATCCGTATCCGCTAGCAGGGTGAAAGGCAGACCATACTTTTCCTTAAATTGTTTGTGGGATGCCTCATCATCCATACTGACACCGAGTACCACCATGTCTTTACCTTGATACTCAGTGTAGTTATCCCGAAAGCTTTGGGCTTCCTTGGTGCACCCTGGAGTATCGTCTTTGGGGTAAAAATAAAGCACTACAGTTTTCCCCGCAAAGTCGGACAGTGAAACGGTATTGCCTTCGTCGTCTTTGACAGTAAATGCTGGTGCATCCACGCCAACTTGAAGAGCCATAACTTTGGTTTCCTATAGAAATATACTGAACTTATGTATAAAGTTTACAGTAATACGACTTACCTAGTAACTCGACTTTCAGGGTGCCTTCTCTGTAAGGACCATTATACATAAGCACGCTTGTTGCCCAGTTTGTCCTAGGTCTTGAATAAATTAAAAAATTTCTAGAGTAAACCACCAGAGGTTGGCCTCTAAAGTCAAAAAACCCTTAATATAGAAATAATCGGCGGTCAGTATAGTTCTGAGATTTAGTAACTGTGGCAAGAACTTCAATTCAGTCTCAAGGTAGCCAGCCTATTCAATATCCTGACCGAACTACTAAGCGTGCAGAGCAAGCAATGCGCTGTTTGCCATTCCAGATGCCTTTATTGGCAGCGATGCGTTCTAACAGTGTTCCACTCTTATCTATAGTAGGTCTTGAAGGTGTCGAGAGAAACTACACAACGCGCCCTAGGTCGGAATTGGTAGTAGAAAACGATTTAATGTGGTTGATTCAAGTGGGTGTATTACGTCGAGAAGTAGACGGTCAGGGAATTACGGATAGTTTTCGATTGACACCTTTGGGTCGTCAGTTGTTAGAAAAGTGGGAAGGCCTTGGAGAAACCTTACCTCCACCCTCATTATCAGATCGACTCCATCATACCTTGAATCGCTGGCTAAGATTGTCGATTTAAATCAAGTTGGTGACAGGGTGATATCTCATCTGTTGATCATCTAGGCTAGTTCTGACGCCCTAACCCTGAATTATGAAAGCGATTATGGTGGTGGGTACTACATCCCACGCAGGAAAATCCTTGATAACCACAGCTCTATGTCGCCTGCTCTCGCGACAAGGCTGGCGTGTGTGTCCCTTTAAGGGTCAGAACATGGCTCTAAATGCCTATGTTACACCCAATGGTGGAGAAATTGGACATGCCCAAGCCGTACAAGCTTGGGCTGCAGGTGTGATTCCCTGTGTGGAAATGAACCCAATTTTACTCAAACCCCAAGGTGACATGACCTCCCAGGTCATTCTTATGGGTAAAGCCGTAGGGAAGGTTAGTGCTGGGGATTACTACGAGAAGTACTTTGATAAGGGTTGGCAGGTGATTGAAGAATCACTGCGACGCTTAACCAATGAGTTTGATTTAGTCGTGTGCGAGGGAGCTGGTAGCCCAGTAGAAATTAATATCAAGCACCGCGACTTGACCAATATGCGAGTGGCGCGGTACCTCAAAGCTCCCACCTTGCTGGTGGTAGATATTGACCGTGGAGGGTCTTTTGCTCACGTAATCGGTACTCTCGAACTGCTCGAACCAGAAGAGAGAGCGTTGATTAAAGGTGTCGTGATCAATAAGTTTAGGGGTCAGCGATCGCTGCTCGAACCCGGGATAAAATGGTTAGAAGAACGCACTGGTATTCCTGTTGTTGGAGTTATTCCCTGGATTGATATACTGTTTCCCGCTGAAGATTCCCTTGACTTACTAGATCGCAACAGCAGGAACAAGTCCAATCAGGAAGTCACTATCGTAGTAATTCGTTTACCTCGAATTTCTAACTTTACTGATTTTGACCCCCTCGAAGCTGAACCCAGCGTCTTTTTGAAATATCTGTCACCAAATGAAACCTTGGGATATCCAGATGCAGTGATTCTCCCAGGCACGAAAACTACCATTGCGGATATGATGGTACTCCAAAAAAGTGGCATGGCTGAGCAGATTCAAAACTATGCTGCCTCAGGTGGGACCATTTTGGGAATTTGTGGGGGATTCCAAATGCTAGGCAAAACCCTAGTTGATCCCGATGGATTAGAGGGTAAACAGGGACGTCATCCAGGATTAGGCTTGTTGCCGTTAAAAACCTTGATTACTAGTGGCAAAGTTGCCCGTCAACGGATGGTGACCTCTAATTATCCCCAAGTTGGCTTACCCATTACTGGTTACGAAATTCATCAGGGGCGTTCCCGAATGTTGGAGGCAGAGATGGGAGACAATAAATCTGCTTATCGAGCGTTATTCGATGACCATGGTTTGGGAATTGTTGACGTGAATCAATCAATTTGGGGCAGCTATCTCCATGGCATGTTTGACAATAGTCCTTGGCGACGTGCCTGGTTGAATCAACTGCGCTCCAGACGAGGGCTACCTTCTCTCCCTACTGGGGTTGTCAACTATCGGGAACAACGAGAAGCGCTTTTGAATTCACTGGCTGATACTATCGAATCTCATCTTGATTTAACCCCGATTTTAAGGTCTTAGACCGTTAACTATCAGATGAGTTTTTTAAAAAGTGAAAAGTAAACTTGAGAAGGGAAAATGGAAACTGGAAAATCGTTAAGGGAAAATATAAATTAAAACGTAAACAATTAACTAAACAATTAACAATAAAAAACTAACAGATGAAATGACTAATCAAACATGAGTGTAAGCGTTCGCTTTCTACCAGATGATGTGACAGTTGAGGCCGAAGTCGGAGAACCCATCCTTCTAGTGGCTGAACGTGCTGGTGTGTTCATTGCCACAGGTTGCCTGATGGGTTCTTGTCATGCCTGTGAGGTAGAGATAGAAAATGGACCGACTGTCTGTTCTTGTATCACTGCTGTACCTGCAGGTTATGAACAGCTGACGATTAATCTCTACTCTGACACCAATTGGTAGTCTATTAATACCATGGCAATTGGCGTTTGTCAAGGTCACTATTAGAATTTAGAATTTAGAATTTAGAATTTAGAATTTAGAATGGTGAATTGGGAATTCTAAATTCTAAATTCACCATTCTGCATTCTGCATTCTGACAGACAACCTTGGCCTAAAGGCCACGCGATCGCTGAAAGCGGGACTTCGTCCATCGCGTTCAACCTTCAACCTTCAACCAATTTGCCATTTGCTATTTTCCCTGGTAACTGCTCAATAATGCCACCTCCAAGCACTAGCTCCCCGTCATACAGAACAGCAGCCTGTCCTGGGGTGATGCTGAATTGTGGTTCATCGAAAACTAATTTGATCCGATTTCCTTCTAGAGGAATCACATTCACAGGTACAGCAGGTGAGCGATAGCGAACTTGCACAGAAGCTCGAATCGGAACAGTAGGTTCCTGAATCGATACCCAATTGACCCGATGAACCGTACATTCAGGTTGGGTGGCTTGGTGGCGTTCCCCTACAATTACCCGATTCCTGGCTGCATCTAGGGCAATCACATACAAGGGATTGGGAGCAGCTATACCTAGCCCTTTCCGTTGTCCAATGGTGTAGTGGTGAATTCCCTGATGTTGCCCTACCACATTTCCATCCAAGTCCACGATGTCACCTGTGGTTTGGGAAATATACTTGTCCAGGAACTTCTGCATGGAACCGTGGGATTCGATTAAACACAAGTCCTGACTTTCTGGTTTATCAGCAGTCTTGAGATTATACTCAGCAGCAAGGCGTCGCGTTTCTGTTTTCTTCAGTTCTCCCAAAGGAAATAGGGAAGCCGCCAGCAGGTCTTGAGTCAAGTCATACAGGAAGTATGATTGGTCTTTTGTCAAGTCTATTGCTCGCCGCAATTGATAGCGATCGCATTCAGCATCATAAGTAATCCGGGCATAGTGACCTGTGGCTATTTTATCAATCCCCAATGTCTCATGGGCATAGGTCAGCATCGGACCAAACTTCACTGCCTTGTTGCACTGAGAACAAGGCAGTGGAGTAATCCCCGATTGGTAACCTGACACTAAGTAATCCACAATGTTTTCCTGAAAAACATCGCGACTGTCCACAATATGGTGGGGAATCCCTAATTGTTCACAGATAAACGCTGCATCGACCATTCCCTCAGAGCAGCATTGACCCTTCCCTTTCATTAACCAAAGGGTCAATCCTACAACTTCGTATCCTTTGTGATAGAGGGTGGCGGCAGCTACGGAACTGTCTACTCCGCCAGACAAGCCAACAACAACTTTATTCATGAACTCAACAGATTTCTACCTTAGGGAGGTATGGAATTGTATAGTATTATTGTAATCCTGCTGACCCTTAAGTCCGTCTACCTTAAGTCGAGTGGGCAAAGTGGGATTTCACTCCTATCCTGGAATCATAGAGTAATAGGAGAACTCTCGGAGTATCAGTGTTCATGGCTGGTTTTGGAAATTTGGTTCAAAAAGCGTTTTATCTAGGCGTTGGTATAGCTGCTGCTGCAGGGGAGAAAGCTGGGGGAACCTTGTCAGAAGTGCGAGGTCAAGCTCAGAAACTGGTAGATGAACTGGTAGAAAAAGGGGAAATGACTACCGAGGAAGCCCGTAAACTGGTGGAAGATTTAGTGCAACAGGGGCAACAGCAATCCTCTCAAGCTCAGCCTAATGATCCTAAACCTGAGCCGCGCCGGATTGAGATTATTGCTGATGAAGAAGAATCAGCACCACCCCAAGAGCAGAATGTTGACAAACTACGCGAGCAGGTGCAAGCTATGCAAGAAGAATTACGTCGGCTCAAGCGCTAACTTATAGCACTTATCTAGCACTTATAATCAACTTGTCAACAACACTGGTTTAGCACATCATGGTGGTTGAGTAACTATTTACTATGGAAGATGATTGGTCTAAAAGTATTTTTGAAACCCTCGAATCAGTGGCTAATATGGTCGATGAGTTCTTCGAGGGTGTCAGTGAGGCGGTTGAGGAGTTTGCCAATGAAGTTGAGGAGTTTGCCAATCAGGTAGACAATGCCATTGGTGCGGACATTGACCAGTGTTTGCAAGATATTGTTGAACCGTTTGTTGAGATTTATTTTGACTTTGAGGTTATGGTCAGTGAAACAGACGAGGATTTTCCTGATTCCGTGACACCATCCTCACAGAAACATCCAGCCTGCATAGGTTGCCGTCATTATCACGGTCAAGCCTATGGTGGAAATTTATTAGTCTGCGCTATGCATCCCTATGGTTGGGACACAGAAGATTGTCCTGACTGGGAATCCCATCCTAGAAATTCCTCAAATCGTTTCTAATCCTAGCAAAACCAATGAGTAATTCCTTTACCCAGGAACAAGCATCACCAGAAGTAGATACACCCCAGATTAAATACGGTGAACAGGAAATTGCCCAAGCCAAACTTATTACCTTTCCAAATCCCCGTATCGGTCGTCCCTATCACATAAACATCACCTTACCGGAATTTACTTGCAAGTGCCCCTTTTCTGGTTATCCGGACTTTGCCACAATTTACATCACCTACGTTCCCAATGAACTGGTGGTAGAACTAAAGGCGCTTAAGTTGTATATCAATACCTACCGCGATCGCTACATCTCCCACGAAGAGAGTATAAACCAAATTTTAGATGACTTCGTAGCCGCCTGTAACCCAGAAGAAGTCACCATCAAGGGGGATTATAACCCACGCGGTAATGTTCACACCGTTGTAGAAGTGCGACACCAAAAGTAATTAGTACAAAAGTAATCGGTAATCAGTAATTGGTAATCTTGAGGATCCAGTTAGCTTGGTCAGTGACCTAAGAGAATGGCTGAATGGTCAATTTTGTCCCTCCCTCGGTTCCTGTCCTTTGGATCTTCGAGGTTTTCCTCCAAACCATTTCGATATAAACCGAAACGATGTAACTTGGGCTCAATTCAGATTGACCCTAGCTGGTGGCAACAGATAACTCTTGAGTTTTTGCTTCAACACTAACCAAAGGAAGACCGGAGCATCAAATAGGTATCGCCGCCACAACCGTCGCGGTTCAGATAATAGCCTGTGTAACCATTCCAATCCTACCTCACTCATCCATAGAGGCGACCTTGGTTTGGTTCCTGCTTCAAAATCAAGGGTCGCACCTACTGCCATAAATATTTTAATGTTTGGTAGTTGATCTTTGTACTTGTGTATCCACTTTTCTTGTTTAGGCGCACCAACCCCCACAGCTAGTACTGTAGCTCCAGAGTTTTTAACCATTTCTATGATTTCTTGGCATTCAGCTTCATTCTTCTCAAATCCGAATGATGGGGAATGCGCAGCGATAACAATTTCTCTGCCAACTCTAGCATTGACATTTTCTTGAGCTTTTTTAGCGACTCCTTCTCGTCCACCTAAGAGAAATATTTTAATAGTCTCATTGTTTCTGTGATAATCATAAAAAGCTGGAAAAAGGTCAGATCCAGAAATTTTTTCCTGTATGGGTGACCCCAAGAATCTCGACGCATAATACACAACTTTACTATCACATAATCTATAATCGGCAATTCGATATGCCTTCATGAATTCAGGGTCTTTTTGTAGCTTGACTAAGTGATCGACATTGGGAGTAAAAATCACCCCGCTATCGAGCCGCTTTAAAAGCTCTGACTTTGATATATTATCAATCTCTAAGTTTAATATTTTGACTATTTCTCTCATGTTTCACCTTTTGACGATGTCTCTCCTAACTAAGGGATAAGCAATAAAAACAGTCAAGTTTTTCCCAACAATCTTCAGACTTGGAACCAAACTCAGTCAATTTACCATTTACCGATCAGCTAACCAAGTTAGCTTGATACTGTTTCGAACAAGATTTTATTTGGGAAAGAATAAAATTACATTATCACAGTATTAGTAATTTGACTATAAATTTGACTATAGTAGCTCTGAAAAATTGGTAAATACCCTTAGGTGCCCTTGACCCGTAATTAAATTCGCCACGGGTCGCACCTGTTTTATAGATAGCTGAACCTATAGATATTCCCTAATCAAAAAAACAGTAATCCCTTGATGTAGATTACACCAGGGTTTTATAACAACTATCTCATAAATTTGACATAAATCTATTTTGGCATTAGCATTAAGCTCTAGTGTACTGTGTTAATAAGCGATTAATTTCGATCATTACAGTGTTAATTATTTAACGAAATATTTCATCTAATTGTCACACCGTGAACTAGATCGTATCGAGGGGATAATTGCTGACTAATCATAACGTTATAGATTAGAGTCAACTCTGATTTAATCAATCAGTCTGTCTAGGAATGAATTACGTTTTATATCCTCCTAGTAAATCCCGATCTGCTTAGATGTTTAGAGCTTAAAAACCTCAAGTCAATTCCTTTCTATAATCCTTAGTAAGGATAGCCTGGTTTAGGCTTGATTTATGCTTAATTTAGTTGTTATGTATTAGGTATTTACTTTAATTAAAACTACTGGTTTTTACGGTTGCACCAGTCCTCCTTTATGGTTGATTGATGGTTAGTTAATGGTTGATTTTACCATTAATATCATAGCCTATGGGCGAGTCCCGGCTAGTATTTTCTCTGAGCTTAATAAAATCTTTAAATAGCCTTCATCGACTCTACATAAATGAGCTAACGATGGTAGTTTTTACTGATCACGAGTCGTTGTCTTGATCAGGTAGTCTTGATCAGGTTTATGGCTTATTTTAAGAAGATTTTTTAGCAGGTAGTAGCTCACCAGCCGAGTCTGAGAATTAGTCGAGCTAACAAATGCCTCAACTCTTTGCTACTTATACAATGAGACTACATAGTGTGATCGATAGCAGTAGTCTTTACAGAAACTTTATAAAAGTCTACTCTAAGATTCATCGATCCTTCAACCTTCATCTGTGTGAAGCCGACTATTGTTATTTGTAGGGTTAGATGCTGAGCTAAACTAGGCACACTAATTAACCTACCAGAAAATTACCCACAGATCTACCAACCAAAACCATGAGAAACCCAGTAATTGCCATTGGCTTGGATGCTGCCGACCCTGCCTTGATAGAGCAATGGATATCTCAAGGGCATCTGAAAAATCTGCGTCGCTTACGAGAACAGGGATCTTACGGACGTCTAAAGACATACGAATACTACCGGGCTGAGACTCCGTGGACAACATTCCTCACTGGTTGTTCTCCTGAGCAAACAGGATACTGGGCACCTCTGAAAATTAAGGAAGGCACTTACGAAGTAGAAGACATTCAAGCCTACGACTTTGCTGAGTATCAACCCTTCTATGCCTTGGGAGATGACTATCAGGTGGCAGTCTTTGATATGCCTCAAGCTCCCCTTTCCAATCAGGTCAATGGGTTGCAAGTCCTTGCTTGGGGAGCTCACTCTCCTCAGACTCCTAGTCATTCCATACCCAAATCCTTGCTACAGGATTTGATTGATAAGCATGGTGAGCATCCTGTCTTACGCAAAGACCATGCCAGTATTATGGATGTGGCAGCACTCAAGGGTCTTCAGGAACAACTGGAGATTGGTATCGCACGCCGGGGTGCCATTTGTCAAGACTTGTTGCAGCAGATGCCGTGGGATTTCTTCTTAACAATCTTTGGTGAAACCCATACTGCAGGGCATTACTTCTGGCACCTGAGTCAGCAGGATCATCCTCTCTACCCATCTGTAGGTGCTAAATGCCCTGGAGATCCCGTGTTAGAAATTTTTGAAGCTATTGACGAAGCCATTGGTGGAATTGTGAGCAAAGCCCCGGATAATGCCCAGGTCGTAGTATTTGCTGCCCATGGTATGGGGTCTAACGTCATGGATCTACCGAGTATGTTGTTCCTGCCAGAATTTCTCTATCGCTGGAGTTTCCCAGGTAAATATGGCATTGGTCGTGGCAACTATGGTCAACCCCCAGAACCCCTAGTCAATGATGCCAGGGCGAAAAAGGGTTGGATGGGTAAAGTGTGGAGCCTCAAGCATGAATCGAATCCACTCAAAGGTTTTTTAAGACGTCAACTCCCTACCAAACTTTTCAATCCTATCGCACCCTTGTTTGGTTCCACTCCTGGACCAGATCTCATTTCTCCGTTCAAGATGCAGGCAGAATCCGATCCATTCTTCTTCCAGAGTCCATCGTGGTACCAACCCTGCTGGCCTCAGATGAAAGCATTCGCGTTGCCTAGTTATTCGGAAGGATATATCAGGATTAATCTCCAGGGAAGGGAACCTCACGGTATTGTCGCCCCTGATCAGTACGATGCTGTATGTGAGGAATTGACTCAAAAACTCTACCAGCTTAAAGATGCTCGCACTGGGGAACCAATGGTGAAGGAAATTATCCGCACCCGCCAATCGGCAACTGAAACTGGTCCCAAATTACCTGATGGTGACTTAGTCGTGATCTGGCAAGAAAAATATGCCACTGACGTAGTAGATAGTCCCGATATTGGACGGATTGGTCCAGTTCCCTTTAATCGTACTGGTTCTCACCGCTCTGATGGCTTTTTGGTGATTCAAGGACAAGATATTGAGCCAGGTTCTAGTTTACCAGCTGGTCATTCTCTAGATTTAGCCCCCACTATTCTGAATTTGATGGGAGCGCCGATTCCTGAGTATTTTCAGGGTAAGCCCCTCTCGGCAATTAAAGAAACTGTTGTGGTTGGTTAACTTAAACTTAACCATAGCGTTTGTATTTGAGATGTAAACCTAGAAGGTCTTTTGTGATTTTGCCATAAAACTCCGGAGCTCTTGCCCCTCTTTGATCGATGGCTCTTGCCTCTTGCATTTTTCGGCAATACGGCTGTTTACAACCTATATACAAACGCTATAGTTACTGACATAGTTTAGTTAGTCGCAATGTGATTAAGTGTTTTTTGTTGAATGTTTGAGTGTTGAGTGTTGATCGTCACTCAACACTCAAACAGTCACAGAAACTCCCCTATACTAAGTGTTATCACTAAGTGTTATCACTAAGTAATAGCACTAAGTAATAGTTGTAAACCCACAGATTCTTCAATGTCCATTCTCAAGTTTTGGATAGCAGGGTTAATTACTACCGTAGCAGCAATAGGTGTATCAGTTCCCAGTTGGGCTCTACCACTGTCTCCTGGCGATCGCCTTAGACTCTTTGTGGCTGGCGAAGAAGAAATCCCGGAAGCTGAACGCTTCAGTGCCACCTATGAAGTTAATTTGGATGGTTACATCAAGTTTCCCTACCTAGACCCTATAGCGGCAGCGGGTCGAGAAGTATCAGAAATCGAGGAAGACCTAGTCAAGGCTTTGCTAGAAGGGGGCTTTTTTCAGCCTGATTTCCTTAAAGTCAGCATTCAACTGTTTGAGTGGGCTCCAATTCAGGTAACTGTCGGAGGAGCTGTTTTTGAACCTGGTCGGGTTTTGATTAATGATACGGATTCTAAAGGTCGAGACTTACCGGCATCGATTGCTACTGTCTCAGGAGACTATCCTCCAGAACGCTACCTAACCTTTGCTATTTTAACGGCTGGTGGCATCAAACCAAATGCCAACATTGAACAGGTGCGCTTGGTTCGGGGTGAACAAGAACAGGTCATTGATTTATCTGGTGTCTTCAGCGGATCACCAGTAGAAGATATTCCCTTGATTGCTGGAGACCAAATCATTGTTCCTACTCGGGAGTTGCCTCAATATTATCTAGCCAGACCTTCCCAGCTTACTCCCTCAACTATTCCTGTGTTTCTCTCCAATTTGACTAATCCCAATAATGGACGTGAGCTTAGAATCCAGGAAGTTGAATATGGCTCCCGTCTATCTCAAGCTGTAATTGCTGCTAGTTGTGTTGGAGGTACACAAAGCACAAATGCAGATCGCCGTGCTCTGTTACTGCAAACTGACCGTACTACTGGGGAAACTTTGGCAATAGAACGTTCTGTAGAGGACTTGGTTAAGAAGCCTAATGATGACCAAGTTAATCCAGTGCTGATGCCAAGAGATAGTGTCGCTTGCTATGATTCAACGGTCACTAATGTCAAAAGTGTTTTTGACTTTATTGGCGATATCTTCAATCCCATTCGGATTATTAAAGACATATTTATACCCTAATTCATATTTAGGATAGCTCAAATGTTATAATTAATATATCTATCACAAGTTATAAGCTCACGAGATCTGACTCTTCATCAGGGGTGTATTGGCTAAGGGTTTAAGCCATTGCTTGATAGTGCTATAAAACTATCTGCCAAGTCTTTAATCATATAAAATATAAAAAATTATAACTTAAGACTACAACTTAAGACTACAACTTAAGACTACAACTTAAAACTAAAAATGTGGATTTGCCAGGTGAGATGCTCCAATGACTACTAATTATAAGACCATAGCCCCATATCCCTATGAAAAATCAAATCTCATGCCTCTACGTTGGCTATTTTACTTGTGTTTAGGGATATCTATTAATGCCGGAATTTGGGGCTTAACATTTTTTTATTTGAAATCAGCTCAGCCAACTTATACCAGTACATGGAGAGTATCACTTCCTGTCTCAGGCTCATCCACCAGAATTAATATCCCAGAATTAGGGGGAGCGAGTTCAGATGTTAGGTCACCATTTGGCGATCGCTCCCATGACCCGAGGGAAAAGATGAAATTCATTGCTGAAAGTAAGCCGGTACTGAAGGATGCTGCCAGTTTCCTGAACATGTCCCCTGAAGAGTTGGGCAAGCCTAGGGTCAAAATCGTTGACAATTCAACTATGATGGCCTTTGAAATCAAAGGAGACTCTGCTGAGGAAGCCCAACAGAAAGCTTTTGCTATGTACCAGGCTTTCGAGGATAGACTTGAACAACTTAGGCAAGAAGAAGTAGGAAACAATCAGCTACCAGTTCAAGCTGATTTGCAGGCAGCTAAGAAAAATTTAGCAGACATTCAGAGAAGCCTGTCTGAACACAAAGCTAGAACCGGATTGAACTCTAAAGAACAAGTTAACCAGCTATCATCCACTATAGAAAGTTTACGACAACAACAAATCGATTTGTTGGCCCAAGGGCGAGAAGCAAAAGCCAATCTCAGCAACCTCTCAGCTAATCTAAAGTTGTCGTCTGGACAAGCTGCTGATGCTTTTGTACTTAAGGCTGACCAGATATTTCAGCAAACCCTAAGGGAATACAGTCAGGCTACCGCAGCCCTGACGGTTTTGAGTTCCAAATACGGTTCCAAGCATCCATCTGTAGTGGACGAAAAGAGCAAGCAAGAGAGTGCTAAAGCAGCTTTGCTACAGCGTAGTCAAGCTCTGTTAGGTCGCCCCATGTCTTTGGCAATTATCGACCAGCTCAGTGTTAACTCTGGGCCTGAAACTGGTTCTTCCCGGGAAAATTTGCTACGCCAAATTGTTGAGGTGCAAGCACGGCAAGAGGGTGTGGAAGCTAGAGCGTGGGTATTAACCAACCAGATTGCTGAGCTGGAAGCCAAACTCAGACAAATGAGCCAGGATGCCTTGAGGATGGAGATCCTAGAACGCAATATGCGCATTGCGGAAACTATCTATGCTTCAACCTTAACTCAATCAGCGATTGGTCGATTTAACCAATCCCTTTCCTATCCTCAAGTTCAGCTGCTAGCTGAACCAAGCTTACCCCCAGACGCGATCGCACCGAAAAAGTCATCGGCTTTACTTGGTGCAACAGCTGGTTCATTGTTAATTAGTGCAGGACTATTTTTACTCTGGTTACGTCCCCATGTACAAGGTAAATCAGAAGCCTCAATCTACGGCAAAGTAGAATCGTTTAATTCTGATGTTCCACCCTTACGTTCTCAACCATCGAATAATAGCTTCACAACATCTAATAATAGCTTAACATCGCCAATGGGGAACCAAAGAAAAGATTTCTGATCCAACTAATCCACTTGTTATCAAGCTAGACATCATAGGCTGGCACCAGTAACCTAAGCCATTAGGCAGGCTTTAATGAAACCCCAAAACTTTGAAGAAAAAGTAGTTTTCTATTATATAGTTTCCACCTACTTATTATTTTTTTTAGGCGCACAGTTTGTTTTTGCCCCAGCCCTAGCTTGGCTGCTAACCTTTTATCTAATTAAAAAGCTTTGGCAGCAAACATCAGATACTCCACCGGAAGAAAGGATTCGGATTCCCATTGGAGTATGGGTCTGGATTGTTTGCATATCAGTCATTGGCATAGCCTTAGTTGTGGGTCATTTAGATTGGGGTTTCTCAACTGTTAAAACTATAAAATCTTTTATTAACTCCTTTTTGAGAACTTGGGCCCTTCTCGCCTTATTTCCTTTAATTGGTTGCCTCAACATCCGACCACAAATAATCTATAGAGCAATTTCTATCCTTTCCCTACAAACTCTGATCTTGGTGCCAATTACCTATGGGTTAAGTCTGACTGGGTTAGAGATGCCCTTGTATACTAGCACCCTAATGGCAAAAATTGGTGGTAACAGTCAACGTTACTACGCCGTAAGTCCTTACGTGATAAAAAGTGGTGAAACACGCCTTTTCTTATTTGCGCCTTGGGCTCCAGCATTGGCATTTGCCTGTAACGTACACTTTTTCCTGAGTAGTAGAGACCCGGACATAAAGTGGCGTTTTATTGGTATGATTGGCTGTGCTGCTGCAATTGTGGGTTCAGTGTCCCGGATGGGGATAATCTGCTTAGTGGGTATACCAATACTGGTAACATTTTTGGGAAATCTCACCGAACCCGCTATCCAAATTACAGCAGGAATAGGGAGTTTTATTGGTGGTCTATTTGGTCCCCAACTCCTAATGATAGCTAGAAACTTGAAAGACTCTTTTTCCGGTCAAAGATCTGCTTCGTCGCGGGTTAGGTCGGCCTTAGCTCGGCTTTCTCACCGTAAGTGGGAAGAAGATGCACCGATTTGGGGTCATGCCATTAAAGTGGGTAAAGGCCCTGATGTTGTCGCTAAAATGCCTATTGGAAGCCACCACACTTGGTATGGTGCTTTATATACTCATGGAATCGTCGGGTTTATTGGAATATTAATCCCTATAGTCTATACTTTTATAGAGCTTTTAATTAAAGCTCAAAGGAGTAAAGTTGCCACAACAGCACTAACAATACTACTAGTTTGTATCCTGTTCTCGTTTGGGGAAAATCTAGAGGGATTAGCTTACCTCTACTGGCCTGGTTTGGTTGTAGTAGGGATGGGACTAAAATAACAATGCTCAAGGGGTTTGTCTAGACCTCTGGTGGTAAATCACCATGCACTAATTATATACAAAAAAAGGATAATCGCCATGCCCACCATATCTGTAATAGTTCCAGTTTATAACGGAGAAAAAACTATATTAGAAACGATCCAATCGATTCAAGCACAAACCTTTTCAGATTTTGAGTTAATTATTATTAATGACGGCTCAACTGATGGTACATTAGATGTAATCAGTACAGTCAACGATGATCGATTGAAAGTGTTCTCCTATGAAAATGGCGGATTGCCAGTGGCTCGTAATCGTGGCATTCGTCGCTCTAGGGGCGAATTTATTACGTTTATAGATGCCGATGATTTATGGAAACCCGATAAATTGGAGCTACAGTTAGCAGCACTCCAAAAAAATCCTGAAGCTGGAGTGGCTTACAGTTGGACTGCCTTTATAGATGAGAATAGCAAATTTTTGTTTGCTTGGCAACCACTTTATTGGGAGGGTAATGTTTATCCCGAATTACTAATTCGTAACTTCATATCCAGTGGTTCCAATATCATGGTAAAGCGGAAGTATATTGAAGCCGCTGGAGAATTTGACCCATGCCTAAAATCAGTTGAAGATTGGGATTATTACCTCAGGCTAGCAGCTTTATGTCCTTTTGTACTGGTTCCTAAATACCAAATTCTATACCGTCGCTCTTCCCAGTCAATGACCTCTAAAGTGGATGTGATGGAGAAGGCGAACCTAATTGTAATTGAAAGAGCATTCAAGGCAGCTCCACCAGAACTTAAGTCTCTTAAAAATAAAAGTTTAGCGAATGCCTATCGTTATCTGGCTAAGCAGTCTATAGCTAATGCTTTTGATGATGAAGGAGTAAAGCTAGCTAGTCAAAAACTCACCTATTCCATAAAACTTTACCCCAAATTTTTGCTAAGCAAGGAAACTATCCGTCTAATTTTAAAACTATTAATAATCAAAATTATGCCTAAAAAATTAGCTGGACATTTAATCCAACTAATCGGCCAGAAAATGCCGATGGTATCTGTGGATAATCGGATGATTTCAGAGCACTAACTACCACTATAATTTGATAGATATCAATCATCAAAAGGATGGCAGGATGGGAGATCCACTGTGAACATTGTCAAAACAATCGGGAGTCGCATCAAGCACAAACTAGGTAATAGAAGCACTTTTACTCGCAATCTTGGTTGGATGGGAGTTGCCCAGGCATTTATTCGGGTTTCCCGTTTAGGTGCAACGTTTATTTTGCCACGCTTCTTAACTCCCCATGACTTTGGATTAGCTGCACTGGTTCTGACGACCTATGAATATTCACAAACAGTAACGCGGATCGGTGTTCATGCTAGAATTATACAGGCGGAAGCCGATGAGCTGGAAGACATTTGTAATAGTGCTTATTGGTTAAATTGGGTACTTTTTGCAAGTCTATTCGTTATGCAGTGCCTTGCTGCTTTTCCAGTTGCGTGGTTTTATAAAGATAACCAACTTATTTTACCCATTTGTCTATTAGCATTTAACTTTTTGATTGCTCCCTTAGGGGCAGTACAGTCAGCACTAATTCAAAGGGATAATCGAATTCAGATAACAGCTACAGCTCGCGCTCTCAGATATGCCACCGCCAATATCCTAACCGCTGTCTTTGCTGTTCTTCATCTGGGGATGTGGGCGATAATACTTCCCATACTAATAGCTAGCCCTATAGAATTCATTACCTATCTGTTCAAACATCCCTGGCGGAGAACTGGCTCTTTCACAACCAAATACTGGGGGAAAATTTTTCGCTTTGGAATCAATTTCCTGGGGATTGAACTTTTAAAGACTCTCAGGGAAACTCTCGACTATCTTATCATTGGTCGCTTTATAGGAATTGACCTATTAGGTGTTTACTACTTTGCTTACAATGCTGGCTTGGGAATTAGCTTAACTATCGTCCAATCGATTACTACTGCTTTATACCCTGCCCTATGTGAAGTACGGACAAACTTATCGAAATTTAAGCAAACATACTTTAACAGTCTGAAGACGATTGGAAGAGTGATTGTTGGTTTTGTTGCTTTACAATCAAGTCTAGTTCCGTTTTATATTCCCATTATGGTTGGGGAAAAAATTCATACGGAAGGCTGGAGTATGGTGGTTCCCATCGTCATTTTAGTTTGCTTATCAGCAATTCCTAGACCCTTTGATATTGCTGGATTTCAGCTTTTAGCAGCCATTGAGAAACCGCACATTGGCTTGCTCTGGAATGTATTATTTACCATGATATTTTCCTGTAGTCTACTGATAGCAGTGAAATGGGGAATCATCACGGTCGCTATATCGGTTTTACTGGTTCATGCGCTTTTAATTCCCTTATTTGTGGTTTGGTCTGCTAGGTATGTCTTTGCTAAACCTGAAACCTCTCCTGTAGCTTTAGAGAATACTGTACTCCAATCTCATACTATACTCCAATCTCACGATGAGACTGATACTGATCAGTTTTATGTCAGCCAATGGACATTATCATTAGCCAGTAGTGGGACATTCCCTAACACTCAGGGTTCTGAATTTCGTGATGGTGACAGTAATAACAGTAATAACAGTAATAACAGTAATAACAGTAATAGCAGTGCCGGGTTAAGCGATCGCATCGATGATCCCAGAAAACACCTGAAGTTGATAGCTGAAAGTGTGGGGGTTTTAGAAGAAGCGGCAAAGCAGCTAAATATATCTGTAGATAGCTTAGATAAGCCTTCGATTCAACTAATCGATAACTCTACAATGATGGTTTTTGAAATTTCAGGAGTCACCCCTGAGGAAGCCCAACGAAGAGCCTTCGCGATTAATCAGGCGTTTAACAAAAGACTGGAACAACTCAGAAAGCAAGAAATTGCTCAACAACAAAAGACTATCCCAGTGTATATAAAGTCAGCCGAAAATGATCTAGAAAATGCACAGCAACGCCTAGCTCAAAAAACGGGGAAGATAGGATTGCCCTTAAACCAGCTCTTAGAGACAATAGAAGCACTACGGCGCAAAAAGATTGAATTACGGCGCAAAAAGATTGAATTGCTGGCTGAGCTAGTACCGACTCAGTCTGATCATAGTCATTCTACAAATCCTCAGGTGATGAATCCTGTTCACCATCAGCCTCAAGCTAGCTTATTCCAAGATGATCCAACCTTAGAAATGGATGATATTAAACCACAACTACAAGGTAGTGAGGACAAGGCCAGGGATCTAGAGTTTCAGATTTCTCAGCTTGAAGTAAAACTTAGCAAAATGTCCCAAGATGCCTTGACTCTGGAAATTCTAGAGCGAGATTTACGCATTGCACAAACCGTCTATTCCTCTGTTTTAAGCCAATGGGAACTAGTTAAGTCAGACTCATCTATTATGTATTATCCCCAACTGCAATTGGTAGACGGTCCGACCTTACCTACCAGATCACAAATGACAGACAGTCTAGTAAACTTGGGCAGAAAATTGTGATCAGTTTCTGGGAGGATAATAGTGCTCACGAGGTAATTTTTAGTGGTCAGTTGTCAGTTTCATATATTTATCTATTTTACCTATTTCAGGATTAATTTTTTAAAAAACGTTTAAATCAAAACTAGTTCTCTTGAAAACCAGTGTCCAAACAATGAAACATGTTTCTGTCATTATTCCAGTCTACGGAGTTGAAAAGTATATTGCAGCAGCGGTGCAGTCTGTTCTCGACCAGACCTATACCAACTTTGAAGTGCTCATTATTGACGATGAATCCCCAGACAGTAGTATAAAAATTTGTCAAGAATTTTCGGATCATCGAATTAAGATTATTCATCAAACTAATCGGGGACTTGCTGGAGCGCGAAATACAGGAATTCGCCAGGCCAAAGGAGATTATTTAGCCTTTTTAGATGGGGATGACTTGTGGTTGCCTCAGAAACTGGAAAGACATATTGAACACTTAGAAAAATTTCCAGAGGTAGGGGTTAGTTTTTGCCGTTCTGCATTGATTGATGAATCGGGAAATTTATTGAACACTTATCTAATGCCTAAGTTAAAGAACATTACCCGATCAGATTTATTCCGGTCTAGTCCTATTGGTAATGGTTCAGCTCCGGTAATTCGACGGGAAGTCTTTGAAGCGATTAGGTATCAAGATAACCTTTACGGCACTACAGAAGATTTTTACTTTGATGAAAACTTCCGCCGCGCTGAAGATATTGAATGTTGGCTACGTATTGCGATTCAGACAGACTGGAAAATTGAGGGAATCCCTGAAGCACTAACCCTATATCGAGTGAATTCAGCCAGTCTTTCAGCGAACTTAGTCAAACAGTTAGATTCCTGGAAACAAGTACTAGAAAAAACTCGCTCCTACGCTCCTGACTTGATTGAGAAGTGGGGAAATTTAGCCCTGGCCTATCGATTGCGAAACTTTGCTCGTAGTGCAGTACGTCTCAAAGATGGACCAATGTCTGTCAAACTAATTAACGGTGCTTTGGCAACTTACTGGCGTCTTCTCTTGGAAGAACCAAGCCGTACCCTTCGGACTTTGGCTGCTGCCTATTTACTTTTGCTGTTGCCTAAGCCCCTATATTCCTACCTCGAAGTTCTGGCTTTCAAAGTAGTGGGAATGATCCAAAGACGTCAGATTTTACAAGACAAACTTGGACAATAATTGTCTTAGTCATTCAATATAAGATAAGATGGATTATAAAATGAAAAAAGTTTCCGTCATCACTCCAGTCTACAACGTTGAGAAGTATATTGCTGCTACAGTACAGTCAGTTTTGGATCAAACTTACCAAAATTTTGAATATTTGCTGATTGATGATGGTTCTCCTGACCAGAGTGTAGAGATTTGCCAGCAGTTCCTAGACCCCAGAATCAAAATTATTCGTCAGGAAAATCAGGGAGCTAATGCAGCAAGGAATGAAGGTATCCGCGAAGCCCAGGGAGAGTATTTAGCATTTTTAGATGGCGATGACCTATGGTTGCCTGAAAAGCTAGAAAAACATATTGAACATTTGGAAAACAATCCCAATTTGGGGATTAGCTTTAGCTGTTCTGGGTTTATCGATGAAGCAGGAAATCCCCTAGGAATCTATCAACTACCCAAGCTAAAGGACATCACCATGGGTGACATCATTTGCCGTAATCCTATTAGTAATGGCTCCTGTGCTGTGTTCCGCAAGGAGGTATTTGAAGCTATTAAGTACCAAGAGACTATTGACGGAAAGACCAAAGACCTTTATTGGGATGAGGGATTGCAAGGTTCACAGGATTTGGATTGTTGGTTTCGCATTGCTATCCAAACCAATTGGCACCTGGAAGGCATTCCTGACTCTTTGACTCTATACCGAGTCAATTCTGGTGGTATATCAGCTAACTTGTTCAAAAAACAAAGGTCTTGGGAACAGGTAATTGAGAAGACTCGTTCCTATGCTCCTGAGGTGGTGGTTGAGTGGGAAAACCGCGCCCGTGCTTACCATTCGAGGTATCTAGCTCGTCGGGCAGTTACCTTGAGAGATGGTGCCATGGCTGTCCAATTCTTCAACGAAGCTCTGGGGAGCTACTGGCAGATGCTCTGGGAAGAACCACGTCGTACGGTGTTAACTGGGGCTGCGGCCTATTTGCTCTGGCTTATACCTGAGAATCTTTACAAGCATATAGAAGCTTTAGCTTTAAAAACCACAGGGTCTTCACAAAAGCGCCGGATTTCTCAAGCAATCAGAGGTTAACAACAGTTAATAAAAATATTCCAGTATCTTCCATAATCTTCCAAAATGTGTGCTAGGATAAAAATATGGCACTCATTCCACTCCGTAAGGCGGTCGAACTTACGGGACTCTCCAAAAATACACTACGAAAATACGCGGACGATGGAACGATTAGATGCGAAAAGACACCGGGAGGAACAAGATTGTTCGACGTTGAGAGTCTGCTTAGCTTCGGAAAAAACCAAACAAACTCTCAGTCCAGTCGATTCACAATCTGCTACTGCCGAGTCAGTTCAACTAAACAAAGAGACGACCTTGCTCGCCAAATCGCCTACATGCACTCCCTCTTTCCAGAAGCAGAAATCATCAAAGATATTGGTTCAGGGCTTAACTACAAAAGAAAAGGGCTTAGAACCATATTGGAGCGAGTTGTGCGCGGATATCAGCTCACAATTATTGTTGCCTGTAGAGACAGACTCACCCGATTCGGGTTTGAACTCATTGAGTACTTGGTTAGAAGTTACCGTAAGAGTAGTGCAGCCTTTATAGTTGGTAAATTATGCAGCATAGGGTCTTGGTTTTGTAGTAAGGCTGCACTACTCTAAGGTTTCATCTCCGGTCGGTCTCAACGGTGGAAAAATCATGGGATCCGACCAACCTGAAAGTTGCCCAGAATCAGAACTTACCGCAGATCTTCTCTCCATCATTCACGTCTTCTCCTGTAGGGTTGACGGACTCAGAAAGTACGGTTCGAAAATCAAAGAAGATTCGTCTGTTCCTAAACCCTAAGCAGCGTACGCTCATTCGTCAATGGTTTGGAGTGTCCCGTTATGTGTTCAACAAGACCGTTAAAATCCTCCAGATAGGCGTTGTAAAAGCCAACTGGAAAGCTATCAAAACCGGTATACTGAATGACCTTCCTGAGTGGTGCAAAGCAGTACCTTATCAGATTAAATCGATAGCGATTAAGGATGCTTGCACCGCTATCCGGGAGGCTAAAAAGAAATACAAAAAGACCTCCGTTATTCAACGAGTAAAATTCAGGTCTCGCAAAAATCCAACCCAGTCCTGTTATATCCCTAAGTCAGCAGTTTCCGTTATGGGGATATACCATACGAAACTTGGAGTTATAACTTACTCTGAGAGTCTTCCTGATAATGTTTGTGACTGCCGACTGACTAGTAACAATGGGAATTACTATCTAGTAGTTCCCCACAAAGTGACCAACTTAAAAGCCGAGAACCAAGGTAGAGTAGTCGCTTTAGACCCCGGAGTCAGGACTTTTATCACTTTCTTTAGTGAGACATCTGTAGGGAAGATAGGAAATGGAGACTTTTCCCGGATTCAGCGATTATGTCATCACCTAGACAATCTAATATCTAAGATTAGCAAAGCTAAGCCTGGGCAGAAACGCCGGATGAGGAAAGCTGCTCGACGGATTGTGATTAGGATTCAGAATCTGATCAACGAGCTTCATCATAAGGCGGCCAGATTTATGCTTGACAACTTCGATGTTATTTTACTTCCCACTTTTGAGACCGCTCAAATGTCTAAAAGAGGGAATAGAAAAATTAGGTCATTAACCGTCCGAAACCTGCTGAATTTTGCTCATTATCGGTTCAAAGAATTCTTAAAGCATAAAGCTCAAGAGACCGGTAAGACAGTCGTAGATGTTTGTGAAGCCTACACCAGTAAAACTGTTAGCTGGACAGGAGAGCTGATTAACATTGGTGGAAGCAAAGTAATTAAATCAAAAGTTGATGGCCGAACGATGGATTGACCGAAGGTCACGCTTCGCGAACGGGATATAAATGGCGCACGTGGAATATTTCTACGTGCTTTGGGAGATACCCCCTGGCTGAGAAATCAGCTTGCATTAGTGAACCAGAATTGACTTTTTGGGAGATTTTGGTAGCTAAAAAGTATCGGTACATGAAATTTCATCTATTAGCAAATAGGTAAAGCTCTGCTACCAATGCATGCTGGTTAATGGGTAATGGATAATGCCTCTGTCAATGATCCATTACCCATTAACTATCTGTAGCATCTATAAAGCCATGCAGCAAAGGAAGAAGGAGTCTCCACAGGGCAAACAGCAGTGCGGACGCAGGTTACCCACACAACCCCTCCCCATTAGCGACGGCATCAAGACAGTGAAATTGGATATTTTGTGAGTTGTAGCTAATTGTAAAATTTCTGTATAGTAATTGTGAAACTTATGTCTAGTCTTTATAAATTAAATCTCTCGCTAGACAGTTTTTTTTTGTTATACTTTTTAAGTATAATTTATTTTTATAAAGTCTGGTTGTAACGCTTTTATATAAGCTGACAGCCATGGCATCTTGAAATCATCATATTGCTTACTTGTCTACTTGTGGCGTTCGCTTTATTATACAACTGTAGTATAAAGTACAAATGCTACTGGAAAGTATATTATACAATTATACAAAAACTATTATCAAAAAACTGATAAATTTTATTTATATTTATCTGGGTTGCAACAAGCGCCCCAAAGTACTTGCTAGATATAGATTTAAGGTTAAAATGGATACCAAACTATCTATAGATATACAAAAAAAACATAGTTTGAATTACTCAGAAATTACCTGATTATTTACTCTAAGTTTATGAAAAATTAGTGTAATAATTTTGGCAATTAATTTACAAAATTATTACCCATAATTATAGTATAGCGTATCTGTAAATTATTAATGAATTTTACCCTATGAAAACTGTTTCGATAATTATCCCAGTATACGGCGTTGAAAAGTATATTGCTAGCGCAGTACAGTCGGTTATCAACCAGACTTATCAAAACTTTGAAGTGTTGATAATAGACGATGAATCTCCCGATAAAAGTGTCAATATTTGTCGAAAATTATCCGATAATAGAATTAACATTATTCACCAAACTAATCGGGGACTTGCTGGAGCGCGAAATACAGGAATTCGCCATGCCAAAGGAGATTATTTAGCGTTTTTAGATGGAGACGACTTGTGGTTACCTCAGAAACTGGAAAGACATATGGAACACTTAGAAAAATTCCCAGATGTCGGGATTAGTTTTAGCCGTTCTGCTTTGATTGATGAAGCTGGAAATTTTATGGGTGCCTATCTAATGCCTAAGCTCACTAATATTACTATATCTGATTTGTTTCGAGAGAGTCCGATCGGGAACGGTTCGGCTGCTGTAGTTCGTCGAGAAGTCTTTGACACAATTAAGTATCAGGATAATCTTTACGGCTCTACAGAAAATTATTACTTTGATGAAAACTTCCGTCGTGCTGAAGATCTTGAATGTTGGCTTCGCATCGCTATTCAAACTGACTGGAAAATTGAGGGAATACCTGAAGCATTAACCCTCTATCGAATTAATACACAAGGGTTGTCAGCCAATCTTTTCAAGCAGTTAGAGTCCTTGGAACAAATGATTGAAAAGACCCGTTCCTATGCTCCCACACTGACCAGCCGATGGGAAAACATTTCTAGGGCTTACCAATTGCGGTACTTGGCTAGGAGTGCGGTTCGTCTTAAAGTAGCTTCAGATGCTGTGACACTTATACATCGATCATTATCCAATCACTGGCGTATCCTACTAGAACAGCCACGGCGAACAATCTTAACCTTAATAGCCGCTTATATGCTTTGGTTATTACCGAAGTCTTTATATGCTCAAATTGAATTGCTTGTCTCTAAGCTGCTCAACAATGTTAAAAAACAGCCTCTTGTCCAAAACTAGTACCGCTGCCCGGAATTAAAAATTAAAAATTAAAAATTAAACCTAAAAAAAGCTTATAGAATAAGCTTATTCTATAAGAGGTTATCGGGTTGGGAATCGTATCTTTATTGACCTTGTGCTTCCTAGCATGGTTAACTAATTTCAAGGTTTGAGTCTACTATGAAGAAAGTATCGGTAATTATTCCAGTATATAAAGTTAAAAACTACATAGCCGCCACAGTAGAATCTGTGCTCGTCCAAACCTATAAAAATTTTGAGCTGCTACTCATTGATGATGGATCTCCTGACAACAGTATCGAAATCTGTCAACAAATTAACGATCCGAGAATTAAAGTTATTCGTCAGGATAATCAAGGAGTATCAGCGGCTAGAAACACTGGGATTCGCAATGCTGAAGGAGAGTATATCGCTTTCTTAGATGGAGATGACCTCTGGGTTCCAGAAAAGCTAGAAAAGCATGTTTTGCATCTAGAAACATCACCCCATGTAGGAGTAAGTTTTAGCTATTCTGCGTTAATTGATGAAACAGGAACTCCGTTAGGAATCTATCAAATAGCCAAAACTAAAGATATAACTACAGATTATATCATGTGTCGTAATCCCATTGGTAATGGTTCAACACCAGTAATTCGGCGAGAAGTGTTTGAAGCAATTCGATACCGAGAGTCTCAGGCTACGGAGGATGCTTATTTTGATACTGAATTGCACAATATCGAAGACGTAGAATGTTGGCTGCGCATGGCGATTAAAACTGATTGGCACATGGAAGGTTTGCCAGAGGCGCTGACTTTATATCGTATTCATTCACAAGGGCATTCAGCTAGTATACTCAAGCATATAAATTCTCTAGAAAAGGTTATTGAGAAAACACGTGCCTATGCTCCAGAGGTAATTGCTGAATGTGAAAAGCCAGCCCGCGCCTATTATTTACGGTTTGGTGCTCGACGTGCCCTCAGCATCAAAGAAGGCTTGATGGCAACAGAATTGTTTAATAAGGCTTTAGGGACTTACTGGCGTATTTTGCTAGAGGAACCGCTTCGTACTCTGTTGACTGGGGCTGCTGCTTATTTGCTCCGACTTTTACCTAAAACTCTTTACCAGCAGATGGAAGCTGTGGCTCTAAAAACGACAGGAGCTTCACAAAAGCGCCGAATTTATCAGGAGCAAGCTTAGTCTTTGATAGGGTGCTTTACAAACACTTTGTAAAGCTTGTCTAAAACTTTGTCTATAAAACTTCTCAACCCTGATTAGTTTCTGCTATAAACTAAAAGCTAAGGTTTATACGCGGCTAAAAAATGAATCTACCTTTAACCCTAAAAACTCACCTGAAAGAGTTTTTAATTGGCACACCGTTTGAGTCTGCGGCAAGAAGTATTGTTGATTTAATCAAGCCTCCCAGCAAAGATATCCTGAGGAGCCGGGAAGATGACACCTATGTCTATCAGATTATGAAGCGGATTTTAGACAAATCCTCAAACTGTATCGATGTGGGTGGCAACATGGGGACTGTGTTGACAAAAATATGCCAACTGGCTCCCCTCGGTCATCATTATGCTTTTGAGCCGCTCCCTCGGCTGGCTACTCGGCTGCAAAAACGGTTCCCAAAGGTTGATGTTAGGCAAATTGCCTTGAGTGATTTAGAGGGAGAAACCACGTTCTTCCATGTTGTTGATGCCCCAGCACTCAGTAGTCTAAAACAAAGAGACTACACCCTTTGGGGCTATAACAATGCTCAAACAGAATCCATTGCCATCAAAACTAAAAAACTTGATGATATCCTTCCACCTGACTTCAAAGTTAATTTGATTAAGGTAGATACAGAAGGAGCAGAGTTTCAGGTTTTCAAAGGTGCTATCCGAACCTTAAAAACCCACAAGCCTTACCTAGTCTTTGAATTTGGTCGTACTGCCATGGTTGATTATAAAACAACGCCAGGTATGATGTATGATTTCCTAGTCAACCAGTGTGGTTTGAAGATGTTTAAACTTAACAGTTGGCTAGAGGGGTTAGCTCCACTCAGTGAGCGTGAATTTGCCATAATCTGTGAAGGAGGCTCTGCTTGGAATTTCTTGGCTACGCCTTAGGGGTAGCTAGAAAACACAGGAGCATTCTGTAAGACGAAGGAAAAAACTGGGCAACAAATCCTATAAATCCCTAGAAATCGCTATAAGTAGGTTTGGTCAATAACCTACCCTATTAGTTATAGTTACTGGGGAAGTCTTGTCCAAGTTGCTGATCTATTATTTCTATGATTGACTGGCTTGCGATCGCACTCAGGGTGCTTTTAGGCTTATTTATTTTTGCGATTGGGCTAACCCTTGCTAAGTGGATTCCCAATCACCGGATTCGAGCTATTACCCAACCAAACCGTTGGTTTAGGCAAAGGGTTACTCTAGGACTGATGCTCCTGACTAGTTTGATGATGCTCGGGTCAATTGTATTGGTCACTGATATCGTTAAGGTAAATTCAGGACAGGCTGAGGTAGTTAGCTCTCGGAAATACCAGAAAAACATTCGCCTCGGAACAACTAATGTAGCGATTGGAGGTGGTGGTTATGTCACTGGTGTTTACCTCCATCCACTGGAGAAAGACTTAGTTTATATTCGGACTGATGTGGGTGGCTTCTATCGTTGGGATGAGCCGAAGCAACGTTGGATTCCCCTGACAGAACACTTTCCCTTCTCTCAGAGAAACTACTATGGAGGAGAAGCACTGGCTGTTGATCCCAATGATCCAACTATTGTCTATATTGCAGCTGGAAAATATCCCTGGGCTGAACCAGGAACACTATTTAAATCTACCGATAAAGGACAAACTTGGACAAAGTTGAACCTAGACCTCAAGATGGGGGCTAACCACAAGAAAAAATGGCTAGGAGAGAGACTAGCTGTTGATCCGTTCAATTCCAATATTATCCTGTTCGGCTCTAGAGAAGATGGACTCTGGAAATCATCGGATGCTGGTGCTACCTGGGAAAACGTCACCTCTTTTGCAGGTAAACCAGATAACAAAATTGGTATTACAGCTATTGTCTTTGATAAACAGGTACCGGGCTTAGTGTATGCTTCGCCCTATGGAGATGGCATCTACAAATCTACTGACTCTGGGGTCAGCTGGACTCAGGTAGCTGGTAGCCCAAAAACAGTCAATCGCATGGCTGTGGGAAAAAAGAATATCCTCTACGTCACCAGTACCAGTAATCCTGGAGTCCACAAGTATGCCAATGGTGTCTGGAAAACCATGAAACCAGGAGGATCTAATCGCATTTTTGGTACGCTCAGTGTGAATCCTGCTAATCCTGAGGATATCTTAGTTGCCTTCAACCGCACACAAAAAACGAAATTCTACCGTTCCCTGGATGGCGGCGCTACCTGGAAACAGCAGCTGACTTCTGCTAACAACACTATTCCCTGGTGGCCGAAGAAGTATTTTGCCAATCATATGGCAGCGATGGAATTTGACCCGAAAGTACCGGGAAGAGTTTGGTTTACGGATTGGTACGGTGTATGGCGGACAGATGATCTTAATGCTAATCCCGTTGTTTGGACTAACTATGCCGCTGGACACGAGGAAGTGGTTCCGTTTACTCTGGTTTCACCACCCCGTGGTCCGATACTGGTAAGTGGGGTGGCGGATGTGGATGGTTTCTACCATAACCAAGGATTAGATACTTACCCCTCTCAACGACTTGGTCTGGGGGAGCCCGGTAAGTCATTCCAGGATACCTATAGTATTGCTTATTGTGAAACTAAACCCTTACAGATGGTTCGGGTTGGTGGTTACCGCTGGAATTCAACCTATACTGGAGCTACTTCCACCGATGGTGGTCTGACATGGCAAGAGTTTGCCTCATTCCCAGACAATACGATGCCGATGCGGGTGGCTATGTCTGCTACTAACCCCAATTTATTTGTTGTGACAGTTAGTCAAGGTCAGCCGTTGCGCACTAAGGATGGAGGGATGACCTGGCAAAAGGTTTCAGGATTACCCAATGGTCCGGGTGGTCCATGGAATTGGTCTCAATCTTTAGCGGCAGACCCTGTAGATGGCAACAGGTTTTATTACTATGCTAAAGGCAAAGTCTATCGTTCCAATGATGGCGGCTCATCCTTTCAAATTGTGAATGATTCACTTCGCAATGAAGGTTGGCATTCCCTGAAAACGGTGCCAGGGGTTAAGGGTGAAATTTGGCTGAGTCTAGACCGCAAGGGTTTCTATCGCTCTACCGATGGGGGTCAGTCATTCGTTAAGCTACCTTCAGTAACCAGAGCTCACCTATTTGCTTTTGGTAAAGCACCCCAGGGAAGCGACACTCCAGCACTGTATATTTATGGAAATATTGATGGAAATCTTCCCAATGTCGAGAATGGGGTTAGGAATCGGGAAGTTAGTGAGACTTCAGGAAGCTCAGCCAAAAGCCGTGCCCAAGAACCAGGAATATTCCAGTCTCTTGACATGGGACGCACGTGGACACGGATGGGCGATCGCTCCCGACCAATTGGCAATAGACCTGGTGTGATGGAGGCGAGTAAGCAGGAGTTCGGACTGGTCTTTATTGGTACCAATGGTAGGGGAATATACTACGGATCACAATAGGGTTAATTTTGATTAATTCCTTAAGATTTTTATAAAATTTTCCTTGTAATTAGGGTAATCGTTATTGAATAGGGAATACACTAAATAACTGACTTGTTTCGTGTTAATCAGGGAATCAAACGATGGCAATCCTGCAATTTTTAATCATTAGCGCCATTTGTATGGTGTTAATCAAGTTTGTTGCCTCTTGGTTTGGGTATGGCAACATACCGATACTGAATAAATTAGTAACAATTATTCTCAGCGTCTTCGTGACCTTTGAAATTGTTCAGCTGGTGCAAGCTATAATTGTGAAATTTGGTTGAGGGCTGTTCGCCCTTGGCGTTCGGTGTAGGGTCGGTTGAGGGTTGAGGGAGGGTTGAAGGTTGAAGGTTGTTCGCCTTTGGCGTTCGGTGTAGGGTAGGTTGAAGGTTATCCGGTTGAAGGTTGAAGGTTATCCGGTTGAAGGTTATCCGGTTGAAGGTTATCCGGTTGAAGGTTGACCTTCAGTAAGATGGGAGCGCTTAACTTATTAATAAGTCACTAAAGTTAAAAGTTTACTATAGCTTTTATCTCACTTATGAGGTACAGTCAATTTTCTTCCCCCTACTCCCTACTCCCTACTCCCTACTCCCTACTCCCTGTGCCAATAGTTTCTAGCAGTGTCTGGAGAATCAAATAGGCTGACGTAGCACCAGGGTCTTGATGTCCAGCACTGCGCTCTCCTAAATAACTGGCTCGTCCCTTCTTGGCCACCAACGGAATAGTATTTTTCATCCCTTCTTCTGCTGCGTTGACAGCCTGTTGCAAGGCTTCTAACATACTGTCTCCTTTATCTACAGCTTGTGCGAAGGCATTGGCTGCGGGTGATAGAGCATCTAACATGGTCTTATCTCCCAAGTTGGCTTTGCCTCGCTGGACGACCCCCTCCACTGCTGCTTGGAATAGTTTGACCATATCCTCTTGTGTCAGTTCTTGCTTTCCTGCTACTGCTGCACTTGAGCGCAAGAATAGAGTGCCATAAAGTGGTCCACTGGCACCTCCGACACTGGAAATTAGAGTCATGCTGACGGTTTTGAGAATACTGCCAATGTCTTTATCTGCGACTTTAGGAAGCTGAGTGATTACCTTTTGAAAGCCACGATTCATATTAATACCGTGGTCAGCATCACCAATAGCAGCATCAAGTTCGGTTAGATAGTCCTTGTTTTGTTCGAGTACAGTAGCGACTGCTTGTAACCACTGTAGAATTTTATGTTTAGTTACCGTTACCATAGTCGCAGAGTGGGTCAGGGGGTCAGAGCCTCAGGGTAGCAATGAGCAATGAGCAATTAGCAATTAGCTAAGCTTTACGATACTGATGCTCCCAGATATCATATTAATCATAATCCCCAACGCAGGGCTGGTGTCTTGACTGGTGCATCCCAGAATTTAATTAGCTCATCGTTCATCTTGAGTAGGGTAATCGAGCAGCCTTGCATTTCTAGAGACGTAATATAAGGACCAATCAGACTACGCACGATTTCCAGTCCCTTTTGTTCACAGATTTGGGCTAATTTGCGATACACAATGTATAGTTCCGACAGGGGAGTACCACCCATGCCATTCACGAATGCTAGAATGCGATCGCTTTTCTGGAAAGGGGGGTCAGTTATTTCCAACTCTGTCCATTCTGCTTTATCTTCATCCCACTCTCGCACTGTGCGGCTATAGGCAGAATCTTCAATAATCGATAGCGCTAGCATTTCAGTTATCTCATCCGCTGATTTGAGGGACATTCGTTTTCTTCCCGGTTCCCCGTGAATGCCAATGCCAAATTCTATTTCCCCTTCCCCCAAGTCAAACATGGGACTCCCTTTAGCAGGAGGGGTGCAGGATGTTAAGGCCATACCCATGCTGCGTCCATTACCATTAACCAGGCGACAGAGATTAGCCAGTTGCTTTAGGTCATAACCGGCAGCAGCGGCAGCGCCACAGATTTTCTCGGCTAATAATGTTGTGCCTACCCCCCGCCTGCCTTGAGTATAGAGGCTATCTTTTACCGCTACATCATCATCAATTAGGATATTGAGGACTCGGATGCCTTCTGAGATAGCTAATTCGGCAGCTAACTCAAAATTCATCACGTCACCGCTATAGTTTTTGACAATATTAAGAACCCCTGCACCACTGTTGACTATTTTGGCAGCTTCTAGCATTTGGTCGGGGGTGGGAGAGGTAAACACTTCACCGGGACAGGCCGCATCTAACATTCCGGCACCCACAAAGCCCCCGTGCAAGGGTTCATGACCACTACCACCACCAGAAATAATCGCTACTTTGTTTGATATGGGAGCATCAGCGCGGTAGATGAAGGGGGGGTCAAGATTAATTTTGAGCAGGTCAGGATGGGCTAAAGCCATGCCTTCTAGGCTTTCTCTGACAACATTATCGGGATGGTTTATTAATTTTTTCATCATCAATTCTTCGCGGCTGGATACCCCATCCTTCTTAAGGTGGGGAGGAAAGCCGCGCCTCCAATTAGTGGTTTACAATTAAGCCCGTTGAACGTTTTAAAAGTCGGACTTTTCGGGCGGTAAATTGTCCGATTCTTTTCCAATTGATATCGCTGACGGAAACTTGTCTTGCTGTCTCACCGCTTACCCAACCTCGGTAGGCTTTCCCGGCTTTGACCGCTTCAACGTAGTCTCCTTTGCGAAAACCATGACTAGTGGTTGTTCCTCCGTATTTGCGACGTTTTCCACCTTTAGAAAACTGCAATAGGTGTAACTGACGGCGACTTATGGGGGCACGTCTAATTACGGAAAACACAGCGTTAGTTACTTCACAGTTTTTGGGGACACTCAATTTTCCATTGCGGTGATAATAATTTTTGCGTCGGTAAAAATGAGTAGCAGCTAACGCAATCCCATCTACTGCATGAGTATTAACTGTTTGCCGACTTTTGTCTATTTTGTCTTTGATCAGCCCTAGCGCTTCTCTCTTCAAGGCTGTCTCCCAGCCTTGTTTCTGAGTCACTGGGGCTATTTTTTCTAACTGAGATATTGCCCAGTATTGTCCTACCATCACAGGAGAAAAACCTTTGTTGCCATTAGCCTTGACTATTTCGCAAACAATGGCACTTACTGGGTACAAAAGATTAAGTTCTCTTACTACCCGATTTTCTAGTTGACGGTTTGCCCGAATCGAAGGGGGAACCTTTTTGTTCCTCCTGTTCGAGAATCGCTTTTGTCTATGAGACCTTTGAGAATAAGGAATCTTGCGATTTATTCGACGACTTCTGCGAGTTCTTTCGGCGAAGCCGACGCTACGCGAACGCATCATTCGCCTAGTATCCATGCCTACGCGGACTTTTTTGTACGGCAACACTAAATGCCCTGTCCAAAGAGTGGCTTTATTTGACTGAACAGCGATACCAGAAAAAGATTTTCCGGGGTCAATACCAATAGCGATATCCTGAGTCTGATAACTAGATGGTTGATTAACTAACTGAACAGCAAAAACATTTAGATCATTTGGGTAAACGATAGCAAGACCTTGATTAAGCCAACGACGAGCGCGAGAAGCTTTTGTAGGCATCAATGGTTTGCCATCAGGCGAAATAACTGGAACTCGTAACATGGTGATAAACCTCACGAGAAAAGTATTTGAGTTAATAACTCGTCCCCTGGCCGTAGGCCACGCTACGCGAACGACCACCGAATTTAAGATGTCCTGTCTAACAGCAACTGACAACACAGTTTTGAAGAGGCTTGGACTGGGGAAGTATCCAGGCGTTCGTCCCAAAATTCGGCTCAAATGGTCTAGTCAATCACGGTAGTTGGTTGTCTACCAAGCCCCAACCTGGCCGTAGGCCACGCTACGCGAACAACGCAGTAGGTTGGGGTTATTGACGATTGATATCAGTAGTCATGGGTAATTGCCCCAACTTCCCCTTCTACCAATACTCTCATCCGTTACATCCGTTACTCATCTGTTGCCCGATCTTTTATCTATGAGCTGGAATCGCTTTATTGAAGTTTTACTGGTGACTTGATCGAGAATTGATTAGATTACCTTACCTAATTTCCTAATCACTATCGACCAAAACAGTAACCGCTGCAACAGCAATCAGCATCTCATCATTTTTATCATTAAGTTCTGGAATCGCCCTGCCTTGAACTACCATTCCACCGGACTCAAGGGATAGAGTTTTCTGACCAAAAGGCAGTACAGCCAGTACTTCATCTTCTCGGACTTGCTCTGGGTAAGGTACGGCGACTTGAACTTCAACTATCATTTGATTGGGATGGTCTAAACCAGCTACTTCCCAAACACCAGGTAAGGCATTGTGAGCAATAGCGTTGCGTACAGCTCTTGCTGCTGCTACGGTTGGGTCTTGACCGTGTTGGTCTACTCCCATTCCCATTTCGATAATTAAGCGTTTACGAACCATGGCGAGTATATTCAATGCGCAACCGTTGAATTGGGTCATCCTCTGATTCTGGGATAGTATCACGACGGATTTCTTGTAACCCCAATTCCTGAAAGTAAGCTAGTTCTGTATCTGACAACGGCCAAGGGGGACCATCCGGTTCAGTGTCAGTATCCCGAAATCGAGTAATTACTAAGAGGGTTCCCCCTGGGGGATACTCTTGAACCGTCATTAATCGGTACAAAACCGGATAATACGGTCAAGGTGCATTCTATTGTTGTCCGAGTGAGGAGTGGTCATACAGCAATTGGAGTTGAGCCTTCCACTCATCTATCTGGACGTTCCTCAAATCCCGTTGAGGAGTTGCTTGAAAGCCTGAGATCTGCTATGTTTGCTGTCAAGAATACCAATCGCAACTGCATCTAGCAAATCTAGTTCCAAACCTTCCAAGAAACGCGCGGTACGACGCAACAATACTGCCTGCACCTCGGCTCTACTCATGTACCGGGTGATATCCTTGTCCGTACCTCTGTCAAGGATGTTTTTGGCAGCATTATGGTCAGCCTGCAACACGACCCCATCAAATCCGGTAAAATTGTCCCCAGTTCTGTGCCCCAACAGGGTGCCATTCCTGGAGTCAATTTGCGACGTGTAACTAGGCTGAACTTCTGTGACAACCGAACCAGTCCAATTAGCCCATTTCTGTAAAGAGTCCCGCATCTCTCCTTTCATCCAACTATTCAGTTTGCGAGACATAGTCTTGGACTGGCGTTTATTCCGAATCGGTTGCGTTAAATCTTCTGCAAAAATTTTGAGAGCTTCTCCATTGAAAAGAGATTTACAAGCTGCTCCTATTATCGCCGCTAGTTCAGCTTGGTTCTGTCTGTAACGGCGATTTTCTGTTTTTCTGGTTAAATTATTTTCTAATATCCTAGCTGACTTGGCTGGATCTATTTTTTCTAGTTTTCTGTGCAGTGCCCACAGTTTTCCTCTATTGCGGTTTTTGGCATAGATACGATCTGACTTCTTGGTAGCAGCTTTGCCTAGTCCTTTCCCGTGAGCCTGACCATCTGAATCATAGAAAGCCTCGGTATAGCCTTTATCTACCCCAATACTGCGACGTTCAGACGGAATATCGACGACACCATGACCTACTAAAAAGTGAACCTCGAACCGTTCCAATTCTAGGTTATAAATTAGTCGAATCTGACCTTTTATCTTGCGGTTAGACCGTACAACTACCTTGTTTCTTTTTCCTCTAACAAGTCCAGCTAATTCTAACTGGTAAGTGTTACGAGAAAGCCTTTTGCATTTGTACCCACCTTGTTGGTAAACAATTTGATTCCTAACCCAGGAATGTCCACGCTGATACTCTTTCCTTACCCATCGGTGCAACAAAGCATTGTCTAGGAAAGCTAAAGTCTTAAGCGGGAGCAGGTCAAACTTGCAGAACAAATGAACTACTTGACAAAATGATGAAATTGATGTTATCTATGTCTGGCTACCTAAAAAATTAAGAATTAATCCCAAAATGACCCCTGAAAAGCAAAAAGAGCTCAACGAGTATCTTCAAGCAATTGCCAAGATTCTTTATGAGGACTCTGATCCGACCAAACTAGACACAATGGCGGGAATAGAAGAAACTGTGAGAGAGAAAACTTTAGATTAGATCACACCAAAAATCGGTTTTTTTTTATCAAAGAAACGACAAAAACCGAGGCCGGAAGACTGAGAACATTAAAGAGTATCATTGGAAAACTACCAATAACCGAAAAGCAAGCCATCCGATTAAATCTCGAAACTAACCAAAGAATAAGTCCCTGTTTAGAGCAGTGTTGTGTTCGAGCAAGCGCCAATGTATCTTATGAGAATGCTGCCAGAGATATTGAATACTATACAGGAATTAAAATCTCAGCCAAAACACAACAAAGGCTAGTACATCGCTATAAATTTCCTGACAATGACTGTAGTAAAGATATTGAAGAAGTGAGTGTAGATGGAGGAAAAGTAAGGTTAAGAACGCCAAAAAAAGGAGAACCTTGTCTCTGGAAAGATTATAAGGCAATCTGTGTGAATAAATCCACGAGAAAAGCTTGGTTTTTAGAAAATGAGGAATTAATAAATTGGGTGAATCAGCAACGGTTATCAAACCCACTGAATTGCCTGGGAGACGGGCATCCTGGGATTTGGAATATTGTTAAACAATTTAATTGTCCAGGAAAAAAACGGGAAATTATTGATTGGTTTCACTTAGTTGAAAATTTACATAAGGTCGGTGGTTCACTGAAAAGATTGAAAAAAGCTAAAAGTTTATTGTGGTTAGGTAACGTTGATGAAACTCTTAACTTGATTTCTGCTTTGACTAAAAAACAAGCCGAAAACTTCTGTAATTATTTACAGAATCATCGAGAGCGTATTATTAACTATAAATACTATCAAGAGAATTCAATTTGTTCCATTGCTTCAGGAGCTGTTGAATCTACAGTTAAACAAATTGACCGACGACTGAAGATTTCTGGAGCACAGTGGAAACCTGAAAATGTGCCTCAAGTTCTCAAACATCGATGTGCTTATCTCAATAACAATCTTTAAGCAGGTTTTCAGTAAAAACACGCTTCATTAACTAACGAGAAAACTCACTCTTATCGGACCTGTGAATTATCCCAAAACTCATGAAATTATTCACAGATTTGGCCTAGTTGAGGGATTATAATAGAACTCGCCCATTAAATTCAACTCTATTCAAAATACTAATAGCACATCGCTCCGCACTTCACAGTGTAGGACATAAGTGCCGATCAACAGTCTCTTTTATGTTTTATTTAGATAAAGCAGACAACAGATAATCTACCTCTAGTACAAATGCTCTGCATAAGTGACATGCTCCCTCTTAAGCTGCTTACATAGTTCTTTTCGCTTTCTCTGATTCTCTTTGCCAGGAAACTTCCGGTAGATATTTTTGATTACTGCCTCTGTGCAGGCAGCTTGCTGTGCAGTGATCGCTTTAGCTACATCACTAACTGTCCATTCCATTAACTTGGAAGGCAAACTCAACGATTCCGGACTTCTGAAAGATCTGACTTCGGAGTATGCTTTCTTCCAGTCAATGCTCCAGTGATTAATGCTGCCCAACTTGTTGTAGGATTCAGACCTGACAATCCCTAACTTTCCCATTGTAGAGAGCAGTTCAGTCTTAACCGACTCAGTCATCCCCGCTACGGGGACAATCTGAGTTGATATTTTCTTTGTTGCTCTTACTGTTTTGGGCTTGGGCATTGTCAGGTCTGAATCTTATATTCTAATTCTACTATAGCGCTAGCTAAATGTCCATGTCGGATTTGTACCGATAAATCCCGATTTATCCCAACTTTAAAGGGTCTAATTGCGAGGCGAGTAAGGATGCGATCGCATTCATAACAGTTGACCGAACCTTCAGGGGTAAGGCTTGGATATTATGGCATTCAAAGACAAAATCAAAGTTCTGATGCCATGCTGGATCTAAGGCAAATAAATCCGCCACTTGGTACTTGACCTGGGAATCGGGAAATCGTTTTTTGCACCATGCGATCGCAGTCGGGGAAATATCAAAGGCAGTCACTTGGAAACCCTGCTGCGCCAACGCTTCAGCATCATCCCCCAACCCACAACCAACCACTAGGGCAGAGCGACCCGACCCTTGGGGTGTATTACGCTCTAACCAATCCTGTAGATAGGGATGGGGTGTATTACGCGCCCAAGGTATTTGCGCTGAATCCCCATTCGCTTCGGAATATAAAACGTCAAACCATTGAGATGGATTATCTTGGCGAATTGATTCCAATGCCAAAAGTTTGACCTTTTGCTGTAGTGCTTGGGGTTGTTGCTCGAACATAGATCTGGGGTTGGTAATGCTTCCTAAGTTTAACTGTTCCAATCTAAATGCCTGTCTGGTGAGGGAGATCAGCGTAGCAGTACCAAATTACAAACTAAGCCATTTGGCTGATTTTTGCAGTGAGGGGTGACACCCCTCATTTGTTTAGGTATATTTGAAATATAAGATGCACCCTGATGATCGAGAGAGTCAGTAACACGGCTCTCTTTTTTTTTGCCTGTTGCCTGTTGCCTTTTGCCTTTTGCCTCTTGCCTTGTTTATAGCGCTATATCAACCCTGCCAAGACTCAAACCGACCTGGCAAAAGTACTTTTCTGATAGTGTTCACGTCAATTCTTGTCCACTGTTCCCAGATCCGCTGTTCCCTGTTCCCGACAACTGCCACGAAGTCTAATATATTGTCTAACTGCAAGAGCGGAATCTAGCTCCAACGCCTCACTAGCAAGCATCTCGGCCTGGTTGATACTCAACTGTGAAATAACTGAAATCACAGTAGCGATCGCAGGTGGATTCACACTCAACTCATCCACCCCTAACCCTAATAAAATCGGTATCCCTACTGGATTCGATGCCAACTGACCACAGACACTAACTGGAATCCCTGCTTGATGAGCAACGCTTACCGTTTGTTGAATCATCCGTAGCACAGCCGGTTCAAGGGCATCAGCCAGCTTCGCCACCTTGGGATTAGTACGGTCAGCGGCCATCACATATTGACTCAAATCATTAGTACCAATGCTGAAAAAGTCCACTTCAGCCGCTAACTGATCAGCCATGGTTACTGCTGCCGGGACTTCTACCATAATCCCCACTGGCATCTGTTCATTAAAACGATGCCCTTCTTGGCGCAACTCGGCTTTAGCCTCTGCTAGGATTTCCTTAGCAGCCCGTACCTCTTGTACTGAGGAAACCATGGGAAACATCACCTTAATGTTGTGTCCATAACTCCCTCGTAGAATCGCCCGCAGTTGGATTTTGAGCATCTGTGGACAATCCAAACTCTGACGAATTCCCCGCCATCCTAGGAAAGGGTTAGGCTCTGGGGTGTGCTGAGCAGAGGAAGCATCAGAAGACGCTAGATTCAGGAAGGGAATGGGCTTGTCACCGCCAATATCTAAAGTACGAATCGTTAGGGGATGGGTACCCATAATTTCTGCAATGGCTTGATAGGTTGCCAACTGCTCTTCTTCCATCGGAATAGTTAAGCGTTCCAGATAAAGAAACTCAGTCCTAAGTAAACCTATCCCTTGAGCACCACAATCCAGAGCCAATTTAGCATCAGCCTCTCCCAAAACATTTGCCATCAAGGGAATTTTGTGTCCATCTTGAGTAATTACCTCCCTAGGTAATTCATCCTTACTGTTGCTCTGTAGCTGTAATTCTTGCTTCTGTTCCTCAGAAGGCTCTACCCAAATTTGACCGGTTGTCCCATCCAGTGCCAACTCCGTACCAGCTGGCAACGACAACAGATCCTGACCAACACCAACCACCATCGGTATACCGAGCATATTGGCGATTAGGGCACTATGGGCTGTAGCACTGCCCCTAGCGCAACAGATACCTAGGACTTGGCTCGGATTTAGTTGTGCGACCTCAGAGGGAGTTAAATCAGCAGCAACCAGAATACCAGGCTCAGTCACATCTATTTGACTTACTAAGTTTAGTTGGTTTTGCCCCCCTGCCCCCCAATTTTTCGGTGCGACCCGTGGCGAATTTAATTCGCCAACGGAAAGCGCACCGGGAGGGGTAATCATGTCAAAGTCCCCCAGAATTGGGGGATTTAGGGGGCTCTTGCGTAAGTCCTGATCTAGACAGGTTTCTTTCCTATTCGTCAGTAATCGCAACACTCGCCAGCCGACATCGATCACATCATTTCCCCGAGCTTGCATGTAGGAGTCTTCCAGAGTTTGGTAATTTGCTACGGTTTCATCGATCACAGTTTTCCAAGCCGCCCCTGCCCATAGATGCTGGTCAACTATAATCTGATAAGCTCTATTAACTAGGGCTGGATCCTCTAAATAGAGCAAGTGAGCCTGAAAAATATCTGCCTGATCATTAGTAACAGTATTGATCAGGTGTTGAAGTTGCTGTTGTGCTGTTTTAATAGCAAGTTGTAGGGTTTCCCACTCGGCTTGAGGATTATCTGTTTGCTGTTCAATAATCTCTGGACGTTTGGGTTGGTAGACAATAACCGCTCCCATAGCAATACCAGCAGCAGCGGGAATTCCAACTAACCTATCAAGTGTCACAGATGACGGGTGAAGGGATTGGTTACTGGAAGGGTTATAATTTTGGTTGATGTCTTCTTTTGCTTTATTTACTGTTTCGCCAAGTTTTTCCCCAAAATTGTTATCTACTAGCTGCTGCAACGCTATCAAGGCTAATTCGGAATCTTCTCCTACTGCTTTGATGACTATTTCATCTCCCTGTTGGATACCTAAAAGCATCACATTATTAATGCTTTTTCCATTAACTATATTACTAGTTTTAGTTAGATTTTGTAGGGTAATTTCTGAGTTAAACCGATTAGCTGTAGTAACAAATTGGGCAGCAGGACGAGCATGAATTCCCTGTGGATTCTCGACAGTAAGATGGATTTCTTTGGTTGTAGAAGCTGGGATTGTAGACTCTTTAAAATTGGTGATTGATTTATTCTCAGTACTATCAGTACTATCAACAACTGATAACTGAGAGGCTTTAGCGGTTAAGGCTGATCTAGCTTCAGCAATCACTTGGTCGATATCACCACCAGCCGCAGCTTGGACAACGGCTGCGATCGCACCTTCCACTAATGGCGCTTCGCACAATCTTACCTTGGGTTTCTGGTCTTCATCCAGAAACTCCAGTGCCATTTCTGCACTCAGCACTGCACTGCCTAAATCCATCAATACTACTACCCCAGCATCCGAGTAAACCGACTCAATGGCGGCTTGGACTTGCAGCACATCGGTACCAAAGGGATTTTCTGGGTCATCAATACCAGCTGCGTACGCAATTGGTACCGATGTCTGAACCATCTGTTCAGCTAATTCCTTGACCCCAGCGGCTAGCTTAGCACTGTGGGAGATAATCACAATTCCAATCATAAGGTTTATGAGCGCGTTTGTATTTGGGTTGTGAACATACTCGCTTAGGCAAGAGGCAAGAGGCAAGAGGCAAAAGGGAAGGCATTGCTGATTAATAGAATGATGGAGAGTAACTCAGGAGTACGCAAATAATCCTAATGGCTGGTGTTATTATGGCCGGTGTTTGTTTGACAGGGGTGAAAATCAGGGAGCGGCTGAAGCTATTCAGAAAGCTGATCATCTATGCTCGAATAATTGGCTAGTTTATCGGGCCTTATATAAGATTTTGAACAAGTCACCCCTTATCCCTTTCTTAGAGGATATCTGAAAAGTTTTTTGATACTGAATTTTGCCCCCCTAGCCCCCCAATTCTGGGGGGAACAAGAATCAATTTGCGGCTAAAAGTCCCCCGAGCGAGCAATCCCTCGCTCGGGGGATTTAGGGGGCTTTGATGTAGCAAATGAGACTTCTCAGACAACCTCTTAGCAGGAGAGGTAGAAATAACCTGAGGGGGGATATTTTTGTTATTATAAACCTATCTACAGCGTTTTGTATAACTAAAATGACACCATCATCTTCCCATCACACTGTAAGGCGAGGACGGGTTTTTCCGGAGAAACGACTGTCTCCTGAAGAAAAAGCCAGAATTAAAGCAGAAGATGCAGTGTTTTATAAGCGTTGTCGAGAGGTCTTTGAGCGAGTACAACCAGAATTGATTCAAGAGCATTATGATTGATTTATTATTATTGAACCTGATAGTGGGGAGTATTTTATCGATGAAGATAAAAAGGTAGCACTTTCCAAATCCCGTTCTAAACATCCAGGTAAAAAGTGTCTTATTATGCAAATTAATGAAACGGGAACTTGTGGCAGAATATGATCCAAGGTGAATTTAATAGGTTCGGGGAGTTATTTTTTAAATTGGCTTGATGTCTGCTGATGGGGAGATTTTTCCCGTTATGGCACTGTTAGATACAGGGTTTACAGGTTGGTTAGCTATTGATAATCAAGATGCTGAGAGTTTAGGGTGGGTGCGTAATAATGAACCACAGGATATGCAAACAGCCCAGGGAGAAGCACGGTTTAATTTATATGAGGGAAAGGTGGTTATTGAGGAAGAGGAGTTTACGGTTGAAGTGTTAGGAGGAGATGAACTGGTCAATACTCTTAATGGTGTTTTGTGGTTACGAACAAAGCGTTTAGTTGTAGATTTTCCCATGGGAGTGTTAACCCTAGGATAAGCGATTGGCCTATGGCCACGCTACGGGAACACACTGATAGTTAAAGAGGTGCGTTACACTTGGTTAACGCACCCGACAAGATAAGCGATCGCACTGGTTTAACACCAGTCGTCGCTGTTACCCTCCCACTCCTGGTCACTTGCGCCATCTGGCCATTATGGATTTCTTGTTGGAAGATTTTGAGACAATTCCGAAAGAAGTATTGGAGCGATTGTTCTCCAAGGTTGTTGAAGGTTGAAGGTTGTTGAAGGTTGAAGGTTGAAGATTGTTGAAGGTTGAAGGTTGAAGGTTTTTGAAGGTTGAAGGTTGTTGAAGGTTGAAGGTTGTTGAAGGTTGAAGGTTGAAGGTTGTTGAAGGTTGAAGGTTGTTGAAGGTTGAAGGTTGAAGGTTGTTGAAGGTTGAAGGTTTTTGAAGGTTGAAGATTGTTGAAGGTTGAAGATTGTTGAAGGTTGAAGGTTGAAGGTTTTTGAAGGTTGAAGGTTGTTGAAGGTTGAAGGTTTTTGAAGCTTGTTCGCGAAGCGTGGCCGAAAGGCCAAGGTTCCCCTTTGGCGTTCGCTGTCAGGCGTTGCTGAATTAAGGAATGAATGCACGATCATCTGGTTTTATTAAAGCCCCCTAAATCCCCCAACTTTGCGGTGCGACCCAAGGGCGATTTACTCGCCCATTGGAAAGCGCACCGGAAAGGACTTTGAGAGTTTTGTTCCCCCCAGAATTGGGGGGCTAGGGGGGCGAAACCATACTCATAATCAGCAACACCTATAGTTGATTAACTCTTCCCTATTGCCTATTGCCTATTGCCTATTGCCTATTGCCTATTGCCTATTGCCTATTGCCTATTGCCTATTGCCTATTGCCTCTTGCCTCTTGCCTATTGCCTATTGCCTATTGCCTCTTGCCTCTTGCCTATTGCCTCTTGCCTATTGCCTATTGCCTCTTGCCTATTGCCTCTTGCCTCTTGCCTATTGATCCTCTGCGCCACTCCGCTGCTTTTCGCTCCATCTCTTTGATGAACCCATCTTTTCCATCCATATAGGCTTCAATATTGTCTGGATATTTCTTAGCAAGTTCTCGCTTAAGTTCACCGTATTTATGGGCATCCTTAGGATGGGCAATCATATAATCTCGAAAGGCTAAGTGACGCTCTACCTGTAGCGAATTAACCTCAAACATATGAACATGATGTGTTCTGATTCCTATTTCATTATGTTTGCGGAAATAACGACGACCTGGTATGCCGTATTCACCCATTCCTTCATAGCCTATTGTCTCCATCCCTGAACTATTTTCATCAACTTTGGTAATGTCTTTGACTTCAACCAAAATATCAATAATCGGTTTAGCATATAGTTCTGGAATAGATGTACTCCCAATATGGTGTACAGCAATCAAGTTTTCGCCGACGGCAAGGGCAATCTGCTTTGATTCACGCTCAAATTCATCTCGCCACTTCGGGTCATGGGGAACAACTTCTACTTTTCGTGACATAACTACAGCAGTTTTATTGTAAGTATATGCGCGTAGCGCTTAAGCTGTTCGCGTAGCGTGCGCGTAGCGCTTAAGCTTACGACTATACCTGCTAAAGAACTAGCGAGCTCAGCAATCATTAAGCATAAATTAAAGAAATCCAAGGATATGCCCAACTGGGTAACCTGTTAAGTATGGTTTGATTAGACTTAACCTTGGCTAGGTCTAGACTACCTACTTAGATCTCAGTAATTTACTATAACTATGTCAGAACCAACTATAGAATCAATCCTTCAAGAAGAACGGCTGTTCCCGCCACCGAGTGACTTTTCTGAGAATGCCCAGATTAAGAGCATGGCGGAGTATCAGCAACTTTATGAACAAGCCAAAGCTGACCCCCAAGGGTTTTGGGCCCAGCTTGCAGACCAAGAACTAGACTGGTTTCAAAAGTGGGATACGGTATTAGATTGGCAACCCCCCTTTGCCAAGTGGTTTGTTGGTGGCAAGATTAATATTTCTTACAACTGTCTTGACAGACACCTCACTACCTGGCGTCGGAATAAAGCTGCCCTGATTTGGGAAGGGGAACCGGGAGACTCCCGCACTCTAACCTATGCCCAGTTACACCGGGAAGTTTGCCAGATGGCAAATGTGATCAAACAACTGGGAGTGAAAAAAGGCGATCGCGTTGGCATTTATATGCCCATGATTCCGGAAGCTGCTATTGCCATGCTAGCCTGTGCTAGAATTGGTGCTCCCCACACCGTTGTTTTTGGTGGCTTTAGTGCTGAAGCCCTCAAAGACCGACTGGTAGATGCTCAAGCTAAATTAGTAATTACTGCTGATGGGGGCTGGCGCAAAGACAAGATTGTTCCTCTGAAGATCCAAGTTGATAAAGCCCTAGAGAATAATGGCGCACCTACTGTAGAAAACGTCCTAGTGGTAGAACGCACCAAGCAAGGGATTGACATGGAACCAGAACGAGACCACTGGTGGCATGACTTGCAACCGGGAGCATCTGCTGATTGTCCAGCGGAACCGATGGATAGTGAAGATATGCTCTTCATTCTCTACACTAGCGGTACCACCGGTAAACCGAAAGGGGTCGTTCACACTACTGGTGGCTATAACCTCTACACCCACATGACTACCAAGTGGACCTTTGACCTCAAAGAGACCGATGTCTACTGGTGTACTGCTGATGTCGGCTGGATTACCGGACACAGTTACATTGTCTATGGTCCATTGTCCAATGGTGCTACTAGCCTGATGTACGAAGGGGCTCCCCGTCCTTCCAATCCCGGTTGCTTGTGGGATGTGGTCGAAAAATATGGAGTCACTATCTTCTACACTGCTCCCACTGCGATTCGTGCCTTTATTAAGATGGGAGACCAGCATCCCAACGCCCGTGATTTATCCTCCCTACGTATCCTAGGAACTGTCGGTGAACCGATTAACCCAGAAGCCTGGATGTGGTATCATCGGGTGATTGGGGGAGAACGTTGTCCCATTGTCGATACTTGGTGGCAAACTGAAACCGGAGGCTTCATGCTCACCCCCTTACCTGGTGCTACTCCCACTAAACCGGGTTCCGCTACCTTCCCCTTCCCAGGCATTATTGCTGATATTGTAGATTTAGACGGCAATCCAGTTGGGGACAATGATGGTGGTTATTTAGTTATCAAACATCCTTGGCCAAGTATGATCCGTACTGTCTATGGGGATGATGACCGTTTCCGCCGCACCTATTGGGAACACATTCAGCCAAAAGATGGCCAATACTTCTATTTTGCTGGAGATGGTGCCAGAAAAGACCCCAATGGCTATTTCTGGGTTATGGGTCGTGTCGATGATGTGTTGAATATCTCTGGTCACCGCTTAGGAACCATGGAAGTCGAGTCAGCACTGGTTTCTCATCCTTCTGTAGCTGAAGCAGCTGTAGTCGGTAAACCTGATGAGCTAAAAGGGGAAGATGTCTTTGCCTTTGTGACCTTAGAAGGCAGTTATAGCGCTAGTGACGAACTCAAGCAAGAACTAAAGCAGCACGTAGTCAAAGAAATTGGTGCGATCGCACGTCCTGGTGACATTCGCTTTACTGATGCTTTGCCCAAGACTCGTTCCGGTAAAATTATGCGACGGCTATTGCGATCGCTAGCTGCAGGTCAAGAGGTTGCTGGAGATACCTCCACTCTAGAAGACCGCAGCGTTTTGGATAAGTTACGGGAAGGGGCTTGAAAACCAGGCTTCAGGTAAGCTATCAGCTATCAGCTATCAGCTATCAGCTGATAGCTTACGCCTAATTATCTAATTGAACAGTGCCATCAATGGTATTGATCGTAATCAGATCGCCATCTTTAATCACAGAAGTAGCCGAATGGGTTCCGACAATACATGGTATGTTCATTTCCCGAGCCAAAATCGCTGCATGAGAGAGCATTCCTCCTTCATCGGTCACTATAGCACTTGCCAGTTCTAGAAGATACCATGTATTCAACTGTGCCATTGCGGTCACAAGAATATCACCTTTTTGGAAATTCTTCTTGAACTCCCTTACCTGAATCACATTATTACATCCTAAAATCCGTGCCCTTCCCCTCACTAAATTTATACCTCTCCTGTTGGCAACAATGCCTTTAAGTTGGGACGAATCAGTGCATTCCTTAACTTTTTTCCTGTATAACTTCTCTGCTTCTTGGCCATAGTAATAGGCCATTTTACCTTTCGACCATAACCCTAACATACCAGACTTCCGCTCTATCTTATCCCCTTCACTCAACTTTTCTCCGGTCTCTATGATCCGAAAGATATCCTGAATATGATAGTAGCGATTTAAGTCTTCAATGGTTTCACCGGTTCTCCTACAGATTTCTTCAAACAAGGGAATCAGATGATAATCCATTCCTGCCCAACAGCCTTTCAGCGTTGTACGAAAAGAGCTAGCAGCTTGCAGGCAATCAACAAGGTTAAGATGGATTTCTTTACCATTTAAAATCGACTTTTGTTTTTCTTTTAATTGCTGTTTTTCCGATACAATATCTTTAGCATTTTGCTGCCCATGACTATCGTAAAAGCGCTGATTCAGGGTTTTAAGAACTTCATCATAAGTGAAGTGACCCATAATAATCCAGGGATATTTTTCAGCATGTTTCAAAAGCCTTTCCCTGGAAAAGGAATGTTTGAGCAACTCCAACCAATCAAGCTGTTCCAAATTACTTATATCTAATTGAGTGGGCAGACTTAAGATCTGTAATTCCTCATCGCAAAAGTAGTGGGAAAGTTCCTGTATCAGTACCTCAGTTGCCAGAGGACCGCTGGCTTTATAGTAACCGACTGTGAAGCTGAAAGTATCAATTACTCTATTAAAAATTTGACTGATATTGGAGTCAGAGATTTCCGAAAAGGAAAGATTTTTTAATTGGTGATACAGCTGTTGATGTCTGTCCACACATTTGCTAGCTACCTTTTCAAGTATTCGCCGATAATCAGATTGTAAATAAACGTCTCCTCTTTTTCTGGCTTCCTTCACATCTCTTTTAGAAATGTAAGCAGAAGAGTTTCCATTTATTGTGTAGATTAATACATCGTCTATTTGATTCCAGATAATATCCCTGTATGTGTATAAAATATACAACCGAGAATCAATAGCCCATTGGGATTCATGGTCAGACCACCAAAATTCGTACCCACCAATCTGCCCTGATGGAGCCTCAACTAATGTCGAGGAATAATCGGTTACCTGAAGAGGAGTATTTAATTGAGATACGGGACGGCTTTGCAAGATATAAAATTGTTCATTTGCCCAAGCCCATTCAACGTCAACCGGAATACCATAAATTGATTCAATAGCAGTAATGTATCTAGTCAGGTCAATGAGTTGTTGGTCATTCAATTTGGGATTGACGCTTCCAGCCTCTCCAATATCTGCTGAGCGGATTCCACCATTACTCGCCTTTTGAACGAGAGTTTTTTGAAAAGATACGGACTTATCAATAATTTTAAATGTGGACTTATCTACCCTGTAATTATCAGGAGTAATAGAGCCAGATACCACACCCTCTCCCAAACCAAGTGCTGCCTCTATAATAATTTCATTGCTTTTCCGGCTAACAGGATTAATAGAGAAAGCTACTCCAGATATCTCACTTTCTATCATTCTTTGCACAATAACTGCCATCCCCAAGTCCGGTGAAGTATTTGATTGAATTCTAAAATAATCAATAGCCCGTCTGCTAAATAAGGAAGCCCAGCAGCGTTGAATATTAGTCCATAAATCTTTCCTTTGAGTATTTAAAAAGGTTGACATAATACCAGCCCCAGCAGCATGGGCTTGATCTTCTTCAACTGCACTAGAACGAATCGCTACAAAATCTGCATCTGCGAAAAGTTTACCATAATAATTATCAATTGTCCTCCGAAGGTCTGCGGGTATGGAAGATGAAAGGATTTGTTCATGAAGTTGCTGAGCAATTTTTTCTGCCATCTCCCATTGGCCTGCTGCTAATTTTTCTTTGAGTTTAATCCATGTACCATTGAGGCCAGAGGCAGTAATAAAATGTTGAAAAGCCGAAGTGATAATCACAAATCCTTCGGGTACCTGAAAACAATGCTTTGTTAACTCCCCTAATGAGGCTCCTTTTCCACCTGCTATAGGTCGATCATAATTTGACAGTTGATTAAATGGCTTAATGAAATCCATGGTAATATCAAATCTATTAATGTTTACTTTTTTAGTTACTATTTTATTTACTCTTTTACAAGAATGGGAATCATGGCTGTATTGTGTTGAAAGTATAAACAATCAGTAGGTGGAGAAACTTTGAAGATGATGATCCCCTTAATATCGTTTTCTGGAACACCTGCTTCAATAAGATAAGGAACTTGAGTTTCATTGAAAAGAGCTTCCCAGGAATCGTATCTATTTTTGAGAACTCCTGTTGACGTCAAATTACAATAGCTTAAAATTCCACCCTTCTTAAGCAGGGGATAAACCTTTTTGATAAATGGAAATTGGTGGGTGTGTTGTTCATCTGCATTCAAAGGATAAGTATCATAGAAAATACCATCAAATGATTCATCACTAAATGATTCTAAGACATCACATGCTAAGCCCAAGATAGGGGTTACTTGATTAACTGCACTGTTTTGGAACTCAATCAATCGTTTAAAAACATCGTCATTGGCTTCTATAATCACATGTTCTTCTGGAGCATAAGACTGAATAGCATGAGCCGATATTCCCAAGCCAAAGCCACATTCTAAGATCCGACCACCATGGCGAGTGACTAACGCCGCAAAAGCCCCCATATAAGGGGTTTCCCAACGTTCCATAACCGGATGTCCTTCGATCACCAATGTTTCATCGGTTAGGACTTCTTTTTGAGCAGACCATCGTTGGGGATCCGCGCTTGATTTTAACCCTTGATAACCGCTTTCCAAATTCATAGTCTTGACCTATTTACCCTCTTAACTTGTAATTACTATTGTTAGTTTTTAACCACAAATCGGTTGATAGTTTAAATTTGGTAAATAATCTTCACACTCACCTTTTCGGCGAATATCCCAAGTTGCACAATGAAAAGACCCCCCAAATTCAAAGACATGTCTAAAGGGTAAAGGAAAAACCTCAAATCCATGCTTATCCAACAATTCTTGGAGAGGTTTTTCTCTTTCCTCACAGATAACCTTTGTCGGTGATATACTCAGAACATTCATTGACAACCACTTACTGGACTGGCAAAACATTGGCATTTCATCATTCGAGCAAGTCGGTTGAGGAACTGTGATCAACTCCCAGCCATTCTCTTTAAAAATCTTCTCCTCCTCTTCCCGTATAGGTCTTTCAGGGTTTGTCAAAATAAGACCTGGTCGCAAAGGAACAAACGTACAGTCAATGTGTGAGGGGAAAAAATCAAGGGGAAAATGAACAGGGTGAACCCGAAATCCTCTTGGTTCTAGGTGCTTTTTTAACCACCGAATTCCTGTTCTATTTGTTGTCATCGATTCCTGAACTAATATATCCTTTCCTAATCTGCTACAGTCAGCCGCATCAAAAATTACTTCATCTTGTGTAATACAAAATTCAAAATCATGCATACGCTTAAATCGTTCTTCTAAAGACAGCTCCCAGAAATTCTCTAGATACATACTATCCTGCATAGTCGGTTTAGGCGCAGCATTCCAAATCATATGCTCGTCTTTATTCCAATATTCATAGACCAATTTCCGGTAAGGTAAGTATTCAAAAAATCTAGCTCTCTTCGACATAGTCGCTTCCATGATTTCATTCCCAAAGGTAATCATGACATCCCGAGGACAGACTCCACAGTATTGATTTGCAACTTCAAAGTAAGGTGTTTTTAGAGATTTAGTAAAATCAATTTTTTCGGGTCTTCTTACTATCACATCGTGGTCTTTTAATAAATAAGCCAGTCCATTTAATTCTTCATTAGCTTTTTCAAGGACTTTAGGGTCTTTAGGTCCACTGGGGAAAGGAATGATTTCCGCTAAATTTTGATTTCTTAATTTCGGATGATTCCCTGGTTCTTTTGGTTCAAAGCTAGCATAGTCTGCAATTCCTACCACCATTTCTTCCAATTCATCCCATTCATTCCAGGAATTAACAATTTTTTCCGACATTTCTGATCTCCTTATCTATAACGTACTAGCTAAATTTTTGCTAAATTTTGTGCGTTGCCTAAATGCGGGATAATTTTAATAGTTTTGTAGAATGGGCATCTTGCGTGGAACTGGCATCTTGCCAGTTTCATGCTTATTTTCGGTTCAAATAGCTTTTAGGAGAAGCACCCCTAAAAAATACAGATGATGCTGTTATCAAAGTTTAAATCCATAACAGCTGACAGAGTTTCCCTTCAGCCACGGCAAAAATCCAATTGAGTATAAGTAGAGTACCTACAAATACAGAATCAATTTTTTGACATTTATCATTTGAATTTAAAACAACTTTTTTTATTTTTAAGAACAGGTTAAAACAGATTATCACAAATTTGCTTGCACTTTTCAAGAAAATTTACATTTTTTTACAAAATGCTCAATTTATTTATAGATTTACTTAAGATTATATATAGTTGATTGTAAAACCTAATCAGTAGTCAACTTGATACGATCTGACTAGTATTTTTATTGATAGATGATAGTCAACCGTTAACTGTCAACTATCAATAAAAATCGCAAAAACTCGTTCACGTAACACATTTATTATTCTTAAATAAATTTTTTATACAATTACTTGACAAAACACCAATTTATATCACCTCAAATCCCAGCACCCTAACCCAAGATAAATAACAAGACCATTTCACCAAAAAGACTGACCACGAATAAATTCATGGTGTCGCCGTTAATGCCCTAACTAATAGGTGCACCATTTCGCCCCTCCCAAACTGATGCGCGATGATTTGTCATCACCAGGACTTACGCAACCTATCTATTTCTAGGGTGCGTAAGTCCTGTTGATATCGGAAAGATTAATCAGGAAATTTGTCTTTTAAACCTTGATTAAAGCTTTGTCTACTAGACCTAAAGAAGCCAAAATCTAAAACTATTCTCCAAAATCCTTTCCTGTTGCTTGTTGCCTGTTGCCTGTTTGCTATTTCTCCAAAACTTTTACTTCTAGATAAAGATAAAGGAGCTACAATCCGTAACACTTTCTCCAATAGCGAAGGAAAGAAACGCTGACACCATATAGCTAAATGACTTTGCCATCCCACTAAAATTTCCGATGAGTTCTTCTCCAGTTTGGCGACTAGCACCTTAGCGACTTGTTGAGGAGTCATCGGCAACACCCAGCGAAACAACTGTAATCCTCGCGCCATATCAGTATCTGTTAACGATGGCAGTAAAGCCATTACCCGGATATTTTGTGGCGCTAACTCTCCCCGTAACGCTTGGGTAAAACCAACAATTCCAAATTTGGTAGCGGAATAGCTTGCCATCGTCGGTGCTGCTACCTTACCCATTAAACTAGAAACATTGACAATAGTGCCTTCTCGTCGTACTGCCATGCGTCGCCCAATTAGACGAGTCATTGTGTACATACCCATTAAATTCGTGGCGATTTCTTCCTGTAAGTTTTGCAGTTTGGATTCTAGAAAAGGAGCTTGATGAGCAACGCCAGCACAGTTAACCAACAAATCAATTGGTCCGTAACTTCGCCAAGCTCGTGCGATCGCAATATTGACTCCTACTATTTGGGTTAGATCTAAGACGAGCGTCACAACTAGTACCCCTTGTCGTTCAATCTCAGCCGCCACTTCTGCTAAACGTTGGCGATTTCGCGCCACCAACAGTAAGCGTCTTATTCCTTGTTGGGCTAACTCCAGAGCGATCGCTCTGCCAATACCACGTGAGGCTCCGGTAACCAGAGCCGTTTTTCCCTGAATCTTCATGTGCTACAATACCTATAGTTGAAAACAAGCAAGCATCGGATGCGTCGCTAAACCCACTCAGACTCAAATTAGTCGCAGTGAAGTTAGTGACACTGAAGCTATTGACAGTGAAATCTTGCTCCCACGCAAGGGTTATCCGTAGGCAGTTCAAAATTGGTAAAGACTACCTACAAATAATTGATGGCAACAGCCTTATCCCCGACCCTAGCTATCGGACTATTGGCTAAGGGAGTCAAAGCAGCGGCAATTTGCCATTCAGTCTGGTGGATAACTCGTTAAGATATTTCTCCCCGGTTTGTTGCGGAAACTTGGTAGGAATCAGTGGCAGAAATATCCTTCAAATCATTTTGGCATCACTTAATCAATCCGTAGCCAAAATCGGTGTTGATGTAGAGCATGGTTGGTACCCTCCTTGAAATGAGTATTTACCAGTAACTAAGCCATAAGCCTACACTAACAACACCAACTCTCAACTGCAACATATATTAACATAAACCTATTGTTTTTTACATTTATATACGAAAAATTCATACATCAATTAGGATGAAGCATTTAGTCAATATTGCTTGAACCCCTTACCAAATCTAGGATTGAGTCGTTTACTTCCTAAATTTTGTTTTTTTGTTCAACAATAAAAAATATGAGAAAATTAACAAAGTGTTCAGGTAGATTGAAAAATTCCGCTCATCCTAGACCTGGCTAGTCGTGGGATGAGCGGGTGATTTTGTTCAAGTAGATTAAAAATTTCCGCTCATCCTAGACCTGGCTAGTCGTGGGATGAGCGGTTCATTTTTAGATAAATGTCAAATAACTAGTAAGTACACAAGTACAACAATTACACACAACTGTGAATGCCGATAGAGGGAAAAGTTGCCAAAATGAACTCACCCCCCACCAAGAATAGCATTACACAGTAGCATTACATAGTAGGATTACACAGTCATGATGTCTTTTTCTTTAGCCGCGAACACTTCATCAACTTTTTTTGTGTATTTATTCGTCAACTTCTGAATCTCCTCCTGCAAATCCCGTGACTCATCCTCAGAGATTTCCTTATTTTTTTCCTCTTTTCGGACAGAGTCAACGGCATCACGACGGATATTGCGAATCGATACTCGACCTTCCTCCGCAAACTTACTTGCCATTTTGACAAATTCTTTACGGCGCTCGCTAGTGAGTGGAGGAATATTTAACCGCACAACTTCACCATTGTTGTTCGGAGGCAAATCCAGATCCGAAAGAGTAATTGCTTTCTCGATCTGGCTCAGCATACTTTTGTCGTAAGGTTGGATGGTGATTGTACTAGCGTCTGGCGTGTTGATATTAGCCAAAGATTTCAGGGGGGTTGGGGTACCATAGTACTCAACCATCACCCGATCCAATAGACTAGTACTGGCGCGACCAGTCCTAATGGTATTGAACGCCCGTTGAGTTGCCTCAACAGCTTTCTGCATACTGGTTTCGACATCAGCTAATTGCACAGGAACCTCCCACTATTGTTCCAACAGTTTCTCCCATAACAGCGCGGTGAATATTACCCCGCACCCTTAGATCAAATACCATAATTGGGAGGTTATTCTCTTTACATAATGCGATCGCAGTACTATCCATCACCCGCAAATCCTGACTTAGGACATGGCTATAAGTCAGGCTCTGATACCGTCGGGCATTAGGATTCAGCTTAGGATCACAATCATAAATACCATCAACTTTAGTTGCCTTAAATATTACCTCAGCATCGATTTCTGCCGCTCGTAAAGCAGCGGTGGTGTCAGTGGTAAAAAAGGGATTACCACTACCTGCACCAAAAATAACCACTCGTCCCTTTTCCAGGTGGCGAATGGCACGACGCCTGATATACGGTTCTGCCACTTCCTGCATTTCGATGGCAGTTTGCACCCGTGTCGGGATATCGTTTCGTTCTAGAGCATCTTGCAAAGTCAAGGCATTCATCACTGTGGCAATCATACCGATATAATCAGCAGTTGCCCGATCCATCCCCCCCGCTGCAGCTTTGAGTCCGCGAAATATATTGCCACCACCGACAACGATTGCCATTTGAACACCTTCATTCAAAACGGCAGCCACTTCAGCTGCGATTTCCTGAACCACTTCCGGTGAGATGCCGTAGCCCAAATTGCCCATCAAGGCTTCACCGCTCAATTTTAGTAAAACCCTTCGGTATTTTATCCCCATGCCACGACTCTTTGTTATGAAATTGTTATCCACATCAAGATAACAGTCAAATTTGTCATTCGTCATAGGTCATAGCTGATCCCTCATCCGTGATCGCTCATTTTTAATCCCAGCTTAAGGATTATCGCCACTGAATAGGACTACCAGTTACCTTAGTTGATTGTGGTGAAATCTCTTGCCCTGTTAAAAGAGACGCGATCGCACTATTGAAGTAATGGGCTTGTACTGCGTCACCATCTTGGGGATTATCATCAATTGACCCATTATAGCATACAATTCCCTTATGGTCAATTAAAAATGCCTCAGTGGTTTTCTGGGCACCAAAGCTGTGAGCTACGTCTTGAGTTGGATCCCAAAGGTAAGGAAAATTCAATTGCTGAGTTTGGCAGAACTGCTTCATTTCCTCAAAACTCTCTGCGGGGTACTGATAAACATCATTGGCATTAATGCCCACTAGGGTAAAACCTTGATGTTCAAACTGGTCTTGAATCTGTTTGAGTCTTGGGATGTAGCAATTGACATAGGGGCAGTTGTTGCCTAAGAAAATAACTCCCACTCCTGAGAAACGTTCTAAGTAACGGCAGAGATGGTGAACCTGCTCATCAGTTCCCGGCAATTCAAAATCCGGAGCATAACTGCCAATGGTGATGATGATTTTTTCTATAGTCATGGGTGATGGGTGATGGGTGATGGTTCATGGGTCATGGATTATGGGTCAACTCCCTTTACAATACAAGCTTTGCTTAAGGGGAGATGATGCGATCGCTAATTAGCTCATAGACGAATTTAGCATCAAGGGGAAATTTCCCGACCCAATTCTAAATCAAGGGTATTCGACCTGCTCAGATGCTAAAAGAGCTTCTGGAGCATTTTGGCAACCTTCACCATAGGTTGTCGTGGCTGAATAGGCAATCCGTAAAATCACCACTCTTGCAGCTGACTATTTACTAGAAAACTAAACACTGAAAGCCCCGCATCGCGATTATCGGGGATGAAAGTGACCAGCGAGTTTAGTCGCCGTAAAAAAACTTCCATCAAGAGGTTGTCGCTACATTAGCGCCATAGTATAATTGAAGTATAGGGTACAGGCTGAAAAACCGCAGGCTGAGCCGGGAGAGAGACCCGTAACTTACCGACCTGAAAGTAGTAATGCCCGGAGGGTAGGGAAAATCCTCCTTAAAAACCCAACCATTGACTACCAATCGATGTGTGAACCCAGCAAGATCACAACTTGAGAAAACAACGGTACGGCGGGGCACGCCGAAACCAGGTGAAACAGGGAAGCAACGGACTTTATAAGGCACTTCTCAATAAGTAACTAAACGCCCAAGGAGATTAGCCCGCTGGGTCTTTTGTGAGCTAAACTGAAACCTTGGTTTTGACGGGGCTTTGGTTTAGATATTGCTTAGTTTTTGGCAGCTTCAAAGATTAAGACACAAAGGTTTAAGGCCGATCGTAGATCTGGGAATCCCCGTCTCTGAGCGAGCGGGGAGTGTCAAAAAATGTAAAGGTAACGCTATGGCATAACTTGGGATTTTTTGATCATGTCTTCCTCTTTCACAGCCCCAATCAGGGATCAGATTGAAACAAAAACCTGGATGTGGCAGGGCTTTTCCATTGGGTATAAAGCTTACGGTAATTCTGGACCAGCTGTGGTTATGGTCCATGGCTTTGGGGCATCTTCCGGACATTGGCGCAAGACCTTGCCAGTGTTGGGGGAAAACTGCCGATGTTATGCCATTGATTTGATTGGCTTTGGCGCTTCAGCTAAACCAACTCCTGGTATAGAGATAGACTATACCTTTGAAACCTGGGGGCAACAAATTGCCGATTTCTGTCGGGAGGTGGTTGGTGGTCCGGCTTTTTTAGTCGGAAACTCTATCGGCTGTATTGCCCTGATGCAAACCGCTGTAGATAATCCAGAGCTAGCTAAAGGAGTCGCCCTGCTCAACTTTTCTCTACGACTACTCCATGAGCGTAAACGGGCTGAACTCCCTTGGTATCAGCGTCTTGGCGCACCAGTACTTCAACGATTCTTAAAAATTAAGTGGGTTGGCCAGTATTTTTTTAGTCAGCTGGCTAAGCCTAAAGTAGTGCGTAATATTCTGTTGCAAGCCTACTGCCGTCCAGAAGCTGTCACTGATGAACTGGTTGATCTAATCATGGCACCAGCAGCTGATCCCGGTGCAGCTGATGTTTTTATTGCTTTTACTAACTATTCTCAAGGACCTCTACCAGAAGACCTGATCCCAATTTTGCCTTGTCCTGCGATCATACTATGGGGCAGCGAAGACCCCTGGGAACCCATTGACTTGGGACGAGAATTAGCTAAATTCCCGACTGTAGAAAAGTTTATTCCTTTAGAAGGTTTGGGTCATTGTCCCCAAGATGAAGCACCAGAGATAGTCAACCCGATTTTGCTCAATTGGATTGGGGAAAACCCGGTTAAAGGTTGAAGGTTGACGGTTGACGGTTAGCTGGTTGAAGGTTGAAGGTTGAAGGTTGAAGGTTAGTTGGTTGAAGGTTTAAGGTTTAAGGTTACCCAGTTGAAGGTTGAGTTAACAACAATCGCGATCGCAAATCTCCCAACACCTTCCCAACGCCACTAGTACTCTTAACCCAACACCATTACCCAGCATTACCCTAAGATTAAACCTTTAACTTTTACCCTTCAACTTTTAACTTTAAACTTTTAACCTTCAACCGATTAACAACTTTCAACCGGTTAACCTTCAACCTTCAACCGTCCTTGACTGCTACTAGCTCTAATTGATAGCGATAGAGAGCCACAGGTTTTTCCAAGGCTTTAAAGTAATCGGGGTCTTGTGGTGACAGATAAACCGCTGTGACTTGGTCAGCCTTAATAATCGGACTAGGTGATTTATAGAACTGATATGCTGTTGTGGTTTCTACTTCGTTGAAAAAAGGTCGGCGAGTACCCCGAAAGACTTGGTTGACAACTTCTGTGGCATTGAACTACCCCACCCTATAGAGGGATGGGGATTCTTTCCTAGGCTCAACCTTAACGGTTGATAGCTCCGTAGGCGTAACTTTCCCACGTCCCGTGGGTAGCTCGGTAGGGTCAAATCCCAGTTTTTTCAGACCCTTGATTTTGATGTTCACGGCACCGTTTGCATCAGCATCATCGTGGTATCCGCATTCGGTACAGACGAACTTTTCTCCTTTGCGGTTGTCTTTGCTGATGTGGTGACACTTAGGACACTCTCTTGAGGTGTTCTGAGGCGGTACTTTGACTACAGGTATGCCTGACTTCGCAGCCACGACTTCAACCTTGTTAAGCAACTCACCCCATGCAGCGTCCGAGATCGCCCGGTTTAAACCGCGCTTAGCAGATTGACCATTGTGATCATAACCACCATTCTGATTAGGTTTGGGTTTACACCGAGACTTCATACCTTTGATGTTCAAGTCTTCAAACACCAAGGCATCGACATTATCAGTTAGTTGATTAGCAACTTCCCAATGATACCCAGACCTCTTGTTCTCTAGCTGCTGGTGTAAGTAAGCGACCTTTCCGAACGCTTTTTTGCGGTTTTTAGACCCTTTTTTCTTTCGACTAGCAGCACGCTGTCTGATTTTCAATCGTCGTGATAGCCGTTTATGTTTTAAACCCTTCACCGGGTTAGGTATAAATTCACCTTCCGAGGTACTGATTAATTTTTTGATACCTAAGTCGCAACCCTTCACCCGATCGGGGTTAATCTCATCTTTAGTCTTTGTCGGGGCTACAGGAACAGACTTATCCTCAATTTGGACGCTAACGAACCATCCTTTAGCCTTTCTGCGGACGGTGACAGACTTGATTTGAAACCCACAGGGAATAGGTCTGGAGTTATAGAATTGCATCCACCCAATACCCGGTAGGTAGATATGATGCCCTTTGATTTTAACTTGCTTAGGCGCGTAGTTAAAACTTCTGAATCTAGAACGACGCTTAGGTTTAGGGTAGCCAGCACCCTCTTTAAAAAACTTCGAGAATGCCCGATCTAACTGCCGTAACATCTGCTGTAAGACAGTTGAGTGAATCCCTTTGTACCAAGGGCGCTCCTTTTTCAGTGTCGGTAGACTCGAACTTTGCACTTCGTAAGGGTTTCGTTTAGGGTTTTTACCTTTTTTCCAGGGGTAACCTACGGATGTCGATTTGTTAACCGAACAGGTCAAAGGACAAGCTGACCCCTTAGTCTGTAGGTTGCAGTATTCTCCCATTTTCGGAGCTTTCACCTGCTCATAAGACTCGTTCCTATCCCGTAATAGATAGTTGTACTGCGCTAAAAGCATATTTAACCACTGATTCATGGTGGTCACCTGCTCTAGGCTAGGGCATAACTTGTAGACGTATCCGTAATGCACGATATCGACCTCAAATTTCCTGTTAGAATACTATTAGTATAGTCGAGTATTCTAGAAATGACAACCCCTAAACCGCAAAAATCTCAAAAAAGAATGCGAGGAGTCCCTGTGCATTACGATCAGCTCAAAAAAGTACACGGCGTAATGCTGACAGACTACGCTTGGAACAAACTGAGGCGGATGGCACAAAAGAATGGAGTGAGCGCAGGGGAATTTATAGAGAGATTGATTAGGGGTATCGAAGAAAGTTGAGAGGGGCTATTCATCCCCATCCCTATAGACGGATGGGGATGAATAGCCCCTCTCAAACTCTTCCCATTTGATAATCGATGATTTTACTGACTTTTACTTCAATTACTGGTAATTAAAATTAATCTTATTAGCTTACCATAGAGAGCTTCAAACTATTTTGCAATATCAAAAATATTTAGTGAAGTTAATATAAATTAACGGGAACAAAGTTAATCAGTAATATTCATAATAAAAGTGTATATATAATACTAGTGTATATACTGATATCTTCATAAAGGCTTCAAGATTTCAGTTAAGGTCACCAGCCTGATGTTTACCAAACCCTGACTCATAGTACTATTCCCCTCAGTATTGTGATTCAGTGTGATTCCGTGTGATTCCGTGTGATTCACTCCTAAGCAGCTGATACCCCAGGGTGCATCTGACCTCAGCTTAAAAACAGACGTATTAGGAAATTGCTAATCTCATCCTGTAGTTGACTAATGCATTTTGGAATTCAGGATAGCCGATTAAAAACGATATTACCCATGAGCCAAATCAAATTAGCTGTGAGTCAAATCAGCCAGTCCCTGGCAGCCGTATCTTTGTTGGTAGCCCATATTGGTGTCATGCCAACTCAAGCACAGCCTATTCCAGCCGATGATGGCACTCAGACCCAAGTCACCCCAAATTCCAGTGGCAATCAATTTGACATTGATGGTGGCATTCGCTCTGGAGATAATCTCTTTCACAGCTTTCAGGAGTTTGGTTTAGACCAAGACCAAATTGCTAACTTCCTATCTCAACCGGGTATACAAAACATTCTGAGTCGGGTCACCGGTGGTAATGCTTCTGTGATCAACGGTCTGATAAAAATCACAGGGGAGGGCAACCCTAACCTGTTTTTAATGAACCCAGCGGGGATAATTTTTGGTGCTAATGCCCAGCTGAATGTACCCGCTTCATTCACCGCAACTACGGCGACTAGGATTGGCTTTGGTGATGACAATTGGTTTAATGCCTTTAGTGCCAATGACTACTCTACCTTAGTCGGTACACCCAGTGCCTTTGCGTTTGATACATCCGAGACACCGGGACTAATTTTTAATGAGGGTAAGCTAGAAGTCGCAGCAGGCAATAACCTCAGTTTAATCGGTGGTACTGTCATCAACACCAATCAACTGGAGCTTCCAGACGCAACAATTACTATAGCTGCTGTGCCTGGGGAACGTTTGGTAAAAATTAGCCAGCCAGGAAGTTTGCTGAATTTGGAAGTTGAACCCCTACCCTCAGATGCTTCCACAGCTGAACAATCTTTTACACCGCTCTCTTTACCGAAGCTATTAACCGGGGATGGTGTCAGTCATGCCACAGAATTCACGGATAATGGTGATAATAAAACCGTGACCTTGACTAGTTCTGGCATCACTATAGCCCCTGGGGATGTAACTGTTAAGGACCTAACAGCACAAAGAGCAATCCTGTCTGCCAACAATAACTTGACTGTTTCTGCCAACAATAACCTGACTCTGACGGAAAGCCAGCTATCTAGTAAGAACACCACCCTGTCTGCCAACAATGACTTGACTCTGAGTGCAAGTGAGATATCTAGCGATAACATTACCCTGTCTGCTAACAATAACCTCAATTTGAGCGAAAGCCAGCTATCTACCACGGGGGACTTAACCCTATTGGCTAAGGAGACGGTGCGGATTAGGGACACAGCAGATAATTCCTTCCAAGCGGTAGCAGGAGGAAACCTCAAGATTCAGGGGGATGGGGGCGTGAACCAGGATCAGGGCATTAAGCAGGATCCGGGCATTGATATCCTAGCACTGAAGAATTCCGACACCCGCTTCCAGAGTGGTGGCGACCTGAGCTTGGTCAGCGATGGCAGGATCTCTACAGATGCTCACTTTGCCAGTGGCGGTAATTTCTCAATTGAGAATTTAGCTGGTGAACCAAAAAACTTTTTTAGCCTCCAAGACCCAATTATCACGGCTGTTGGGGATGTTACCTTTGGGGATTACACAGGGTCTTCTCTTAAAGTAGAGTCCACAGGAAATATTGAAGCTGGGAATATCACAATCACTGTACCAGATACTGGGCTAGCAGATTTAGACTCAGAGTTAACAGATACTCAGCGAGAAAATTTATTAGAGTTAGTTTCCACTTCAAAGCGTAACGAATTAGATAGTGACACGTTAAACAAATTAGAGAATCAAACCTTAAAAACTACTCGTGCCGTGATTTTAAGGGCGGGTTTGAATAAAGATGAATTGAGCAATCAAGTTACCGACAATTCTGGAAATGCTTCATCCGAAGGGAGTATCACCATTGGCAATATAAACACCAGTAATCCTGGGAATGGTCGTAATAATAATGCTCCTGGAATTCAAAATAATAATGCTGGTCCTGTAATCTTATCTGCTAAAGGTGACATTATTTTTGGCAATAGTGGTTTAACGTTTACCCAAATAAGAACCACAGAAACCAATGGTAGTAATTCTGGTAATGTATTTTTGGAAACCAAAGAGGGCAGTATTACGACAGGGGGACAAACAGTCGAGATAAGAATCAACACCCAGGTAGAACTCCCTGGTAATGCTGGTAAAGTAACGTTTCAGGTTCCAAATTTAGATAATATCGACTTTGATAAGTTTAAGTTGCAGATCAATACAGCAGCTGGGAGTGCTCGTAATGGTGCTAATCTAATTGGTAATGCTGGTGATATAGAGTTTGTTAGTCAGCAAGAGAGCAGCCCAGAGCAGGAACAACAAATAAGAGATCAAATCCAGGGAGATTTGCGGGCTTTCGGTGGAGGGGGTATAGGTGATTTGATTTTTAGCCGTTTTCCCGAATCTGAGACGAATCCTAACCCAATAGAACCAATAGAACCAATAGAACCGATAGAACCGATAGAACCGATAGAACCGATAGAACCAATAGAACCGATAGAACCGATAGAACCGATAGAACCGATAGAACCGATAGAACCGATAGAACCGATAGAGCCTGGCCCTGACACAAGTAAGCCCAACGGTAGAAACAATGGTGACCAGCCTGCCGTTTCCCCCTCTGACAAGACTATAAGTGACACGCAAGAACCCTCTAGTTCAGACCCTGGTAATTCAGACCCTGGTAATTCAGACCCTGGTAGTTCAGACCCTGGTAGTTCAGACCCTGGTACTTCAGAACCTGGAAGCCCTACTGCTTCATCTCAATCAAATTCCACAACTGAAGAAGTTTCACCTGAAAGTGACCCAGTTTATTTAATTGAAGAAGCCTTCACCAAAGAATATGAGTCACACTTTCAGCGACCGTTTAAGGCCAAAATCAACACTCAGAATGATGTCCGCAATCGGACTCGGGAGCTTGAGAGGGAGACAGGGCTAAAGACTGCCGTTATTTACGTCAGTTTTGTCGAAAATTCCAGTACATTACCAGGCACTCGATGTCAAGCTCCCTCAATCCCTGTTTCCAAAATCGACCGACGGTTTGGTTACCGACTCTCTGAGGTTCCTCAAGCACCAGAGCGTTGCTTACCACAACCAAATGACCAGCTGGAACTGTTGGTGATCACAGCTGAAGGTAATCCAATTGTGCGGCAAATCAATGGTGCCAGTCGTGATCAAGTCCTAGCTGTGACCAATAGATTTCAGCGATCGCTTAGCAATGCCGACAGCTTGGATGCCAAAGACCACCTAAATTCAGGTGAGCAACTTTATCGATGGATCATAGCGCCCTTACAGAAGGAATTAAACGCCCGCAAGATTCAGAGCCTAATATTTGCTATGGATGAGGGTTTGCGCTCTCTACCCCTAGCAGCTATCTACGATGGGCAACAATATCTGGTTGAGAAATATGGTGTTAACTTGGTACCTAGTCTGAGCTTAACCTATTCTCGTCACACAGATGTGAGACCCTTCCGGGTTCTGGCAATGGGAGCATCGAAATTTCCTTATCAACAGCCTTTGCCTGGGGTAGAAGTGGAGTTAACCACCATCACTGAAAAACTGTGGAAAGGTCGCTCTTTTCTCAACGAAGCCTTTACTATGGACAATTTAAGGGCTCAACGAGAACAGCAGCAATATGGGATCATTCACCTAGCCACCCATGCAGAGTTCAACCCAGGAACTCCTAACGATTCCTACATTCAGATGTGGAACCACAAACTAAGGCTGTATGAAATGGAAAATTTGCTTTATGAGCCATCGGTAGAGTTATTGGTACTGAGTGCTTGCCGAACTGCTTTGGGCAATCGAGAAGCAGAGTTGGGTTTTGCTGGGTCGGCCTTTCAGGCAGGAGTTGACTCGACTTTGGCAACCCTTTGGTATGTCAGTGATCAAGGTGCTCTGGGGCTGACTACTGAGTTTTACCGTCAGTTGAAAAAGACATCGAGTAAAAGCGAAGCCTTGCGACAGGCACAGTTAGCGATGATTCAAGGCAATGTGCGTATCGAGAATAATCAGTTATATGGCTCGGGCAAGAACATCTCGTTACCGCCAGAATTGTCAGGACCAGGAAAACAAAGCTTTTCTCATCCCTACTATTGGGCTGCTTTCACTCTGGTTGGGGATCCCTAGTTTATACCAATTCTTCACTTTTCATAATTTTGATAAGCAGTAACAATCCTCTGAACGAGGGCATTACGGACAACATCCTTATTGGTGAGTTCGCAGAAAGCAATGCCTTCTACAGATCTTAAAATTTTTAGGGTTACCGCTAATCCTGAGGGTTGGTTGCTAGATAAATCGGTCTGGGTGAGATCACCAGTCACTACCATCCGAGAACGTGAACCCAAGCGAGTCAAAACCATCTTCATCTGGGCTGGTGTGGTGTTCTGAGCTTCATCAATAATCACGAAGGCATTATTGAGGGTGCGACCTCGCATATACGCTAGGGGAGCCACTTCAATAATGCCCCGTTCCATTAAATTGGCAGTCTTCTCTGTATCAATCAGTTCATGGAGAGCATCATAGAGGGGGCGCAAATAGGGATTAATTTTCTGCTGCAAGTCTCCTGGTAAAAAGCCAAGTTTTTCACCAGCTTCTACCGCTGGTCGTGTCAGAATCAGCCGTTCATATTGATTATTTAGTAACGCCTGAGCGGCGATTACCACAGCTAGGAAGGTTTTGCCAGTGCCTGCTGGTCCCACACAGAAGGTGAGGTCATGGGTTAGTACAGCTTTGATATACTGCCGTTGCCGGAAGGTTTTAGCTCGGATGACCTCACCCCGGCGAGTATGAGCCAGTACATCTTGATGTAAATCTTGTAATTCATCCTGTCGCTTAGTATCTAAGGCATGAATTGCAGTTTGGATGTCTACTCCTGTAATCCTTTTACCTTCGAGCCAATAAATTTTAAGCGATCGCACTAGGGATGATACCCGCTCGACCTGTTTCTGGGTGCCAGAAATCAATAACTCTTGCCCTCGCAGCACCAGATGCGCACCGGTTTGCCGTGATAGGGTTTTCAGGTTTTCTTCCTGGTCTCCCACCAAGGCGATTGCACTTTCTGGGCTGGGTAGCTCAATTGTTTTGGATACTTCACTCAAGGTTTATCAACTAAAGGCTTGCTGTCTGCTTAACTAACCTGTCCTAATTTCCTAGGCTTAGCGATGGGGAGTTGTCAATAGGGTTTGATCAGTTTTTCCTGCCATTGGTAATGAGAGGTACAGCAGCAGGATGTTTTTTACTTCCTTTTTTCCATTGTCCTCTCATTACCCAAACCTTCAAAACTATTGCAATAGAGAACTAGGAGGGAAATCTTGGAATTACTCTAGGTCTGGAAACTCGGCGAGGTAAATTTCTTCTGACAATGGTTCTACGACTAGGGCCATTGTCTCGACGAGGGCTACTACCTGAGCCTGAGCCTTCATAGATATCCAAATAAACAGTTTGGCCAGCAGCTTGGGCTGCTGCTTTAATTACTGTCCGAATCGCTTGAATATTGCGACCACCCCGACCGAAAACTCGCCCTTTATCCTCTCCATTAAAAGCTAGTCGAATCCAGACACGCTCTTTACCATTTGATTTCTCACAGTCTACGCTGAGGGAGTCTGGTGATTCCAAGAACGGCTCGATTAAAAATCTCACCAGTGCTGAATAATCTGGGTCATCATCTCTAACAGAAGCAGATAGAATTTCAGGTACGGATTTGTTCAAAAACATTAGCTTTTTGCAAGATATTACGCACGGTTTGTGTTGGCTGAGCTCCATTTTTGAGCCACTTCACTATTGCTGGTACATTCAGCCTCGTTTCATCATTTCTTGGATTATAGAATCCCAGTTCTTCTAGAGGACGCCCATCACGGCGTGCATTGCTGGGAATTGCCACTATTCGATAGCTTACTTCACGCTTTTTGCCGAATCGTTTTAATCTGATTTTGATCATTGTACCTAATTAATTCACCTGTTTGATTTTAAGCGATCTTTGGGGGTTTGAAAGTGAACAGGTTGAATTGTGAAGATTGTAACTGACTCAGCAGGCAAGCCGCTACCTGTTCACAATCTTCTCAGCTACCCGACACCCCATGGCTGATGGGAACAGGCTAAGCTTCAGGCATACCTTCTACTGGCTAATCTTCTACCGCGTCACCTTCTAGGAGCTAACCTACCCTACGGAAAGGCCAAAGGCGAACAACCGGCTAACCTTCAGGCTAACCTTCTAGGAGCTAAGCTACCCTACACATAACGCCAAAGGCGAACAACCGGCTAACCTTAAGCGTAACCTTGGCCAAAAGGCCACGGGTGCGCGTTCAACCTTCTAACCTTGGCCAAAAGGCCACGGGTGCGCGTTCAACTGGCTAACCTTGGCCAAAAGGCCACGGGTGCGCGTTCAACTGGCTAACCTTGGCCAAAAGGCCACGCTAAGCGAACAACTCGCTAACTTTCTACTATAATTCCCCAAATCCCTTCTTCTTCTTACCTTTTTTCTTTTTCTTGCCAGAGCCACTACCACGCCAACCAGGTAGATTACGAGGATTTCCACCCCCCATACCACCTAACATACCACCTAACCCCCCCATGGCTGGCATCTGACCTTGACCCATTTGCTGCATAAGCGATCGCATTCTAGTAAATTCACTCACCAGACCCCTGACGTCTTTTTCCGTATGACCAGAACCTTGGGCAATGCGGCGGCGGCGGCTCGGAGAGCTAGCTAATAAATCTGGGTTACGACGCTCCTCGGAGGTCATGGAGCTAATCATAGCTTCGGACTGCTTGAGCTTGGTTTCCCCTTGTTGAAGTTGAGAAGAACTGAGTTTGCCCATGCCTGGAACCAGTTTCATCAAGCCACCAAGGGATCCCATGTTCTTTAACAGGCGCATCTGCTTCAAGAAATCGCTGAAGTCAAATTTTGCTTCCAGCATTTTCTGTTGCATCTGTTCAGCATCAGCGATGTCAATCTCTTCCTGGGCTTTCTCAACCAAGGTGAGTACATCCCCCATACCCAGAATCCGGGATGCCATCCGGTCAGGATAAAATGGTTGTAGTGCCTCGACCTTTTCCCCAACCCCAACAAATTTAATCGGCTGACCTGAAATTTGCCTGACTGAAAGGGCAGCACCACCACGACTATCCCCATCAAGTTTGGAGAGAATTGCCCCAGTAATACCGATTTGCTCATGGAAGGTGCGGGTCAGGGTTGCTGCTTCCTGACCAGTCATGGCATCCACCACTAGTAGGGTATCGTGGGGTTGGACGGTTTCTTTGATGCGGGAGAGTTCTCCCATCATGTCTTGGTCGATTTGCAGTCGTCCCGCTGTATCGATAATTACCGTATCGATAGCCATTGCTTTTGCCCGTTCTACCCCTTGACGAGCAATGTCTACTGGGTCAGCTTCTGTACCTAACTCAAACACAGGTACATCAATTTGTTGACCGAGGGTGACTAATTGATCAATGGCTGCGGGTCGATACACGTCTGTAGCCACTAGCAGACAGCTACGTTCTTGCTTACGCAGATGTAACGCGAGTTTTGCACTGGCGGTAGTTTTACCAGTACCTTGTAGACCAGCCATTAGCACAACGGTTGGTGGGGTGTCTGCTTTAGCTAGGGGAACATTGGTTTCCCCCATCACTTGCACCAGTTCGTCGTAGACTATTTTGATGAACTGCTGGTCAGGGCGAACACCTGATATGACTTCACTGCCTTGTGCTTTCGCTTCTACTCCAGCAACGAAATCTTTGACTACTTGTAGGTTGACGTCTGCTGATAAGAGGGCGCGACGCACTTCTTTTAGGGCGTCTTGGATGTTAGAACTAGAGATCTTGTCCTGACCCCGTAGTTTTTTCCAAGCATCTTCTAAGCGTTCGGCGAGAGCATCAAACATACGTCAATTGTCAATAATTGTGATGGTTTTGTTCTTATAGTTACTTTACTGGGTCGCCAGAGTTTTGATATACCACACATCTTAGCTACACACCTTACTAGCATAGCGCTTTTGGGGATTGTAGTTCAATGTGTTGGTAAGCATTCAGCCCTAGGCTATTCGTAACATTTGTTCAAGCGGTTAAAATCAAGGCATGACTTAAGAGCTACTGCCGAATTAGGGAGCGCGTGAATCAACTTTCTGTGCAACAGATGAGGGCTGGTTTTTCTGTATGCCAGCTACCACCACCATTAAAACCGCCAGATGTATTGCGGGTAATTGTTCCGAGTGGAACCTTGCGTGAGGTTGATGCTTTCAATCGGGGGATTGAGATTTGGGGATCCCGTGGCTACCATGTTCAATTACCACAGAACTGGAACGCTAGGGAAGGTTACCTAGCTGGGACTGATAGTCAGCGACGCCAACAGTTGCTCGAAGCCTGTCTTGACCCCAAATGTCGGGGCATTCTCTGTGGTAGAGGAGGTTATGGTAGCGCTAGACTTCTGGAAGACTGGACATGGCCAGAACAGTTGAAGTGGTTGATTGGTTTTTCTGATATTACTGCTTTACTGTGGAGTCTTGGTCAGATTGGGATTTCGGGTGTTCATGGTCCGTTATTGACTACTATTGCTGGTGAACCGGAATGGTCACTCAAGCGCTTGTTTGATTGGGTGGAAGGACGACCCATAGCTCCCTTGAAAGGGGTTGGTTGGGGAGGTGGTAAAGTTTCTGGTGTGTTGCTACCGGCTAATCTTACAGTCGCTACTCATCTGCTGGGTACACCCCTACAACCTTCCTTATCAGGAGTTATTCTTGCTCTCGAAGATGTCACCGAGGCTCCCTACCGCATTGACCGGATGTTGACTCAGTGGCGCATGAGTGGTGCAATGGCCGGGGTGAAAGGTATTGCCTTAGGGCGGTTTAGCCGTTGTGCTCCTCCCAAGGATGTTCCTAGCTGGACTGTGGAGGAAGTTTTGCGCGATCGCATTTGGGATCTCGGTATACCGGTTGTCTCTGACTTGCCTTTCGGTCACGATGGGGTTAACGCTGCTCTTCCTGTCGGACAGCTGGTTGAACTAGATGCTGAGGCCGGGACGTTGAGTTGGGTTGGAGGTTAGCAGGTTAGCAGGTTAGCAGGTTGAAAGTTGGCAGGTTGAAAGTTGGCAGGTTGAACCCGCACGGGTGGCCTTTTGGCCAAGGTTAGCTGTCCGGCAAAATTCATCCCACACCTAATGCTGCGCATTAGGTGTGGGATGAATTTTGCACAGAGTATGTATGGAATTGCTATAATATATATACTGATAAACAAAGCCGTTCGCGAAGCGTGGCCAAAGGCCTTAAATGCTGGTTTGTCAGCTATTTACAGCGCGAAAAAATCGAATTTTTGTATTGTTCCGGCGCGGAGGGGCATCCCGGAGACGAAACCTTATCAGAGGGTCGCCTTAATCATAAAGTTTTAACCCTTTACCCATAGCCGACTAACCATAAAGGCTCCACTCTTCTTGCGGTAACTTCTGACCGTGTCGTTAATAAAGCAAGCCTACGTATCCGTTCGCGCAGCGTCGGCGAAAGCCGATACCGTTGGGTGGAGTTGGCAAGAAGCCTACACGCTCACTCGTTCGCGGAGCGGCTCTGTAAGAGCAGAGTCAGTGTAGGAGTATGTCACCCAGTTAGCAGGTTAGCAGGTTGAAGCTGGAAAGCTTGTTATTCCGTTTGTTTCCATCACCTTTTAAGGAAGGCACTATCTTCGAATGTAACTTATTATTAACACTTTTTTAATCTTCTCAAATCAGGAGAGTAAAGGGAATACCAGCATGATAAGCTGACAAATACACTTAAAAAAGTATAATAGGATAGATGCCATATGGCTGAGTCAAGCCAGGTTCCTTATTTGTTGAGGGCGGCTCGTGGTGAGGAGTTAGAGCGCCCCCCTGTGTGGATGATGCGACAGGCAGGTCGTTATATGAAGGTTTATCGCGATTTACGGGATAAGTATCCGAGTTTTCGCGAGCGCTCCGAAAATCCCGACATAGCGATTGAGATTTCTCTACAACCCTGGAAAGCGTTTAAACCAGATGGAGTGATTTTGTTCTCTGATATTCTAACTCCATTGCCAGGGATTGGTATCGATTTTGATATTGTCGAAAGTAAAGGGCCAATCATTAACCAACCGATTCGTACCCAGGAACAAATTGACCAGCTACATCTGTTGGATTTAGAGAAATTTGGGTTTATCCGGGAAATTTTGAAGGCGCTACGGGACGAAGTCGGCAATAAAGCAGCAGTGCTAGGTTTTGTCGGTGCTCCCTGGACTTTGGGCGCTTATGCCATTGAGGGTAAAAGTTCTAAAAATTACTCCATCATTAAAGGAATGGCGTTCTCACAACCAGCTATGCTACACCAATTCTTGGGTAAGCTAGCTGATGCGATCGCTATCTATGTCCGTTACCAAATCAATAGCGGTGCTCAGGTCATACAAATGTTTGACTCTTGGGCAGGTGAACTGAGTCCCCAAGACTACGAAACCTTTGCCTTACCCTATCAGCAGCGAGTAGTACAGCAGGTTAAAGCCACTCACCCAGATACCCCGTTCATTCTCTATATCAGTGGTAGCGCTGGAGTGCTTGAACGCATGGGACAGTCCGGGGTTGATATGGTCAGCGTAGACTGGACCGTAGACATGGCAGAAGCTAGAGCAAGATTGGGTCCTGATATGAAAGTTCAGGGCAATATCGACCCAGGAGTGCTCTTTGGGTCACAAGCTTTTATTCGCGATCGCATTGTCGATACTATTCGCAAAGCTGGCCACAAAGGTCATATCTTAAATCTCGGTCATGGTGTTTTACCCGGCACTCCAGAAGATAATGTTAGATTCTTCTTTGAAACTGCCAAAAAGGCAAATGAATTAATGGCTGTTCATGCATAATAGTCGATAACACAAGAGAGAGTAGCAATCTAGTACATGATTAGCGTTACGCATGGGTAACATACCCGCATGTTTTCAACAAAACTCCTCTGGGAATGTGGTACAATCGGCCTATGCAATAACCAAGCAATAACAGTATTAGGCTTGACATCCAGATACTCTTCTACAAGAGTGGGTAGCCTGTGAAAAGGTAACTGAGTAAAGCCATCAGTTTTAAATCTCCCGAAAATAACGGAGATAAGCCACAAAGTTGTCACCTCAAATTCAATTTCAATATTAGGTTGGGTTCCAGCCGATTTGAAGCCTGTGGATAGGGTGCTGCCGACAGTCCTAGTTGAAACAGGAAGTAAACAGGCGTCGTTGTGACGTTTTTGTCCGCGATGTTCACGTTTTATAGAACAGTAGAGAATCGATAACCAGATTCTGTGCCATTTTCTCCCTCTAGCAGTCATAGGTTTGGGGAGCGCTAGTCCCCCCTAGGGTATCCTTCGGTCAGAGTTGGACCGGGCTTTCAAGGTGCAGACGTTTACTTGTCCACGTAGCCCCTCCACTAAATGGAATCCTCGCTTCAGTCTCATCCCCTTGAAGGGGATGAGATTAACAACCTTATACAACTATCTTGAGAGTGCAGATACTTGATTAGACAATTGATTAGATAGCCTTAAAGCGATATAATTTAGTACTAAACGGTATTTAATGGACACCAATGTACCTCACTCCAATTGAAGCTCAGGAAAAATTTGGATATCACCCCAGGACTTTAGCTAGGTGGGCAGAAGCCGGAAGGATTGAATGCATTAGATCACCTGGAGGGCATCGTCGTTATTTGGCAAGTTCGATAGAGCAACTGATAGATGGGGTGGATTCTCGTTCCGTGGTTCTCTACGCCAGAGTCTCTACTAGGTCTCAGTCAGAGGATCTAGCCTCTCAGATTGAGTATCTAGGTCGGAACTACCCAAATTGTCGGTGCTATTCAGAGTATGGATCTGGGCTGAATTTCAAGCGCCAAAAATTCATTAACTTAATGGAAAAAGTCGCAGAGTCAGAGATCAAGACCATCGTAATCGCTCACAAAGACAGGCTTTGCCGATTTGGCTTCGACTTTGTGGAGTGGTTTTGTTCTCTCCACAAGTGCCAGATAGTGGTATTGAACAACACTTACAAGTCCCCTCAGCAGGAACTTATGGATGATTTTATGTCTATAATGCACTGTTTTAGCTCCAAGCTTTACTTTCTTCGTCGCTACGAGAAAGACATTAAGTCTACCGTCATAAAAATGGACAAGCCAAACAAAGTGTAATATACTAGACTCATAACAACTAAGATATGGCGATGCCCAGACCCAAAAAAGTAGGAGTGACAAAGAAAATATCGACTTCACACGTCCCCGTAACGGGGATGACTAAGTCGGTTGAGACTGAGCTACTGTCTACTATGAAAAAGTTAGGTGTCGTCAGATCTGAGTCCTACAACAAATTAGGAAGTATCAACCATTGGGGTATTGACTCGAAGAAGTCATTTAGAGAGGTCAGAACCTTCAGAAGCCCTGAATCGTTGGGGTTACCTTCTAAATTGATGGACTGGACAGTTTGTGATGTGGCGAAAGCGATCGCTGCACAACAAGCCGCCTGCATTGATGCGGTAGTCAAAAAGGTTTACCGGAAGTTCCCCGGAAAAGAGAATCAAGCTAGACGGAAGGAATATGCCACGCAGCTTAAGACTTTGTCTTTTCTGGACAACCCCCTACTTCACCGATGGATAAGGAAAGAGTATCAGCGTGGACATTCCTGGGTCAGAAATCAAATAGTCTACCAGCAACCTGGGTACAAGTGCAAAAGACTGTCCCGTAATACTTACCAGTTAGAATTAGCTGGACTCACTAGAGGAAAAAGGAATAAGGTCGTTGTTAGGTCTAACCGGAAGATAAAAGGTCAGATCCGAGTGATCTACAACCAAGATTTGCAAAGGTTTGAAGTTCACTTTCTGGTAGATCATGGCACCGTTGAAATTCCTTCTGAACGCCGGAGCATTGGGGTAGATAAGGGTTACACAGAGGCTTTCTATGATTCAGATGGTCAGGCTCACGGCAAAGGACTAGGAAGATCCGCCACTAAGAAATCAGATCGCATTTGTGCCAAGAACCGCAATAGAGGGAAGCTGTGGGCACTACACAGAAAACTAGAAACAATAGATCCAGCTAAGTCTGCTAGGATACTAGAGAATAATCTAACCAGAAAGACAGAACGCCGCCGTTACAGACAGAACCAAGCTGAACTGACGGCGATAATAGGAGCAGCTTCTAAGTCTCTTTTCAATGGAGAAGCTCTAAAAGTTTTTGCAGAAGATTTAACACAACCAATACGAAATAAGCGCCAGTCGAAAGTGATGTCTCGCCGACTAACTAGTTGGATGAAAGGAAAAATGAGAGACTCCTTGCAGAAATGGGCTAATTGGACTGGTTCGGTTGTGATAGAAGTCCAGCCTAGCTACACGTCGCAAATTGACTCTAGGAATGGCACCCTATTGGGGCACAGAACTGGGGACAATTTTACCGGATATGATGGGGTCGTGTTGCAGGCTGACCATAATGCTGCATTGAACATCCTTGCTCGTGGTACCGACTTCGAAATTACTCGGCATATGAGCAGAGTAGAAGTTCACGCAGTGTTATTGCGTCGTACCGCGCGTTGCCTAGAAGGGTTGGGACTGGATCTACTTGATGCTGTCGCGATTGGTATTCTCGACAGCAAACATAGCAGGTCTCAGGCTTTTAAGCAACTCCTCAACGTGATTTGAGGAACGTCCAGACAGATGGGTGGTTAGAAGTTACCGTAAGAATAAGGCAGCCTTTATGGTTTGTCGGCTATGGGTAAAAGGGTTAAAACTTTATGATTAAGGCTGCCTTATTCTAAGGTTTCGTCTCCGGCAGGCTAACTCCAATTGCCGCATTACCACTCCTCACTCGGACAACAATAGTTTGCACCTTGACCGTTTTGTGCGGGTTTATCCCAATTAATGACGGTTTAAGAGTATCACGACTAAGGATAGAATCCTTCAAGATGCATCACCACAACAATAAAGGAAGTGTTCTTGACTCGATCAAAACCTTCTTGTACCCCTAGAAGTAGTTGACCTAGTTGTTTGTTTGTGTTAGGTCAGGATCGGGAGTACATAATTAAATCTAAAATCCAAAATCCCATGACCTCTAAGCGGATTTTTATCACTGGTGCTAGTGGCTGCATTGGTCACTACATCACTGAAGCCTTAAGTCTCGACACTGACCATGAGTTGTATTTGTTAGTCAGAAACCCTGACAAATTAAAGTTTGACGACTTGAAGTTTGGCGACAAGGGGCGTGCTGGCATTACCATTCTAAAAGGTGACCTGCGCCAGATTGAAGACTTTGGTGACTTGCTCAAGACCATGGATGCGGCAATTCTGGCAGCAACCGCTTGGGGAGGGCAACAGGAAACATTTGATATTAACGTTGTCAAAACTATCGAGTTAATCAACTTGCTTGACCCTACTGTTTGTGAGCAAGTAATTTATTTCTCTACTGCTAGCGTATTGGATAGGAATAACCAATTACTCAAAGAAGCTGGTGAACTTGGAACAGAATATATCTATTCCAAATACACTTGTCTGAAGCGCTTATCCCAATTAGCGTCCGCTCCTAAGATTACTACCCTCTTTCCTACCTTGGTACTAGGGGGAGACGAAACTAAACCCTACTCCCATCTGTCATCGGGACTCCCAGATATTGTCAAATGGATTAACTTGATTCGTTGGTTTAGAGCTGATGGCAGTTTCCACTTCATCCACGCCCAAGATATTGCTCAGGTCGTGCGATACCTGATTGATCATCATCCCTCTCAACCATTGAGTGCAGAAGCAGAGTGGATGTCTAGTGGTAGATTGGTTTTAGGTTGTCAGCCGTTGAGTGTCAACCAAGCCGTAGAAGAAGTTTGTAAGTATCTTGGTAAACAAATTTATTTTCGCCTACCATTGTTTATCTGGCTTGCCAATATCTTTATTGTGCTGTTCCGGATTCAGATGGATCCTTGGAGTCGGTTTTCCTTGAATTACCGACATTTTATTTATCACAACCCCGTTAATCCAACCACCTTTGGTTTACCGACTTACTGTCCTACACTTACTGACGTTCTGAAAGTTAGTGGCATTAGCAGAGATTAGATTTTTCAAATCGTTACACTTTAAACTAGAAACAGGACTCCTAGTTAAGTTGTCTTTAATTTTTTAATTGCTGGAATCTAAATTATGCTTACTTCTAACATAACACTATCAAATACTCCATAACTCGGTTCAATTCCACTGGCTTAATTCATTGATAGTTTTAGAGTCAACGATGTGATTAACCGAGCTTACTATAACCCACAAATTTATCTTAATCTAATATGATTATCATTTTTATATGACTAATTATTATATCTTCTTATATCCCTTATCAGGTAATAGATATATCAGGTAATAGATAATCGGGAATTGGTCTGGGGGTAATACAAGCACCCCAAAATACTGACCAGCTTTAACTTTACCAGCTCTAACTTTACACCAGCTTTAGGTTTAAGGTCACTATGCTCCACAACTATATATAGACAATCATGAGCATAGTTTCAATTAATCAGAACTCAATTACTGAGAACTAACTCCGTGATTATTCCCTCCAAGTTGGATAAAAATCAGGTTAATAAATTGCATAACTGAATTGGCTAAAACCAATCTAAATAAGGATTATAGCCGACAGTTCATCTTTCAATCCTTTCCAGCACAGTTTAATGATCCAGCGAAAGCTTTTTATAAATTCTTTACGTGCCGGAAATTAAGTTCACAAAGTCTTTAAGTAATCTATACGTATAATTACGCTGACTTTATAATTAATAGCGAATTTTTGGCTTATTCTTAATCTATAAATGTAAGTATTAAGTCGTCTGCTAACGCCCTAACCGCATCCTAGCATTGCCAGCTATCAGCAATGGTCTGAACTTAATGCTTACCTATAAATAGGGATTTTTTCCGGATAAAAAATGATATAAAGGAAAGTTTTTACCATTCTTTATAATCATTTTCCGGATTTTGTGTTGGCACCCATAAATATCTGTGAACACTGTTGACTACAACAATGACAACACTAGTATCAGAACAATTATTGTGCCTTTAATTTCCCAAATTTAACCGCAAATTTAGGCAATTCAAAAAAACTTCGCTGAAAATTATGAAAATGAACAAAACCATTGCTAAAAAATTAGCACTCTTCGCTACAGTAACCAGTTCCGTTCTCGCTGCTGCACCAAGTTTGGCTGCTACTTTCGCTTTGTCTAAAGGATCCTTCGACTTGAGAAACTTTAGTACTGATCCTCTAGAAGTCGTTACCCTGGCTGAAGCCGACACTTTTGTGATTTCAACTGGGGGTGATGTGATTGCTGAGGCGAACGCGCAGTCAACTTTTAACCCTGATTCACTCGATCCACTAAAACGAGCTCGTAATAAATCTTTGAGTACCGCTGAGGGTGAAGGAAGCAACTACCGTGGTGTAGCGGAAAGTTTTGCTGGACTTATCGGTTACAACTTCTTTGTCGATGCAGGGGAAACCTTTTCTTTCGATTTCAATGGTTTTCTGGATCTAATCACATTAATCGACAATCCACCTGCCGAAAGTGCAAGTGCTTCTGGCACCGTAGCTTTAGAGTTATATCACAGCGATGACTTAAGTACTCCCATCGACTTCTTCGCTCTCTCTGGTAATTTAGAAACTCTAGGAGATGATGATTTCCTTGAGTCTGCTCACAGTGAAAATGTGTTTGCTGATAACGACTTTACTAAGTTGTTTGGAGGAACAGAGGAATTTGCTCTGGCTGATGTTCAGGGTTATTATGAGCGCACTTTCGAGACAGCAACTTATTTGACCTTAGTTGAAGCTAAAACGAATAAGGCAACCGTTAAAGCTCCTGAATCGTCAAACTTGCTAGGCTTACTTTTCTTAGGTTTACTGAGCATTGGATACCGATTAAAAACCCAAAATTTTACTGATAAATCAAAATTATTAAGGGATTAATCATACTATTAAGTATAATCAATTTCGGTTAATCACATATCAACTATTTCCTGGATTGTTGCTAATTATAAATTAGTAATCGGTAATGGTAAATCGTCAACTACCAATTACTAATTTACCAATCATTAGTTACCATATTATATCAGGAATATGATAATTAGTCAACCGGATTTGATAGAATTAGTCATTAGGTAGCAAAAATACCGCTAGTGGGAGCATTTTGCTCCCTTATTTTTTTCCTGATTTTGCTTCCTTATCTTTGACCGTAGAAGATGCAAAGCTAGAGCTGGAACTTCTACTATAACTCCTGCCCGACTCTCTGGTCACAGTAACCTCTTGACTGGTGTTTGCTTGCTCACCAGATGCAAATGTCCTACTTTCGGCTTGGACTACTATATTTCCATCTGGTGAAACTATCCATTTTCTGATTATCCGGGAGCGAATCATAATTTAATGCCTCCATGGCTTTGTTGATTGAGATTTACCTACTTTAAAGGGTAAGCATTCAGCTGATAGCACCTCAAGTAGCGGATTAGCTTACTTACCCATTACCCATTACCCTCAATCATGCCACTACTGACCCAACGCCTCGGCAGTTTGACTCTCAACATTATCAACCATAGTGTCACTATGAAGCATATAGTTGAGTTCACGATTGAGCCAATCCTGAAACAGTCTATCCAATATCTCGTCGTACCTTTCTGGTGTTAATTCAGCAGGGATAAACCTTTCTACCATCAAGATATGATAACCCTGAGGAGTTTTGACGGGATTGACCACTTGTCCAATAGGTACACCAAAGACAATCGCTGCTATATCTGTACGTAAATTCCAACGGTAAAGCTTTCCTTCAAAACCGCACTTCTGTCGGCGTTCCTCATCAATGTCGTAGATATGAGCTGCTTGATAAAAGCTAATTTCTTTTTCTTCAATTTGATAGAATAGTTCTTGGGCAAGTTTCTCGTTAGCTACAATAATTTGATAGAGCAAGATTTGGTCAAAATCTAGTCGGTTTTGACCAAAAAACTTTTCTACGTCTTTATCAAATAGACACTTGGATAACTTTTTAGCTAGCAATTGCTGACGAATTCCGGCTTCCCAGTCATCAGAAGTAATCATATTATCCGCTAGCCAAGCTAGAGTGTCTGAAGCTTTCTCCAAGCGATTTTCGTGACGGAATTTATCTGCCTCTTCCTGAATTTCTTCGGCGGTGACGGTTAAGTTTCTTTCCGCAGCAGATCGATTAATGACTTTTTGATACAAAATTTTCTCAGAGACGTCTTTGAGCTGGATTTCTCGTTTCAGAAACTCAGTAATTTCCTGTGGTTCAAGGGATGCTCTAGAAAGAATAGTCATGGTTAGGTTTTCCTAGCTCAGATTTTAGCTGATAGAGTAATGGGGCAATATATGGGACAACGGATGAGTGAACAGATGTAAGGGATAGGCTGATTCCGACTACTTATCAAGGTGATTCTTACTACTTATCAATCTTATCCTAAAATTGCATCAGATACTGTGATGAAATCATCATTAGTTAGGGTGGTTGCACCCTGTCCATCTACGGTTCCTTTGACTACAGCTAGAATATCGTTATTGAATTTAACCAAAGTGGCATCAGCAATGCCATTACCAGTGCTATCAAATACGTCTAAGACAATATCGTCTACTAAGACTTCGACTGTCAGACCAATCTTATCTCCTTCAAATTTATTGAAGTCAGTGATTTGATCAGCTAATCCTGGATCAGTGATCGGGTTAGTTTCTTGGGTTAGAACAAATGTATCACCACCATTCCAGCCTGTGAGGCTATCTAGCCCTATGCCACCAACCAGGAAGTCTTCCCCATCACCACCATCTAAGCTATCATTCCCTGCTCCACCCAGTAAAATATCATTGCCATCCTTGCCATTAATACTATCGTTACCTTGGTTTCCTTTCAGGAGGTCATCCCCTGCTTCTCCGGAAATCTGATCATTGCCTTGCAGTCCCTGAATTTGGTCGTTGCTGTTGTCACCGACTAGTTCGTCATCCCCTTCAGTACCAATGATAGTGTTGTCGTAGGTCGTGATGAAATCAGCACTGGTTAGAGTAGTCTCACCCTGAGCATTAACTGTTCCTTGGACTAGTGCTAGGATACCGTTGTCAGGAGAGGATGCTAGCTTTACTAAAGTCCCATCAGCTGTGCTATCACCATTGCTATCAAATACCTCTAGTAGGATGTCCTCCCCAGATAGTCCCCCAGTTACACTAATCTTGTCACCCTCAGCAGCATTGAAATCAGTGATTACATCAGCTAGAGAGGGGTCAGTGATAGGACTAGTTGTTTCCAATCCCAGCACAAATGTATCGCTACCGTTACCCCCTGTGACTGTATCCGTACCAAAGCCACCAATCAGGACATCATCCCCATCTCCCCCAGTTAGTTCATCATTGCCTTGAGTACCCCGCACTGTGCTATTGCCATTAATAGTAGTGATTCTCATCACGTTGGAGCCTACACCTGCCCTCACACCACTGATTAAGCGATCGCTACTGCTTGAACTCCAGCGATTAGTCCATGAACTGCTATTTGTTTGTGAGTCGTTAGTTACTATCCTACTACGATCGTTACCATTGATAGTGAGGCTATTGTTTCTGATGGTTTTGGAAGAATTGTTTGTAGTCGCAGTTGAACTAGTAATTAGACTACGGTTCTCTGGGATGCTGTCTGGGATGCTGTCTGGGATGCTGTCTGGGATGCTGTCTGGGATGCTGTCTGGGATGCTGTCTGTGATGCTCTGTGTGATGGGCTTTGTGAACCTTTCTTTCAGCCTCTCTGCAATTCGGCTCAAACGAGGAAATGTATAGCTTCTTGTTCTGATGAAAGTTTTGTTTAAATCAAACATGGTTCTGAATCGGCTATAAGCCGTGTGTTACCCTTAAGCTGCACCTGTTGAACCTGGTTTGTGGAGTGTTAAGTGTTGAGTGTTGAGTGTTGAGTGTTAACTGTTCTACTGCCGTACCGACACGCCTTATCTCTACCAAGCATCAACTGTTAACTATCAACAAAAATTCCTCTATAATCCTCTATTCCAAAACTATGCCAATGAGTTTAGGGAGTTTAGGCTCAACATAAAAAAGGAATGAACATCTTTTCCCTTTCATTCCTAATTGGATTCCCTCCTCATTATCAAGCTAGGGGCTAGGTAGTAGGCGAAAAAAACTTTAGTTACCATTGCCCATCCCCTAGTCTCCCTTACCTATTACCGAAAATTACCGAAAACTCTTATTGATTTATAGCCGGATTTACCAAAATCGGTATTATCTATATCTACCGAAAAACAAAGATATACTGTCAGACTTAGCTCGGAAAACCCCTTTCCTAGTCCTAGACTCAGCATCAGCACTCGCCCTGGCGATGCTCTTCTTAGAAAACCTGCTATTTATTACTCTTGAATCAGTATCAGTCACTGCTGAGGCTCGATTGCCAAAAGCGAATGCATCAGCGTCGGATAATGCCACGTCAGCTCTAGCAAGTGTTCTGGTATTTGCCCGAGCAATTCGACCGCCTATAATCCAGTTTGCCTGAACATGTTCCCGAGAAAAATCTAGGTTATTAATAATCATTAATCAACCTCTACCTGTATAGCTTTGCCTGTTAGATTGATGATAAAGATGGATAAGCCTCACATTCCTTTTTCACTAAAAATGGTGTTCCTATCCCAAAATATCTAATTTAAAACTAAATTTTAAACTACCTGGGTATGACTAGTTTTTGTTAACTGATAATTTTAAGTCAACTAACGCTACAAAAACCCTTCCTTTGTGTTCCAGGTTCTCCGTTACCTTTTCCTTGTATCCACCCAGTTAATTGGAATTGTTCCCAAATTTCGTCTTTCTATTGGCCTTAACTAAGGGGGAAGCATTGGTCACTAAATCTAGAGATTAATTTATCCTAGATATAAATGCTTACCCCCAGCAATCTGATCAGGTACTACGATTAGTCCCTACTAAGATTAGTTCACAAAAGCTACAGAAAGAGAAATTGCGGAAGAGCCGTAGGAATTAGCTTGAGCGTCAGTAATAGTTTCAGCCAGACTATCCTTACCTTTGGCATCAGCGGTAGCTTCAGCAGTAGCCGCGTTGCCTTTAACCTTCACAATAGACTCAAAGCGCTCTTTGATATTTACTCTTTTATTGATATTAATGAACTTGCGATCTTTGAAGTATACACTTCCCCTGAATCCGGCACCAACGATGTTGGTTTCTTCGTTAACAACTTCGATGTGATTTAGGTCAGAAATAATCATGGTTGGTCTGCTCTTTGGTTAGTTTTGTATTAACTTAACAACTTGGTTGTTGTTACTTTTATTCTACCGTTCTTAAGTCAATTTGTTTCACTTGTCACGCCAATTTGGCGGAAACTTGATTAAGTTTGGTAGGTGGCAAAAAAAATTCTTACTCCCAGCAATCTTAGTAGGAAATACGATTTAGTCCCTACTAAGATTTAGTCCCTACTAAGATTAGTTGACAAAAGCCACAGAAAGAGAAATTGCAGAAGAGCCGTGGGAATTGGCTTGAGCGTCAGTAATGGTTTCAGCCAAACTATCCTTACCTTTGGCATCAGCAGTAGCTTCAGCAGTAGCGGCGTTGCCCTTAACCTTCACAATAGACTCAAAGCGCTCTTTGATATTTACTCTTTTATTGATATTAATGAACTTGCGATCTTTGAAGTATACACTTCCCCTGAATCCGGCACCAACGATGTTGGTTTCTTCGTTAACAACTTCGATGTGATTTAGGTCAGAAATAATCATGGTTGGTCTGCTCTTTGGTTAGTTTTGTATTAACTTAACAACTTGGTTGTTGTTACTTTTATTCTACCGTTCTTAAGTCAATTTGTTTCACTTGTCACGCCAATTTGGCGGAAACTTGATTAAGTTTGGTAGGTGGCAAAAAAAATTCTTACTCCCAGCAATCTTAGTAGGAAATACGATTTAGTCCCTACTAAGATTTAGTCCCTACTAAGATTAGTCCACAAAAGCTACAGAAAGAGAAATTGCGGAAGAGCCGTAGGAATTAGCTTGAGCGTCAGTAATAGTTTCAGCCAGACTATCCTTACCTTTGGCATCAGCGGTAGCTTCAGCAGTAGCCGCGTTGCCTTTAACCTTCACAATAGACTCAAAGCGCTCTTTGATATTTACTCTTTTATTGATATTAATGAACTTGCGATCTTTGAAGTATACACTTCCCCTGAATCCGGCACCAACGATGTTGGTTTCTTCGTTAACAACTTCGATGTGATTTAGGTCAGAAATAATCATGGTTGGTCTGCTCTTTGGTTAGTTTTGTATTAACTTAACAACTTGGTTGTTGTTACTTTTATTCTACCGTTCTTAAGTCAATTTGTTTCACTTGTCACGCCAATTTGGCGGAAACTTGATTAAGTTTGGTAGGTGGCAAAAAAAATTCTTACTCCCAGCAATCTTAGTAGGAAATACGATTTAGTCCCTACTAAGATTTAGTCCCTACTAAGATTAGTTGACAAAAGCCACAGAAAGAGAAATTGCAGAAGAGCCGTGGGAATTGGCTTGAGCGTCAGTAATGGTTTCAGCCAAACTATCCTTACCTTTGGCATCAGCAGTAGCTTCAGCAGTAGCGGCGTTGCCCTTAACCTTCACAATAGACTCAAAGCGCTCTTTGATATTTACTCTTTTATTGATATTAATGAACTTGCGATCTTTGAAGTATACACTTCCCCTGAATCCGGCACCAACGATGTTGGTTTCTTCGTTAACAACTTCGATGTGATTTAGGTCAGAAATAATCATGGTTGGTCTGCTCTTTAGTTAGTTTTTTTGTTGCTCAACAACTTGGTTTTTATTGTTGTTACTTTAATCCTACCGCTCTTACTTTAATTTGTTTCACTTGTCACGCCAATTTGGCGGAAAGTTGTTAATTCAGTTAGGTAGGTAGCTAACAACAACTTTGTTTTTGTCGTTGTTACTTTAATCCTACCGCTCTTACTTTAATTTGTCTCACTTGTCACGCCAATTTGGCGGAAACTTTAGATCGACAATTGATTCAGTTAGGTAGGTAACTAACAACCCCTTGGTTGTTGTTACTTTAATCCTACCGCTCTTACTTTAATTTGTCTCACTTGTCACGCCAATTTGGCGGTAAAGTTTTAGGGATAGTTTAACGTTACAAATTGTTATGAAAAATGCCCAAGTTATGGAAAACTAACTTGGGAGTATTAAGGCAATTTATGCCGTATCAAAAAATTAAGAAAAACAAAATAAATTCAGGGATTGGGGGACTGTCAGCATTGAGCTATCAGTCCCTCACCTCAATGGTGAGGTTACCAGTGACTAGAAAAACCTTACATTCCTAGTAGTTGAGTAGAATTTTTGCAATTTGAGTAGAATTTTTGCAATTTGTTGTTAAACCACTGTTCTTGAGAGCCCCCTTGAACTAGTTGGCTTCTCCTGTCAAGGGGCTCTGCATAATCGAGATCTTTAATGTTCCTTAAGCACTTGTGAGCATCTTGCCTATCCTGCTTTAAAGTGTCGGTTGTAGCTTGATTGAGTGAGTCCATTTTCTCGTTATCCCGTCGCAATCGGCAGTAGGTTCGTGACGGTATGTATTCTATGGGGTTAAGACCCAAATAACGCAGCATCAAAACACAAGCCCAGGAATACTTGCGATCGCGAATTGCTTCTTCAATCAAACTAATCTTTTCAGGATCTAGGGTTTTGCCCAGTGGGCGATTAGAACGACGAAGCATGGAGTAACTCATGATTATTTCTCTGTGATCTGAAGGTCAACGAATTGGATTTACAGGATTTACGCTTGAACTCTACCTCTAGTTTAAATAGTCAGTGATTCTGGTTGGTCAATTAACCGAAGAGTTAGAGTACTGATCTAAGAATCTGATTTGAGTGGTAAAACCTCCGCAGATGGTGTGTTTGGCTGATCGCTTGATCTCGAAGAATCTCACAACCTGTTCTTTTTTACCAATCAATAACGATTGATAGCTCAGGATTATCTTCTTCTAAATTTCCATCAATCATCCCCATTTTGGAGAACACCAGATTATTCCCCCCTTCTAGTTGACTGACAAATCTCAAACACTTCAAATACTCTCAGTAAAGACTATTTTGAACAGAGCTTTATGAAAATTTTGATCAGATTTCGTGAATATTTTGATCAGATTTTGTGAAAAGACTGTGAAATCCTGTATCCACAGGGAATTCAAGCAGCTTTTCCATGACCGAGCTCAATCTACCTCTGACCATAAATTTCCCTCACTCGGCATTGCCCACGACTTGTCAGTCAATCCCTTTTCCTCCCTTGTACTCCTCTTCCCTGACTGGTTGTGCCACCAGGGTTAATCGACCTGGATTTAGTACCACTCCCATTACGCTATAGGCAGTATGTCGATGGCTAAATTGCGTTAGTCCTGCTATAGATTGACACCACCTTTTTGCAGCTGTCGGATCGGATCTAACAAGAAATCCACAATCCGACGGCGGCGGATAATGATGTCAGCTTTGGCTGTCTGACCAGCTTTGAATCGGATCATTTGATCGTCCTCTTTAACGTAGTCACGGTTTAGGGAAACTTCTACCTCATAAACTGAACCAAGTTGTTGATCAGTTTTGGCATCAGCAGAAAGGGAAGTGACTTTCCCTTTGATGATGCCGTATTCCTGATAGGGATAGGCATCAAGCTTGATTTGCACCGGCATTCCTTGTTTGATAAAGCCTGCCTCCTGATTAGGTAAACTGGCTGATAACACCAGGGGCGCATCTTGGGGCGCTACTTCAGCAATGGTTTGACCGGATTGAAAGACTTCACCAATATTGGCAACGTTGAGGGAGGAAACTACTCCATCTACCGGTGCATAGAGAAACTTTTGTTTGAGCCTGGCTTTCGCACTAGTTAGCAGATTGCGGTTTTCAGCAATTTTGGCATTTAGTTGAGTCAGTTCGATCTCCAACTGCTGAAGTTTCTGCTTGGTCTCCAGCTGAGTCCGATGGACTTCTGCTTGCTTCTGAGTTAGACCTGCTTGAAGTCGTTGGATTTCTGCTAAGGTTTGGTTGAGATCGCTCTGAGTGAGGGTGATGGAGCTATTGCGATCGCGTATACTCTGCTGGGCTTGATAAATCTGGTCTTGGTTACTGGCTGCTTCTTGCAGTTGGGTTTGGGTAATCACCCGCTGACTCGCTCGTAGGCTATGTTCTGCTTGAAATACTTGTTCTTTTGAGATTGCCCCTGATGCTAACAGGGGTTTGAGATTATCGAGGCGTTCCTTAAGGGCAAAGGCATCATCCTGTCGTTGCTGGAGCAGTGCTTGGGTAGTAGCCTTGAGCTGTTTTAGCCGTTCTAGTCTGTCCTGACTGGCGACTTTTGCCTGCTGATGTTGGATCAGTTGTTCTCGTAAGGCAGTTACTTTAGTCTGTGCCTGATCGATAGCTGCCTGTTGTCCGTCAATGTCCGCTTTGGCAATTTGCTGACGGGTTTGGGCTTCTTGGCGAATGTTTTCAATCAGCCCTTGCATCTGAATTAATTTGATTTGGTCAGCATTGATCAGTTGCTCCAAACGCTCTACTTCCGTAGCACCAAGTTTTGTATCCAGTTCCACCAAGACTTGCCCAGCGGTAACCGATTCCCCTTCTTTGACCGCAATCTTGGCGACCTTGCCAGATTCAATCGGGTGAATTTTATACACTTCTCCTTTTGGCACTAACTTGCCTGTGGCTTTACCCACTTCGTCAATTTGCCCAAAGGTTGCCCAAACCCCACAAACCATACAGAAGGCGAATCCGCCCAAAAGCAGTCTCTGGGGGAGTACCGATGGTGGCTGATCCAGTAAATTTTGTAGGGCTGTTGACCAGTTTTCAGTGTTGGTAGCTCCTAGTGATGATGTTGCTGTGACCGGATTTGGGACATGATTAGGTGATGCTCGGACTAGTGGTGCTGATACCGCTGTCCCTCCATAGATCGATCTAATCTCAGCTGAGGTTAGATTAGGGTGAGGGGTTTCTCCCTTAGGGAGTCCCTCTCTAGACGGGGTAGATGCTTCTGGTTTGTTCATGATAGTTCACCGATAATCACTGGTAGTGTTGTGTGTATTGATTTGAACTGAGAACACGAACGTTCGCGAAAGTCAATCTTGAACACAGTGGGGGATATACTTAATCACCCCGAGAGCGATTTTTTACGAAAAACATTTACAAACTTTGATAAATGCCAGGGTTAAAGATCTAGCTGCTGCTGGGCTAGGTGGTAGTACAGACCTTTCTCAGCCATGAGTTCGGAGTGGGTACCGCGCTCTGCGATCAGACCTTGGTCGAGGACGAGTATACAGTCGGCATTGCGCACCGTAGAAAGACGGTGGGCAATGATGAAGGTAGTGCGATCGCGACTAATGCGAGCTAAATTTTGTTGAAAACGTCGCTCTGATTCCGTATCTAGGGAGCTAGTCGCTTCATCGAGAATCAGAATCTTGGGGTTACCCAGCAAGGCTCGGGCGATCGCAATCCGTTGCCGTTGTCCCCCAGACAGGTTAGACCCTCGCTCCCCAACCTTGGTGTTGTATCCCAGGGGCAGGTTTTGAATAAACACATGAGCTTCAGCCAATTTGGCCACTTCTACCCCTTGTTCGAGACTATACTCAGGTTTGTATAAAGTGATGTTGTCTAAGATTGTCCCTGAAAACAAAAAGCATTCTTGGGGTACTACACCTAATTGAGAGCGCAAAGACTGGGGAGAAACATGTCGGATGTCGTGGCTATCAATCAAAATACGGCCTGTAGTTGGCTGATAGAGTCCTTGGAGCAGCCTGACCAAGGTACTTTTGCCCGAGCCACTGCGTCCAACAATGGCTATGGTCTTTCCAGGGGCAACCTCGAAGGAAATGTTCTGAAGGATGTATTGTTCATCATCCTCACTGTAGCGAAAGCTGATATTATCAAACTGAACATGCCCCGCGATCGCAGGCAATGGCATCAGGGGTTTTTGGGTATTCTCTTCTGGCTGGGTGGTCAAGACATCATCGAGCCGTTCCACGGATACCAATATTTCTTGGAACTCATCCCAAAGTCCCACCAAAGACAAAATCGGGCTAATCACCCGACCAATGAGCATATTAAATGCCACAAACTGACCAATCGTGAGCTGTTCCTGAATTACCAGACTTGCTCCCAACCATAGTAAAGCCGTGCCGCTGAGGTTATTAATCAAGCCACTCACTGACCCTAAGCCGTTGGCCAAGTTCTGTCCTTTGAATTCCATATTCAACTGACCCGTGAGGCGGTCTTCCCAGCGCCAGCGCACCTCTTGTTCAGAGGCTGCTGCTTTGACAGTTGCTACCCCCGATATCATTTCTACTAACAGGGAGTTTTGTGCCGCCTCTTCTTTAAAGATTTCCCTGGACACTTGCCGTAGAAATGGACTGGCAACTATGGTCAAAATCGCAATCGGTACAATCGTTGCCAGCACCAGCAAGGTTAGGTGCCAGTTGTAGTAGAGCATCAACCCCACATAGACAAACATCATTACCACATCCAGCCAAGTGGCAATGGCTTGCTGAGTGAGGAACGCCTGAATTTTCCCAGTTTCCTGGACTCTGGTCAGGATGTCTCCCACCTGGCGGGATTCAAAAAACTTCAGGGGTAGTGTGAGTGTATATTTAATAAAGCCACTGACAAAGGTAAGACTGAGTCGATTGGAAAAGTAATCGAGCAAGTAGCGTCTGGTGACACTCAAGCCCATGCTCCAAAGTCCAAAGATGACTAGACCAATGGCAAAGACATTGAGGGTAACAAAACTTTTGTTAACCACCACCCGATCCAAAATGATTTGGGTAAACAGGGGGGTAATCAGACCAAACACCTGGAGCAGTAGGGAAGCTAGGATAATTTGCAACAGGACTATGCGATGGGGCCATAGCAATCCCCAAAAGCGATTCAGAGAAATCTTTTGATTGGGAGTCGCTGCTAGCTGGGGAGTGGGATTCAACAGTAGTGCATATCCTGTCCAACCCTCTAGAAATTGTTGTCGAGAAAGCGATCGCTTTCCTACAGCTGGATCCGCAACAAGTACCTTCTCCCCTTTGACCCAATAGACAACTATATAATGATCACCTTGCCAGTGAGCAATCCAGGGGTTACTCCGATCCGCTAGGCGAGCTAAAGACGCTCTGACTGGAGTAGCTTGAAATCCCAAGGTTTCTGATGCTCTGGCTAACCCTTTCAAGGATGACCCAGCACGCCCCACCCCAGCCAGATTCCGTAGGGAATTCAAACTAAATCGTTTGCCCCAGTAGCGTCCAATCATTGCCAAGCAAGCAGCGCCACAATCGGAAGACGATTGCTGTTCAATTAAGGGATAGCGTTGCCACAACCCCTGAATAAAATGCCGCTTCGTCGGTACGGGAAATGGGATCAGTTCAGACTCAGCCTGGGTCGAGTTACTTTCTGTTTCAGCATTTCCATTGGTAGGGAGGTTGGATGGAATTAGCGGTACTCTGTGACCGGACTGAGTACGGACTTGGTGAAGTATGGTGCTAGTGGCGTCTGATTTCTGGTGTCCATTTTCAGAGCTTTGACCCGTCTGTGGACTCAACCTTGCCAGCACTGGTGCCAGGAGTTGGGCAGTTTCCCAATGTTCCTTTGGTAGATGGGTTACCCATAAATCGCTTTGGGCAATCCAATCTTCCGGCACTGGCTGAGGATAGCCCCAACTTTCGCCCCTTGCAATGGTGAGTCGGCAATTCTCTTGAACTGGGTCCGTTTCAATCTGACCACTACGTAGCCAGTAACGACCAACTTGGCCAGACTCAACTAAGGACTCCCCAGCGGAAATCCATGTGTCTACCAGGTAGGGCAACAATTGCTGTAGGGTGATGCTGTCAAGGGTACGCAATTCTGTCAAGGTCTTGAAGAAAATCAAGCGTTGCCGGTGCTGAGCTTGTTGCTGTAGGTGTTCAAGCCACTCCGGTAGCTGTTCTAACCAAGATTCGAGTTCAGCTAAGGACATCCGAGCAATCTGTCCTGAACTCGCAGCGATCGCTTGGTAAGAATAAGATAGGTTGCACAACCGTTCCTCAGCCCCAAAGCTTGCCCCCTCTTCAAGAACCTGTACGGATACATCCCGCTGTTTTTCCTCATCAAAGCTTAGCAGCCGCACCCGCCCGCGACAGACCACGTAAAAATACTTATTTGGTTCATTTTGAACAGAATCTTGGCTTAAATCCCGTCTAGGATGGGGTATAATTTCATCACCTAGATCAAAGTTATGAATTTGGAAGGATTGACTAAATTCAGGTAATAGTGTATTTACTAGTGTCTTATCCAACCAGTTCGCGATTAGGTGTTCAATAACCTCGGAAGATTTATGGGTCGGGTATTGGCCAAGGGAATCTGGTGGTTGCCCTGATTCTTCTAAACCGACCGTTTTCTGATGCATTAGCTAGAACCCCTTCGTTAGTGAGTTTTGCCATGTCTTGACTAGCGCCATGGTTAGCTTGAGTCTTTGACCCCATTTGATTGGCACAAGTCCTGATTGATCAAACAGTGCTCTGGGTAGTCACATAGAATCTTTTCTCCCATTTTCCCTAGCGATAGTCCCAGTAGTGTTCCCTGGGGTTGACTTAGGAGTTGACTTAGGAGTACTGTGGCATCCAACAAGTGTTTGCCGTTTGATGCAACCTAAGCAATCCCAGCTAATCCAGGTAAATAAGTAATAATTTGATGGTCACCCTTGTTCCGGGAGGCTGATCGCCATTTTTTCGTTAACTTTATGAAAAGCTTGTGAAATCAATTATGAGTTTTTTCCCCTGAAAACTCAATATCTTTACATATTTCTTAATTTACATATTTCCTTTTTTACATAATATTCCTTACCACTAACCCCAAGGACAATCTCCGGAATCATCCTATGTGAAGTAAATCGGCGCTGTCAAGTTATTTTTACGATAAAATCACGGTTTTGAAGACATCTTCAATAAATCTTAATCAAATCTCATTGAAGTTAAGTGGTCAGATTGAACTTAACCAGGTCGATAGATTGGTCAAGTTTTCATAACATTTTTACTAAACTAATTATTCATATAATCAGTTTAGTAGTTATCAATAGTCTCACAAGTACTTTACCAAGTCTTTATCAAATCTTATTATAAAATTTAAATAAAATTCACAAGAACAGCTATGTCTCAGCTTCTAGAGAAGCTTTGTGATCCGTAATAGTGTGATAGGGTTTGTCAATTACCCTAGGGGTGATACCCCTCAAAAAAATGCCAGCTTAGAGAGCACCATACTTCCTATTTGGTCGTAATATCATCGACCCTTAAATACTAATCATTAAAACTGATCGGGAGAGGGGGAGAAGTAAGGGGAGGAAAGAACGGGGATACGCGGATATTGTTAATTATCGATCATCCTCCGGACTTGCTATAAGTTAATCAACAGTTAACTTACCTATTTTTCTTGATCGTTATTTTTATTTTAAAAAAAAATAATCCCTAGGTTTACATTTACTTCATCAATCCTATAGTTACCTATTAAGAAACGTAAAGGGTACAAAAATAAATAATAAAAAATGACAAATTGGCAGATCTAGTATTTTGATTTTTTTTATGGTTTTACTATCAATAAATTGGTGAATTTAGCCGTTGGATAATATAGCATTTTTTGTATCAACTGTCAACCTATAAGGTTTTTTTATTGAACAATAAAACTCCGGATCTCTTTACCATCTTGCCTTACTTACCCTCCTGGTAGGGGTTAGAGGTGGGTTCCTCTTGTATGCAAGCCAATTCCTGCAAGAAGTGTGTTGACAACCCAGATACAAACGCGCTTATTTCCCATTATCCCTTCCCAATATTGATAATTAAGTTAATTAAGTGAACAGAACAACCTAGACGTTTATGACATCAGATACTCTATTCTTATCCCTTAAATCTCAAACCTATAACCCTAAACCTAACTTTGCTAATGCTACCGGAGGCGCTCAGTTTACAGGATACAGTCACAGTTCTTCAGGGAATTTGACTGATGCCCAAGCGCAGACTTTTGTCAACGATGGTTTAAGTCAGGCCATTGCTAATGCTGACGCCACCTTTATCAATGACCCAACTTTTTCTGAACTCTTCACTGAAAGTGCTGGAGTTGGTACTGAGGGCGCTTATGAAGTATTTGCTAATAGTAAGGCTAAGGTAGTTGGTAATTTTTCCGTTGGTGCTTATGAGAAGTTCTCCTTTGATTTCTCAACCGCTGTAAAACTTGACTCAAAAGAAATTGAAAATTCCAATACTGAATATGCTTCGGCAAAGTCAGGCAGTTACTTTTTTGTATTAGACACAACCAATGGTTATACCAGACTGTTAGATTATTTTGGCTTCAAGGGTAATTTAATTTCTTCTAGTCAAGTTGGCAAATTGAACGTTGGAGCAAGTTATAATGTTACCGTTGATTATCCTTATAAAACTACAGATATTAATGGTAACAATGGCATAGACTACCTCAACGGCTCAACGACAGGAGAATATGAGCGTTGGTTTAACCGTGATACCAATTTAACTGTAGTAGAAGTCAATACCAGTACAATTCAGTTGTTGGGAGATAGCTTAATCTATAACCTGGGCAATGATGTCCACTATGGAAGTATTTGGAATGATAAACTTCATGGAACTGATTATGGGGACAAAATCTATAGCAGCCTAGGGGATGATACTGTCTATGGCTATGGTGGTAATGATATCCTCGAAGGAGGTAAAGGCGACGATAAACTCTATGGGGATAATGGTTATGATAAACTCCATGGCAGTTTTGGCGAGGATACCTTAGTCGGTGGTTACCACAATGATACGTTATTCGGTGGTCATGATGATGATATCCTGATTGGTGGTAGTGGTAGCGATGTGATGACTGGTGGTAGTGGCGCTGACCAATTCGTTTTTGAGCTAAATCAGAGTTTGTTATCCGGTGAATATGATGTGATCAAAGACTTTGAGGTTGGTGTCGATCAGATTGAATTCTCAGGCTGGGGTTATATTGATTCTTCCTATTGGTTCAGTGGAGTAATTGCTGAAGGTCGGCTCACCGATACCCATGATGGTGCGCTATTCCATTCAAATTATGGTGGAAAAGTCTTGTTTGAAGGGATTAATGCACACGAGCTTAGTCACTCTGACTTCGTCTTCGATGCTTAAAACTTAATTCCAGATGGCGAATACTCTACAGGACTAACGCCGTAAATTTATAGCAATTCTTAAGGCTGATAGGGCTAGAGATAAATTTTATCTCCCCATCTCCCTATCTACCTATCTTCCCATCTAAATCTTTAATCTTACTTTTAAAAATTGGGATTACTTGTAAAGTGTGTTAATAAGGCACCCTACTAGTACTTATAAGGTTTAGTTCCCAGTTTTTCCTAAGTTTTGCTCTAATTCATTGAAGCCAAACCCAAAGAGGCGATCAAGCGATTGCGCTACGCGCACGCTTGATCGCTTATTTTATCATGAGATGATTACTGATAGCTAAATGTTTACTATAAAATTTCTAAATGAGATATAAACCTAGAAGGTCTTTTTTTATTATCCAATAAAACTTCGGATCTCTTTTGCCTCTTGGCTTTTGCCTCTTGGCTTTTGCCTCTTGGCGCAAGAGGTGTGTTCACGACTCAAATCAAAACGCTATATTATCACTACCAGAGCATTAGCTGACTGCTGATAAATAGCTTAATGCTTAACATTGTGGCGGCTTATTGTCATCAAAATCAGCCGCCACAATGGCGCTCATCATTGATTAATGCTATTTATAATGATTCCCGGAATAACCCAATATAAAAATGGAGATATTCATGGGATCAAATACTTTATTTTTGCCAATTGTTAAAACTCCTAACTCCACACCGAACTTTGCTGACGCTACAGGAAGCGCCAAGTTCAGCAAGTATAGTCAAGCAGCGTCGGGGTTTTTGACTCAAATTCAGGCGGGGACTTTAGTCAAGAATGGTGTGGGTTTTGCCCTTGCTAATGCTGACGCCACTTTTGTCAATAACCCAACCTTCTCTACACTATTTAGTCAAGCTACTGCGGCTGGTTTTGATGGTGCTTTTAAGAGTCGTTCGCAAAGTAACACTAAAGTAGTCGCTAGTTTTTCTGTTGCAGCTCATCAACAATTCTCTTTCAATTTCTCAGCAGATTTACGACTAACAGCTAAAGAAATTGAAAATTCTAATCGGGAATATTCTCAGGCCAAGTCAAACATAGGTTTTCTGGTGTTAGAGACTGAAAATGCCAGTAAAGCTAAGGTTAAAGGTTTTTTTGGCATTGCTGGTGATTTAATCTCTTCCCGTCAAATCGGCGACTTGGATTTTGGCTCTAGTGGCAACGTCAAACTTAACCGTCCTTTTAAAACTACTGATATTGATGGCAACAACGGCGTAGACTTCGTCAAGGGTTCAGCCCAAGGGACTTATCAGCAAACTTTTGACCGTGATACCAAGATCACGATCGTAGAAGTTAATAACAATGGCGTTAATTTGTTAGGAGATACCTTAATTAACAGCCTGGGCAAGAATGTCCGCTATGGAAGTATTTGGGATGATAAGCTTCGTGGCACTTTCGGTAATGACAAAATTTATGCTAGCTTAGGCGATGATTCAATTCACGGACTTACTGGCGATGACATCCTGGAAGGGGGTAAAGGCAACGATAAGCTGAATGGAGGGTTTGGTGATGATAAACTCCATGGCAGTTTTGGTGACGACACTTTGGTAGGTGGCGGTGGCAGTGACACTATGGTTGGTGGCAATGGCGCTGACACATTTGTGTTCAATCGGATCGATAGCTTGCTTGGAAATGACTTCGATATCATCAAAGACTTCCAAGTTGGTTTAGATAAGGTTCAATTCCAAGGTTTTGGTCGAATTGACTCCAAAACTTGGTACAACAATGGGATAAATCAGGGTTACCTTACTAATACTAGTAATGGCGCTCTCTTATCTGACGCAAAAGGTGGAGAAGTCTTGTTTGAAGGTGTGAATCTAAACCAGCTTAAGCATTCTGACTTCTACTTCGCCTAACATCGAGTCCTAGGGGCGAAGCATTTCGGAAGAGACTTATTGGAAAAACGACGATATTTAGCTCCAAATCCTTCCCCTAATCCGTATTGTGGCAAGAGGTCTAAAGAAAAGAGGCGTTCGCGTAGCGTGCGCCTCTTTTTTAATATCAATATTTTTACTACCAGGTGATGGGGTCTCCGTAATCGGTAATTAGTAATCGGTAGTTAAACCACCATTACCAAGTACCAATTAAGTAAATTCCCAGAAATTATGATTAGCTAAATGGACAGTATATTATAGAAAATTTCGATAAAAAGACTGTAAATTTAATAGCCAAAATGGCGTTTTAAATATAGTTATTATCTTTATAATTTTAATCTAATATAGTTGTCCAAAAAAAAAGTAAATTAATGACCTCAGACACTCTATTCTTAACCCCTAGAACCTCTAACTCCAAACCGAACTTTGCTAACGCTACAGGAAACGCTCAGTTTACCAACTATAGTCAAGCTCCTGCTGGTACCTTGACTAATGCCCAGGTGGAGACCTTGGTCAAGGGTGGTATAGCTACTGCTATTGCTGATGCTAAAAGTAGCTTTATCAATGACCCAGCTTTCTCTCAACTTTTCAGTCAAAGTACTGTAGTTGGTACTGAGGGAGCTTTTCAGGGCAGTGCCAATAGCCGCACTGAAGTGGTTGGTAATTTTTCAGTGAGAGCTAATCAAAAATTCTCTTTCAATTTTTCAGCAGCTTTAGAACTGAACGCCAAAGAAATTGAAAATTCCAATCGGGAATATTCTGAGGCTAAGTCGGGGACATTTTTTTTCCTGTTGAATACGGATCAGATGAATCAGCCCAAGATTATCGATTTGTTTGCCATCTCTGGTGATTTAATTTCTTCCCGTCGAATCGGCGATATCGATTTTGGCTTTAGTCGTAATATCACACTGAACTCTCCCACAAAAAGCTTTGATATTAATGGTAACAATGGCATAGATTTCGCCAAGGGTTCAGTTACAGGCAGTTATCAGCAAACCTTTAGTCGCAATACTAATCTGACGTTAGTGGAAATTAATCAAAGTGCTGTTAAATTATTAGGAGATACTTTAATTGACAACTTAGGTAATGATGTTCGCTACGGCACGATCTGGAATGATGAACTCCGTGGCACTAACAGCAATGACAAAATTTATGGCAGCCTAGGTAATGATTCCCTCTATGGATTTGATGGGAATGACATTTTAGAAGCTGGTCAAGGTGACGATAAGCTATATGGGAACTCTGGTAGCGACAAACTCCATGGCAGCTTTGGTAATGACACTCTTAAGGGTGGCTCGGGCAAGGACATGATGTATGGTGGCTCTGGTCAAGACATGATGTATGGGGGCACTGGTAATGACACAATGTATGGAGGCATTGATGATGATACCATCCAGGGTGGCTCGGGTAACGATTTCATAGCTGGGGATGCTGATCACCAAAACAACAATGTTAGTGTTTACCGTGGGCATCAATATCTCCTAACTTCTGTTGCTGGCACCTGGGACGAAGCTCAAGCTGAGGCAAAGCGTTTAGGTGGTAACCTGGTAACGATTAATGATGCTGCTGAGCAAAGATGGCTGTTTAACAAATTTGGTTCTAAGGAACTGTTTTGGATTGGCTTAACTGACAGCTCAAGAGAAGGTAATTGGAAGTGGGTCAGTGGTGAGTCAGCATCTTATCGCAATTGGTCTCCAGGAGAACCCAACAACTCTACAATCTATGGAAGTCAACCAGAAGGTGAAGACTATGCCGTCATGGGTTGGGGCGATCGCGCCTGGAATGATTTAAGCGATCGCGATCCTTGGCATAATAATCTGCGAGGCGTGATTGAGATCAATCAGCCCAGTACTAAAGATACCATAATTGGTGGAGATGACATTATTACTGGTGGTCGCGGTAGTGATACCTTAGTCGGTGGCAGTGGCGCAGATAAATTTGTGTTCAAACGGAATGAGAGTTTGTTAACCGGTGAGTTTGATGTCATCAAAGACTTTGAAGTGGGTGTCGATAAATTTGAATTCCAAGGCTGGGGTAATAATATTAATGCCTCCAGGTGGTTCAATAATGAAATATCCCAACGTGGGATTATTGATACTCAAGATGGTGCTCTTTTCCGTTCTGATTATGGTGGAACTGTTCTGTTTAAAGATGTGAGTGTAGTAGATCTCAGCTACTCTGACTTTAGCTTTGCCTAACCCCCAATTATAGAAAAAGCTCAGTGCTGAGTGCTCAGTACTCAGTGCTGAGCGTGCGTCAGTGCTGATAAATAAATGAAAAGAAGCGATTGCCTCTTTTCTCGTCCCAAAAAAAATCAGCCAAAATGGCGATACTTTTGGAAGATAGTTATTTATGATAGTGGTGGGCTTAATGCTTTCCATCAAAAGCTCAGATCTGGCTTTGGGTAAAGAGGGTGGTAGCCCAATCCACGGTCGGTTAAGCAAGGGTAAACTGTCAACAGCAAAGTAGGTCAACTACCTACTATTTCAACTACCTACTAGAAGAAGCATGGCAAGAGGATGAACTTCTGCTATAAATTCTGCCACTAGAGTCTCTTTTGACAGTAACCTCTTGAATAATGGTTACTTTATCCCCAGAGGCACTTGCTGTACTTTCGGCTTGGACTACAACCGTACCATCTGGTGAAACTATCCATTTTCTGATTGCCTGGGAACGTCTCATGCTTACATCACTCTAGTTAGTTATTTTAGTTAGTTATTTTAGTTAGTTATTTTAGTGATGAGGTAAATTGAATTTACTTACCCCTGCTCCCTGAGCCGTTCGCGTCTGGCTCTGCCAGTAAGCGTGGCCCACGGCCTCAGTCCCTAAAACCAATAATAGCATTGGGATTATTCCCCAGTATTGATGGTACTAATTTCACTATGGATCATATAGTTAACTTCAGTATTGAGCCACTCTTGAAACATACCCTGTAAAATTTCTTTAGACTTTTCTTCGGTTAATTCAGCTCGAATAAATTCTTCAACTAAAAAAAGATGATATCCTTGTTCGGTGTGCAGGGGATGAGTCACTTCTCCTGGCTGAACACTAAAGATAACGGCAGCTATCTCAGGCTTAAAACTCCAGCGAGGCAACTTTCCTTCATAGCCACACCGTCGCTGCCTTTCTGGGTCTATATCATAGAAATGAGCAGCTTCATAAAAACTGATTTCTCCTTCCTCAATCTGATAGAAAAGCTCCTGAGCAATTTCCTCAGAATCCACCAGAATTTGATAAACCAAAACTTGCTCAAAGTCCAGTCGATTTTGAGCAAAGCTTTTTTCGACATGCTTAGAAAATAAGGACTCAGCAAGCTTTTGGGCAAGCAAGCGATCGCTAATTCCCGCTTCCCAATCCTCTGCTGTCACCATCTGATCTGCCAGCCAGGCCAATGTTTCTGCTGCTTTTTCCAAACGATTGGCATAACGGATCTCATCGGCCTGAGCTTGCACGTCTTCTGGTGAGACTGTTATCCCTCTTTCTTGAGCCGCTTTATTGATAACTCGTTGATACAAAACTTTTTGACAGATGCCTTTGAGATGCATCTCCTTTTTCAAGGAGTACATCATTTCCTCTGGAGTCACCGATGCTTTGGAAAGATCAACCATTACACCCAATTATTAACTATAACTGGAACTACTTACAGTCTTAGTCAGATTCAGCTGAGTCAACCGTCTGACTATTATCATCATACAAAAAGCAATTGCTAACCTCTGCCAAGTTGCCAAATTGAGGGCGGAGTATTTGCCAGTAAAACCCAGAGAGAGTTGAAACTTATCCCTGAATCCAAATACCTCACCCCTCAATCCTACTTGTGAGCCAGCACACAGAAACTAGATTAAATTTTATGAAGCTTATAGCTTTAGAAGTATTTAGAAACGCTCATACTAAAAAACGTTTCCTGAATCTCAGGTGCTGAGAAATCATCAGTACCACCGCTAGCTCCAAGAATACCCCCAGTATTTACGGGTTCAATAACAGATACTTTCACTGAATTCGTAATGACTTGGTGGGAATCAGGATCGATGCTGATGGCATTACTAATAGTACTTGAGCCCTCAGAACTTATTTCCGATACACCTTGAATTCCAGAAACACTAGACTTCATCGGTTTATATGAGCCAGGCAAACTCCATAACTTAAAACTATGCAACATAATCGTTAAACTCCTTTGCTAGTAATGGAACAAGTAAAAAATAATTTGGTTTAGGGAAAAGTTACCTAAACTTATTGAAGTTGTCGAGATCAAAGAACTTCAGCTCAGCGGACAATAATCTAGAACAACAGTATCAGAACAGGGATACACCACTTAAAACCCTCGTTACTATTGCTAGTTTGCCTATTGCTAGCTTGCTTTTTACCTTAAAAGGATCAGCAAAGTACCTCACCGAATTGATAACTGCTATATATTTATTGAGTTACCCAATGTAACCATAAATAGCAAAGGCGTCGCTTCTAGAACGATGCGAAGAAAAAGGATCGCTAGAGTTCGCCTGAGCTCTTATATTACCTTGAGAAAAGAACGGGTCTACATCGGTAAAGCCTGTTACTGAAGTATTGGTATACTGACCAAACGCATTGGCATCACCATTAATAGTAGCGAAGCCAGGACCAGCGAAGGCTTGAGCAAAAGTAGAAGCAAAACCACCTAAAATAGGTTCGTCTGTTGCCTCCAGCTCGAAATATTCTAATTCAGAAATGTTCATGAATGATTCTCCTGATTAAATCAGATAATGCTTAGTTTTGCCCGGGAGTATTTAATTGTTATGAAGAGCATTTATTTACTTGTAGTCGATAACACATAAAAGTGACTAAAAATAGAGATTGTAAGCATTGTTTTTAGTAAGTAGCTCTCATAACAAATCGCTACTAATCAACAATAATTTAATGGCAATATTGTGATAAATGCTACGAAAAGATGTTACAAGTTATTGCATCTTTCCGCAGCATTTAATCATTAAAACTTACTACTCTAGGCCATTTTAGCCATCAGTCTTTTTAGTGGTAAAAGAAGCGGTTACCACCAGTAGCAGATACTGCATGTAGGCTAGAGTGAGAACTACCGGGAGTAGTCAACGTACCACCCTGGACGTTAGTAAAGGTAGCTGGACCAAAGGCTTCAGCACGGCCATCAACTCTTGCTGTGTTACCAAAAATGTTGGCACCGACGTTGACGAAGCCGTTAAATCCAAAACTCTTGAAACCGGAGGCACCTACAACGTTGGATTGTTCAGCAGCATTCTCTAGATGATTTAGATCAGAAATAATCATTGGTTAATTTTCTCCTTTGTACTTGAGTGTGTTAGACAGTGTGTTAGACCTATTGGTCATTTGGAACTCCAATTAAACTGGCATAGTTCAAAATAGTGTATAAGCAATCGTGAACAAAACTAGTGATTAATTATTTTAAAATACTAGCTTTCGATTGAATATTTTGAAGCCAGAACAATGAAGACTTTGAAGGTAAAATGAGTGTATTGATTATGACATAGACTTTATTGGAATGAAGTCTATTAGGATAGTATTACACCCATTTTTACAAATCACTTAATCAGAACATATTCGTGACTAAGTACTAACGGCTTATTGTAGAGAAGCCAATATTTAAAGACTTGAGCATTGATTGATAGCTTTAATTTTAAACTACTACTCTAAGCAGTTTTATTAATAATGTTTATCAGAAGAACTAGTGAGAAGAAGTAGCAGAGGTTCCACTTACGCTAGAGTGAGAACTATTATCAGTAGTGCTAGTATAGCCATTGATGTTGGTGAAGGTATTGTCCCCATAGGCCTCTGCGCTGCCGTTAACCGTAGCTACGTTCCCTATAATGTTGGTATGGACGTTGATAGATCCGCTATATCCGTAATGGTTGTAGTAAGGTGGGTAGTAGTGAGAGCCACCCACAACCTTGGGGTCTTCAGCAATAGTTTCTAAATGATTTAGATCAGAAATAATCATTATTTATTTTTATCCTTTTTTTTTTTTTGTTAATAGTTGTGGTTAGTTTACACTCTAATAAAAATAACAAATTTAAAAATGTTTGTCTCGCCAAATTGGCAATTAACCTATTGATTGATGGTTTGAGATAACTATTGGATATTTAATACCCTGAAGCTATAAAATTAAGAAATTCAATGTAAACCTGAGTATTATAATTCTGATATAGAACTCAATTTACTCCATTCTATTAGAATATGATAACACCCAGGTTTACAAGTTACTTATTCAGGAACTTGTCCTGACTAAGTACTAGTAGATGCCGATAGCAGAGAAGCCAATACCTACAGACTTGGAGGCAGTGGTGCCACCTTGCTCAAGAGTAACGAAGACGCTTTCTTGCTTAGTAGCAACATTATTACCTTGATCGCTAGCACCTTCAGATGTAGTACCACCTGAAGCAATAACACCATTAACGATTGCACTAGAATTAATGCTAGTATTGAAAACTTCGTTTTCAGTGATGCTGGTGTTAGTGGTAACGTTGGTGTTGATAACGTTATTGAATTTGATTCCAGCAATAGTCATACCACCTTGAACTTGGCTAGCTTCAACGGATTCTAGATGGTTTAGGTCAGAAATAAGCATTGATTTTCTCCTTCTTTGTTGTTGATTTTATTTGAATCAGCTTGGTTTTAGCTGTTGATATAACTATAGCTATATTCCCCTAGACATGTCTCGCCAATTTGGCAATTAACCTATTAAGTTCTGGTTTTCAATAACTATTGATGGTTTACTATTTTTAAGTAATCAAACTGAAACAATCAAACGTAAACCTGAGTGTACTCATCATGATATAGAACTCAATTTAATGCATTCTATTAGGATATGAGTACACTCAGGTTTACAAGTTACTTATTCAGAAACTTGTTTTGACTAAGTACTAGTGGATGCCGATAGCAGAGAAGCCAATACCTACAGACTTGGAGGCAGTGGTGCCACCTTGCTCAAGAGTAACGAAGACGCTTTCTTGCTTAGTAGCAACATTATTACCTTGATCGCTAGCACCTTCAGATGTAGTACCACCTGAAGCAATAACACCATTAACGATTGCACTAGAATTAATGCTAGTATTGAAAACTTCGTTTTCAGTGATGCTGGTGTTAGTGGTAACGTTGGTGTTGATAACGTTATTGAATTTGATTCCAGCAATAGTCATACCACCTTGAACTTGGCTAGCTTCAACGGATTCTAGATGGTTTAGGTCAGAAATAAGCATTGATTTTCTCCTTCTTTGTTGTTGATTTTATTTGAATCAGCTTGGTTTTAGCTGTTGATATAACTATATCCAGATTCCCCTAGGCATGTCTCGCCAATTTGGCAATAAACCTATTAAGTTCTGGTTTTAGATAACAATTAACGATTTACTATTCTTAAGTAATAAAACTGAAGTAATCAAACGTAAACCTGAGTGTACTCATCCTGATATAAAACATAATTTAATGCATTATATTAAGATATGAGCACACCCAGGTTTCCAAGTTACTTATTCAGAAACTTGTTTTGAATAAGTACTAGATGCCGATAGCAGAGAAGCCAATACCTACAGACTTGGAAGCAGTGGTGCCACCTTGCTCAAGAGTAACAAAGACGCTTTCTTGCTTAGTAGCAACGTTACGACCTTTATCGCTAGCACTTTCAGATGTAGTACCACCTGAAGCAATAACACCATTAACGATTGCACTAGAATCAATGCTAGTATTGAAAACTTCGTTTTCGGTGATGCTGGTGTTAGTGGTAACGTTGGTGGTGATAACGTTATTGAATTTGATTCCAGCAATAGTCATACCACCTTGAACTTGGCTAGCTTCAACGGATTCTAGATGGTTTAGGTCAGAAATAAGCATTGATTTTCTCCTTCTTTGTTGTTGATTTTATTTGAATCAGCTTGGTTTTAGCTGTTGATATAACTATATCCAGATTCCCCTAGGCATGTCTCGCCAATTTGGCTTCAACCTTTGATTTTTTGAAAATTACTGGATTTACTAAAAGTATGTAGTCAGCAGTAAGCAATTCTGGATTAGTTCAAATAGATTGGTAATCTTGATGGGGTTTTATTGAAGTAATTGATTAGTAATGAACGGATTATTATATCTAATCTAATTAAAACTATTAACGCCACTTTGGCTTGATAGTAATGCTTGACTCCTACCACAACAAAATAGTGATCAGTAACTGATTCTGAATGAGTTAAAAAAGATTGGTAATCTTGATGGACTTTTATTGAAGGAACTACTAATGAGCAGATTATTATATCTAATCTAATTAAAACTATTAATGCCACTTTGGCTTGATATTGATGCTTTAATCATCCCACAACTAAACAGTGACCAGTAACCGATTCTGAATTAGTTTAAATATATTGGTAATGTTGATGGGCTTTTCTTGAAGCAACTTATTAGTAAATAATCGGTTATTATATCTAATCTAATTAAAACTATTAACGCCACTTTGGCTTGATATTGATGCTTTAATCATCCCACAACTAAAGTAGGTGCTAAAGTCCGTGGGATGTTGAGTCATTAGTTAATAGCAAAGGGAACAGCAGATTTCGGAACAGAGAGTGTGGGCTGTGTGGGGAGAGGGGGGCGTGTGGGGCGTGTGGGGAGATGGAAAGATGGGGATAGGGCGAAATGTGGGAAGTGTGGGGAAAGGGGGCGTGTCGGGAGATGGGGAGATGGGGAGATGAAATTAATGATTTGTAGCGCTGTGAAGGCTAAAAATTGGTATAACCTGAGTTCGATATAAGCGATCGCTCGACGAAAGCGATGCAGAGGTGCGACCCGTGATGGCGAGCAATCCCTCGCCATCATGGAAAACGCACCATTACGGTCTTGGGGGAAACCCCCACTCGCGCTTTGCATCAAGACAGAGTAAGAAATATAGCACTACGTATTAAGGTGTTTGACATTGATAAAAGCTCAAAAGCTGTTGTAGTAAACTTTTAAGCCTGCACCTAATGTGGAAAGCGCATCTTTCACCTTTTCTTCTTGCATGCATTCCTCTTGGCTTGCCCTTAGCGCTATATAAGGTAGGCGCTTATTAAGGCTTTCAGGATTACCTCGAACTTAGCTTAACTAGGGATTAAGCACGCTTACACCGTTAGATTAGGCACCCTTAACCATTAACCGTGCCACCTAGCCAATACCGCTCAAAACTAAATTGATATGATGTCCGGATAATTACCCTCAATAAACATCTCCCCATCTCCCCACACTTCCCACACGCCCCACACGCCCCACTCTTCCCACACTTTTATGATGGGTATTGAACCGGACTTGATATGACAGAGTACTAGGACTGTTTCATTTCCGCCTGTAATCAGACAAAAAAACGCCTCGTCCATCAACAGGTGTGACCCGTGGCGAATTAAATTCGCCAACGGAAAGCGCACCTAATGGACAAGGCAGTTATTAATGAATTATTGAATTCTCCACGGGTTGAAACCGCGTGGATTCTAAGCTGATATCACTACGCGGGTTGAAACCGCGCTGAGTCCTTTGGACTCGCTTCGCGAACGTGATGCTTACAATACGATCTAGAAAGAGAATTCAGACCATATCGTTTGACAGATTCAAAACTGCCCTACATCCCTCGGATTAACTCAAAAAGTCAACCTGTGGATTTACTTTTAATTTAACTAGCTTTCGGAGTGGTTGTACCAAACAAATCAGGGCAATAAATCACTACTTTTTGCTGCGTTACTTGCTTGTACCATAGTCGTAGGATATACCCCGTCTCTTTCTTGCCGGAATTTCACCGTACTAGCAAAATATAAACGTGACCAACCTTGTCCCTACTTACCTTTTTATTGTAACACAATCGCCGGGATAAATCCCGCTCCGTTCCCCGCCCACCCAATAAATTAGGTGGCTAAATCTCTCTTGTTCGTTTTCTGTTTGACCACAGGCTGAGTCTGATCTGGTATCGTGGTAAGCAGTGGTGGTGATGACAAGGAGGATGCGTAGGAAAATGATTACACCTGCTCACCACAGGGAAGCCAAACAGTCTCGCCGTAAATAATCGGCTAACTTCTTGAGCATGGATTCCTCTTCTTCGAGTTCAGTGATAAACTGCTGTTCTTGATCGCCACCGTGAACCTGTGAGGTTTTCTTGCCAAGCGTCTCTACATAAGCTAGATCTTTGATCTGGCTCAAACGCTGCCGTGCATTCAAGGCTTTAGTGCCATTGCTCATCATACTAGCTTGCTTCTGTAATATCATGTCCCGGTTTTGTTTGAGCAAGCGGCTGTAGGTTCTAGAAGGCATGTAGTCTAGGGGGTTATGGCCCGCCAACCGTAGCATCAACACACAAGCCCAAGAATACTTGCCATCAAGGATGGCTTCCTCGATCTCGCTAAACTTATCGGTATCCATCACTTTGTCGAGTTTGGTATTGGCAGAAGGAATACGATAGGTCATGGTTATTTCTGATCCTGTAAGTCTAAAGGTCAATAGTTTATAAGCTGAAGTGCAGTTAACTTGAAGATTCCAAGGAATTACTAGCAAGTTGACTACTAAGAATTAACGGTCAACTGTTAACCGTCAACGGGAAACGATTAGTCAGTGATGAAAGTGATTTGAGAACAGAGCACTATAGATCGATGCCGCTTTTTTGCAGCTGTCGCATCGGATCCAATAAGAAATCGATAATCCGACGGCGGCGGATGATGATGTCAGCATTGGCGGTCTGACCAGCCTTAAACCGAATGATTTCATCATCTTCAATCACATAGTCACGGTCAAGGGACACTTTTACCTTATAGACTGAACCCATTAGTTGATCGGCTTTAGCATCGGAAGAGATGGAAATCACCGTGCCTTTGATGATGCCGTAATCCTGATAGGGATAGGCATCAAATTTCACTTGCACCGGCATTCCTTCGTTAATAAACCCTGCCTCCCGAGTAGGTAAACTTGCCGATAGCACTAGGGGGGCACCTTGAGGAGCGATTTCGGCGATGCTATGTCCTGGTTGCACGACTTGACCAGTATTAGAAATGTTGAGGGAAGATATTATCCCATCCACTGGCGCTTTAAGAAACTTCTGTTTGAGCCTGGTTTTAGCAGTATTGACCAGGGTTTCATTTTCAGAAATTCTAGCTTTGATTTGGGTCAGTTCCACTTCCAACTGTTGAATTTTCTGCTGTGCTTCTAGGCGAGTGGTGCGTCCTGTTGCTTGCCGATGCTCTAATTCTGCCTCTAGTCGCTTGATTTCTGCTAAAGTCTGTTGTAGCTCACCTTGGCTTTGGCTAGTCGCCGCTTCGCGATCGCGTATACTTTGCTGAGCTTGAAAGATTTGTTCGCGAGTACTCAAACCCTCTTGCAGTTTGCTTTCGGTAACAGCACTTTGGCTAGCACGAAAGCTTTGTTCTGCTTGAAATACCTGTTCTTTGGAGATTGCTCCTTCTGCCAACAGAGGCTTAAGATTATCGAGTCGTTCTTTAAGAGCCACTACATTAGCCCGCCGTTGCTGGAGCAGTTCTTGGGCTGTCGCCTGCACCAGCTTCATCCGTTGTAATCGTTCGCGATTAGCAGCTTTAGCTAACTGATGTTGAATGATTTGTTGTCTAATTGCCGATGCACTAGCTTGTGCTCGTGCGATCGAAGCTTGTTGTGCTTGAACTTCTGCTTGGGTAATCTGCTCACGAGTTTCTGCTTCCAGACGGGTTCTTTCAAGCAGTCCTTGCATCTGAACTAACTTAATCCGGTCTGCATTAAGGACTTTCTGTAAACGCTCTACTTCTTGAGTGGCAAGCTCTGTATCCAGTTCCACCAAGACTTCCCCAGCTTTAACCGCTTGCCCTTCTTTGACATTAATACTAGCAATCTTGCCTGGCTCAATCGGGTCAACTTTATAAACGTCCCCTTTTGGCACTAAGCTTCCATGAGCTTTACCGACTTCATCAATCTGTCCAAACGTTGCCCAAGCCACAAATATCGTACAGAAGCTTAATCCACCCAACATCAAAAGCCGGGGAAGATTCGCCGGAGGCTGGTCGAGGGTAGTTTGTATGGAGGTTGACCATTTGGACGTACTAGGAGCATGGGCAGTATTGCTTCCTACCTCTGTGCTGGGTGAGGCTGCCTCTTGGTCATAATCAGGTCTCAGGCGACCTGATGGCATTAAAACGACGTTACCCTGACGACTCGTAGCCGCCTCAGGTGGGGAGTTTATTGGTTTTGCTTGTGTCATGGTGGTAGATCACGCTAAATTAACATTTTAGGGAAATGACCAATGTTTTGGGAAAGAAAGCGACCAATTCTCGTGCTGCCCTGAGCTTCCCGGGGCGAGTTTGGTATTGTTGGGCAGACCGAAATCTTTGGCATTACCTGACTCTACTTGCCCCTTTTTCAGATAGCTTAAATGCACCCCGGGATCAGAACTTAAACCCTTCCCCTTTAAGTAGCCGTCGGTCGGTCAAACCTATTGGCTGAGCACGCTGTGAGGTGTGGACTTGAGCAACCTGACCCCTAGGGTTAGGCTCTCCAAGTTACCTTCGTCTCACCTTTGGTGGGGTGCATGGGAATCAATTAAACAAAGGAATTGGAATTAAACTCTCCGGTGAGTGTGCTTCATGGGGGATTCTCAGGGGATTCTAAACGGTTGCGCTATATATGGGTGTGGAGCCATATCTGAACAACTGTTTATAATCCCCTTCTCTTCAAACAGCGCTTTTCAACTTTTCTGATAAAAGATCAATTTCATCTGAGTATGTTGCTAAATTGGCAGATTTTTGGCAGCTTTTTACAAAGCTTGACATAGCGATAGCTAGCTTCAAATTTCATTTGTGCTTAGTCATTAGTCCTTTTCAGATCACTGTGTTGCCAAATTGGCAAATTTTTACAGAGTTTGATATAGTCATAGGTAGCTTCAAATTTTCTTAGTCATTAGTCCTTTGTGACTCACCAGGGTCTGTTGGTATTTACAAATGACTAATGACTAAATAACTAATAACTAATAACTCATGACTAATGAGTACTTGTTAACGATCTATTAAAGATCTAGCTGCTGCTGCGCTAGATGATAGTAAAGACCTTGACGATCCATGAGTTCCTCATGGTTGCCTTTCTCCACCAGAATACCTCGGTCTAGGACAAGGATGCAGTCAGCATTGCGCACTGTAGAGAGGCGGTGGGCGATGATGAAGGTAGTGCGATCGCGACTAATGCGAGCTAAGTTTTGTTGAAAGCGGCGCTCGGATTCTGTATCGAGGGAGCTAGTCGCTTCATCCAGAATCAGAATCTTGGGGTCGCCCAATAGGGCTCGGGCTATGGCAATCCTTTGTCGCTGTCCACCAGAAAGGGTAGAACCTCGCTCTCCGACTTTTGTATTATATCCCAAAGTCATACCTTGAATAAAGGCATGAGCTTCTGCTAGTTTGGCTACCTCTACCGCTTGATCCAGGCTGAAATCCGGTCGGTAGAGAGTGATATTTTCGACAATTGTCCCCGAGAACAAGAAACATTCTTGGGGTACCACACCCATTTGAGAACGCAAAGATTGGGGGGAAATATGGCGGATATCGTGTCCATCCACCAAAATACGACCATTAGTCGGATGATAGAGACCTTGCAGTAGTTTCACCAAGGTACTCTTGCCCGAGCCACTGCGCCCCACTAGAGCAATGGTTTCTCCAGCCTTAATCTGTAGGGAAATATTCTGTAGGATATTGCGATCCTCATCCTCCGAGTATCGGAAGGTAACATCTTCCAATATTACATCACCCTTAATCTCAGGTAGAACCAGCATCGGTTCTTGAGGATTCTCCTCTGGTTTAGCAGATAAGACATCATTAAGCCGTTCTACAGACACCAAGATTTCTTGAAACTCATCCCAAAGATTCACTAGAGCCAAAATCGGACCAGTAACTCGGCCAATGAGCATATTAAACGCGACATACTGACCGATAGTAAGCTGCTCACTAATTACTAAGCTAGCGCCAAACCAAAGCAAAGCGGTGCTGCTGAGAGTATTAATTAGAGAACTAATTGACCCCAACCCGTTAGCCAGGTTCCTACCTTTAAATTGTACATTCAACTGATTGGTGAGGCGATCTTCCCAGCGCCAGCGCACTTCTTGTTCCGAAGCCGCCGTTTTCACAGTAGCAACCCCTGACATCATTTCCACTAACATAGAATTTTGTTGGGCTGCTTCTTTAAAGATTTCCCTGGACACCTGGCGTAGAAAGGGACTGGCAATCACAGTCAAGATGGCGATGGGTAAAATCGTTGCCAGCACCAGGACAGTTAGACGCCAATTGTAGTAGAGCATCAGTCCAATATAGACAAACACCATGATCACATCTAGCCAAGTAGCAATCGCTTGCTGAGTTATAAAACCCTGAATTTTTCCAGTTTCCTGAATTCGGGTCAGGATATCCCCCACCTGGCGGGATTCAAAAAACTTCAGAGGTAAAGTCAGGGTATGGTTTATGAACCCACTGACGAAGGTGAGACTAAGCCGATTGGAAAAGTAGTCGAGCAAGTAGCGTCTGGTTATACTAACCCCAATCGTCCAAATGCCAAAGATGATTAGACCAATGGAGAAGACATTGAGAGTGACAAGGCTTCTGTTGATAATCACCCGGTCAAGAATGATCTGGGTAAATAAGGGAGTAATCAGACCAAAAACCTGAAGGATGAGGGTAGCCAAGATAATTTGCAGCAGGACTGAGCGATGGGGCCATAGCAACCCCCAAAACGGCCCTAAAGAACGTTTGTCGCTGGGAGTAATTGCTAGTTGGGGAGTTGGATCCAATAGCATGGCATACCCAGTCCAACCTTGGAGAAAGTCTTTGCGAGCAAGCGATCGCTTCCCCACTGCTGGATCTGCAACAAGTACCTTATTACCCTTTACCTGGTAGACAACAATATAGTGATCCCCTTCCCAGTGAGCAATCCAAGGATTACTCCGATCGGCTAAGCGACCTAAAGAAGCCCTGACTGGACTAGCTTGAAAGCCTAAACTTTCTGCTGCTTTAGATAAACCTTTGAGGGATGAACCAGAACGGCCCACTCCCGCCAGTTCCCGCAGGGAGTTGAGAGCAAACCGTTTACCCCAATACTGCCCAATCATGGCTAAGCAGGCAGCACCACAATCCGAGGAAGCTTGCTGCTCAATAAAAGGATAGCGCTGCCAAAATCTTAGGAATTTCCAACCCTGCTTTGCTGGTTTAGGAAAATCAAAGCTTTCTGACTGACTGGGTTCAAGGGGCGTTTGTTGCTTAGGAGGTTCTAAAACTCGCCGAGTCGGTCGTGCTCTAGTTTGGTTTGGATGTGGTGACGGAGTATGGGTCTTGTTAACTAAGCCTTGAGCCGATGGAGATTTACCGTCACCATTTTTAGCACTTTGCCTGTTCTCCTGATCTGGTGAGTCGGTGGAGTTAGGCAAAACTGGTGCGATCGCGCAAGCCGCTTGCCAATGCTCTTGAGGCAGCTGGTAAAGCAATACATCAGTTTGGGCAATCCAATCTGTTGGTACTGGCATCGGATATCCCCAACTGTCTCCGATGCTAGGAAATGGAGCAGAGGAATTTGCCTGTGTTCCTTCTGGCGTTGCCATTTGACCACTACGTAGCCAGCAATGCCCAGCTTGGGAAGAGGACACCAGAGACTCCCCAGCCTCAATGCGTGTTTCTACGATGTAGGGCAACAGTTGATTTAGGCTAACACCGTTAAGCGTACGCAATTTGGTCAAAGTCTTGAAGAAAATTAGGCATTGCCGGTGCTGGGCTTGTTGCCCCAGGATTTCCGACCACTTCGGCAACCGTTCTAACCAAGGCAAGAGTTGATTTAGGGAAATACGAGCAACTTGTCCTGAACTCGCTGCGATCGCTCTGTAAGGATAGGATAGACTACCTAAGAGATCATAGGCACCAAAGGTTTCCCCTTCTTCGAGTACCTGTATCGAAACCTCCCGCTGTTTTTCAGCATCAAAGCCTAGTAGTCGTACCCGCCCCTGACAAACTAGGTAAAGATATTGGTGATCTTGTTCAATCTCAACAGAATCTTTGGATAGCTCTGGTGTATTATAGGCGAGGATTTTATCCCCTAGCTGGAAGTTATCAAGGTCAAACGATTGACTAAATTCGTAGTTGAGCTTTGGATCGACTGAGTCTAGGGTCAAGCTTTGAAGCACCACTGATAAATTGCTAGCAGGGTCTGGGTTGATAGAAGACGATGGTAACCCATGCTCTGCCGAATCCCTGATTATATTCTTCATATGTTAAACATTGAAATTTGATTTTTAACAATTAACCATTTACAATTAACCATTTACAATTAACTACATTTAGTTAGCTAATAACTTAGTTTTTGTCAAGTCACTAACCGACTAGTTACCAATAATTCACAAAAATTTCACCAAAACTTTAAGTAAACTTCATCGAAACTTTAAATTACCGCTAGGGCATCTGGTGTAAAGTAAACCCATAAGGGTTGGGGATAGGAGATCAAGTCTGAGTCGGATCATCAAGCCAATAATAGAAGTCAGCTAGATGTAAGCAGATAGGTCGGTTGATGCGAGTGGAGTTCAACATATTAAACACCTAAGACGTTGACAAGTAGGCTCTGCATCAATAGCCCATCAATCATCCATCAAACTGACCTAGGCAGGTGGGTTTTGTTCAGACTTGATGAATCTCCCAAATTTCCCGCTTAGCTGACTAGACCTTACTAACAACCTGTGATCGTGATACAGGGGTTTTGCCAACTGGATGCTTACCAGCTTGACTATTTTCTTTGATTAACCGATTGTAGGTTCGGTAAGGGATGTAATGGAGGGGGTTGTAGCCAGAAAAACGCAGAACTAACACACAAGCCCAAGAATACTTGCCTGCGATGATAGCTTCTACGACTTGGTTAAGCTGGTCATTAGTCATGACTTTTTCAGAGCTCGTAGAGGTTGACGTTGCTTGAGATGTTCTACTAGTTGATGATCTACTAGTCATTGAGAGTAATTTTTTGGCCATGGTAGTCACCCAGAATTAACGACATCTTGTAATGGTCTATACCCAACTGGCAAGGGGAAGTTGCCAGTTCACCAGGGAAATGATTAACCCTTGGAACAACAGGTTAAGGATTATTGCAATTGCGACCCATAGTAAGCTATGGAGTTTGCGCTCATAGTTCTTTGTCTAAACTTTGTCTAAACACTTAAGGGATAAACACGCTTTGCTGCTACAAACTACCATGGGGAACAATAACAAACTCTCAATCCAAGGATTAATCGGTGGGATCTGTTGAGGCTCGCTTACTCAACAGATGCCACCGTGGTCATTGGCCACAATGGATTTAAAAACTGCTGGACATTAACAGAATTGAGTTTGATATCAATTACCAACCTAAATACTTGCCAGTGGGGTAGAATTTTGCCAATCAGCCTCGTATGATTCCCTTGTAATGCGGGCATATCAGTGATTGCAGTTATGTCACAGAAGACTTTCAGGCGATTTAAAATCCCTTGCAGTAAGCTAATTTCCGCCTTTTTTGCTCCCACCAAGACTGATAAGTTTGACGATAGCACATCATTCCGGAAATAGCTGCTATCCTGTTCAATGCCTTCAGTGCCAACACCAGTGTCGGAGGTGTCAGATCTAAGACCCCTCAGCAATCTGTTCGAGATAGTTAACCAACAGCACTGCCAGCAATGGCTAGGGTCGTCAGTGGGTTTAAAACCTACTGCTTTTAGGTTCAATTTGCTAAGCACCCCTGAAAAGCTCTTAGTCAAAAGCTGGATTAGAGAACGCGGCGATGGCTTCCGCTTTCCTAATGGTATGTTCATGAGTATGTCGGATGATTTTTTCAAAGTTGATGCTGTTGTGAAACCTAATGTTACACCTAATTTTTCACAATACCAGAGCCTTGCCTAAATAGACTAAGCGCAGATGAGCGTGAAAGATTGATCCTATTTCAGGCCCGTTACAACAACAAATACAAACCCTTTTTAAATTCCTCTGTCTTTAGACAGAAAACTTTTCTGTTGTCTGAAGTAAATCCCCAAACACCTAGACACCGAAACAGATGAGCACCTGAATTTAAAAATATTCTAGAGTTTTTTTCTAGAGTTTCTATGTGGCTAACTGCTGAGCTGAACGATATCGAGTATATCTACTCAGCCCGATTCGCCATAAAGCCGATGGCGTAAGCGCCTGAACTAGTTACAAGTTCTATTCAAAAAACTGGCTCAGTCAGCGGAAACAATAAAATCACTAGCTTGAGCATAGTTACCCTCTTTGATTCTTTCAAGAAAGACAAATCCAAAGTTGGATTGGTTTGGCTGTTTGGTTTATGAAGTTATATTTCACGCTGATGATCTTGAACGTGAAATTTTGTTCATCTACAAAAGGAAATCTAGTAAATTCAAGGGGTAGTTGTCAAGCGAAACTCACATTTCTTTTCTACATTCACATTTTATTCATACTTTTTTCACAAAATTCCCAAATTTATGCAAATTTCACACAATCTTCACGTAATCTTGAGTAAACTGACAAGGAAATCTAGGGGATATATGTCACCCTAATCAAATTAAAGGAAACTTTAATGAAATCTTTACTATATGTTTACTAAAACTTGATCCACCCCCAATGTCAATTTGTAAATTTTTGTGACAAAGATCATGGTTAATCTCTCCCCTCTGACCCCTATTCCGGTCTATTCTCCCTCTGGGGCTAGTGAACTAAGGAACTTCGTCAAGTGTAGTGGGATCAGTGACCAATTACCAATTACCAATTACCAATTACCAATTACCAATTACCAATTACCAATTACCAATTACCCTCAATCATTGCATGAATCAGCAACGCCCTCCCTCTTGTTGATCGTCTTGGCTTTATGAAGTCATAGAGATTGCGATAGTTGAACATCGGAGGTGGCCTCAGGGAAAGGCAACCACGAGATTGACTGATCTGTTAGGTTAATACCCCGTGGAAGTGTTAAAATCAACCATCATCTGTCTTTTTACTAACCTATTCCTATGAGGCGGTTAAGACAACTCTTCCAAAAACTTAGAGATGCAGCCAAAGATGAGAATTTCTTATACGGGCTAAATCTGTTCGAGGGGTTTGTTTCCAAAGTTCTCTCTTTGGTGATGGTGGTGGTAATTTTGGTTGCACTTAGGAGCCTAGTTATCTCACTATTTAAAGAAATAACTAATCCAGAAGCAATAGTTTTGAGCAAAACACTTTTCAAAATATTTGGACTGTTTCTAAATATTCTTATTGCACTAGAAATTTTAGAGAATATAACCGCTTATTTGCGAAAACATGTTATTCAACTTGAGTTAGTTGTTGTTACGTCTTTAATTGCCGTTGCCCGTAAAATTATTATTCTTGACCTTAAAACTACTTCTGGAAGCCAGGTAATTGGATTAGCAATTGCAATTATATCTCTATCAATTAGTTACTGGATTATCCGCAGTACTAGCACAAGAAAACTTCATTAATGAATAAGTTTGAGAAGACTATGACTAATTTTTTTCAATTTGAAGCGGATTTTGTGGATTCCTTACGGTGTATTCCTATGCAAGTGCGGATGAAATTAGACACTTGCGGCATCAAACTGAAACTGAGCCACTGGCATCAGTTTAATCAACACGAGCGTCAGCAACTGGTAGAGATACCCTGCACTACGACTGAGTCAATCCAAAAGTATGGAGACTATGTTCAACACCTAGTTATAAACTATACAGGAAAACCGGCTTCTAATTTACCTGTTGACCCCCAAGCTCCCTGGATGAATTCTCAGGTAATTCCATCTACCGTGGCGGAAAAAGCTATGGAATTGGGAGTTGTAGTAACTACTCAACAGTGGGCAGAACTAACTCCTATCCAACGTTTTGCCCTGATTAAACTGACGCGCCCTAGTCATGAAAACAAAAACTTTTTACCAGCACTCAAGGAATTCCAATTAGTTTTTGTTAACCGTTAACCTACCCAACAAGGGACGCCTACGGCGAACACCGTTCAACAAACTCAGACCAAGTCAAATATGTCCCTTAAATCTGGATTAGCTTAACTGCTAGAAGTACCTACCTGATCTACCACCACCTGATCTCGACAAGACAGGTTAAGGGGTTTCTGTATTAGCTCTCGCATTTGATCAAGATTATCTAAGGCTGAATTAAGCTGGCTTTGACGTAATTCTGAGGATAGGTTAGATTGCTTAAGTAGGTTCTCTAGAATAGCTTGAATAGTGTTGAGCAGGATACACAGTTGATAATCTTGACTGGTACCCAAGTTACTATTGGGGTAATTGAAAGCCTCACACTGTTGGGAAGTATTTAATCCTTGACCCTCTATCGGTTGTGACAAAATCACGGTTAGTTCTCTGTTTTGGTCTCTGTTTTGGTCTGTATTGGGTGGCTCTGATTTATGATTAACACTATCTCCTGATAAAGCGATCGCATTTTCTGGCACCTCCCCAAACTCCTCACCAGGGGTAATCGCTTTGTGCCATTTGTTAACGGATTCTTTGGCTGGGTCTAATTGCTCAACGGTTTGCTGCAATGTCTCCACAATCCCATACATTTCCATTGGGTCAAACACTCGCAGCAGGGTTGTTTGGGTCACAATACCGATTCCTTTACCCCAATTCCAAGACACCACCAATCGCCGCACACGACGCTTTTGCATTTCCTGATGAGCTGTCCATAGAGAATCCTCAGGACTCAGGAGAAATAGAGGTGTACTCATTACATCCTGAGCCTGGACTTTAGACAAATTCAGCTTGAGAGACTGAAATTGGACAATATCCCGCTCTGTGACAATCCCCACTGGCATACAGATATCCTCTCCATGGTCGGAGGTAATGACCACACAACTAACTCGGTGCTTATTCATGAGTCGGGCTAAACTCAATACTGAGACAGTTGGAAGGGCATTAACCACCTGGGGGGTCATTACTTCTGATACCCGCCGTAACTTGAGCAGATTGGCTGGTCGCAATACCTGGCGAATTCGCTCTGGTGAAACAACACCCACTAGCTGACCGTGATCATCCACAATTGGTAAGTGGCGAATCCGATACCGACGAAATATGAATAAGGCGGCAAAGATATCCTGACACGAAGTTTGAGGAAACGTGATCACCGGCTGTGCCATCACCTCAGCTACTGTTACCTCTTGAAAGTTAATGCCATTAGCCGTGAGCCGGACAATATCGCGCTCAGTAAAGATTCCCAGCAACTTGTCTGAGTGCATTACCAAAACGCAGCTAGACCGTGGCTCACGAATGCTGAGCTGGTCTGATGGTGAGTATAAATTGGGCAATGAACAACTTTTGCCTCCCTCCTGACTCATCAAAGCAATTACGTCGATTAGGAGGGTGTCAGGAGCAACGATCAAAGGCTGATGATCTATTGCCTCTTCTAGGGTTGGGGCGCAGATAAGTCGATCGTTGAGTTGCATAATTAATTTGATACGTGAACTTCCGTGACCTACGACCGCCGCCAACCGCTACACACTATGGCGCTGGTGTATTTACTGAGCCTGGGTTTTTTTAGAGGGATGTTACGGACAAATCCCGCAAATCCAGAAATAATATGCACATAACTTGTATAAAGGTATATAATAAATAGATGTTACAGCAAAATCATCTTTAACCCTTATATGACATAGCTTTTGGCTTTTAGAGGTTGCCAGGGATACTGGGACTTTCACCATTTGGGCTTAGGGGCAAATAATTAGGCATTGCTGACCTAGCTTGGCAATTGTCCGATGGGATTGTCTGATGGAATTGTCCGATCAGGTTCCCTGGCTTATCTAACGTTCTGTTTAAGGTGTTCTAACTACTTTACCAGCTTGGAGCTTACTGATTTACTTACTGATTTAAGTTCCCTTGACTGGGGTTTTGAGGCAAACTAGACACCCTAGGGGTTCTACCGTATAGCCGGTCTAAAACCCGCTTAACCGAGATCCGTTTCCACTGCTGACCACGCTTGGTTGTATAGCCATGGTGATTGAGCCAGTTAGCGATTTGTTGTAATGACTTGCCCGATTTATGGTGACGGCGAATTAACTCAATTACATGCTGTTCTTGGGGATCATCCACTAACTCACCATTTAGGGCGCGTTGACCGAAGGCCGGTGAACCATAACCTGCATAGCCACCCATAGTTGCCTTCGCTTGTCTACCTTGGTTTAGCCTTTCGATCAGGCTATCCCTTTCTAATTCCTCAGCAGCCATAATTTAATGCATCAAGCAACTTCATATAACCATGGTAAACCAAACTATAGCCTTAGCCATCCTGGTTATTACAGCTATTCAAACCGATTAACCGCCCTTCTTTATTAAAGGAAGATAAAAGGGGTAACCATCTTGACGGTTATTGACTTTTTACCCTTTACCGTTGACTATAAATTTGTGGTAGTTTTAAAAAATTTCAAGAATATATCATGAGTACAGTTGCTTACATCAAAGACAGTGAATTTGATGCACTTTTAACCTCTGAAGTTCCAGTTGTCGTTGATTTTACAGCCCCTTGGTGTGGTCCATGTCGTAAAATTGGTCCTTTAATGGATAAACTTTCTGAAGAGTACAAAGATCGCGTTAAGGTAGTAAAAATCGATATTGATGCCGACAAAGCTACTGCAAAAAAATACAGTATCCGCAGTATTCCTGCGGTGCTGATTTTTAAGGGCGGTGAAGTGGTAGAAACTATTGTAGGAGTTGCTGACTATGAAAAATTTACTGCCGCACTTGAACAGCAACTTTAGGTTTAATTAAAAACAGAAAAATTTAAAAAAATGGCTCTCCCGGATCTGTGGTTTAAAACGTATCAAAAGGCACAATATTGGCAATCAACGTGGCTGTAACTGGCAGAATTACGTGATATAAGCTTGCCTTATCACCGCCAAGCCGGGAGAGCAAAAAAAATTTCTTAATTCTGAGTTTAAGTCTGACTTATTTCCTTCAAGCCATGACATGTAAATGAGGAGAATCGGCAATGGAGACAACTCAATCAGTCCGATGTCCCAACTGTGGGAATATGGCTCAACGTCACTACTTAATCGGTTCTGAAGCATCACATTATGCTTGTGCTGGAGACCAGGTCACCAAAACTGAATGCTCAGTTTGTGACTATTTAATGGTAATGTGTTCTGTCAGCGGTAATGTGATCGAAGCTTACGCACCAGGTAGACAAGTTATATCTAATTCGGGCAAATTTCCCGAAGTAGTGCATAGAGAAACTCCTGCTTTTATAGAAGTAGGCATGAATCGCCATCACAGGTTAGTGGCTAGTAGGAAATATCAATTAACTACTGTAGGGTAAAAAAGATAGCTTAAACAAGAGCTGCTATCCCCTACTAACTACCTTTAACAGCTATCCTTAGCTAGAAAGCCATGGGGATAAAATTAATACCTGCATTGTTGATTCACCTCACTACCTGACAATTGTTTGTTGAGTTGTTAGAAAGAGTCAGGACGTACGCAAAACTGGGTACCAAAATCTAGAAAATATCTAAAAAATAGATAAGTAGTATGATGTGTTATTAACGCACCATAAAGATACAGTTACTGCGTAAGTCCTGGAAATATTTTCACATTTTCACGGAGATAGGAATTATGATGAAAGCTGAAGAGATTATGACCACAGACGTAGTTACCATTAGCGGCTTAGCGACAATTGCTGAAGCTGTGGAGCTAATGAAGGATAAGGGACTGCGTGCTTTGATTGTCGAACGCCGTAATGATAATGACCCTTATGGGATTGTCACTGAGACAGACATAATCTACAAAGTAGCAGCCTACGGTAAAGACCCTAAGGAAATGCGTGTCTATGAGATTATGACCAAACCCTGTATTGTGGTGAATCCTGAGTTGGGTGTGGAATATGTAGCGCGATTGTTTGCCAATACCCGTACCCGTAGAGCTCCAGTCGTAAAGGGCAAATTACTGGGTATTATTTCCATCAGCGATATCCTTAAAAAAAGTGATTTCGTGGAGAAGCCAAAAAGCAATTTTGAGCTTTACTGCGAAGAGAATCCCAGCGCACTAGAGGCAAGGATTTATGATGATTAATCTAGGTGAAAGATTTAACTATAGGTGTTCTTAGGTTGATGAGGTACACAGTTTGTTTGATTACCAATTATTGGTGAAAAAGTTCACTAAAATCCTTATCTTGTGTACCTCACATATTTGATGAACTAAAAGGTGCTTTTACTATCGAGAATACTGCTGAATTGTGGCTTGAGCTCTGGCATAGGTGGAAGTACCTTTAGGAATTTGTTTCAAATAATCCAAAGCCTTAGTGTAGTTCTTTAAAACAGCTTGGTTATAAGCCATCTTTGAGAGATACTTAGCCCGAATTTCTTGCTTAGCGGTATAGTCAACAATTTTTGACTGAGCCTTAGGATAGGCATCGGTATCTTTAGGAATTTTTTTCAAATATACCAATGCACTGGTAAAGTCTTGCTGAGCAGCTCGATTGTATGCCTGCTGAAGAAGGAAGTTTGCTTTTATGTTTCGCTTTTGAGTGTACTCCGGAATTTTTTGTTGAATTGTAGCGTAGGCTTTTGTTCCCTTTGGGATTTGTTTAAATGTGTTGAGTGCACCAGTAAAGTCTTTCTCGATAGCCTGCTTATAAGCTTGCTCTAGTAACTGGTAAGCTTCCTTCTCAAGACTGGCTTGAGCTTGGCTGACCATAGGTTGTATTTGCCGTTGCCAGAAGACAATATTAGGAATCTGACTAGCCTGCTCAACTACCTCTACCCATTTCTGTTGCTCAAAGGCGGTTTTGATCTGGGGGAATAGGGCTTTGGCATCTTGCCAATCTCTTTTCCACTGAGCGATCGCATTTTGAGCATCTTGATAGTTTTCACTATCTTCCGGTATCGATTTTACCAGCTTCAGCGCTGCGTCTAAATCCCCTTGCTGGTACTTTTCCTCAGCCTGTGCTAGCTTAGTTTCTGCCTGGTTGCCACCCGATGAGAACAAGAAGCCTCCAGCTACTACTAACAAGGCTACAGATGCGGAAACTCCCATGGCGGTGAGATTAAGTCCACTAGACCTTCTGGTAGGAATAGTAGGCACAGAGGGATAATAAATGTCTTCTGTTTCCTCTGTTTCCTCTGTTTCCTCTGTTTCCTCTGTTTCCTCTGTTTCCTCTGTTTCAAGAGTCTCTGGTTCAATTGGCTCACCCAGATTATCGTCAGTTTTTTGTTTGTAGGGGTTTGGGGATGTTGGTGGTGCTGAAGACATTGGTAAGTTTATAGATGGTTTAGAACTAGTTAAGGAATGGAGTGCCTCCAAAACCTGATCAGCAGACTGGTAACGGTCTTTGAAGTAATAGCGCACCATCTGCTGAATAATGCCAGCGAAATCTTTAGTGACTGTGGCGTAGTCCTGCCAAAGGGCTTCTCCGGTTAATGGGTCTTCTTCTAGGTGTATGGGTTTGAGTCCTGTGAGTGCCTCAATGGCAATCATCCCTACAGCATATAGGTCACTACAGGGACGAGGTTTACCGAGAATTTGCTCTGTTGGTATATACCCGAATGCCCCCAAAGCCGCTATGGCACTAAATTGAACACCAACTAATGGTGTCCGTACCTGCTTAATACCGCTAAAGTCAGTTAAAACTAATTTGCTATCGTCTGATCGTCTGATCAGATTGTCTGGCTTGATATCACCATGAATCACCCCTTGACCATGGACAAATGCCAAAATCTCTAAAACCTCTTGTAGCAGATTGATTACTCTGCTTTCACTCCAGGGTTGATTGAGTTCCTCACTCAGGGGTCGTCCAGGGATGAAATCTTGAACTATGTAGAAGCTATGGTCAATTTCTAGGCAATCTAAAATTTTGGCAACTTGGTCATGCTGACAGATAATCTCCAAAATTTTAGTTTCACGATGAAATATATCTTTTGCAGCTTGCCAGGAGTCAGGGTCATCAGTAACAGGACGGAATTGTCTAACAATACATTCGGGATTTCCGGGTCGGTAAGTGTCTAACGCAATACAAGTTTGACCCCAGCTCACACGGTTAAGGATGTCAATAACTTGATAACGTCCATTGATTAACTGTTCTGGTCCTGCTCCTGGGCTAAACGCTAATCTAGACATACGCTTCTTACTAACCGCTTACGTTGATGTTTCCTGTGAAAGTGTTGATGGTGCTTCAGAGCAAGGAGAGCAATAGGCCGAAGGTGCCGAAGGTGCCGAAGAATGGAAGAATAAAGTATTTCTGATCTCCGTGATCTGAGCTATCTCCGGTATCTGCCCGTCAGACTAGATACTATTGAGCAGATTAAACAGCCCTAGGGGGGGACACAGAGTAGAGACGGTAGAATTTGCCAATAGTTTCAGATCAGCCATCACGAATGCCTCAGATCCGTTAGAGACTCCTCAAGAAAAGTCACACTTAATGTATTATTCAGGCATCAGCTACTCGATCCGGATGGTCAGAAACAAGCTCTGTGCAAAGGGCTGATGGGATAATGGATTAATGGGATAATTGGGTGATATGTAGTATTCTTTTTTCGATGTTATATTGTTGTTTGCCCTTTTGCCTTTATGCTGGAGAAGGGGCGATAGTAACATAAGCATGACCATTCATCAAAAACAATCAATCCAAATTGCTGTTGTTGGAGACATTCATCAACTGTGGGAAGCGGAAGATGCTATAGCTCTTGAGCAGTTGGGTGTGGATCTGGTCTTATTTGTCGGGGATTTCGGCAATGAGGCGGTGGATATAGTCCAGATGATAGCTGCTATTGACCTACCCAAGGCGGTGATTATGGGAAACCATGATGCTTGGTATACTGCCTCGGAATGGGGAAGGAAAAAGTGTCCTTATGACCATGAAGTAGAAGATAGGGTACAGCAACAGTTGGACTTACTGGGGTCAACCCATGTGGGTTATGGTTACCTTGACTTCCCAGATTTAAATCTCTCTGTAGTTGGTGCTCGCCCTTACAGTTGGGGCGGGCAGAGTTGGCGAAATAAGAAGTTTTACAGGGAACAGTATGGCATTAATAGCTTTTCTGAATCCGTTGAACGCATTTTAGCAGCAGTGCGTAGTGCGGCTTACGAAACGGTAATCTTGATCGGTCATAATGGTCCGACGGGACTAGGTGAGCAAGCAGAAGCTCCCTGTGGTAAAGACTGGTATCCTACTGGTGGTGATCATGGGGACCCGGATTTGGAAGATGCGATCGCAAAAACCTATTCCTTGGGTAAAAACATTCCCTTAGTCACCTTTGGTCATATGCACCATATCCTCAAGCACACCAAAGACCGACTACGAACTAGAATTGTTACTAGTCCGGAAGGGACTGTATACTTAAATGCAGCCAGTGTCCCTCGAATTATCGAAACCGATACAGACCGATTGCGGAATTTTTCGATAGTGTCTCTCAAAGGCGGTATAGTGGATAAAGTCTCCCTGGTCTGGGTGGGTAAGGATTACTCGGTGGTATCTAAAGAATTGCTTTATGAGGCTTCTGAGGCTTTACTGGTATAAAAAAAAGTTTTATAACTTTGTTTTATAACTTTGTATAGATGGTCGCCATCCTGGCCAAGGATTGTTAATATAGATTTGCCTGGAGAGGTGGCAGAGTGGTCGATTGCACTCGACTTGAAATCGAGCGAGCCGAAAGGCTCCGGGAGTTCGAATCTCCCCCTCTCCGTTTTGAATTTGTTTACAGAAAAAAGTTGAGGGTTGACGGTCAACCCTCAACTTTTTTCCGTTGATGCAAAGCGCGAGTAGGGAAGGTAGGTTTAATTAGGTTCAGTTGGTAGGCACTGCCCACCCTACGATTCATGACAATGGTGCAAGATCTCAGTTTATGTAGGTTTAGTTGGCTGCATTGCCGATAAATCCCATTACTAGGCTGTCCGGAGCCAGGAAATGACTCAAATGATAAGCCCGTTCTTCAGTCTTGAGCAAGATTTTCTCATAAAGATAGCGGGTGGCTCGATCGCCCAGGCTTTCTGTTTGAGCAGCTTGACTGCGTACTAACTGAATGATTGACTGCTCAGCTGCTAAGTCATGCTCTACCATCTGGCGAGAGTTGTAAACTCCATCAGATTCAGGAGTGAAGCAGCACAATTCAGCTAATTTGGCAAAACTAGTAGCTGGAATTCCTCCTAGTCCATTCAAACGCTCTCCTAAGTCATGGACATGCTCTTGAGCATCGTCGTAGCTTTCTTCAAAGAATTTATGCAAGGAGTAAAACTCTGCTCCTTCCACAACAAAGTGGTGCTTTTGATATTGCAGGTACAACCCTTGGAAGCTGGCTAAAGCTATGTTTAATCCTTCACAAACTGGGGTGGTAACGTTTTTTTCCAGCAAAATTGGATTGTCAGCAATTTCACCAAAGGAGCGTAGTAGACCCTGAGTTGTAGACATAATAGTGTTCACCTCTTGTTTTCATTAAGTGTGCCTTATTGCCAGGCTATTAAGTAGGCTAACACATCTAATCTTATTTAACCTAGACTCCCAAATGTCGCTAACAACACAATTTTTAACTTTTCCAGAAGCTCTATTGAGGATGATTTGTGATAAATTAGTTGAGATAGATTATCGATTACTATCGAATCCGTGAACGGGATTTGTTTTGGTAAAATCTGCTTAAACCCAGGACATTCTAAAGATTGAGTGCATAAGGATGGCAATTTTTAAGGTTGATTAAAGAAAAACAGTTTTCCTAGAGGTAAATAACTATGTCTAAGTTGAAAGAGCCAGTCTCAGAGTTCAGTGTAGTAGGACAGTTATTAGACTTTGTCATTAAAGATGGCTATAAAATCAAGTATTTAAGAATTACTGTTTCAAATATCGAATATTGGATTAAGTTATCTAAACCTCTGAGAAAGAGCTTGGATCCAGCGATTATCCCTGGGGCGTGGATTGAGGTGAGTGGCACCAGCAAACTAAAGCGCAAAACTCGAAAACTTATACTTAAAGCCTATGAGGTGAGCCTTGCTGCTCCCCCCCACCAGCAGCCAACAACTGTTTTGGCAACCAAAATTCCCAGCCGGAAAGCGAGTATTTTAGTTTGTCAGAAATCTAGTTGTCGGAAACGGGGGGGTCAAGCGGTGTGTAATGCGATCGCATCGAGTTTAAAGGACCATGGTTTAGAAGACCAAGTCAAGATTAGAGAAACTGGCTGCCTCAAACAGTGCAAACATGGTCCCAACCTGGTGATGATGCCAGACAAAGCTCGCTACAGCGAAGTGGCTCCTCAGCAAATTCCCACCCTGATCGAACGACACTTTGTCTGACTTGTGCACACACTAATGCACACACTGACTGCTAATCCAGTACAGTTGCGCGACCGGGGAGTGTCAAATTTTTCGATAAATGTCTTCTGAGTCAGCATTCAAGTAGGGACGCCACAATTCAATTCCAAACTGGGAGAACTGTTCTTGTATAGAGTTCATCCGACCTTCTGGAGAATCGTTACCGTTTTGCCAAACTTCTAGTAAGCCATTAGCAACTATTTGCCAACGGTTCATCCCGAAACTTTCTTCAGCCGTAAATTTATGGACTGGTTCCTCTGATAGAGCCAGTCCTGGTGCTAGCTGCTTGGTAAATAGAGGTACTTCCATCTCAAAATGGGATTGGTGTTGAGCATAAACACTCTCAAGGATGGGATGGACTGTCTCATAATTGCTCTTCTCAAAGCAGAGAACCCCTGAATCGTAGCGGTCGTAGTTAGCGGGGTCATCTACCACCTTAAAGGTAAAGGGAATGGTAATTTCATTGAGTTGCTCGGTGATCGCTGTGATGAGAGCAACTGCACCTTCGGGACTGAGATTAAAATAGACGTTCACTATCTGGTAGTCACGATCTCGAATGTTCTGATGGACTGGACCAGCATTGACTCGACCAGCATTCCCAACCGCGACATAGAATCCGTGTTCAACTAGATTAGGAGGCATTCGGATAGCGACTAAGGTACCGACAGTAGCAGATTGAGCTCCTGGTGGTAAGTAATACTCAGGTCTGATGTGTAAGGTCAGACCATTCTTGTGTACAGCCAACTTGCCATCACTCTCCTCCCTGATTACCAACCAACCTGGTTCAAAGTAACCAGTCCCAGTATTACTTTCGTACAGCTGCTGGTAAAACTCCAAGTTGAGCCCCATCACAGTATTGTTTTCTACATTTGGGTGAAGCGGTAAATCAGTTGAATTGGCTTGAGCTGATTCTGTGCTTTTATCGAAACCGTTGTCATAGATGTCGTACAGAAAACTCAGCAGTTGCAGGCTCAGATACTTATTCTGGATCTCCACAGGTAGTTGCTGAACCCGGTCTAGCATCTCAGCTGAAAGTTCCAGGGGTTTGTAATCTGGATGACTAATACAGAAGTTAGGTTGAATCTGAAGGTTGCTAACGATATCTTCTAGAATATCTAGCTCTCGCGCAACAGCAGAATCAGGAGAAGAATCAGGTAGTTGATTTCGCAAAGAATTTAGTAATGGCATGATCAACCAGTTGGCACTCAAAATACTCACATGACTTACGCAACTGCCCCCGTTGGTCCCCCAATTCTGGGGGACTTTGACATCATTACCCCCCAATTTTGGGGGGCAGGGGGGCGCAATCCACTTAACCGCGTAAGTCCTGATTCAGACCAATTGTCCTGTCGGTCTGCAACAAATTGTTCTTTTTACTAATGATCCGAAAATAAGATGTTGCATCCAATTATAGAAAGGGGATTAGGCGGGAATCGGGCTAAGATCAGTTAATTCAGAGGCTGTTGTCCCAAAAACAATGGGGATTGAATCGTCCGGATTGCATAACAAACGTTTAGCCACCTGAACCATACAGACTCCTGTGTTACCAAAAATTTTCCGGTACTCGATCCTTGTCTGAATTTTTTCAATCAAGATAAAACCAGTAAATTGTATAACTCGTCTTAAAAAATTAGGACTACGCTGAAGTATTTCTGGAAAGTAATCAAAATAAGCGTTAGTGAGAGCAACAAGGCTTGGTTGAATTACCTCAAGGGGAATTTTAGCTAAGCGTAAAGCAGTTTGAACATCAATACTTCTGTTAACCGTTAAGCTACTTAGCCAAATGGTTAGGTAGTTAGCAATAATCGTAGCTAAATCAAATGCTGGATCTGACCAAGTGAACCTCTCCCAATCAATCAGTCGCAGAATATTCCTAGCTTCAGACTGCGGGTTTGAGAGGGTTTGCTCCCACTCAAGTTGGACTAAAACGTTGCTCAGCTTTAGGTCATTGTGGGTCAAACAGCAAGGCTGCCAAGCTCTGTTAAGTTCTGCGATCGCTTGCCCGATGCTCTCATGGCGCTGATAAAGTTTAAAAAATTCAATCCCATCTGCACAAAAAATTGCAAAAATTTCTGGTCCAATTCCTTCTAGCCCATGAAGCAAGTTAGGGGTTTGCTCAAGGAACTCTTTTCCATTGGAAGCAAAGAAGTCTTTATATTCCTTACGGTCTAGAGTGGTGCGATGGATTGTAGCAATACTAGCTCCGAGCTGGGCTGCGATCCCAGTGGGAAAAACCTCCTTTTGATCATAAAAATTTGTTAAGTCGCAATAGTCATTGAGATAGTTAAAAACAATAATAGAGCAACTGGGATCAAAATGAATTGGCTCCGATATTAGGGGACGAATTGCGATCAGTTCAGGAAAGTTTTGTAAAAACTCCTGAATTCGCCATTCGTTATGCAACTCACCTAAGGTGTTTCCTTCTCGATTATGAGGCTCTTGCTTAACCAAAAGATGGCGACCATTGGAAAAACTGACTAGCAAATTAAAGTTTTTACAGGATATTGGTTTAATCTGGATTTTATCTTGATCGCTTTGCTTACAAATACCCTGTTCAACTAGATATTCGAAAACGTTTTGATAGCTTAATAAAAATGTCATTATAATTATTATAATTACCAGATTTACTATCCGGCAATACTTGAGGCTATTGCTTATAAAAAACTGATGTAATATAATCGTAATTATCAGTTATTTTATGAAATTTTAGGAGTCATAAATTACGCAGTAAATCTACCTATATGGTGTGTTATTAAACCCTACTAGTTATCGATTTTGGTGCCCATTTTTGCGTAAGTTGTGGGAGAAAAATGTCCCCAACATATGACTCCTAAAATCCCTATACCCTAGTAATGAAAAGGACTTTATCCATTTATTCAGGGGAACTGAACTCTATATGGCCTAATGCACTGGTCTACAATTGTGTGGAAAGAAGCCATAGGGATGTGGAAAGAAAAAGCCCCCTTTGCTGGGTTTGAACTTGCTGGGTTTGAAGCGGCTGGATTTGGAGCGGCTGGGTTTGAACCGGCTGGATTTAAAACCCTTGCTACTTTTACTGCCAAAGAAAAAGCCACCCTTGTTTTTTTTGCCGCCGCCTTCTATACCCTTGAGTTCATCTTCGGTTACCTCTTTCATGAACTCATGGAATCCTTCAGACTCCGAAAACAGAGCTGAACCAGCAGGAGGCAGATCAGAAATTGAGAAGTTACTCATGTTACAATCTCCAATAGTAGACAATTGGGGAAAATAAGCACTTCTATTAATTAGCTAATATGTTGCCTGCGACTACCTTTTGTTAATAGGTACTAGTTAATGGGGTATGGAGAATACTAATCCAACTACCAATGACCAATTACCAATGATCAATTACCAATGATCAATTACCAATTAAGCATCTATAGCATTATTTTCGCTAATTGATATTACATGCCAATTTTCCGGTGAATTCAGATCAAGTCCGGTTAATCAAATCCAAAATAGTCCTTGGATTTTTGGGTTACTGTAATGGATGATGGGTAATCTAAAACTACGAATTTCAAATTTTAAATTCCCACCATCAGGGGTCTTTATGATTATTGAACCGGACTTCCGATGATCTGTGTTTTTGGGACTTTCATAATTTAGCTAGATAAGTTATGGCGATGTCGCCACTTTGGCGCTAATTCACAAAACTTCATCAAAATTCCTGCTTGGCTAATTGGTAATTAGTAATTAGTAATTAGTAATTGGTAATTAGTTCATGTAGGGTGGGCAGTGCAGCAGACAGATAATGAAGCTTGCAAAGCGCGTTGGTAGGCACTGCCCACCCTAGGATTAGCGTGATTTGCGCGGTCTTGGGGAGCCAGTGCGGTCTTGGGGAGCCAGTGCGGTCTTGGGGAGCCAGTGCGGTCTTGGGGAGCCAGTGCGGTCTTGGGGAGCCAGTGCGGTCTTGGGGAGCCAGTGCGGTCTTGGGGGTCTCCCCCATGAGCAACTGGCGTGGTCTCCCCCATGAGCAACTGGCGTGGTCTCCCCCATGAGCAACTGGCGTGGTCTCCCCCATGAGCAACTGGCGTGGTCTCCCCCATGAGCAACTGGCGTGGTTTCCCCCATGAGCGACTGCATCAAGACAATGACAATGGTGCAAGATCTCAGTTTGGTAATTGGTAATTAGTAATTGGTAATTAGTAATTGAAATTACTCCCTCGACCATACCCATTACCAAACAAAAACCACGACAACTATAGCAAAGGGAACAGCGGATCATCGGAACAGGTAACAGCAGATCATCGTAAGAGAGAATGGGGAAGTCGGACTGGTGAAGTTTAGCCCATCAGTGGACTGCCGTGATGATGCACCAAATACCAAGAGCCAGCCATAAGCTCAAACATATTGGTTGCTATGGATTCTGCCTCAATCCTTCTACCCTTGCTAACTTGCAACACTTTTTCTAGCACAACAACGTAGGCAAGAGTGTCCCTGACTTCAGTAGCAATAATCTCTGGTTCAATTTCCAGGTATTGGGTATTCTTGAATATCGCTTCCCAAGATGAGCTAATCTCCCGCCAACCTTTGATTACATCACGTCCAGGGTGAATACAAAGACTACCAGTGCCTTGAGACCAGACCTTACTCATGGCTTCAATGTCCTTTTTCTCAAAAGCTCGATAAAACGCTGTGTTGGCGGCTAATACGTCTGTGCGATCGCTACTCATAGTTTTTTGTTGACTTTCACAATTGTGAATATATTTAATTATATATAGTTAAATAGAATTAATCACATCTAAGCATTCAGCCGTCAGTGGTTAGTGGTCAGTGGTTAGTGGTCAGCTGTCAGCCGTCAGCAGTCAGCAGTCAGTGGTCAGCTGATTTTATTCAAAAGCACCTCAAGTAGCGATGCAGCGAGGTCTTGGGAAGGCAGCGCGGTCTTGGGGGTCTCCCCCATGAGCGACTGCCGTGGTTTCCCCCACTCGCGCTTTGCATGGCTGACAGTGTGGCACAGGCTTCTAGCCTGTGATGTAACCCATAAGCTGATAGCTGATAACTGATAACTGAATGCTGAATGCTGACCGCTGAATGCTGAATGCTGATAACTGAATGCTGAATGCTTACGGATTGCGCTCTTGGAGCCGTATCATAAATATGGGTGAGATTATCTTAATGGTGGCATGGAAACAATTTGGGAACTCGATTTTTACTCCCGCCCAATTTTGGACGAAAATCAGAAGAAACTTTGGGAAGTCTTAATTTGCGAGAGTCCTTTGGACATCAACCTCTCACCTGAGACACTGTTTCAATACGCTAGTTGGTGTCCCAACCAGCAGGTGAATTCAATTTGGTTGGGGCAGGCTTTGTCAGATGCGATCGCAAAAGCTCAACAGCCACCAACCAAGATTCGCTTCTTTCGGCGTCAGATGAACAATATGATTACCAAAGCCTGTAATGAGCTGAATATTCCAGCTCAACCCAGCCGTCGCACCTATGCTTTGGAGCGATGGCTAAAACAAAGGATACAGGACTTTTATCCCAATCAACCAGGCTATGACCCCGCAGCCGCTGCTTCCTCATTTGTCCGTTATCAATCCCCCATCCCTAAACCATTACCCGATGCCTTGCAGGGACAGAAGTGGGCAGTTGTAAGTCTACAAGCTGCTGCCTTTGAGGAAATGAACGAGTGGGATATTGACTTTGGTGAAGCCTTCCCGGTCTCGATCATGGACATTGCCCCAGAAACCCCCATTCCCGGTCTGATTATATTTTCCCAACGAGCTAAACCCCTAGCGGCATGGATGTCAGGCTTGGAGCTATCCTTTGTGAGACTTGACACTACTGATGATAAGCCAAAGTTGTTACTGGAAACTGGTGCCAATGAAAGCTGGATTCTCGCTAACCTGACCAAATCTCAAATTCTGGCAGAGGCAAAAAGCTTTGAAGAAGCAAAGCAGAAAGCTAATTTCGTCCATTTTCTGGCCGTACAATCGAGTCCAACTTCAGAACGGTTTGCCGGATTTTGGCTATGCCGGGAGTTATAACACCAGGCAATAGGCAATAGGCAACAGGCAACAGGCAACAGGCAACAGGCAACAGGCAAAAATAAATTGTGAGAATTTTTGTTCCCGACTCCCGACTCCCTACTCCCTACAAAAGAACCCGTAGAACAGGTGATTGTTCTACGGGTCCTGAAAGTACTGGCGCAGCTACCCAGTCAAAGCTACCGGCAGCATTACTCGTATTACACTAGGCTGCCCCGAGCAGGAGTGTTATTAACCCAATGGGATCACGCACTGACCAAATAACTGATTGTATTCGCTTATACCCGGGCACCGGCACATGCTGGGATAACCAAGCTTATTTCTATCCCTTGTACATGGACTATGAGGTATTACTTGAATTGAACATGAGCTTTTAACCGAGCGATCGTCTAATCCCCGGCTAGTTGCCTGATCAATGTCGTGGATCAAGCACAACGCGACACTTGCATCATATTCATATCCATCCGGGCACGCGCAGATACTACTATTGCCGCACCGGTTGTAATCCTGAGTACAAATGCTATCAGGAGCTATAACGGCTGGCATCTCTTGGGCCATTGCTGCAGGGGAGACCATCAAAAACAGCTGCACTGCCATCAAGAATGCGAAGATCGCTTTTAAGGGTCTCGAAAATCTTTTCATTTTTTTCCTTTGTTAACTCGACTATATATATCTATCTATAGATTATTCGAAGTTTTGGGGGGGTGCAAATTAATGCAATATTGGTAGTAGATGATCACCTACCTAAGCTGTTGGGCATTTAAGTTGGATATTATTCAGTTAGAAAAAACTCCCTCGACTCCCGACTCCCGACTCCCGACTCCCGACTCCCTACTCCCTACTCCCTTTGCAATATGAGTGCTGAAACTATACCGCAAGAGCTGCAAGCTGAACAACTGTTAGACTTAGCAGCTAAATCAGGAGCGACTAGTGCAGAGGTTTATCAGTCCCAGACGCTTTCTCGTCCTGTGTTTTTTGAAGCGAATCGGCTCAAACAAATCGAAAGTAGTCAATCGGAAGGCACAGCGCTACGGTTATGGCGAGACGGACGTCCAGGACTAGCAGTAGGCTATGGAGCAGTGGCAGCCCAAGATTTAGTAGACCGGGCAATGGCCATGACTGCACTCAATGAACCGGAATCCATAGAACTGGCTGATGGTCCTAGCGCTAACTATTCCGACTCACCAGAAACTATACCGATAGAAGACCTAGTAGCAATCGGCTCGGATGCGATCGCATTAATTCGCGATGCCTACCCAGAAGTGTTGTGTAGCGCTGAGTCGGAATGGGAGTCAGAAACCACTAGCTTAATTAACTCTGAAGGATTACATTGCTCTTACACTGACACTAGTCTCAGTTATTTCCTTGGGGTAGAGTGGGTCAGAGGTGAAGACTTTTTAAGTGTCGGTGATGGTACACAAATTCGATTAAGCCCATCTGAGCCCAAGGAAACCCTAAACACCAACAAAGTCCTAGAGCAAATTTTACAACGCCTCAACTGGGCAACGGCAAATGTATCTACTCCCAGTGGTCGTGTGCCAATTTTGTTGACCTCTAAAGCAGCGGATTTGCTATGGGGCACTGTGGAAGCAGCCTTAAATGGAAAACGGGTACTTGAAAAAGCGACCCCCTGGAGTGATAGTCTAGGTCAGGTGGTTACCTCAAAAAACCTGACCCTGTTTCAAGAACCAAATCCTGAATTTCCCTACAGTTGCCCCTTTGATGATGAAGGCACCCCTACCCAATCCCTCGTATTCATCAGTGAAGGGCAATTGCAACAGTTTTATTGCGATCGCACTACCGGTCGCTTACTCGGAACTGGCACAACGGGAAATGGATTTCGCCCTAGCCTAGGCAGCTACCCAACCCCTGATCTAGTCAACTTACTGATTAAACCAGGCCAAGGGTCACTCAATGACTTAATTGGGCAATTAGACGAAGGATTAGTCATAGACCAGATTCTTGGCGGTAGTGCTGGCATCTCCGGTGACTTTTCCGTCAATGTTGAGTTAGGCTATCGAGTGCAACAAGGAAAAATTATTGGTCGAGTCAAAGACACTATGGTAGCTGGGAATGTCTACAACACCCTTAAGCAATTAGTAATACTTGGTGATGATGCTGATTGGCAGGATAGCATCTACACACCTTCTTTAATTGTGGAAGGACTATCGGTAACCTCTAGTCATTAGTGGGTTAGTTGTAACTAGAGAAATTATCCTGGTATTTAGAAAGTACCTAGGAATAATCACTAATGAAAATTAACCAATGATCAATCAATGATCAATCCCATTACCCAATGGCTGATCCCCAAAAGAAGTCTTGCCCTTGCCGAAGCCTGTCTGATTGGATTGGTCTCAGGACTTTCAGCAGTATTACTCAAACACAGTATTGGCTGGTTAGGGAGTTGGCGGCTTCAAGCATCTCTGCTCCTACCCCCTAGCTTTGCCCTACCCGCTTTTGGACTCTGCTTAGGATTACTGTGCGGATTCCTGATTGAGTTTCTAGCATCAGAGGCAACTGGTAGTGGCGTACCTCAGATCAAAGGTGCTCTTGCCCGGTTTCCTATCGCGATGAATTTACGGGTGGCTGCGGTCAAGTTGGTAAGTACGATCCTATCTCTGGCGGCGGGAATGACTATGGGACGTCAAGGCCCAACGGTTCATATTGGAGCAGCTTTGGCGGCTCAATTAACTCGCTGGGTACCCACCTCTCCTGATCACCGACGTCAAATGATTGCTGCTGGGGCTGGGGCTGGATTAGCCGCTGGGTTTAATGCTCCCCTGGCTAGTGTAGCCTTTATCTTTGAGGAACTGTTACCAGATTTATCTAGTATAACTCTGGGTAGTGCTATTATAGCATCCTTTATTGGTGCGGTGGTTTCCCGGCTATTGGGTGGAGGTACCCTAGACCTCAATCGGGAACTAAGCAACTTTTCCAGCACCTTTGACGCTCGTGAGATTCCCTTCTATTTATTGTTAGGAGTGTTGGCTGGATTGCTAGCAGCTTTGTTTAATCAGGGAATTCTGGCCAGTCTGAATTTTTACGACCGCCTCAAGCTCAGCTTACCATTGCGGATTGGTATAGCTGGGATGCTTGGTGGGTGTATTGTAGCACTGCTACCGGATCAGTTCCATAACAACAGTGGTTTGCGGGAGTTGTTGCTCACTGGTGATGTAGGTTGGGAATTTACCAGTCTCGCTTTTGTGGTCTACTTCTTACTGACGATAATTGCCTATGGTTCTGGAGCACCAGGGGGGTTGTTTCATCCCTCCCTAGTATTGGGTTCCGCATTAGGCTATTTAGTTGGCATAGGTGAGTATCACCTGCTCGGATTAGGTAATCCGATTACCTACGCCTTGGCAGGGATGGGAGCATTTTTTAGTGCCGTTTCCAAGGTACCCATCACAGCGATTGTGATCGTGTTTGAGATGACAACGGACTTTAATCTAGTCCTACCGTTAATGATCACCTGTGTGGTTTCCTACCTAGTTGCCGATCAATTAGCCAAAGGGTCTCTCTATCAACGTTTGTTGGAGAGGAAAGGCTACAGCTTGCCTCAAGTAAAGGTGGACAAAAGTACCTTAGCTGGTTTAAAAGCATCTGACATCATGCAGCGCCGGGTAGAAACCCTAGGGAGTCAGATGACCTTAGAACAAGCCATTCAGACCTTTAGTAACTCTAGTCATCGCGGCTTTCCAGTAGTTGCTCAGGGGAAATTGGTCGGGATAATTACTCAAGAAGACATTGCCAAGAACCGAGACCGACTGCCTGGGAATACCCCTATAAAAGAGGTGATGACTCCACAACCGATAACAGTTAGACACAATGACACCTTAAGCCACGTTCTCTACATTCTTAATCGTTATCAACTCAATCGGTTACCTGTTCTAGAAAACCGAAAGTTAGTTGGAATCATTACCTTTAGTGATATTATTCGTGCCGAAGCTAACCAACTGAGTGGGGAAAAAGAACAACTAGGACCAAGTCCTGATCCCTCCTATGGGGTCTATTATACTCGGGCTCCAGCTACCGGTAGTGGACGGATGTTGGTTCCCTTAGCTAATCCCCAATCAGCACCAGTATTGTTGGAAATAGCTACTGCTATTGGCCGCGATCGCGACTATGAACTTGAGTGTTTGCAGGTAATACCTATCTCCCGCAGCACTAGTCCTGCTCAGACAGCAGTTGATACTACTAAAAGTCGCAGATTGCTAAGGCAAGCGGAAAGGCTAGGGCGACGGTGGGAAATGCCAGTTCACACCCAAATCCGGATATCCCACGATACCGCTCAAGCAATTCTAGAAACTATTAAACAACGACATATTAATCTGATTTTGATGGGATGGAAGGGAGGACCATCTAATAGTCCTAATCAGATTTTTGGTAATATTATCGATACCTTGATTCGACAAGCTCCCTGTGATTTAGTCTTGCTGAAATTACCCCAAGGCAAGGAAGTAGCAGAAGATGTTTTTTCTGCTAAGTACGGTTCACTAGCTAAGACCTGGAAGCGTTGGTTAATCCCCATTGCTGGTGGACCCAACTCTAGCCGTGCCCTACAATTAATTCCGATACTAGCAACCCTTGCTAAAGCAGAGCAAATCGTAGTAACTCAGGTTTTTAATCCTCAAGCTGGGGAACCTGTAATGACTAGCTTGGAAAAAGCTACCTATTTCCTCCGTCAACAACTCAAAGGTATGTGTGATGTGGTATCAATTCCGATCCGTTCCTATTCTGTTTCTGATGCTTTGATTCGTTTAGCCAAGGCTCAAAAGTATGATGTAGTCGTGATCGGAGCTAGTCGAGAGGGATTATTGGAGCAGGCGATCCATGGCAATATTCCGGAAGCGATCGCACGGGGTGTAGATAGTACTGTGATTTTGGTTAGGGAAGCGCTTCATTAATTAGGGAGTCGGGAATCGGGAGTCGGGAATCGGGAATCGGGGTAAGCATTCAGCTATCAGCTATCAGCTTTCAGCTATCAGCTTTCAGCTAAAGGCTGATGGCTGACCCCTGACCGCTGACCGCTGAATACTTACATTTTTTAACTCTATGTTACCAATTCCAGCTATTAGCTAAACCAGTAACCATGCTAACTATTTAAGTGTAACTAATTATTACAAAATTTACAAATTGCCTTGACTTTTTTTTGTTTTAGGTTGACAATAAAGTTACTCAATGATTATACTATAATCATGAAAAAAAAGCCGCGCTTTCTGCCGACCAAGCGCCAAGCGCGGCTTTCTACTCAATTACAATTGAGGTAATTCTATAATAATGCCAAAGAAACGATTCGTTTATCTTCCCATCGATTACCACGAAGGGATGGAGCGTCTTGAGCAGCTTGCCCAACAGCCTGCTCAACAGAGGGAGTCGAAGGGGGAACATGCCTATCCCTACCCCATCACCGAGCGCGAGCAAATCCTAATCCGACTGTACAGTCACTGCGAATTGGGTATGACACCGCAACGGTTCTACCAAAAGTGGGACTTGACGAGGGAAGATATGGCCTTGATCTGCTCCTGTTCCGTTCAAACCGTTAACGGCTGGTTTAACACCAGTCGTCGCTGTTACCCTCCCACTGCTGGTCACTTGCGCCATCTCGCCATCATGGATTTCTTATTGGAGGATTTTGAGACAATTCCTAAACCGTTATTGGAGCGATTGTGCTCGAAGGGATAATTAAGAATGTAGAACGTAGGGCGTTGCTGATTATGGGTATGGTTTCGCCCCCCTAGCCCCCCAATTCTGGGGGGAACAAAACTCTTAAAGTCCCTTCCGGTGCGCGCCTCCTAGGGCGAGTAAATCGCCCTTGGGTCGCACCGCAAAGTTGGGGGATTTAGGGGGCTTTAAGAAAACCAGATAATCGCGCATTCATTCCTTAATTCAGCAAGGCCGAACGTAGAATGGTGAATTTAGAATTTAAAATTCTAAATTCCTAATTCTCAATTATAACTTCTAACTTCTAACTTCTAAACTATGGTTTTCCCATTACCCGATAAATACATTGACCTGCTCACGGATTTCGGCTTTAAGCGCGTGTTTGGCACTGAGCCCAACAAAGCACTGTTGATCGATTTCTTGAATACGCTGTTGCCTCCCCACCATCAAATTCAGGATGTCACCATTAAGAATCCCGAGTTTTTGGGTAACACCTTAGTGGATAGAAGAGCGATTTTTGATATTTATTGTCAGAGCACAACCGGTGAACGCTTCATTGTGGAAATGCAAAAGGCAAAACAAAATTTCTTCAAAGACCGGAGTGTTTACTATTCCACTTTCCCCATCCAAGAACAGGCGCAACAGGGAGATTGGAATTATAAGCTAACGGCAGTCTATACCGTTGGTATTTTGGATTTCATTTTTAATGACCATAAGCAGGATTCAGAACTGTTGCATGTGGTAGAGCTAAAAAACCAGCGGTGTGAAGTGTTCTACGATAAGTTGAAATTCATCTATGTCGAGCTACCGAAATTTACTAAATCGGTTGATCAACTAGAAACCCATTTTGAAAAGTGGTTATTTTTATTCAGGCATCTTGCCCAATGTAATGCTCCCCCTGAACCCTTGCAAGAAGATGTGTTTGCTCAGTTGTTTGAAATAGCCGAGATTGCCAACTTTTCCTCAGAGGAGCAAGCCCTGTATCAGGATAGCCTCAAGGTCTACCGGGATATGTATAGTGTTAATCAAACCTTGATTCAAGAAAGTCTCGAACAAGGTAGACAACAAGGTATAGAACAGGTGGCAAAACAGATGAAGGCAGCAGGATTACCTCTGAATGATATTGCTCAATATACGGGGTTGAGTGTGGATGAGATTAATCAGTTGTTGTAATAATGTAGAATTTAGAATGTAGGGATAATGCAGAATTCTAAATTCTACATTCCCAATTCTAATTGCTTCTGAGCAAACTCCCGCAGTTTAGGATCGGAGTCATGCTCTGCTCTATCCTGTAATAAGGATCGGGTTTGGGAATGGTTAGGATAATATTCGAGGATGGCCTGAAGGGCTACTTCTCGAGGATTGCAACCCTGCTCTTTCTCACAGTCAAAGGGGTCATTGAGAGTGCGATGCTCTGAAAGAGCCGCTACGCGAACGCATAAAAATTCCCATAACCAAGGCTGATCGTGCCAAACTTCAGCTAACTGTTCAATTGCTGTAACTCGCACCAACGAATCAGTATCAGAGCTAGCCCATTCTTGAAGTAGGTTTAAGGTATCTTGATGGTCTTGCCAACCTTGAGCTAACTGTACAATTGCTGTACGTCGCACCAACGAATCAGTATCAAAGCGAGCTGATTCTTGAAGTAGGGGTAAGGTATCTCGATAGTCTTTGTAAACTTGAGCTAACTGTACAATTGCTGTACGTCGCACCCACGAATGCTGATCAGAGCGAGCCGATTCTTGAACTATGGCTAAGGTATCTCGATAGTCTTGCCAACCTTGAGCTAAATGTTCAATTGCTGTACGTCGTACCAACGAATCAGTATCAGAGCGAGCCGATTGTTGAAGTAGGGCTAAGGTATCTCGATGGTCTTTGTAAACTTGAGCTAACTGGTCAATTGCTGTAAGTCGCACCAACGAATCGAGATCAGAGCGAGCCGATTGTTGAAGTATGGCTAAAGTATCTCGATGGTCTTTGTAAACTTGAGCTAACTGGTCAATTGCTTTAAGTCGCACCAACGAATCGAGATCAGAGCGAGCCCATTTTTGAAGTAGGGGTAAAGTATCTCGATGGTTTTGCCAATGGGTGGCTACTGCTACAACAGCTTGGCTGCGAATATCACGGACTAAGTTGGCCTCATCTCCATACTTGTTATAAGTATAATTTAGATCATAGTGAATTAACTCTTTGACGCGATTCAGTAATCTAGTATCCGTTGATTTAATCTCATACCGATTCCTAACCTCAGACAAACAATCCCCTGCCAGAAATAAATTCTGAAACTTATACCATTCTCCATCTTGTGCCATCAAATACTCAATAATTTCTCCAGCTTTCTTGGAATCAATCATTCCCACAATCAACCTGAGCACTTCACGCCAAGATTCATCCTTGTAGTGTTTACCAAATACCTCTGTTTTTAACTTTTCTAGGGAAATATCCTGTTTTTTCTCAAATTTCCTGACAAATTCCCAAGCACAGAAATATTCCAAAAATGTCCGATGCACAAAGGCGTAGTAATCTGCTCCCATAAAACACAAGATAAAATTGCGGGTGCGCAACTGATTAATCATTACCTTAGCAACAGCTCTCGGGTGATTAACTTCCCGTAATTTAAGCTCCTCTTTGAGAATTCTTTCTAAATCTTCTCCACTAATCAGATTTACCGCTAATCCCTTTTGATTGCCCTGCATGAAATCTGCAACTTTTCCTAGCATCTGTTGCTTATCTTGATAATCAATAGTCTTCGGGTCAAGACGATTATCTTCTAATAATGCTCGTTCCACATCCCATTGATGGAGCAGTAACCGAGAGGATTGGTTATAGAGTTCAGAGCGGTCACGAGGCAATTCTTGATTGCGATTCAGGATTGCCATCATGGTTAGTAATAGGGGATTTTGCGCCAGTTGTCGAATCGGGGAGGATGTGTCTATTGCCTTTTGTAAGCGCTCCCGTTTCCTAACTTTATCCCCTTGATCAGTAAAGGTTAGATTATGCCACTGCTCGATAAAGGTTTGAATTTGTTTTGAGTTCAAGTCTTGGAGCATAACATGACGAAATTCAGCATCCCGTAGCCGTTGGGTTTTATAACCAATGACGCGAGATGTCACAATTACTCTTACCTTAGGATACTTATTGGTAAAGCGATGAATATCCGTAATAACATCTTCTCGTTTGCCTGGCTCAAACACTTCATCCAAGCCATCAAACATCACTAACACCTTACCAGCCTTTAACTGGTGATCAAGGTGATGTTGATTCAGATGACATATCGCTCCACTGCTTTGATGGCAGAATTCCAAGAAGTTATTACACTGTCCAGTATCCCGATTCCGAATATAGGTGCGTAATTCAATCAGTAAGGGAATTGGTAGAGAAAGGGCAGTAGTAAAATCTTTTCTTGCCCACTTCAATGCTAAATATTGCAGCAAGGTAGATTTACCAGAGCCTGGGTCTCCTAAAACCACCAAATACCGATAGCGTTGAGAGTCCTCAATTACATCCAATACCGATTTTATCGGCTGTTGATAATAACGCTTTTTAGCTCGTTTCAACTTCTCTGGATTAATTTTCCTTTCTAGTTGACCACTCTCTAGCAGTTTTTGATAATAATCTTTAGGAAGTTCATGAATTGCCTCCGGCATCAGGTCATGAACCTCTCGCACATTTTGACGGATAAATATCTTCCATAGTTTGAGTTGATTATAAGCACAGCCACTAGTATCCAAACTATCCAATTTGACATTACCGTAGCTCTCTAGGAGTGCTTCTTGATATTCCCTTAAGTCAAAATCTGGGGTAATTCCTGGTTTAGTGTTTTCTGCGATCGCTTCCAAAGTTTGGGAATCCCGGATAGGCCGTAAATCATCGGATTCCCGAATAATCGTTTTTACTTCCTTGACATACCGTTTACCAATATAGTGCCAATCAAATCCTTCCGGTAATGGTAATAAGTCAAGCTCAATCCAAGTCTTATCTAATTTTTCGGTATCTATTCGTTTACAGCCATACTTAAAGGCACTGCCCAGGATAGCTTTAATGGATTTATCCTTAATATACTGCTTGAGGGGTTTAGTATACGGTTTTACGTCTTGCTTAGATAAATCAGCATCTTCCAATTCTTCTTCCACTAAAGCCACAAATTCTTTTAAAGCCTTACCGAAGAGTTTCTTCTGGGTATTTTGATCCGATAGTCCGGTATACTCTTTGATAGACTCTTTGAAAAACTCTTTAGTGTAGTCTTCTAGAGCTTCTTTTGCCAAGGGACCAATCACTTCCTTAGCGAGATAGCCACCAGCACTAGAAAGTCCCCAAGCTGCTAACAAATCCAGCATGATATTGGTAGTTATTTTTTGGTTTATCTATCATTATAGACGAAAGGCAATCAGAGGTTGTCTGAGAAGTCTCATTTGCTACATCCAAGCCTCCTAAATCCCCCAATTTTGCGGTGCGACCCAAGGGCGATTTACTCGCCCTAGGAGGCGCGCACCGGAAGGGACTTTTAGAAGCAAATGGACTCTTTTTCCCCCCAAAGTTGGGGGGCTAGGGGGGCAAAATTCAGTATAAAAAAACTTGGGAGATATCCTCTCAGTTTGACCTGATGGTGCGTTACGGGACGGACTGTCTCAACACTTGCTATGGCTTGCGTCTTGGCGAGCCCGTCCCTAACACACCCTACGCCTTAATTCTAAATTCTTCATTCTAAATTCTTAATTCTAAATTCTACATTCTAAATTCTCCTTAGCAAACTTCCGCAGTTGAGGATCCGAGTCATGCTTTGCTCTATCCTGTAATAAGGATCGGGTTTCGGAATGGTTAGGATAATATTCCAGGATGGCATTAAGAGCTACTTGTCGAGGATTTTCATCCCAGTCTTCCTTACGTTCAAAGGGTTCATGGAAAGTGCCATCCCATAAAAATTCAAATAACCAAGGCTGGTCTTTCCAACCTTTAGCTAACTGTTCAATTGCTGTACATCGCACATCCGAATCAGTATCACAGCGAGCCGATTCTTGAAGTAGGGCTAAGGTATCTTGGTGGTCTTGGTAACCTTTAGCTAACTGTTCAATTGCTGTAACTCGCACCTGCCAATCAGTATCACAGCGAGCCCATTGTTGAAGTAGGGCTAAGGTATCTTGGTGGTCTTGGTAACCTTTAGCTAACTGTTCAATTGCTGTAACTCGCACACTCGAATCAGTATCACAGCGAGCCCATTGTTGAAGTAGGGCTAAGGTATCTCGGTGGTCTTTGTAACCTTTAGCTAACTGTTCAATTGCTGTAACTCGTACCCACGAATCACTATCAGAGCGAGCCCATTGTTGAAGTAGGGCTAAGGTATCTTGGTCGTCTTGGTAACCTTTAGCTAACTGTTCTATTGCTGTAATTCGTACCCACGAATCAGTATCAGAGCGAGCCAATTCTTGAAGTAGGGCTAAGGTATCTTGGTCGTCTTGGTAACCTTTAGCTAACTGTTCTATTGCTTTACATCGGACATCCGAATCAGTATCACAGCGAGCCCATTGTTGAAGTAGGGCTAAGGTATCTTGGTGGTCTTTGTAAGCTTTAGCTAACTGTTCAATTGCTCTAACTCGCACCTGCCAATCAGTATCACAGCGAGCCAATTCTTGAAGTAAGGCTAAGGTATCTCCGTGGTCTTTGTAAGCTTTAACTAACTCTTCAATTGCTGTAACTCGCACCCACGAATCAGTATCAGAGCGAGCCAATTCTTGAAGTATGTCTAAGGTATCTATGTAGTCTTTGTAAGCTTTAACTAACTCTTCAATTGCTCTACATCGCACCTCCGAATCCGTATCACAGCGAGCCGATTGTTCAAGTATGGCTAAGGTATATTGGTGGTCTTTGTAACCTTGAGCTAACTCTTCAATTGCTCTAACTCGCACCTCCGAATCCGTATCACAGCGAGCCGATTGTTTAAGTATGGCTAAGGTATCTTTGTGGTCTTTGTAACTTTGAACTAACTGTTCAATTGCTCTAACTCGCACCCACAAATCCGTATCAGAGCGAGCCAAGTCTTTAAGTACGGCTAAGGTATCTTTGTGGTCTTTGTAACCTTGCACTAACTGTTCTATTGCTCTAAATCGCATCCGCAAATCCGTATCAGAGCGAGCAATTTTTTTAAGTAGCCCTAAGGTATCTCGGTGGTCTTTGTAACTTTTAGCTAACTGTTCAATTGCTGTAGCTCGCACCCACAAATCCGTATCAGAGCGAGCCAATTTTTTAAGTAGCCCTAAGGTATCTCGGTGGTCTTGCCAATGGGTGGCTACTGCTACAACAGCTTTAGTGCGAAGATCACGGACTAAGTTGGCCTCATCTCTATACTTGTTATCAGTAGAATTTAGATCATAATGAATTAAGTCTTTGACGCGATTCAGTAATCCAATATTCGTTGATTTAATCTCATACCGATTTCTAACCTCAGATAAACAATCCCCTGCCAGAAATAAATTATTAAAATCATCCTCTACTCCACCTTGTGCCATCAAATACTCAATAATCTCTCCACCTTTGTGGGAATCAATCATGCCCACAATCAACTGCAGCACTTCATGCCAATATTCATCCCGCCAGTGCTTACCAAATACCTCATTTTTCAACTGTTCTAGGGAAATATCCTGCTTTTTCTCAAATTTCCTGACAAATTCCCGAGCACAGAAATATTCCAAAAATGTCCGATGCACAAAAGCGTAGTAATCTGCTCCCATTGAACAAAAGATAAAATTGCGGGTGCATAACTGACTAATCATTACCTTAGCAACGGTTCTCGGGTCATTAACCTCCCGTAACTTCAGCTCCTCTTTGATAATTCTTTCTAAATCTTCCCCACTAATCAGATTTCCCGCTAATCCCCCTTGATTACCCTGCATGAAATATGCCACTTTTCCCAATATCTGTTGCTTATCTTGATAATCAATCGTCTTCGGATCAACACCATTATCTTCTAGTAATGCTGGTTCCACATCCCATTGATGGAGCAGTAAGCGAGAAGATTGGTTATAGAGTTCAGAGCGGTCACGAGGCAATTCTTGATTGTGGTTCAGGATTGCCATCATCGTTAGTAATAGGGGATTTTGCGCCAGTTGTCGAATCCGAGAGCATGTCTTAATGGCTTTTTGTAAGCGCTCCTGTTTCCTAACTTTATCAACTTGATCAGTAAAGGTTAACTCATGCCACTGCTCGATAAACGTTTGAATTTGTTCCGACTCCAAGTCTTGGAGCATAACATGACGAAATTCAGCATCCCGTAGCCGTTGAGGTTTATAACCAATTACCCGAGATGTCACAATTACTCTTACCTTAGGATACTTATTCGTAAAGCGATGAATATCCGTAATGACATCCTCTCGTTTCCCTGGCTCACACACTTCATCCAAGCCATCAAACATCGCGAAGACAATACCCGCCTTTAACTGATCATCAAGTTTATTTTGATTCAGATGACCTATCGCTCCACTACTTTGATGGCAGAATTCCAAGAAATTCTGACACTGTCCACTATCGCGATTCCGGATATAAGTGGGTAAGTCAATCAGTAACGGAATCCGTAGAGAACGTTCAGTAGTTAGATCAGTTCTTGCCCACTCCAATGCTAAATAGTGCAGCAAGGTAGATTTACCAGAGCCTGGCTCTCCTAAAACCACCAAATAGCGATAGCCTTGAGAGTTCTTGATCACATCCAATATCGATTGAATTGGCTGTTGATAATAAACCTCTTTAGCTCGTTGCAACTTCTTCTGGTCAATGTCCTGATCTAGTTCACCACTCTCGTGCAGTTTTCTATAATCATCCTTAGGCAGTTCATGAATCCCCTCCGGCATCAAGTCATGAACCTCTCGCACATTTTGGGGGATAAATATCTTCCAGAGTTTTAGTTGATTATAAGCACAGCCACTAGTATCCAAACTATCCAATTTGACATTACCGTAGCTCTCTAGGAGTGCTTCCTGATATTTCCTTAAGTCAACATCTGGGGTAATTTCTGGTTTAGTGTTTTCTGCGATCGCTTCCAAGGTTTGGGAATCTCGGTTAGGCCGTAACTGATCGGATTTCCAAATAATATTTTTTACTTTATTATTGTTATTCTTTTTTCCTTTCTTGAGATAGCTTTTACCAATATAGTACATAGTGCCAATCAAATCCTTCCGGTAATTCTAATAAGTCAAGCTCAATCCAAGTCTTCGCTAATATATCGGTATCTATTCCTTGACAGCCATACTTGAACGCACTGCCCAGGATAGCTTTAATGGATTTATGTTTAAAATACTGCTTGAGAGGTTTACTATACTGTTTTAATTCTTGCTTAGATAAATCAGCATCTTCCAATTCTTCTTCCACTAAAGCCATATATTATTTTAAGGCTTTACCCAAGAGTTTTTTCTGGATATTTTGATCCGATAGTCCGGTATACTCTTTGATGGATTCTTTGAAGAAGTCTTTGGTGTAGTCTTCTAGAGCTTCTTTGGCCAAGGGAGTAATCACCTCTTTGGCGAGATAGCCACCGGCACTAGAAATTCCTTAAACTGCTAACCAATCCAGCATGATATTGGTAGTTGTTTTTTGGTTTATTTGTCATTATAGAGCAAAGGGAGTAGGGAGTAGGGAGTAGGGAGTAGGGAGTAGGGAGTAGGGAACAGCGGATCTGGGAACAGGGAATCGGGAACAGTGGTCAAAATCTCCCCATCTCCCCATCTCCCCATCTCCCCATCTCCCTACACTCGCGATCAGTTGGCCAGTTGCTAAGATCAAAGTCATGAGTCGGACAAAAATTGAGGTAATCTCATGTCACTTGCCAAACCCTCATTTAAAAAAGTTATTCTCCCTCATCCGGCCAAAGAAACCCTGCCCACCATGTATGATTTACCCAGTGAAGATCCAGAGGAGCCGGGTTTGCCTGACGAATTTCATAGTTGGCAACCACAACTGTGTAGTGAAACATTTCGCCCTCCCAATTATGACAGGGAAAGGGTGTTTGTGGCCAGTGACTTAAATTTATATTATGACCCCAACCATACCGCTTGGTACAAACGACCGGATTGGTTTGCGGTAGTAGGTATTTCCCGATTCTACCAGGAACGAGAGCTCAGAATGAGTTATGTGATCTGGCAAGAAGAGGTCAGACCAATTGTGGCGATAGAGTTGCTCTGTGGCGAGCACCAGAGATCAAGACCTCGGTTACAGTGAACGAACGGCAGAACCACCCACCAAATGGGAAGTGTACGAGCAGATTTTAGAAATTCCCTACTATCTCACCTTCGAGCGAATCAGCAATGAATTGCGAATTTTTAAGTTAGATGGCGGCAGCTATCAACCCCAAACCATAGACAATTCCCAATTTTGGATCCCTGAGTTGCAATTGGGTATAGGGCTATGGCTTGGTCAATATCGGGGATTGAATCGGTTGTGGCTACGTTGGTATGATCAAGATGGGAATTGGATTCCCACTGAGGCAGACCGAACCGAACTTCAACGGCAACGAGCCGAAGAAGAATACCAACGAGCGGAAGAAGAATACCAACGAGCTGAACAAGAACGTCAACAGAAGGAACTGGCTCAACAACGAGCTCAACAACTAGCAGAACGGTTACGACAGATGGGTATTAATCCCGATGACATTTAACCCCTGTCTGAGTTTTTCTCTAAGCTAATGCGCTACAGATGGTGCTACTTGAGGTGCTATCAGTTATCAGCTATCAGCTATCAGCTATCAGTTTATGGGCTAATTGAGGTGCTATCAGCGATTAGCGCTACGCGCACCGCTGACTGCTGACCGCTGACCGCTGACCGCTGACCGCTGACCGGTCAAGGATTATTGGGGATGTGATCGATTTGGGCGTAGCCACTGAAAACTAGCTTTTTCCCTTGGGTCTCTAGACGATTGATGCGCATAGTGACACCATCAAGGTTGAAGCGGTCTAGATCCACCATATTGTTCAAGATCTCATCCAGGGCTATTGTCAAAGTTTTAGATATCTCTTGTAACGACTCTGGTATTTCATTAGCTTGAAACTGGGAGTCTTTAAACAAAATCCGCCGTCGCCGCTCTACTCCGATGGTAGATGTCATACTAATCGGTACTATGCCGTAATTGGGTAGGTCAGCCTTAGCAAATAACCGTAGACCATTGTTCGGTTGCAGCTGAACTTGCACCTCGGTAAAGGAAACCGGGGCACCACCAGATAGTGCGGTTAACCCTGGTGTAGAAAGGTTTTCCAGCCGCTTTCTTACTAGTTGTGCTTTAAAGGATTGGTTGATGTCAGCTTCAGTCAGAATAACTTGAGCGATCGCTTGAGTAGGTTGCTTCAGAGAAATCTTACCCTGAAGCACTGAGCTGAAATCCAGAGAAACAGCATCAGTTTCAAAGGACATCTCCTCTGTCCGGAATTCCCGACGAATCACTAAACCACGACCACTCATTTTGAAGCTATCGATACTACCTTGTAGCAACTTGCTAGAGGGATAGCAGCGCACAGAAACATCTACCGATTCGCTTGTGGTAAACAGGTGGCGAATGGTCTTGCTGGCAACAGTATTGAGCAGCTGTTCACCCCAGTCGGTGCCAGAATTATTTGTACCGGTGAAGCCACCTAACATAACCATCTTGCATCCTGCGAGAGTTACTTCTACATTTGTAACAAAATGTGAAGAACTCAGCAATCGATCCTAGGTATGAAAGTTATTTGGTTATTCCCCATTGACTTTCAGTGTAGGGCAGGTTAATGGGTTGTTCACCTTTAGTGTCCAGTGCAGGGTAGGTTATTTGGTTGGTTATTGGTTAATAGGCTCTAGTACATCAAACCTGTTAGCTCCAGAAGTCTCGGTTGTCGGGCTTTAGTTGTATTGCTTTAATTGTAGGGCTAAAGGGTTGAGAAGCCAGTCTCAACCTTTATAGCATTTGTCATAGTTATCAAGTACATTCAATTTTCTTATCCAATCTTGATGGACTCGCTCATGGAGGGGAACCCCTCATAAAGGCCCTGGCTCCCCAATGGCTGGGCTGCTCCCTACTCTCTACTCCCTAAGAACCAGAGCCTAAGTACCTGACCCAATTGAGAACTACTTTATAATCCTTGACCTAATTGTTTACTTTCGTAAAATGTAGCTTAATATAATTAAGGCTTTATAATACTTGTAAAGGTTAGTCAAGAACAAAAATTAACCTAAAGTTGCGGTCTGTAACGTAATTAATGGGATTAAAATGAGTATCAATGATTATCATTGACCAATTACCCCTTACTAAACTCAGTTACAGCAAAGACTCCAGGTCAATACAGCAACCAGAGCTTTTTTTGTTCTCCTACTTTGTAAGCACCCCGCTCGCCCATAAACGAGGCAATAACACCAATAGTTAATCCCACACCTCCGCCAGCGGGTAAGACCAACGGGCTAATCTTGCCCGAATAGCTAAAAAACTCGGTTAAAAACTTCTAGGTATACGATTATGAGCGATAGCACTGTGAGCGATAGCACTGTGAGCGATAGCACTGCAATCAATGAAAACACTACTGCAGTTCAGCTAGCACAAGCTCCAGCACAGGAAACCTCTGCATTAGATACAATTCCCCCTTTACCTGGAAACCGTCCCATTGCTCCTAGTGAGCTTCATATTAGTGAAACACAAAGCATAATGGGACATCGACCAATTGATGCCAGTAATCTCCAGGTATTAGAAACGATGTCTGTAATGGGAGAGCGCCCCATCACCTCTAGCAACATTGAGGTACTCGGTATCATGAAGGTGTCTGGAGAGCGGCCAATTGCTGCTAGTAATCTTCATCTTGATGAAATAGAGTACATCATGGGCAAACGTCCCATCGCCCCAAATGATGTTGATGCTGATCCACAGCTGATGGGTTATTTAGATTAAATTCAATCACCCTTCGCTGTAGCGATCGCTCTGAGCAATTGTTTGTTCCAATAATCCCCTGTTTTGAAACAGGGGATTATTGGGCGTTTATTAAAAATGGAATGATTTGAATAGTTTTGTGGAACGCAATTTTTAAATTAAGAATTAAGAATTAAGAATTAAGAATTCAACATTCAACATTCAACATTCAACATTCTTAAAGACAACCTTAAACCTTGGCCAAAAGGCCACGCTACGCGAACAACATATCAAGGTGTTCTAAAAAATAGTGACGATATAAATTACAACATAGTGTGACTTTATTTCTCTGAACACTAACCAAACCCATACTCTGTAACTTATAGATACTGATTGGATCGAGCTCAACTCCCCTATCTGCTGTAACCACCTGTTTAAGAGTAGTAGCTAAATCAGGATTTTCCCTAATTACACTTAAGTGTTGCCGCAAATAGTCACTATAAATTCCCGTAGCAGTAGCTGCTTCAGCGAGTAATTGTTCTAGGCTAATATTATGATAAGCCAAATGATAGAGAGCAAGCTGCACTAATCCCGGATGTCCCCCCACCATAGCCATCAGTTTGTCAGCAGCTTCACTATTTGACCAATGTAATCTATAAAGCTGAGCTAACTGTTGGATTTGCTGTTTGTTAAACTCGGGTAACTTAATCGGTAATCCGACATTAAACGGAGATTGGGAAGTTTCCAGAGCAACATAAATTTCTGTCGAGTAAACCACAATTACCCGCAGCTTTCGCCACACCGGTAGTTGTTTAGCTTCCTCATGCCAAGAGCGCAATAAAGGTAAAAAATCTTTAGCAGTTTGGGTATGCTCAAACAGCCGATGGACTTCATCCATTGCCAAAACCAGGGGATGGTCTATTTTTTCTAGGATATGTTCTTGTAAGTAGGTCATACAGCTGACCTTACTGCCTAGGTCTTTATCCCAATAGTCATCCAGTTGGTGGGTAAGCTGGAGTTGGTAACTGACTTTAACACATAACCAGCGTAATAGCCGGTCTAAATTACTTATAATGGCGGTTTCGGCTTGGTTAAAATTGAGATAAACTTTGTGATATTGTTTTTCTCTTGCCTGGTCTAATATTCGCAACAGCAAAGACGTTTTCCCTGTCTGTTTTGGTCCTGTAATCCGGAGCAAACTTCCGGGTTGGTGAATGGCTTGATAGCAAAGCTCTTCAATCGGAGGACGCTCTATATAAAGGGGAGATGGTAGGGGAAGTGCTCCACTGGGAAATTCAGCAATTTTACGTAGGCATTGACGGCGGTAATATTGCTCAATTAGCTGTTGATGGTAGGGAGTAATCGGGGTTGTCTCCAGGGTGTTCCGGAAATTGGTCTTGGTGATCGTTTTGTCAAAAATGTCTCCCAGTAATCGCCACAACTTATAAGCAGTCTTTCTGAGGTATTCAGGGCCATAGTGTGCTTCGATCGCCATATCGGTATAGGTTTTTCCTGCCCAGGCTTGGTGCAATATCCATTCCTGAAGTGGAGTTAACTTGATTTTCTCAACACTTTTGAGGATGTCAAGTACCTGATCAATAGTCATCACTTACAGTTCCCCAATATCTCAAAGGACACTTTAACGGTTTCTGACAAGGCAGACAATCAATTTAAGTTGATGAGCGTGATTAAACTGGCTACACTTGCTAGTTGACAAATACATAATATTATGTATTATGCTCACATGCCTATAAAATGGCTGTCTTGGGATAGTTGACAAATAACTAATTTAAAGGTAATCATTTGGTTTTAGGTAGATTGTCTAGGGAATTGGGGGTTAATTGAGTGGATTAATCGGATAAATTTCCAGCATATTCGGTCAATAGTGTAGCCAAATCGTCAAAGCAATTGGCTACATTTTTATGTTGACTGTAGAGGGTACTATCGCCACAATGCTATATGTTGCTCCAAAAAATAGAACTTGTCTGCTAAATCCATAGCTTAAGATAAGTGAGTTGGTATTAATAAAGAAAATATGTAGATTTTTTGTGGTTTACTGTTGATATATTACTGTTAGTAATTAATGGTAAAAAAAACTAATAGTTTAGGGACTACTAGTTGATATTTAATTCCACCAAATGATTTACTTCAATCATTTTCTCCAATCATTTAATAAGCAGGCAATATTTTGGTGTGACTATAAAAACTCTATAATAATCAATTGCCGCCAGGCATTCATTTAATTAATTCAATATAAATTTGCAGATAATTTGGCATGACAAACTCATTAATAATTATTTGTATTGATAATGATCCATCAGTTCTCAATAGCCTAAAAAAATCTCTAGGTAATACTCTCGGCAAAGAAAATCTGATTGAAAATTTTGAAGGGAGTAAAGGGGTTGTCAAGTTAGTCGAAGAGTTGCGCAATGATGAGTCTGAAGTGGCTTTAGTTTTAGCTGGTGCTGTTATCCCTGATCTAAAAGGTGATGACTTATTAAACATAGCTTATTTTTTCGATAACCAAACTCTCAAAATTATGCTGACGGGTGATCTGGATTTAAAAGCTACAGCCAAGGCAATTCGGTATGCAAAATTATATCGTTACCTAGGGAAGCCTTGTCCATCTGAAGACCTGAAATTGACAGTCATAGAAGCCATACATAGTTATCTTCTTGAGGAAACACTGAAGGCACAAAATCGCCAACTTCAGGAACTCAATCAGCAGTTGGAAAAAATAATCTGTGATCAAGCAGCACAGATTTCAGAATATACTACAGCACCAGAACAAGCTAATCAAGAGTGGCAGCATCTGAGTGCTATAAACCGTCAGCAAACTGTTTTAGTTGACGAACTGCTAGAGAACCAGTATCAATTGACTCAGTTCCTAGAAAGGATGCCTGTGGGTGTGGCTGTGTTTAATGATAAGGGGATACTAGAATTCCTAAATTATAAGGCGCGGCAGTTATTCGGCAAGGGAGTCGTGCCATTAACTACAGCTGAGCAAATGCCAGAGGTTTATCAACTTTATGTTGCCGGAACCAATCAGCTATACTTTGCTGAAAAATTAGTTGCTGTAAAGGCATTAAAAGGTGAAAACGCCACCCTGGATGATATTGAAATCCACCAAGGGGACAAAATTATCCCTATAGAAAGTTGGGGAACACCTATCTTTAATGAATTGGGCGACATTGCCTATGCTATCGTAGCTTTTCATGATATCACCCAACGCAAAAAAGCAGAAGCAGAACACCTACGCTTGATGCAGGAATTCTCGCAAGTCAATCAAGCTTATGAAAGCTTTGTCCCCCATCAGTTTCTCAAGTTATTGAACAAACCAAGCATTACCGATGTTCAATTAGGGGATCATGTTCAGCAAGAGATGTCGGTGCTATTTTCCGATATTCGCTCCTTTAGCACCCTCTCGGAAACTATGACACCTGAGGAAAATTTTGAATTTATCAATACCTATCTTTCTCGTATGGAATGTGCCATCACTGAAAATCATGGCTTTATTGATAAATACATGGGGGATGGGATTATGGCTCTGTTTAACGAAAGTGCTAATCATGCGGTCAACGCCGGAATTGCTATGCTAACATCCCTAGCTGACTATAATCAATCTCGGCAAAACTCAGGACACCCAGCCATCACCGTTGGCATTGGCATCAATACTGGTTCGTTGATGCTAGGAGCAGTGGGAGGAAAAAATCGGATGGATAGCACTGTTATCAGCGATGGGGTCAATTTAGCGTCTCGTTTAGAAGAATTAACGAAACGTTATGGGGTGCCATTATTAATCACTCACCATACTTATTGGAAGTTAGATAATCCCTTAGCTTATGCCATTCGGTTGATTGATCGGGTACCAGTCAAGGGCAAATCCGAAATGGTGACAGTTTATGAAATCTTTGATGCCGATAAACCTCAACTGCGAGAAGGGAAGTTAATTACTCGCAGCAAATTTGAACAAGCCTTGGTACTTTATAATCTCCATTATTTCTCCAAGGCATCAGTTCTGTTTCAGGAATGTCTACGCTTGAATCCAGGAGATAGTGTAGCACAAATTTATCTTGGACAATGTCAACTTCATACTCGTCTCTCTGGAGTGACTAAAAAGATGGGTTTCAAGCCCCGTCCTTCTAGGACGGCTTTCAAGTAATGTGCTAGAATAAGAGAGTGGCCTAACACAGACAGGATTCGTCGGTACTGTCATAATTTCACGAGCGTTTTGCGATGTTAGCACTTGAGGCGCGAAAAACCTCATTAAAAACGTATGGATCCGTGCCAGATACCGACAACCAGTAAAGCAAACTTTGAAAACAAAAGTACCGTGGGGCACACGGAAACTGAGGAAACTCAACGCTTAGGGAGACAAGCCCACTGGGGTTAGTTAAATTAGGCTAGATGTTTGGTTTTTAACGGGCATTTGGCTTAAATATTGCCTTTGACGGATAGCTAATTTTAGCGATGCAGCGCGGTCTTGGGGGTTTCCCCCATGAGCGACTGCATCAAGACAAGGCATGTCGAGGAACTAAGAATCCCCGTTCTTACTTCGGCGGGGAGTGTCAATAAAATCAAGCAACACTTAAAATCTAGTTGACAAAATTTTGATGATGATTTAAGACACAAACCTAACAAAACACTGTCGTTTTTGAGTCTGGGCTTCAGTTAGAGTAAACCTCAGATAAGGCAATGCTTTTAGCTAAAGGCTTCTCGCGCCTTTAGCTAACTTGGCATTAAGTTAAAGATTCACCGTTGGATGTAGAAGATGCCAATTTTTCCAATTGCTCCTGCTGGTCTTGGCTAATGCAAGATTGAATCACTCCCTCCAAGTCCCCCTCCAGCAAAGGAGCGAGGGAATAATTTTGACCCAGTCGGTGATCGGTGACCCGATTATCTTTGTAGTTGTAGGTGCGGATTTTCTCAGAACGAGCCCCTGTACCAACTTGGGAACGCCTCATCGAGGTCACCGCTTCCTGTTGTTCCTGTAACTTGATCTCATACAGCTTAGCCCGGAGAATTTGCATAGCTCGCTCTCGGTTTTGCAGCTGAGATCGTTCTTCTGTACAAAAAATGCGAATTCCTGTAGGCTTGTGGTATAAATCAACTGCTGTTTCCACTTTGTTTACGTTCTGACCACCAGCACCACCAGAACGGGCTGTAGAAATTTCGATCTCCTTGGGGTCAATCTCCACATCCACCTCATCAACTTCTGGCATCACGGCTACCGTTGCTGTTGAGGTGTGAACTCTACCGCCAGCCTCAGTAACAGGTACTCGTTGGACTCGATGAACCCCAGCTTCAAACTTCAGCTTGCTGTAAACTTGGTCTCCCTGAATTTCTAATATCGCCTCTTTGAAGCCTCCCATATCCGCCAGAGACTCACTCAATAACTTTACTCGCCAGTTTTGACTTTCGGAATAGCGTGAGTACATCCGTACCAAGTCCCCTGCCCAGATACTTGCTTCATCGCCACCAGTTCCTGCCCGAATCTCCAGCATGATATTCTTTTCATCATTCGGGTCTTTGGGCAAGAGTAATATTTTAAGTTCTCTTTCCAGGTGCTCTAGCTTGGTCTGGAGTTCCTCAACTTCCAGAGCTGCCATTTCTTGCAATTCTGGCTCACCAGTGGATTCTTTAAGGATTTGCCGTGCTCCTGCCAACTCCTCTTGGGTTTGCTTCCAGTTGTCGTAGGTAGCAACAACTCCTTCTAGGGAGGAACGAGCTTTTGCCACTCGTTGCAACTCATTGGGGTCTGTGGCGATATCTGGATCAGCCAGACGCCTTGTTAACTCATGGTAGGTTTGCTCGACAGAGTTGAGTTTTTCCAGCAGGTAGGTTTCAGCCATGGTTTATGCGATCGCTCTCTTGAAATAGCCTCAGAAGTTAGGAAGGATGAAGTATAAATTTATGAATTATGAAGTGGGAAGTATTAAGTGGGAAGTTTAAGTCCTAACTGTTTATCAAGTTTTTAGTCAACCTTAAGTTAGCCATCGCTAAACCCATTTCATCGTTCATTCCTCCTGGTTCATCGTTTATCCTTCATCCTTCACCCTTGAACTTTAGGAGCTATTTCTTTGTCCCATCAGAGCTAGCTGTATTTTCTGCAGCATCCAGCATCCCATATTTCCGCATAAAGCGTTCAACTCGCCCTTCCGTATCAATAATTTTCTGGGTTCCTGTGTAGAAGGGATGATTACCAGACCAAACATCTACGTGAAGTTCTGGCTGAGTTGAGCCAACGGTCATCACAACTTCCCCGTTGCAATAGACTTTGGCTTCTGGGTACCACTCTGGGTGAATATCTGGTTTTGGCATAGTTCCTCCTTTGCTTTGTATTTTACTATATAATTACCTAATTTTCCATTGCTAATTGTTAAATTCTGGTAAGGATACGCGCTACATCACAGGCTATAAGCCTGTGCCACCCACGCTACTTGAGGTGCTATCAGCCCCTTAGCAGTCAGCTTTTCAATCCTGTCAAACTTAGGCATGTGGCTTAATATTGCCCATACATTAGCTATTGTGGACAACCCTTAATCCGCTAATTTATTAGCTTATTTATTATTGCTTTTAGCTAAAAGTTTATTGGCAATGGCTGATAGCTGATAGCTAAGGTCTGAATGCTTACAAATTTTTAATTACCATGTTGAATTTTAAATTAGCCAGCTGATAATTTATCGCTTCGAGTATTGGGGGGCTTTCCGAGCTTTTTTCAAGCCATATTTCTTGCGCTCTTTTGACCGTGGGTCACGAGTCAAGTAGCCTTCTATTTTAAGAGGTTGGCGGTTTTCTGGGTCTAGTTCGCACAAGGCTCTAGCCACCCCTAGACGCACAGCATCAGATTGTCCGGTTAAGCCACCACCGTGGGCATTGACTAGGATATCGTACTCATTTTCCAAACCTAAGGTTTCCAAAGGTGCTTTCAGGCTGGCTAGGTACATGGGGTTAAAGTTAAAGTAAGCGTCCCCTGGACGTTTATTAACAATCAACTGACCGCTACCGGGAACCAAACGCACTCTAGCAACTGATGACTTACGACGACCAGTTCCCCAGTAAACAGCGCGACCTGCTTGTTCTTCTGCTTGCATTGGTTTTAGCCTCCTGGAATTGTTTTAATTGTTAGTTCTTGGGGTTGTTGTGCTTCATGGGGATGGGTCTGACCAGTGTAAACTTTCAGCTTCTTGAAAAGTTGGCGACCCAGAGAGTTTTTAGGTAGCATACCCTTGACAGCTTTCTCGATAATTCTTTCAGGTATACGTGCTTGCAATTGAGCAAAGGTTTCTGTCTTCATACCGCCAGGACGACCGGAATGGCGGCGGTATAGTTTTTGCTCCCGTTTTCTGCCAGTTACCATAACTTTTTCGGCATTGACAACAATCACGAAGTCACCAGTATCCATGTGGGGAGTGTAAGTAGGTTTGTTTTTCCCCCTCAGAATGATGGCAATTTCACTAGCTAGTCGTCCTAGACGCTGGTTGGTGGCGTCTACAACGTACCACTTTTTTTCAATTGAGTCTTTAGTTGGGATGTGGGTTTTTTCCATCAGTTCAATCAATATCAGGTTTACGGTTGGTTTGAAACGTTCAATGTTGGTTGAACGCGCACGCGTGTCCTACAGGCCAGGCTTCACAGGTTGTTCTTGCCCAGGGAGCCCTTGTCGGTTTGGTTGACAGGCTAAAAGTCAACTATTGACAGATTAAAGGTTTCATGTTATACATCTGTAAAACTAACCTTAAACATAGTTACCCCTGTAACCTTCAACCCGTCAATTGAGGTAATATAAATTTGGGTTGAGCATCATACCATATTTCTGGGGGAAAGGGGCATTCTGGGTAGCCAACCCTTAGCAAGCACAAGCCTTTTGCTGGGGAAGCGTGTTTCACTTTGTCCCGCTGTTGGTTAACCCAGATGTCAGTAAACTGTTCTGGGGTTAGCTTCCCTATTCCCACTTGTACTAGCATTCCTACCAACAGACGCACCATACCATATAGAAATCCGTTAGCTTGAATTTCTATATGAATAAATGATCCATTGCGGTAACATTCGGCTGCTTGCACATTTACCCAGGAATGCGATCGCCCCGAGTTGCTTCGGTGAAAGGCTGCCAAGTGATGCTTACCCAGCAGTGGTTTTAAGGCTGCCTGGATCAGGGATTCATCAAGGGGAGCTTGATAATAGTGCCAACAAAAGGGTTGCACAAACAAGTTAGGGCAGGCGTCGGTATAGATTGTGTATCGATAACGACGCCAGATGGCACTAAACCGAGCATGCCAGTCTGGTGGTACTAATGCTGATGCTCGGACTAAGATATCCTCTGGCAGTCTACTATTGAGTATGGCTGCCCAGCGATGGGCTGGTATTGGACCTGTGGCATTAAAATGAGCGACTTGGGCAGCAGCGTGAACCCCTGTATCAGTACGACCAGCACCATATAGGGTTATGGCTCGCTGTTGCACGGTGGACAGAACTGTTTCGATTTCCGACTGAACACTGCGATGCTTTGGTTGTCGCTGCCAGCCATAAAAGTTATTACCCAGGTATTGAATAACCAGGGCAATTCGCTGGATAGCTTTAGCATCGTTGGCAGACATCATGGATTAACGATTAACAATTGACATTTTTAATGGTTAATTGCTTTAATTGTTAATTGCCTCAGACTAGTTCAATAATAGATATTTCAGCATTATCACCACGACGCCGCACCGTGCGCAGAATTCGGGTATATCCGCCATTGCGATCGCCATATCGATCCTTCACTCCAGCAAAGAGGGAGTGAACTAACTTTTTGTCGTACAGATAGGCAATTGCCCTACGTCGGGATGCCAAGGAACCATCCTTGGCCAGGGTAATGATTCGCTCCACCTCCGAACGAATGGCTTTTGCCCGAGCTTTAGTGGTAGTGATTCGACCATGACGCAGTAATTCAGTGGTCAGGGATCTCATCAGAGCCCGACGTTGATCTGCTGGCTTGCCCAGTTTTGGCACACGACGCCCGTGACGCATTTTTTAGCTTCCTCCTTTTTTTTGAACAAGATTTGCCTTTATTCCTAGGGTTTAGACTAGCTACTTGCGTGCTTCTCCAGTCCCTTAAGTTTAATTGTTGTGGTTAAGTCTTAGCGGATTTTTCGTGGGGCAGTGTAATTCCTAGACGTCGTTGCAGAGCTTCTATCACTTCTTCAGCCGACTTTTGACCAAAGTTTTTGATTTCTAGGAGGTCTTCCTGACTATAATCGAGCAAATCGGATACAGAATTTATCTGTGCTCGTTTCAGGCAGTTGTAAGCCCGAACCGAGAGTTGTAATTCTTCGATCGGGATTTGGCTGGTCGGATCGTCATCATCACCATAGTCATCTTTAATAGATTCGAGATTAATATCCTTGAGAGGATTGAACAGATCCACCAGGGTACCAGCCGCTTGAGATAGAGCTTCTTGGGGAGTTATACTACCATTGGTCCAGACCTCTAAAGTTAAGCGATCCTTTTCCAGAGCACCATCAATGCGAGTATTCTCAACGCTGTAATTTACTTTAGTCACCGGCATGAACACAGAGTCAATCTGGAGGAAATCTACCGCTGTTGATTCATCATGCCCCCGTTCCACAGAGCGATATCCTGTACCTTTTTCGATGCGGAACTCCATTTCCAGCTTAGCCCCTTCTGCTAAGGTAGCAACATACTGACCTGGAGCAATAATTTCCACCTCCGAGGGCAAATCAAACTGAGCAGCTCTCACAGTGGATGGCCCAGTAATCATCACTCGACCTATCTGAGGTTGAGAGGTGTAGCTTTTGAGGACAACTTCCTTCATATTCAGCATAATTTCCAGGACATCCTCTCTGACTCCCTCAATTGTGGCAAACTCATTGTTTACGCCAGCAATCCGGACAGCGGTCACTGCTGCCCCTTCTAGGTTGGACAGCAAAACTCGTCTGAGGGCGTTGCCAACCGTTGTGCCTTGACCACGTTCGAGAGGCTCTAGGACAAATCTGCTATACTGACTTTGGTTCTTCAGTGTTTTGGATTCTACACACTCAATCTGAAACTGCGCCACAGAGTGACCTCCCTCTATTCATAAGACCCCTTTAACCGAATACAGGTTGAAGGGATAGTAAGCCAAAGGGTAAAAAGGGTAAGAAGTTTCTTATGAACCTCCTCCTTTCAAGCTACTTTCCTTTCAACCTAACGGTCGCAAAAAATATACTCTTATACTCGACGCCGTTTGGGTGGACGGCAGCCGTTATGAGGAATTGGAGTTACATCCCTGATTAGGGTGATTTCCAGTCCGGCTCCTTGCAGGGCCCGAATAGCGGTTTCTCGACCTGCTCCTGGTCCACTCACCATCACTTCCACCTGACGCATACCTTGGTCTATGGCTCGTCGGGCAGCACTGTCAGCAGCGGTCTGAGCAGCGAAGGGAGTTCCTTTTTTTGCCCCCTTAAATCCACTAGAGCCAGCTGAAGCCCAAGAGACTACATCCCCTTTGGTGTCAGAAATGGTGACGATAGTATTATTGAACGTAGACTGGATATATGCTATTCCATTGGGTACATTGCGTTTCTGCTTTTTTGTACCACCTTTTTTAGTTGGTCGCGCCATGTCACTTGACTTTACTCTATAGGTGATTGATTATCTTGGGGTTGAGTAACCTGAACAATTTTGTCGAAAGTCTTTTCTCGAAAGTGACTAACAGAAGGTCTCCTGGCAGTTACTTTTGACGAATGACCAATGACAAGAAAGCTGTGGTGGATAGTTGGGCTGACTAGAGCTATTACTTCTTAGCCGGTGCTTTTTTCTTTCCAGCGATAGTCACTCGTCTACCGCGACGGGTACGGGCATTAGTGCGGGTTCGCTGTCCTCTCACGGGGAGTCCCATGCGATGACGACGTCCGCGATAGGTACCAATATCCACTAGGCGCTTGATGTTCATTGACTGCCAGCGCCTTAAATCCCCTTCCACCTGATAATTTTTTTCGACAGCTGCTCTGAGGGCAGCCACCTCAGCATCGGTCAAATCCTTAACCCTTGTATCTGGGTTAACTCCTGTTGCTGCTAAAATGTCTTTAGACCGCGACAGACCGATTCCATAAATGTAGGTCAGACCTATTTCTACACGTTTATCGCGAGGTAGGTCTACACTGGCAATGCGAGCCACGCTTGCTTCTCCCTTGACTGAAGTTTTGTGCTACAAATTAAATGTATGGATTAAGTGTATGGATGTGAGATTTATCCCTGACGCTGTTTGTGCTTGGGATTGGGGCAAATTACCATAACTCTACCGTGGCGTTTAATTACGCGGCACTTCTCACACATTTTTCGGACAGATGGTCTAACTTTCATCTCTTTTTTTTCTGGACATAATGCAGTTGGTTATTATATCTTTTTTTAGGTTGACTTGTCAAATTTAACTTATTTTAAATAAAACAGAAGTCGCTGCTAGTTTTACTTCTTACGCAGGCGGTAGGTAATCCTGCCTTTGGTTAAATCGTAGGGGGTTAGTTCAACTTTGACCCGGTCTCCAGGCAGAATTTTGATGTAATTCCGACGGATTTTACCGGAAATATGAGCTAGGACATTAAAGCCATTGTCCAAGTCAACCCTAAACATGGCATTCGGCAGGGATTCAGTCACCGTGCCTTCCATTTCAATTAAGTCTTGTTTAGCCAACGTGTTTTAACCTCAATACAACTATCCCCCTATGTTCTAAATTTTGATTATTTAATTCAGGGAGTCTTAACATATTTTATCAAATCCAAAATTATACCAACTAAAATACTTTTCCACCAACTTTGGAGTAGCGGGGTCAGGGAAGCATTTTTCCCGTGGGCTAGCTCAAAGCATAGGTTACATCGGTCGAACCATTATAAGAACCATTAGTCTAAATTAGTCGTATTAGGCTAATGGTATTAGCTACAATAGGGTCAGATGATGGCTGACCTGCCGGACGCAGGGGGTTTCCGCCCTTACGCACGGGCTTACCCTAAAATGATTACCCTAGAACCTGTTTAATCGATTCGGTGACTTCCTCTAAGGAGAGATCACCATTAATAGATTTTAAAGCGGAGTGTTCTTGGTAAAACTTCACCAAAGGAGCTGTTTGAAGGTAATAGACCTCAAGACGTGTGCGGATAGTTTCCTCATTATCATCTCTACGTCCTTCCTTACGACCCCTTTCCAATAGTCTGTCGAGCAAAACCTGATCTGGAACTTCCAGGTTGATGGCACCATCAAAAGTTTGGTCAAGCTCTTGCAACAGGTCGTTCAAGAAATGGGCTTGGCTGACGTTACGGGGAAAACCGTCTAAAATCCAACCCTTTTGAGCATCGGGTTGATTTAGGCGATCGCGGATCAGATCTATCAGCAACTCGTCAGGCACCAATTCTCCTTTATCCATATAGGACTGAGCTTTTTGACCCAGGAGGGTTTGAGCACTTACAGCTCCTCGCAAAATTTCCCCGGTGGAAATGTGAGGAATCCCTAGTTGTTCAGCCACAATTTTGGCTTGAGTTCCTTTACCTGCTCCTGGAGGTCCTAAAAAGATTAATCTTTTCATGTGTCATGTGTCATGGGTGATGTGTCAGTTGGTTTTTGTCCTAGGCAATGAACAACAACCAACTGACCCGAAAATTTGAGGCTCATCCACCTAAAAAAGCTGCTGCGCCCATTGCCCAATAATCGCTTTACTGCTTGACCATACCTTCGTAACGCTGGGAAATCACGTAGGTTTGAATTTGCTTGGCTGTGTCGATGGCAACCCCCACCAAAATCAGCAACGATGTGGCACCTAATCCCCTAAATGTGGTTACACCAGTGGCGCTTTCGACTGCAGTTGGTACTACAGCTACCAGTCCTAGGAAAATTGCTCCTAATAAGGTCAGTCGGTTCAAAACTCTCTCTATATATTCACTCGTAGCCCTTCCTGGTCGAATACCAGGGATACTCGCCCCCATTTTCTTCAAATTCTGGGACATATCTACTGGGTTTATAATCAGGGAGGCGTAGAAGTAGCTAAAGAACAAAATCAAGACTAAATAGACAGCAACATAGACCCAAGGAGTTTGACCATTGGGGTTGAGATAATTGGCAATCTGGATTAGGACTTGATTGATTGAGCCTAAAAATCCATTGCTATTATCGCCACTAGTTATCCCAGCTAGGGATGTGGGTAGGATTAAGACGGCTGAGGCAAAGATAATTGGCATTACGCCACCTTGGTTTAGCCTTAGGGGCAAATAATTTTTCCGCTCCCGGTAAAGGCGCTTACCCACTTGACGTCTGGCAGTAATAATCGGAATTCGTCGGCTTCCTTCTTGCACAAAGACAATACCGACAATCATGACTAGGAAAACTAACAGCAGCACAATTACCTTACCCACCGTTTCTCGACCGCCGGTCTGAGCCAGTTCAATGGTTTGACCCAAGGTGCGGGGCAAAACAGCAACAATATTGACAAAAATCAACAGTGACGCTCCGTTGCCAATGCCTCGTTCGGTAATTAACTCTGATAGCCACATCACGAACATAGAGCCAGCCGTGAGGGCAAGGACAGTTTCAAACACGAAGAATGCGCCTGGTTCAACAGCAAACCGCTGTGCCCACAAGGATAAGCCAATACTTTGAATCACAGACCAGCCTAGGGCAACATAACGGGTAATCTGACCGATTTTTCGACGCCCTGCTTCACCTTCATTTTTCTGCAAATTTTCTAAAGAAGGAATTGCTGCCGTTAGCAGTTGTAGGATAATCGAAGCATTAATATAAGGCAAAATTCCCAAGGCAAAAATCCCTAGGGCGGAAAAACCACCACCAGAGAAAAAGTCCAAAAGACCGACAAACGGGCTATTCTGGAGTTCTGCTGAAAATCTGGCTCGATCAATTCCTGGTACAGGAAGAAAGACACCCAAGCGGGCTAAAATTAACAAACCAACGGTGACAAGCAGCCGACCTCTAAGGCCAGCCGCTTGAGCCATTTGCATAAACGTCTCTTGAGCAGTTGGGGCTTTGTCTCGACTGACAGTCATTTAAGGTACCTCTTGAAGATACAGGAGCATAAGGGCTAAAGGGGTTACTTAGCTATAACTTCCCAGCTGCCACCAGCCGCCTCGATTTTTTGGCGGGCACCACTTGTAAAGGCAGCAGCTTTTATATTGAGTGGCACATTCAGCTCGCCATCACCGAGTAGTTTCAATGGACCATCATTGGTGGTGACTAAACCTGTCTCCAACAAGGATTCCAAAGTTACCTCAGTATTGGCGGGAAGTGATGCCAACTTACCTACGTTGATTGTAGTGTAATGTTTGGGGTTAATGACCGTAAAGTGTTTTAACTTGGGTATACGGCGATATAAGGGCATCTGACCCCCTTCAAAACCAGGTCTTGTCCCTCGACCTGAACGGGATTTTTGACCACGCATTCCAAAACCGCAGCTAGCCCCTTGACCAGCAGCAATGCCACGACCTACACGGCGTCGGCGCTTTTTGGAGCCTTGTTTGGGGACTGCATCATTGATTCTCATCGTTTTTTGTAAGGATAAAAATGTTTTTTTCTCTGATTGACGGCTGACGCTAAACCGTCAACCTTGAGCATATTACTTTTATTTCTACCTAGCTGGTTTTTAATCTATGCATAGATTTGTTCAAGGGGAATGTCCCGTTCTTGAGCCACCTCTGAAAATGTGCGCAGGGAATCAAGAGAGTTGATTGCTGCTCTAGCATTATTGAGGGGGTTATTGGAACCAAGCTGTTTAGCTAAGACATTTTTAACTCCAGCTAACTCAAGTACTGTGCGCACAGCACCACCAGCAATCACACCAGTTCCGGGAGCAGCAGGTCGCATGATCACTTTGGCTCCCACAGCCCTACCTCTAGATGGGTGAGGAATGGAATTAGTTTTGGTTAAGGGTACATCAATGAGTTGCTTTTTGGCATCAGCAACCCCTTTACGGACAGCACCAATTACATCACTGGCTTTGCCGACACCAACCCCCACCTGACCTTTTTCATTACCTACAACTACGATGGCGCGGAAGCTCAATTTTTTACCCCCTTTGACCACCTTACTAACGCGGCGGATTTGGATAACCCGCTCTTGCCAATTACTTTCTTTTTCTTTAGAGCGGTTGCTTTTTCTACGATTTGCCATAGTTCGCTATAGATTAAATCATGATAGTAAGTAATCAAAAATTAGCTGATTTATCGTTGCTAATTTTTAATTGCTAATTGCATAATTGCATAATTGCAATTGTCAACTTTTAATTAGCAGTTACTAAAAATCCAGCCCGGCTTCACGAGCAGCTTCTGCTAAAGCTTTGACACGACCATGATATAGGTAGCCCCCACGGTCAAAGACCACTTTCTTGAGACCTTTTTCTAGTGCTCGTTGGGCAACCAACTGACCCACTTTAGCTGAGGCTTCACAGGTGGCTCCAGATTTGAGTTCAGATCTCAGAGCTGGTTCTAACGTTGAAGCTGCCACTATGGTATGTTGCTGATTGTCATCGATAACTTGCACATAAATGTGCTCATTAGAGCGAAATACAGCTAATCTTGGGCGTTCAGCAGTACCACTGACTTTCCGGCGTACCCGCCTATGTCTGTGTCGTATAGATTCTTTTCGAGTAAGTTTCATAGTTTACTTCTTACCTGCTTTACCAGCTTTACGTCTGACTATTTCACCGGCATATCGAATGCCTTTACCTTTATAGACTTCTGGGGGTCGAACTGCACGAATTTTTGCAGCTGTGTTGCCTACAACTTCTTTGTTGATGCCACTCACAATGACGTTGGTGTTGTTTTCAACTTTGACTTCAATCCCCTCAGGAGGAACGATCTCCACTGGCTGGCTGTAACCAACGTTTAAAATTAGATTTCGACCTTTCACTTGAGCCCGATAACCGACTCCCTGAATGTCCAAACGTTTTTCAAAGCCTTTGGAGACTCCCTCAATCATGTTGGCCACCAGAGTGCGAGACAAACCATGACTTTCACGGGCGGTTCGGGTTTCTTCGCGCCGGGAAACCTCTACAGTTTCACCAACTTGCTCAGCTTTAATTGTATCTGGCAAAACCCAATCCAGTTCACCTTTGGAACCTTTGACCTTCACCTGTTGACCGTCTATTGTTACAGTAACTTTACTGGGAATTGGTATAGGGCGCTTGCCAATACGTGACATAAAATTATCCTCCTAACTAAAGAAGTATGAAATATAAAGGTATGAAGTATGAAGTATGAACGGTAGTCATGAATTGGTTAATCAGCTAATCCGATCAATCCTAGGTTGTTATCGGACGGTTTGGCATATACTGAGCTGATTATTGATCGAACTGATGCTCTAATCTACAGGGGCTTTCAGCTGATAGCTGGCAAGCCTATATTTTTAAGTAGCGAGTCAGCTGACGGCTCTTAGTAGATCCTTCATCCTTCATGCTTCATCCTTTACCATACGTAACACAGAACTTCACCACCAATTCCCCGACGCCTTGCTTCCCGGTCGGTCATGATGCCATTAGAAGTAGAGATAATAGCAATCCCAATCCCTCCCAAGACTCTTGGCAGTTCTTTACGGTTGGAGTAAACTCGCAATCCAGGTTTACTCACCCGCTTCAGGGATCTGATAATTGGTTTGCGATTGTTGCCCTTGTATTTTAGGGAAACAACTAAGTATTTTTTGACCCCTTCGCCTGCTTCCTCAAAATCAGTAATAAAGCCTTCTTCTTTGAGTACTTGGGCAATCGCCCGGGTCATTTTAGTTGATTGTACATTTGTTGTTTGATGCCGAACCAAGCAGGCATTTCTAATGCGGGTCAGCATATCTGCAATTGTGTCGTTTGCCGGCATTGTTCCTTCCTATGATTACAGGCTTATTTATCCCGGAAAGGCATTCCCATCTCTTTGAGTAAGGCGCGACCTTCTTCGTCAGTGTTGGCAGTGGTGACTATGGTAATATCCATACCACGAATCTGATCGATACTGTCGTAGTCTACTTCTGGAAAAATGAGTTGCTCTCGCACCCCAAGAGTGTAGTTACCACGACCGTCAAAGCTTCTAGGGCTAAGACCCCGAAAGTCCCGAATTCTTGGCAGGGCTAAGTTAATTAGCCGCTCTAGAAAGGAGTACATACGCTCTGAACGGAGGGTAACCGTCACACCAACAGGCATCCCGGCACGGATTTTAAAACCCGCGATCGCTTGTTTTGCTCGTGTGACCACCGGTTTTTGACCGGTGATAATGGCAATTTCGCTTACCGACGATTCCAGAGCCTTGGCATTTTGAGATGCCTCTCCTAATCCTCGGTTAAGACTAACTTTGACTAATTTCGGTACTTGATGAATGTTTTTGTAACCGAATTGCTCTTTTAATTTGGGGACTATTGTTTCCTGGTATAGGATTTTTAACCCTTTTGTCATAGTTTTTTTCCTTTGATTTCCCTGGGCTTGGTCAGGGCAATTGTCATTAGTTATTAGTCATTGGTCATTGACCATTAGCCATTAGTAACTGCCAAGAGTAATTTTTTTGTTACTTTTTTGAGTACTGAGGACTAAGGATTAAGCACTAGGGACTAATTAGTCAATAATCTCACCAGTTTTTTTGAGCATCCGTACCTTACGACCATCGTCGGTAAAGGTATAGCAGATGCGGCTAGCAATTTTTTCTTTATTCGAGTAAAGCATAACGTTGGAGCTATGGATTGGAGCTTCAAACGTAGCAATTTGACCTTTCTCACCTTCTTGTTGAGGCTTGACATGCTTAGTTTTGACGTTAACTCCTTTGACTACTACCTTGCTAATTTTGGGTAGCGTCCGCAAAATTTCTCCAATTTTGCCTTTATCTCGACCGGCAATCACTTGTACCGTGTCGCCCTTTTTAACGTGCATTTTGTAGCGTAATGGGCTATCAGTTTGTGCCTTCTTGCTTGTACCTATCATCAGAGTACCTCCGGAGCAAGGGATATAATTTTTGTGAAGTTTTTCTCTCGCAGTTCCCGGGCTACAGGGCCAAAAACCCGGGTACCTCTGGGATTGCCATCTGCGTTTATGATTACTGCTGCGTTGTCATCAAAGCGAATACTCATACCGCTTTCCCGACGTAGCCCCTTGCGGGTGCGCACAATCACAGCCCTAACTACATCTGACTTTTTGACCCCCATATTTGGAATGGCATCCTTGACCACACCAATAATTACATCACCCACACCACCGTAGCGCCGATTTCCTGCACCAATAACGCGGATGCACATTATTTTTCTGGCTCCACTGTTGTCAGCAACGTTTAGGTAGCTCTCTTGTTGAATCATCAGTGTTCCTCCTCTAATAGAGTAATCAGTTATGAGTTAAACGAGTTATGAGTTAAACCTTGGGTTTGTTTCCAAGTCCGAAAGGATTTTATTCGGAGATCTCACGCACATTTGTAGGTCGTGGAGAACCCACATCGACTAGGGTTAACTCGCTATTTTTAGGAACTACTGACGATTTCAGCAACCATCCAGCGTTTGGTACGACTCAGTGGTCGTGTTTCTCTAATCCGAACGCGATCGCCTTCTTTACATTTATTTTCCTCATCATGAGCTTTGTATCGCTTGGTACGCACAACAATTTTGCCGTACTTTGGGTGGGGAGACCTATTTTCAATAGCCACCACCACAGTTTTGTCCATTTTGTCGCTGACCACCAGGCCAACTCTCTCTTTTGCTGACATACTATTTACTATTCGTCTGATTCTGATTGTGGGGTATCACTTTGTTCTGATTGCGGGGTATCACTTTGTGAGGTATCTGTTGATTCTTTCTGTTTAGCGAGTTGGCGTTCTCGTTCTACTGTCATTAGCTGAGCGATTCGGTGCTTAAGATGCTTAAACTGGTGAGGTTTTTCTAAGCGTTTGGTTGCCTTTTGCAGGCGCAAGTCAAACAACTGACGCTTAGCTGCTAAAATTTCCTGCTCTAGTTCGGCATCGCTCAGACTTCTAGCATCTTCTATCTTGGGCAGAGCCATAGCTTATACCTGTTCCCCTTCACGAGAAATGAACTTCAATTTAATGGGAAATTTGTTAGCAGCCAGACGCATGGCTTCGCGAGCAACCTCTTCGCTTACCCCAGCGATTTCATAGATAATCCGACCGGGTTTAACTACTGCTACCCAAAACTCTGGGGAACCTTTTCCAGAACCCATACGAGTTTCTGCTGGACGCATGGTGACTGGTTTATCTGGGAAAATTCGAATCCAGATTTTGCCACCACGACGAACGTAGCGCGTCATTGCCCGACGACCTGCTTCGATTTGGCGGGAGGTAATCCAAGCTGGTTCTGTGGCTTGCAGCGCATAATCACCAAAGTTAATGGTACTGCCACGAGTGGCCATACCTTTCATTCGTCCCCGGTGCTGTTTGCGATATTTTGTTCTTTTTGGACTTAACATAATTAATTTGTTCTTTGTTAATTGAAAATCGAAACTTGAAAACTGACAATTAACAAGCAAGCAATTTTAAAATGACTAGTTACTAATGACTAGTCATTTGACCGGTCTTCAAACTGCTGGCGGCGTTTTGGCTGACGGCGACGAGGTTGAGCTGTGTTAGGGGCAGGCTTTTCTTCTTGACCGGGAATCACTTCCCCTTTGAAAACCCAAACTTTAATGCCCAAAATTCCATAAATGGTTTGGGCCGTTTTGTAGGAATAATCAATATTTGCCCGGAGGGTATGGAGGGGAACTCGTCCTTCACGAGTCCACTCGCTTCGGGCAATTTCAGCTCCATTTAACCGACCACCTACCTGAACTTTAATGCCTTGGACATCAGCCCGCTGAGCCCGCTGAATTGCTTGACGAACCACTCGTCTGAAGGAAACTCGGCGCTCTAGCTGTTGGGCAATGTACTCGGCAATTAGGGTAGCATCTGCATCCACCCGTGATACTTCCACGACATTGATGCGAATCTGACGATTGTTGCCCAGGGCTTTTTGCAGACCGACACGCAAAGACTCAATACCACTGCCACCACGACCAACAACTACCCCAGGTCGAGCTGTATGAATTTCTAAATCAATCTGGTCAGCTTTGCGCTCAATCCGGATGTCGGAAATTCCAGCATTATTGAGGTTTTTCTCAACATATTGTCTGATTTGGTAGTCTTCCTGCAACAGAAGCGGATAACGCTTTGAGTCGGCAAACCAGCGAGAGCGATGCTCTTGCGTGATACCTAGCCGAAAACCAATTGGATGTATTTTCTGTCCCACTGTTCTTTTCTTTCCCTATTATCGAGCCATAGCGCTATTAGTGTTTGCCGTTGGTAATTCTCAATTAACTCACTAACTAATCATCTACTTCTGGAGAAACAGCCACGGTGATATGACAGGTTGGCTTGCGAATCTGATAAGCACGACCTTGAGCTCTTGGTCGATACCGCTTCAAGCTTGGTCCCATATCCGCAAAAGCTTTAGTGATGTATAAGCTAGCTGGGTCAATCCCTGCATTGTGTTCAGCATTGGCAACAGCGGAGCGTAGTACTTTCAATACTGGTTGGCAAGCCCGGTAGGGCATGAATTCCAGAATGATCAGAGCTTCCCGATAGGAACGCCCCCGAATTTGGTCAAGTACTCGCCTGACCTTGCTTGGAGACATCCGAATGTAGCGTGCGATCGCTTTAGTTTCTGCTGTAGTGTCTATGGCCATCGTTCCATCATTTGCTTTCTTTATAGCTACTAACTACTGAACTAATCACTTTAACGACGGGCCTTACCATCCTTAACATGTCCCCGAAATGTTCGAGTCGGGGCAAATTCGCCCAGCTTATGACCTACCATCTGCTCATTGATAAAAACTGGTACATGTGTCCGCCCGTTATGCACGGCAATGGTGTGACCTACCATCTGCGGCACAATGGTCGAGGCTCTTGACCAGGTTTTAATCACCTGTTTTTCGCCTTTAGCATTCAAGGTTTCAATTTTAGTCAGAAGACTATCGGCTATAAAAGGACCTTTTTTTAATGAACGACCCATAATTCAACGCTCGTTAGTTTTTAGTTATTAGTTGGTAGTTAATAGTTGCGTTTTTGGTAGTTAGTAGTTGCTAGTTACAACGTTTAACCTGCTAACTTTAACGTTCAACTCCTTAAGAATCGCGACCGCCGCGCCCTCGCTTAGAGGATTTCCGCCTACGCCGGACAATTAAAGAACTACTTTGCTTTTTGACCTTACGAGTTTTTGCTCCCAAGGCTGGTTTACCCCAGGGGGTCACTGGACCACTTCTACCAATAGGAGCTCTACCCTCACCACCGCCATGGGGGTGATCTACCGGGTTCATTACACTGCCCCGTACTTGGGGACGACGGCCTCTATGTCGATTGCGACCAGCTTTACCTAAACTCAAGTTTCTCGCTTCAACATTACCGACCTGTCCAATAGTGGCGTAGCATTCTTTACGCAACATCCTGACTTCACTAGAGGGCAGCTTTAGGGTGACATAGTCACCTTCTTTAGCTTGCACTTGAGCAGTTGCCCCGGCTGCACGAACAATCTGTGCTCCTCGCCCTGGGATCAGTTCAACGTTATGCACGTTGGTGCCTAAGGGAATATCCTTTAGGGGCAAGGCATTGCCTATTTCGATGGGAGAGTCAGGCCCAGATATGATGCTTGACCCCACTTCCAAACCCACAGGATGCAGGATATATCGCTTTTCACCATCTTGATAGTAGAGCAGCGCAATCCTAGCATTCCGATTGGGGTCATACTCAATTGCTGCCACTTTTGCCGGAATATTGTGCTTATCCCGGCGGAAGTCAATTACCCTATATAGACGCTTATGTCCGCCACCGCGATGGCGACAGGTAATAACACCGCGATTATTGCGACCTTTTTTACGATGCTTAGATTTGGTTAGGGATTTTTCTGGCTCAGTCCGAGTAATCTCAGCGAAGTCTGAGACAGTACCCTGACGAGTGCCTGGGGTGTATGGTCGATAGCTACGGATGCCCATAACAAGTATTTTTTACTTAGTTTGTCTTGACTAGTTTGTCTTAACAATTGACAATCTACCAATTGGCAATTAACCAAATTAAGAATTAGCAATTAGCAATTAGCCAGTTTTATACGTCTGGGAATAGAGTAATCGAGTCTCCTGGAGCTAGGGTAACAATCGCCCGTTTGTACTGGGTTTTGTAACCTACAAATTTTCCCACTCGACGCTTTTTACGTGGCGGACGTAGGGTATTTACTGCCACCACTTTTACTTCAAAAAGACTTTCAATCGCGGCTCTAATTTGTGGCTTTGTCGCTTTGATAATCACATCAAAGACATACTTGTTCTGCTCCATCAGTAGGGTCGCCTTCTCAGTCACAATTGGGCGAATCACCAAATCAGCAAGGTCACGGGGGTTATACTCCGTCATTGTAAACCTCCTGAATTTTGGCAAGAGCTGTGTTAGTTGTCACGATTTTATCAGCGTCAAGGATATCATAGATATTCAAGTTGGTGGCATAAATCAACTTGACAGTTGCTAGGTTACGGACTGACAAATAAACCTTTTCTTCTGGCTGAGCTAGGATTAGGAGAACTTTTGACTCAGGCTTAATTCCCCACCGACCAATTGCTGCCACCACATCCTTGGTCTTGGGTCGTGGTAGTTGTTCAACAAATTCCTCTACCACAATCAAATCCTCTGCTCGACTCATAAACGCTGTTCTTAGAGCCAAGCGACGCTCTTTGCGGTTCATTTTCTGGCTATAGTCTCTGGGTTTCGGACCAAAGATCACACCACCACCACGCCATAGGGGTGAACGATTCGAACCAGCACGAGCACGACCGGTTCCCTTTTGTCGCCAAGGTTTGCGTCCTCCACCTCTAACTTCGGAACGAGTTTTTGTACAAGCATTGCCTTGACGAGCATTGGCCATTTGTCTAACCAGTGACCGGTGAACAATGTGGGCAGCGTTTTCTTCTTTGGCAACTCCCATCTGGAGTGTTGCCTGCCCTACTTCTTCCCCTTGCCAGTTTCGCACTGAACAATCTACCATTTGTTCTCTCCTTCTTAGGGACCAAGCGTTTAGCAATTAGCTGTTAGCTTTTAAGCACTCAGGGGGTGCTAGTAGTAAAAATAAACAGTATATATACATCAGGCTTACACCTAACGATGAGGGAGCTAATTGCTTTTTCCTTCTGACTAACGTCCGACTTTATTAGTGGGTGCAATGCTCAAGAGTGTCCCTGGTTTACCGGGAACTGCACCTTTAATCAGTAGCAAATTGCGCTCTGCATCTATCTTGACTACCTCAAGTTTGCGAATTGTCACCTTGGTACCGCCGTAACGACCAGCCATTTTCTTCCCTGGATAGGTACGACCAGGGGTGGTCCCTGCTCCAGTGGAACCTGGGAGGCGGTGGTTTTTGGAACCATGAGCCATCGGTCCTCGCCTGAAGTTGTGACGTTTCTGATAACCGGCAAACCCGCGACCAATGGTTTTACCGCTGACATCGACAATTTGACCAATACTGAACATATCGGTATTGACTGGCTGACCCAGTTCAAACTTACTGCTATCATCCACGCGGTACTCACGTAGGTGGCGTAAGGGTGGGGCGCTGGACTTAGCCAAGTGTCCTATTTCAGGCTTAGTAATTGCCTTTGGCTTGACTTGGTCATAACCAATTTGAATGGCATTGTAGCCATCTGTCTGGTTGGTTTTTATTTGGGTCACAGTACATGGCCCAGCTTTGACGACGGTTACAGGAATCGCTCTTCCTTCATCATCGAACACTTGGGTCATACCGAGTTTGGTACCGAGGATACCGACAGACACTGGTTTCTCCTTTGTAGACATTGCAGCAGTCTGGCAGCAGGGATATTCAAGAAGCTGAATTCCCTTTGTGCCACAAACCTGGTCATTATAAACCTGGTCACTATTTATAGTGGATAAACCTCTCCTCAAAAAATAAGCAGAGAGCCCACTTTTATCTAGCTCGGCATGAGGGTCGAGCTAGATTCTCGTTCAATTGCGTTTACTGGTCAGAAAAGGCTATTAAACTTGCCTGACTTCGCTGGGACTTAAGTTGTTAATCACTCAGTATCCCTTTATCCACGAAAGTGTAAGCACTTATTGACCCAAAGTAGACCCAAGAACTGATGGGAGTTGTTTATACCTAACTGTCTTTGACCTACTTTAGCCCTGATGCCAAACAAACGCCTGGTATGCTGTGTATATTGTCTTGCCTCGAACCTATTTCTCAGCCCACAGCACACGCAGCTATTCAGTTGCTGAATAAGCAACTGTCATAATGCCACTATTATATAGTATATAGTATTTTGCTAAGAGTGTCTAGTTAGTTTAAGAATTAGTTTGACAAACATTTGCTTGCTGTATGGATTTATGTGAAATCGGGGGATTCGGAGCTCGAAGGATGGAATTCTCGCGCATATGCGTTCGCGTAGCGTAGCCCTTCGGGCTAATCGCAGTGTCTCGAAACCAAATCATTCACAAAAATTAAAAAACGCGGAAGCCCCGTCTTTTTAAAGCGGGGAGGAAGCGTAATAGCGACTTTAGTCGCCGTCAATTATAATTAAAGAAGACTGAAATAGGCAAAGGCACTCTTAACTTCAGAGTAACGGCTAGGCCAGTAAGTCAGTATCGGCGAGTGATGCGCTTCCACGAAGTATTGGGGCTGTCCGAGAATTGACTCGGTTGTAGAAGCTACGAATGCGAGCAATCCCTCCCATTCGTAGAGTAAGCCAGCCTTGAGGTTCGGCGCTTAACCCTTAGATTCGATAAATTTGGAGTCTAGGCGCGTTGAGTATGCTAGGGCTACTGAAAACCAACGCAAGGCGAGCCTGGGCGAAAGCCCCCGTGCTTCAGCCGGGGGTAAGCTTACTCCTCATCCCATTCCCCAGACAACAACACACAATCCCCCACCTGCAATACTCCAGCTTCATCCACCGGATTATATAGTTTCCCTTGTCTACGCAACGCCTGAACCATCACATTGTATTGATGCTGGAGATCAATTGGCTTCATACCGACCAAACTTGAATTCTCTACCAAAGTTACCCAATGCTTAGATCCCTCACTAAGGAAACTGCGACTTTCGATCCAGTCTCTAAACGCTGCTAATTCTTCCGGTTCCCCAACAACGAGCAATCGATCCCCTGAACGCAACGTCATCTTACCTTGTGGGTAGTGGACAATATCATTACCTTGTTGAATTGTCAAAACTGTTACCCCAGTCACGTTACGGATATCTGCTGCTGCCAGAGTTACCCAATCTAGACGGGAAGTTTGACTCAAAGTCACCCACTCACTGTCGAGTTCTTGGGCAACATCAGTGATCTCTTGCTGCTTTGAATAGGTAGCTTGTTCAGGTCGTACACTCAAATAGCGGTCTTGGTGAATCCGATTGATCACTGACTGAATCATCCCTGGGGTTTCTCCCAGTGCTACTAGCACATGGGCTCCCATTTCCAATGCTGCCTCAAATTCCGGTTGCACTACTTCCCGCGCCCCTAACTGGGTGAGTAGGTCAATTTCGCTATTTTTGTGAGAACGAGCCACGATATCCAGTCCTGGGGCAAACTTGAGGGCACGTTTGAGCAACAAGCGGGTACTGCCAGGATCGGGTAGGGCAATGGCTAGGGCTTTAGCTTTTTCTAGATGGGCTTTTTCTAACACCAGTTCCGAGTGAGCATCCCCAAACATATAGGGAATTTTCTCATGTCTCAAGCGTTGAATAGCAGCTTCGCTATTTTCAATCACTAGGACCTCATGCCCTTGATTGCGCAGGATTTTGACCAGTACTCGCCCAACTCGTCCATAGCCAGCCACTACCACATGATTACAAATCGTTTCTGGAATTGACAAAGCTTTAGTACCCTGAAACTGACGCAGGTAGCTTTTCAGAAACGGCAGATTTACCAGGTGGTCTGCTATTCGGGGAGACCATCTTAGCCACATGGGTGTCAGGACTAGGGTAATGGCTGTAGTTCCCACCAGGAGTAGATACTGATCCCTAGTGATAAATCCTAACTCAAAGCCAACCACTGCTAAGACAAAGGAAAATTCTCCAATTTGATTGAGACCAAAACTAGCAATAAAAGCCGTTTTAAAGGAATAGCCAAATTTCAGCACAATCGGTAGGATAATGGCTGCTTTACCCCCCATCACTAACATCACTAAACCGATGATTATGCCGAAGTTTTCGAGCAGCACTTCCGGCTCAATAAGCATTCCTATGGATGCAAAAAATAGACATACAAATGTGTCTTTAAGGGGGATTATTTTGGCAACGGCTTGGTCAGCATAATCAATTTCAGCCATCATTAATCCTGCCACAAATGCTCCCATTTCAACGGATAGACCAAGTCCAGCAGTAATCAAAGCAATCCCTAAACACAGGGCAATTACTGTGATCAGAAATAGCTCACTGTTTTCAGTGCGGGCAATATATTTAATGAGATGGGGAATTATCCAGCGACCCGCTGCTAGAGCAGCAGCTAGAAACACCAATGCTTTGAGTAAAGCAACAACTAACGCTGAGCCAATATCTGAGGGCTGCTGAAGGGCGGGTATGACGGCTAACATCAGACCTAAACTAAGGTCTTGAGCAATCAAAATTGCCAGCATCACTTGACCATGAAGGGTATTGGTTTCTCCTCTCTCCATCAGGGTTTTAAGAACTACTGAGGTGGAGGAAAGGGAGATGATGAATCCGAGCATTATTCCCGGAGTAAATCCATCAACCCAACCAAGTCCATTGGCTAAAACTGCAACTAGGGTAATAGTGAGACTAATTTGCAGTAAACTCCCTTTCAGGACAATATCTTTAAATCGTTTAAGCTGGGATAGAGAAAATTCTACCCCATAGGTGAATAACAAAAAAACAATCCCAATTTCAGCTAGGGATTTGACTTGTTCTAATTCGCCTACGAGTTTAAGACCAAACGGACCAACCAATAAACCACTGGCTAAATAGCCTAAAAGTACAGGTTGACGTAGCCGATTGGCAAGGTAGCCTCCCAAAGCAGAAGCCCCTAGAACTGTGGTTAGATCCAGAATTAAATTGTGTCCTGAGGCCATGATTAGGAATAGGTAATCGGTAATTGGTCACAGGCTTCATACCTGGAGGTTTTCCCTTGTGCCCTGATTTTTTTGTAACCTACCCACTTGAACTAAGCAACTTGGGGATCAAGGAGTTGGTAAGGAAGGCTCAAAGTACTCTACCCACCTGAGAATTTTTTCAGTTATCTTATGACGGTAGAGATTTCCAAGAACTATGGCTTTAGAACAGTGTAACGTTTGTGGGTCTTTAACCAGCACCAACGATGAAATTTGTCTCAGTTGTGGTTATCCAGCTAAAGGTCGGCCAAAGTTAGTTTTTTTCAAGTGGACTGCTATCGGTGTTGCTGTAGTATTTGGTCTATTTCTCGTACTAGGGGTCATTAACAGAGTCGAGCAACACCTCAACTCTCAACCTTCGACACAGATAGACCGGTAAGATAGCGTTGGGTTATCGGTCTATCTGTGTATAAGCTTTCGCCGTGCCAGCGCGCAGCAGACACAGCGCGCAGCAGATACACATGCAGTTTGGGATGCTATTTTCCGTAACACTATTATGCCTAATGGCAGGATTAGAAATAATAATTGTTAGCTAGATCAATAGTTGCTAAAGCTAGTTTCTGGTGGGAACGCCTTGATATCAAGCAATTTGTACCGGAGCTTAATAGCAACAGTGAAGCACAAGTATCACAAAGACTTGAGCACTGGTGCAATGTGGTGGCTCAGGGCAACTGGGACAAGTTTCAGCGACGCTTACAGTGGGATGGATTAGATATAGACCAAGTTCGTCCATGCCTAGGTACTGTGCGTTTGGTTGCTGAACAACTACCCAAGTGGGCAAACACCCTAGCACAGGTCATGGAAACCGCTAAAGGGTTTCAGCCTCAGGATTATTCTGACTTGCCAATTGATCTAGACAATCCTCTTCCCTTTGAAGATCTACTGCTACCTGTGGTGGTGGTGGCTAGAGCAAAGCTACAGGAAAGGTTCAAGGATTTTGCCTTGCCAGTGGTAGGTCAAGCCAATGCTTTGTTATCTAAAACAGCCTACCGTTGTCTAGAGCGCACTCTGCTGCAACAAGTAACAACGCTTTGTGCTAAGACACTGAATGCTGAGTTCTCCAAAGCCCGTCCAGGTGGATATAGATTGCTCAACTTACTTCTACCAGCTCTCCAGGGCAATGGTCAAACGACTTACTATGATGCCTTTGTCGAGCAACACTTGGGAGAAGGTTACCTTACCCTTGTCCAAAACTATCCGGTGCTGGGGCGATTGGTTGCTACCTGTATCAACCTTTGGCTAGAGGCAACGGTAGAGTTACTGCAACGGTTGAGCTGGGACTATGAAGCCATTGAGAAAATTTTTGGTAAAAGCCAAACCCCTGAAGGGGAGCAAGCAACAGCACCATTGAAAGGTCTCGGTCAGGTCACTGATATTCAGACAGGGTTATCGGACCCCCACAATGGAGGACGCTCAGTGTTTGTACTCACCTTTGAGTCTGGACTCAAGGTAGTCTACAAACCCAAAGATTTAGGGCTGGAAGTAGCGTTTAATAATCTGTTGGCTTGGTGCAATCAACACGAAGAATTGCTCAAATTCAAAGTATTAGGAGTTCTCAATCAAAGTGGGTATGGCTGGGTTGAGTATGTTGAACATCAGACCTGCGAAAATGAAGCAGCGGCGCAACGGTTTTATCAGCGAGCTGGGATGCTATTGTGCTGGCTTTATGCTTTGCGGGGAATAGACTGCCACTATCAAAACCTGATTGCCAGTGGTGAGCATTTGGTGTTGGTGGATCTAGAAACTTTGCTTGACCCGGAAGTCAAACTGATAGACAATTCCCTGGATGCCCAAGAGATGGAATCCACTGCAGGGCAACAATTTTACCATTCTGTCTTACGGACGGGGTTGTTGCCCCAATGGGATTTTAGTAGCGATCGCACGATTGCCTATGACATTAGCGGCTTGGGAAGTATTGAGTCTCAACCTAGCTCTAATAAAGCTTATAAAGCTCGCTGCTGGAAGGCTATCAACACTGATTATATGCATCTGGGTTACGATAATATGACCCTACCCAGGTCGAAAAATGTGCCTTACCTTGGTGAGCAGATCCTGTCTCCTAACGACTATGTGGAGCAGTTGGTTGAGGGGTTTGAGCAAGTGTATCGCTTCGTGATCGCCCAGCGAGAGGCTTTGCTTGCTGTCGATGGACCACTAGCAGCCCTGCAAGACCAACCCATCCGGTTTATCTTTCGGTCAACCAAAGTGTATCGGACAGTTTTGCAGAAAACCTTGACCCCTGAATTCTGCCAAGATGGAGTTGATTACAGTCTTGAGCTAGACATCATCAGTCGAGCGTTCCTGGTTGATCAGCAGAAACCAAAAGCTTGGCCGATCTTAGCTGCTGAGTTGCAGGTAATGGCACAACTTGATATTCCATACTTTCAGGGCAACTCTGCTAGTCAGGCTTTACCCCTACCTTCCGGACAAACTATTCCCCAGGCTTTTAAGCAACCTAGTTATGAGCAGGTGATCACCGAACTACAGCAGTTCAGTGAAACAAACCTAGGGCAACAACTCTGTTTGATCCGGCAAGCTCTCTATGCACGGTTGGCACGAAAACCAACTGGAGAAACCGGGGCATGGGAAGTAAAGTCCCTACCACCGCTCACACCGGATCAGTTGATTCAAGAGGCTGATGCGATCGCTAGGGAAATCCAGGCCAAAGCAATTCCAGATCCCAATGGCTGTGTTAACTGGATTGGGATGGGGTTTGTTTCTAAAGCTGAACGGTTTCAACTACAGCTGCTGGGCAACTCCCTCTACGATGGCAAATGTGGAATTGCCCTGTTTCTATCAGCATTGGATTGGGTAAGGGGTCGTCAAGAATTTGGTGAATTAGCTTTGCAAGCTTTACAGCCTTTACGAAAGCTAACTCAGCTGGCTGATACTCGTCAGAGACTCACGAGAAATTTGGGAATTGGAGGAGCTACCGGAGTTAGTTCTATCATCTATACTTTCACAAAAGTCAGCCAATTCTTGGGGGATACAGCATTAATTGCTGATGCTGAGCTTTTTGTCAAGAGTATTACTGCTGAATTGATTGCGACTGATCAACAACTGGATGTGATGGGAGGAGCTGCCGGAGCAATCTTGGGTCTGTTACCGTTGTACGAAGCTACTCAGGATCCAGACGTTCTAGAGAAAGCTCAAGCTTGTGCTAACCATTTGTTACAGCAGCGCGTGAGTATCAAGGGGTCTCCCAAGGCATGGCAAACTCTCAGGAAACAGCCCCTCACGGGCTTCTCCCACGGTGCGGCTGGCATTGCCTATGCTTTGCTGCGCCTGTATGCTGTGACCCAAGACCATCGTTACCGTGAAGCAGCAGAAGAAGGTATTGCCTACGAACGCAGTGTTTTTTCTGATCAGGCAGGTAATTGGCCGGACTTCCGGGAATTCCAGCAGGACAAGGGGCAACCGGGCTTTATGGTGAGTTGGTGTCATGGAGCACCGGGGATTGCCCTAGGACGACTGGGTGGATTGCCCATGCTGGATACGGCAGATATTCAGCAGGACATTGAGGTAGGGTTGCAAAAGACCCAGCAATTTGGCTTACAAGGCATTGACCATTTGTGCTGCGGTAACTTCGGACGGATTGAGGTTCTGTTGATTGCAGCCGAAGGATTTTCCCGTCCTGATTTACGGCAACTCGCCCTCCAACGAGGAACAAATGTGGTGGCGAGGGCAAGACGAACAGGAAGTTATCAACTGTTTGACAATTTGCCAAGTTCTGTCTGGAGTCCTGGCTTCTTTCAGGGAACAGCAGGGATTGGTTACGAGCTGTTGCGTTTAGCTTCTGGTAAGCTGCCCTCAGTGTTATTGTGGCAATAGGGGCTTGATATAAGCGCGTTTGTATCTAGATTGTCAACACACTTCTTGCCATAAAAGGCAAAAGGCAAGAGGCAAAAGGCAAGAGGGGAAAGAGAGCCCGAGTTTTATTGGACAATAAAAAAAGACCTCCTAGGTTTACATCTCAAATACAAATGCTATATCCTGTGGTTAATCACTTCTGGTTCAAGTAAATTGTTAATTGTTAGTTGTTAATTAACAATCCAATAAAAAATCCGATCGAGATAATACTACAAGCGGCTAATCATGATTCCGGTTTTTGTCTTCGAGGATCACAACGAGGCTTCCTTAATCTGGCATTATGCAGTTGATAAAAAGGTAATACCAGCATCAAATAATAGTCTCCTCCATGTGGATAAGTATTCAGATGATGCCCTTGAAAAAAATAGCTTATCCCAGCTGTATCGCTTCACATCCAAGGAAGTAACGATTGCAAATTTTATTATTCCCGCGATTTATCGAGGAATTTTTAATCAATTTTACTGGTTACATCAGCCTAATTTAAAATTACCTACAAAATCCCAGTCTCTCTGTATTTATCCGTCTGAGGTAAGTGATAAGTGTTTAATATACAAGATGTTTCAGAAGGATGACGTTAAAGCACAGACGAGGTTTAAATGGCTGCTCAATCCTAAGTATAACCTGACTGATATTCAGTATCTAACAGTAAATGATGATTTTATAGAAAATCAATCGGTGGTTTTAGACGTTGTATTGGATTACTTTTTGGAAAATACTGGAGGCAGCACCCCTCAAGAAAGATTAGAAATCACTGAAGAACAATATCAAGCTTTTATCCAAGATAATAATCACTACCTGAGGCGTCAATTTGGTAGTGAAATTGAAACCAATGTTGAGCATAACAAATACTACATTGTATTCACTAATTCCAGGGAAAACGATGAAATTACCAAGAAACGTAATCTATCGGATTCGGAAATTATCAGGAGAATTGAGGAATTAATCGGCTTTTTGCAAAATAATCAGGTTCAGCTACAGCTTATCTGTCTCCGTCGTTCCAGAATTAGTGGATTTGGAGCAGATGAAAACTGGGAGTTGATTGAGGATTATTTGCTTAAAAGACTTGGTGAGGTTTATGATATCCAACTCACCTCGATCGATAAAGTTTTGCTTGAAGAAGACTTAAACTCAGATGTTATGTTTAGCACCAGGGCATTGGTAGTAAGCCAAACACAAGCAACTGAAACCCATACTAAATTAGATCAATTAGATCAATCGATTAAAGAAAATCAGATTACTCCCACAATCAGCCTCAACACCTCTGTCGGGAGAATTGCAGTCTATGAAGATTTAGTCCCTAGGTATCTGCTCAAGCAAATCTATAATTACTACTTGAATGGTTTGAGATGGGAGTTTCAGAATCGTGGAGATGAGGATGACCTACTGACCTCCTTTTGGGTACCAAAAGATTTTCCTGATAGCATCTATGAGCTTAGAGAAATTGTCCGGCGGCAACTTCCCTACGAGGCTAAAGACCCTCGCATCGTTGTTAATGGTCATTTATTTGGTCTCGGAGATGGTATCCATCGGGATTCATCTAACATCAAAAATCCTGGTCAAACAGCTATCTGTTATATTAATCCGATGTGGAGAGCTGACTGGGATGGAGAGACAAAGCTTTATTCCGAACGCGATCCCAGTAAAGCAGACTTAATCTATGCCTGTTTGCCAAAGCCAGGTCGCGTTCTCATTTTCGATGGAACCATTCCCCATCGGGGATGTCCGCCAAGCCGTCTGTGTAATAAGTTGCGCATAACGGTGGCTTATCAATTTCCGCCGCCTACTGAGGACTCTTCAGAGTCAGGATTTACCCAGTAACTCGCCCTTAGTAGGGTCTGTTATTAAGGCACCCTACTACTACTAACCTAGTGGAGCAGATAGTTAGTATGATCCCAGTTTTTATTGTCGAGGAACACAATGAGGCTTTCTTGATCTGGCATTATGCTGTCATGGAAAAGCTAATGCTAGCATCAAATAATATCCTACTTCATGTAGATGAACATTCGGACTTTAGATCCCCTCGCTTCAATCAGTCCATTGATTCTATTGACAGAACAAACCTAAAAGATGTATATCACTTTACCTACAATGAACTGAATATTGAAAACTTTATCATTCCAGCAATTTATCAAGGACTATTTAAGCAATTTTATTGGCTACAGCATCCTTATCCAAATTTATCAACAACCCCTAAGTCAATTTGTATTTCTAGTTCTGATTCAGAGGGTAACTGTTTGATATCCAAAACGTTTCATAAAGATGAAGTCAAGGCTAAAACTTATTTTAAGTGGCTGATTGATCCTAACTATCAACTCGCTCAGATTCATAATTTAACGGTAGATGACGAATTTACAGACAATCAATTGGTAGTTCTAGATATTGATTTGGATTACTTTTCTTGTAACCAAGAATTCAAAATCATACAAGGAAATATAGAAATTACCGAAGCACAATATCAATCTTTTATTCAGGATCGGTATCATTACTTGCGAGTTTTATTAGGAAGTGGAGTTTCAAGCCGAGTTGAAGATGGTAAATACTACCTTGTTTTCAAGCATAACCCCTACAGCAGTAATGTTTCCCAAGGACAGAAGAAGGTTTCGGAATCTGAAATTGTCAAGCGCATCAAGGAGTTAGTTGGTTTTTTACAAAACAATAAGGTTCAGCTACAGCTGGTTTGTCTATGTCGCTCTAGAATCAGTGGCTATACACCGGATGACCAGTGGAAATTTATTGAGGATTTGCTGCTTGAGCAACTTGGTGAGGTTTACGATATTAATGTAATGTCTATCGACGAAATTTTGGCAGCTCAAAGCTTGAATCAACCCTTAATCTCATCTCCTGATTGAAGCACCCGGGATTTCAAGGGGCTACAAAAAACATCCTATCATTAATCTGCCCAGCTTTGATCAAAACTAATAATTAGTATAGCACTACGCATTAAAGTTAGGACATTGATGAAAGCAGCAAAAGCGTTTTTAGTAAACTGTTGCCTCTTGCCTGTTGCCAATGCCATTGCCCGTAGCGCCATACCAATTTATTATTCCCTCATCGGAGATATTTTTATCAAGTTTACACAGAGATTTTCTTTGGATAGCATGGTGTTGCTTAACGTTCGACATGGAGAAAATTGTATATGTCCAGTGAGCAAATCGAGCAATTTGTTGAAGAGATTCAACGGGATCCAGCACTGAAAGAGCAACTGCAGCTTCAAGGCAGCATAGATGAAACAATTGATAAAGTTATCGAAATCGCTAAAGAGAAGGGGTATGATTTCACAGCTACTGAACTCAAAGAATATATGGAAAATCCTAGCGACGAGGAAGAAGAGTTATCTGATTCAGAATTGGAAGCAGTTGCAGGGGGCGCATGTTGGCGGTGGTCAGGTTGAGCGATTAGTGAAACTAGAACACCGATTAACTAATCCTCAACCTTTGTAATCCTAATGTTATACTTTTAGGGGTCAGCTTTAAGCTATCAGCAGTCAGCCCCTGTAGCGAACTCAGCGATTAGCTCAACAGCTAACGCAAAATCTCAGTTTATGCCCATCGGAAGTATAGTTAGGTTTAAAAAAGCATAGCTTCTGCATAATCAACGGTGCTCAGCATAATTTTCATATAATTTCTATGACTGAATCGATCGATGTTTTAGCAGGGTGTTGGTGATTTCATAATCATAGTCAAAGGTTACAGCAGACTAAATTCCTATGGTGCCCTTAGCTATCATTCCCAAGTCGTTAAACGTTCAGCAACGTCACTGAAGGATTAATCCTTAACTAATTATCAAAAAGTGTTAACCAAGCACTTTTATTCAAGCTTTTCAACTGACCAGCCAATGGTTTGCGATCGCACTACACCAGCCACCAATGACTACTTGCTATCCCATACCCTCAGCAGGATTGTTGCCCCAAATATTCCCTCGGCCTTAATTGGTTCCTCTGGTTGGAACCACATCTACCAAACTGTCCAATCTCTGCCCAGTCAACTGACTATTACCAAAGGCTTTGGATTTGAGTGCCCTTTACAATCAAGTCTTCCCCAAGCAGATATTTTGTTGTGCATTGGAGAGGAAGGGCGAGGAATTTTAGCAGAGAACAACAACATCAACCTCCTGCCAGAAACCTTCCAAGTTCATCCCATATGGCAGCGGGTTTGTAACTTCTGCACCCAATGGGCAGACCCCTCTTCACCACTTTTCGATAAAATTGACCAGATTTGGCTAGAGTTTGACGTCAATCCGGAACCAGCACCGATTCCATTGCCCAGTGTTTTCTTTGATTTCTTTGAGTACAGCATCTTACCAGGGGGAGGGTATCAATGGGTAAGCCAAACTGCTCTGAAACTGTTATTAGGTAGAGTACTATCCCCAGAAGTTGAGCAATGTTTGTTTAATTGCTTCGAGAGTTTGCCTTCTGGAGCTGACGTCTTTACCATTGGTGCAATGCTGGCCAGGGATTCAGATGTTGTCCGAGTCTGTATGGGTCTAGCGCCAGCGGAAATTATCCCCTATTTAAATCGAATCGGTTGGCAAGGTGATACGGATGAACTTGAAGCCTTGGTTTGTGAGTTGGCTAATGTGGCATCTTCTCTAGTCATTGATTTGGATGTATGCCACAGAGTATTACCCAAAGTCGGCCTGGAATGTTATGTCAGAACTAAAACTGAAACCGAGCAACTACTAGACTATCTAGTGAAGAAAGGACTCTGTTTGCCCGAAAAACGCGATCGCATCTTAGCCTATCCGGGCTATATCCATCAAAGGCAAAATCCTCAGCAGTGGCCTTCCTATCTCAAGTGGCAGGCTTCGTTCTTGAAACGGGGCTATTTAAGTACCTTTGCCAAAAGACTAAATCACATCAAAGTTGTTTATCAACCTTACCAGGACTTGATCGCAAAAGCCTATTTAGCACTATGGCACCATTGGCTCCCCGATCCCAAACTTCATCAGCAAAAGAAGTTATAGGAGTTTTTTTTCTCAATCAGGTACACAATTTATTCGGTCATAGTAAGCATTAGGTGTTAGGTATTAGGTGCTAGATAATGGCCATGTACCTCACCCATGGAACCCCTATATAATACTCCGTACTCAAGACTCCGCACGCTCCGCACTCAGCTTAACCGTTGAGAGCCAAAGTCGCCCAGGCGGTAGTGATTTTTCCTTTATCCATACAATGAAAAAATAGTTTTTTCTCTGGGTTGATTTCATACCAGTAATAGAGTACTGGCTCTCCTCGCCATCCCTGGTCTGTTTTTTGAGACAAAATCCACTGCTTTGCTTCGGTTTGAGCTGATGCACCCACATTCATAGTTTGAAGTGCCAAAATTGCTGTAGCCGTTTCAATTATAGAGTTCCCCCAGCTACCATTGTCAGTCTGAGTACGCAGGATGTAATTCCTAGTTTTCTTTAGGGTTTTTTGGTATTGAGGGAAAAACCACAGAAGTCGTATGACATAGTAAGTGGTTAGCATCACTGACGGAAACCAACGACTTTGCCAGTATCCTTGTTCAGACTGATTTTGCTGGAGATAACGAGTACAGGCTGAAATTTCTGATTGAAACTGATCTGGGGCAATTCGATGGAGTAAATACCCAACTTGAGCAGTTGCATCAATAGATGATCCTTGCCAATAGACTGCACGCCCTTGTTTACGTATCGTGCGAAAAGCTCCTTGCTCTGAATCATAAAAACATTCAACTAGTTTCTTGAGACTAGGCATTAACACCTGATCAGATACACCAGTTTCCATCAGCCCTTCAATTACCAAAGCACTATCATCTGCCGTGATGCCATAGTCGATTTGATATTCCCAGAGATGCTCTGTTGTAGCCTGGTTCAGGAGATAAGTTTGAAGGGTTTTATCAGGGTGTGCTTGTAGCATCAGACCATAAAAAGCAATGTTGCCTTCTTCTTTGTTCTCTAGGAAAACGGGTTTATCTGATGAAAGCTGATAGATAGATGTGTAAATCAAAAAGTTTGACTTAAACTGTTCTGATGGCGTTTTTTTGGTTATAAGCTCTGCGAAAAATTCCTTATTTAGATATTGCTTGACCTTCTTGACCACCTGTTTACCTGAGAGAATTGCGGCTTCCATACCATAGGGAATGATTTGTTCAGTATTGGCAAAAACATAGTCTCCAGCTAACCACACTCGTCTAGACGGATGAGATAGTTGTTGCTTCCATTTCCCATAGCTGTCTTCAGAGATAATAGTACCTACCATTGGCCAATGATGTACATCGGTAAACAGCACTTTATCCTCAGAGATATCACCAATTCCTAGTTGCTGCAAAATTCCTAAGGTTTGCTGAATAATTTGTTGGTTTGGGATAGCCTCTAATTGAGCTGATACTTTTCCAACATAGTAGACAAGCAACACCTTATTGCTATTATGTTGGATATTATGTTGGATAATTGTAGCACTAGGCAAATCTGGCGTTACGAGATAAGCAAAACTGGTTAATTCAAGGTTTTTAAAACCAATAGCAACGACAGTCCCTCTACCATACTGAACAGATTGTAAAAAAGACTGGCAAGGCTCTTGTATGGATTTAAGCAGGGATAATGCGATAGGAGCAGGGGTTGTTAAAATAACCGTTTTTGCCCATAGTGTATCAATGTCATCGCCGGTCTCAATAATAAGTTTAACACAGGTTTGCTTGTCGATAATTTCAATAACTTTGGTATTTAACTTAAGTATTGACCCAAGGTTGCTCTGAAACTGTTCAATCAACTCTCCATTACTAGTCTCGTAGTGATCAGTTGAAAATTTTCTCAAGGCATCCTGTTGGAGCGAAGGTAAATAGTCCCATATATCTCCAGGATGAATCACCTGAAAAAAAGCATTGATGAGGGTATATAATTTATCCGATAATCCTTCTTTTTCTTGTGCTGGTTGAATCTGAAAGTTTTCAAGTTGCTGTAAATAGTTTGGCTCCAGCTCTAACTTTTTAAGGCAATCTATGGGGCTAGAGCCATAATGAACTTGACCACCATAGAAAATGCCAATCTGTTCACTTTCACGAATCAGAGCAGAAGAGTTCACCTTGAAAGGCAAGTTATCTTGATTGTAGGCAAAGACGGCACCGAGATCGTAAGGGATACCATGGGCAGAATGGCTAAGAATCCGTCCACCAGCTTGGGCTTCTTTTTCAAGTACCAATATGTTTAAATCCTTTAACAGGTACCCTGCTGTTAAGCCAGCAAGTCCACCACCAACAATGACAACATCGTAGACCGCTTTTTGTGATTTTACGGGTGGGAGCATGATTTCAATTTGTTGTAACTGTTGCTTTCTTCAAGGACTCCAAGCAAAGGAAAAAACGATTTTGGCAGCTTTTCCCATGTAGCAGCATTTCTAGCAATGTCCTGTCTCACCAACTCTGAGTTTGGTAGAGCAAGCTCATCACATAAGGTAACTAGATCAACAACAGTCCCATACCAAAGTAACGGTATATCACCACGTCCCTCAGCTAGGAAATGAGACGCTTGTTCTAGAAAGGTGGTAGTGTCGCCCTTAACGAATGCTTGTTTAAGCAAGAACCAAGTATGAACTCGGGGGTGGAGGCAACGGTTTTGATCAGCGGGTAACTCCATGGGGTAAGCCATAATTTCAAACAGCTCACGAGCAACCTGACGGTTTTTTCCTGCCAACATCAGAGCCACTTCACTGGTTACCGCTAGGAATATCCCCAGAGCAGATTCAACGGGTAGCAGCACAACCTGCTCGGAACTCCACGAACCTGACAGGGGTAATTCTTCTAATACTCCTTCGAGATAACTCAGAAGTTGACCAGCTAGTTCAACAGCACGCTGCCATTGCATCCACCTCGAATCAATACGTATCAGATTCCCAGCAAGTTCGAGGCGATGAGAATGACCGAGAAGATGGAAATTATAGTCTTCTTCCAAGGCTGTATCAATGGCTAAGGCTTCCAACGTCCGGGTGCGAGCTTGGTTGAAATCACCTCTTCGATAGTCGAGATAGGCTTGTGCTGTCTGTTGGAAGGATTTGCAAATTAGATCACCTTCAGGGGAAAACTGGTTTGATTGAAGGAATTTCTGTGCCGCCGTGAAGTGTTGCTCAGCCTTGATCAGTTGACCTTGGCGAGCAGTCACTAGACCTTGACGAAGAGCAAGATAATGTTGGCGTATGAACAACTTATCGATAAAGGATAAGCGGCAATCCATCAGCATTTTCGCACTTTCACGGACAGCGCTGCCAGGTTTCCACGATGTCAGCTGAATCGACTTTTTGGAACCTTGCTCGCAAGATGCTAAGGTAGTATGGATAAGTTTGCTGTAAGAAGTAGCCATTGGCAAGTGATATCTTGTCTTGATATATTCTCTAGTTAATCACTTCGTCTTCAGGGGAATTGTTGATGAAAACTTGTTAATGGGTAGCGGACTTTGTTAGAGGTTGTCTGAGAAGTATCATTTGCTACATCAAAGCCCCCTAAATCCCCCAATTTTGCGGTGCGACCCAAGGGCGATTTACTCGCCCATTGGAAAGCGCACCGGAAGGGAATTTTAACCGCAAATTGATTCTTGTTCCCCCCAGAATTGGGGGGCTAGGGGGGCAAAATTCAGTATCAAAAAACTTTTCAGATATCCTCTTAGTATAGCCCCATGGTTCACGATGACGCCAACTTTTCAAACGTTTAAAACTTTTCAAAAACACTATAAACTATAATTGGTTGAATCGCAATAAGTAATTAATTTTACTTACAAGCTGATAGCTAATAGCTAATAGCTGATTGCTTACAAGCAGGTTATGAAAATTGCAATCATTGGTGGTGGCACAGCTGGTTTTATCGCTGCTGCCCATTTGACCAAATATTTTCCAGCTTTCGAGCTGTATCACATCTTTGATCCAAACATTCCTACCATTGGTGTCGGGGAGGGAACAACACCATTTTTTCGGTATTGGCTCCAAGACATTACCAATCTCAAGGATGCTGAGTTAGCTCAGCGGTGTTTTCTAACTCGCAAATTTGGAATTAAATTTGAAAATTGGGGAACCCAGTATCAGCAATTCTTTCATCACTTCTATCCAATCCGGAGCGATTATGCTTACCATATTTCTGCTGATAAATTAGTGGAATTGCTAGCAGACTATGTTTCAGCAACTCATATTCAGAAGAGGGTTGTTGAGATTGAAAGTGATGGTGTAGTTGCCAATATCAAGTTTGGGGATGACACCAATTTGGAGGTTGATTTCGCCATTGATGCTCGTGGCTTACCTAAATCCTTGGGTCCTGAACATATTGAACTAAACTTGATTCCCACCAATGCTGCACTAATCCGTCGAGGGCCAGCCATTGAGGATGGTAAGATTGACCTTACAATTGACCAGTGTAGCTTCCAATACCAATCGGCAACCCGGGCGATCGCTCGACCCCACGGTTGGATTTTCACAATCCCCCTGACCACCCGCACGTCTTATGGTTATATCTATAACCATAACATTAGCAGTATCAGTGAGGTTAGAGCCGATTTTGATCAGTTCCTTAATGCCGAAGGAGTCCACTGTACTGCTAGCGAGCGCCAGCTCACATTTCCCAATTTCGCCTGTCGGACATTTTTTGATGGTGCTGTTTTCCGCATCGGCAATGCTGCCTTATTTTTAGAACCTCTAGAAGCTACAGCAATTGTCTGGATATTGTCTTACATGAAAAGTTTTTCACGCTGGCCACTTCGTAAGTTGCTGGTATCCTATGTGTTGCAGGGTAGAAAGAAGTCAAGACTGAATGAAAATAATTTGAGGCGCTTTAATGCCAGCTTACTGAACGGTGTGCTAAAAACTGCTATATTTGTGGGCTGGCACTACGGGATGGGATCCGCCTTTGACAGTGAGTTTTGGCGATTTGCCAAAGGGAATTTTCAGACTGAGCTACAGAAGCTAGAAAATTCTGCCCTTGTAGCTGAATTTGACCAATATTGTCAAGCGGCACTTGCACTCCCTCATCCCTTCAAAAACCATGATCAGTTTTCAATTGTTTCAGAAAACAATGACAATATAGACGACAGAAAAGGGTTTGCTTCGTTTCCTGCACCAAGTTTTGCTGAAGTTGGGTGTGGCATAGGTTGTTTATGAAAGAAGTTTTGAGATGAGGATTGCCTGTTGATGGAACCGAAAACAGTTGATAATCCGAAAGGGTTTCTGAAAAAGTTATTAGCACAAAAACTAATAACCCAAGCCTCTAATGCCTCTATATTTGAAGTCAATGATTCAGCCAACTTAACTGTTAAATATATTGGTAACGAAAAAAACTGTATCTTGATTTTTGATCAGTTTTTTAAATTTCCTGATCGTGTCAGAGACTATGCTATCAATCAGGCTCAGTTCAAATCGTCTCCAAAAGGTAAATATCCAGGAATAAGGCATCGTCTACATCAGGAAGAAACGGATACAATTATTGATGGTTTAGAAAAGTCAGTGTTAGAGCATCTTAAGATTCAAATCGATGCTGACTGCACAGCTAATGGCTATTTTAGTTTGGTCACCATGAAACCAGAGGAATTAACCTTTGAACAAACTATACCCCATTTCGATGCAGTTGTTCCAAATAAAAAAGTCGCTGTGGTTCATTATTTATCCTTACCCAAAATGTGCTGGGGAGGAACAGCCTTTTATAGACATAGAGCAACTGGTTTTGAATCGATTTCAGTAAGTCGGTTGCCAGACTATGATGAATCTAAGGCCAAGTTTCATCATCACTATGTTACTGATTCCAATGATGACTTTGAATTGATAGAACTTATTCCAATGAAGTATAACCGACTAGTTGCCTACGGCAGTAATTTGCTGCACAGTGGTTATATAAAACCAGAAATGTTATCATCTGATCCAAGTAAAGGGCGACTCAGTGTTAACCTATTCATTCAGGATAAGATTAAGGTGGAAAACGAGGATGAAATCGACACAATTGAGCTAGATACGATTCTTAGCAAAAAGGATGGAATAACGGCTGCAGCGTGTCGAGTTATTTATCAAGAAGATTGGCAAGATATGGTTGGTATTATCTTTCCTGAAAAGCAGGTATGGGGACCAAAAAAAATCGAACCATGCCTTCGTTTTGTGATTGATAATCATCAATTTGCTGTTAAGTCTTTTCCCGGTACACTGAGTGACAAGGCCAAACTGGTTTTAGCTCGCCGTCTATTCAAAGAAGGTTTAGTGACTATTGTTGATGATGGGAAGACTGGGTAATGGATAATCGGTAATGGATAATTGTGATTACTCCAGATCCATTAGGGAGTAGCCAAAAAATAAAATACCAGTAGGAGCTTGTAGGGTGGGCAAAAAGCGATGCAGCGCGGTCTTGGGGAGGCAGTGCGGTCTTGGGGGTTCCCCCCATGAGCAACTGCCGTGGTTTCCCCCATGAGCGACTGCATCAAGACACAGTTTCGTTCAAATGAGTCTTCTAGATAAGATAACTTTGCCCACCCTACTTGAATTGGTATTTTTTTTACACGCAAATCCCTTAGCTCAGAACTGTTAAAGAGGGAACTTCGGAACAGGGAACTTCGGAACGGGAAACAGGGAACAGGGAAGGCAGTGGAAACGGTGGCGGTTAACTTTTAACCTTTAACCTTAAACCTTCAACATTTAACCTTTAACATTTACCCTTCAACCGTTAACGTTAACATTAAACATTTTGCCAGATTTCCTGCAAAAAATTATGTCGCTTATCCGCCAATTCTTCTAACCTTAAACGAGTTAACGCCATTACTATCTTCCCTTGATTCGACCTCCCCTCTAACTGATTCTTGTGAGCTAAATTAAATGCCTCCAAGTTCTCTGCGGCATCTTTTACCAACCGCTGCAAAATTTTAAATGCTCCCTCAGAAAGGGTCGGTTCACCCCGATAATTTTCTACTCTCCCTCCCGCTCGATAGTCCGGAAATGATTCTAACCCCATAAACTTTAAAAACCAGTCAGCACGATAGTAACCATCGTTAGCAGCTACAATTCCTTGGTAATCAGCAATTAACTCATCGAGTAAATTATTGCGCATCGAACCCAATACCCGACGGGTAAAATAGTGGGTACATTCATGCTCTAGGCGAATGGTTAAGGATAATTTGCGCCATTGACTTTCTGGCATTTCCATCTCAGAAGCAGACACCGCACTGTAGTTCCCCTGAGAAAGAATTATGAAGCGGTCTTGATAGAGGTGTTTTTGGGGAATTATTCTCTTGAATTCTGCGGTCCAAGCTGCCTCACTCACCGGCTGTGATTGCTGAGCTTCCCAAATCCTGCGATAGTGGCGAATTCTATTCCAATTGTTATATCCCCCAACCATAGCAGCCCCCATTGAGTCGGGGATTGCTTGCGGTTCATTGCGTTTGGTTAATGCTTGAACCAAGCTAACAAAATCCTTTCGACAGCTAGCAATGATCACCGGAATTGCTCCAGCTGCACTGGGATGGATAATCAGCTGTAGGGAGTCTGGCTGCTCTAGGGCTAGTCCAGTTGCCTCAAGCATCCCGATAGTGGGTTGGCCTCGACGGGTAGCCCCTTGGTAAGCTAAAGTCTGGCTCATGCCTGGCTTGATGGGAAATTGCAGCTGTACCAAATGCGATCGCAATGTTTCAAATACTCCCACCTCCTGAGCTTGGGTATGATACCCTTCCCAGGCAGCAACATGGGGTTCTGGTGCCAGAGGAAAGGTCTGGGGGTCGAGGTCTGGGTCGTGAAAGACATTTTCGTTGTATGCCAATAACTCCTCAATTTCCTCAGGCTTAGCACCATATGTGGCGAGCAGGCTGGAGCAGGATTCTATCCTACGAAAATCTAGGGAGTTTGGAAATTCCATGTCTTTAGGAGAGAGTCAAAGGCTGTGAACGGTCAACCTACGCTACTTCGGACGCCTGGGCACGAATAACCTTCAACCATCAGCAGTTTTCCATCAAAAGCTACATACTTCCAGGCAATCGAGTATATATCTAGCCGCATCTACAAATACCATATCTAGATACTGAAACTGATCCGGATGGAGCTGGGAGCGCAACTCATCCCAAGCCTGTTCATCCTGAATATCTTCATCCCTAAATCCTGCCTCCAGGACTGCTGTATACCTAGAATCAATCCCCAAATGCTTAGCCACTATGTGTAAATAGTTCTGCTCAGTAGGGTCAATTTCCCCATCCGCCGCTGACATATCATAAGCAAAGCACAACAAGAGTAGCTTCTCAGCATCGCTTAGAGGCTTACTCAAAGTTAACCATTCGGGGCAATTAGACGCAGTAGGGTTCCGCTTAACTTCCCGAAGCAGAAGTCCGATCAAGAACGGCCCCAATTGACGCAAATCATCCTCCTCGGGAGGCGTTAAGCGGTCAATGGTTTTTGCCAGCAGCTGTGTTTCTTCTTCTACCACTTGACCATCCGCCAACATTACTTCCAAGGAAATAGTGACTAAGGATACCACAAAAATCATGGTTGGTGTAATATCTAGCACACTGAGTTGCCTTCCCACCAGACGAGACAAGTATTCAACAACTTGCTGATTTACCAGTCGGATACCTAAAGCCTCAAACTGTTCTGGTTGCAGCTTTGATTGCAACTCTTCCCAAACCGACTGATCTGGGAACTCCTCACCCTTGAACCAAGTTTCCATCAGCACTGGGTACCGGGAGTCAATGCCTAGGGAATTTGAGGCTAGCTGTAAATACTGGCTTTCATTGGGGTCAATCGTCCCATCCACCGCTGACATGGCATAGCAAAAGTTAAGGAGCAAAATTCGCTCTGACTCAGACAGGGAGGTGGTTAGCTTTAACCACTGCTGAGGATTTTGATAAACCGGATTCTTCTCTAGTCCAGAAAGCAAACGCTGCACCAATTGACGGACATCCCTCTGGGGGGGTACTAATCGCTCAATGGTTTTCTCTAGTAGCTGCTTCTCTTCGTCCTGTACAACGCCATCAGCATACATGACTCCCATCCCAAGGGTTACTAGGGCAGCTAAAAACCTCACAGGCGGTGTTATATCGTCTTGAGTGAGGTTTCGTCCGGTTAGGTGGGACAAAAGTTCAATAGTCATTTTTTTAGTTAGGTATTAGGTATTAGGTATTAGGTATTAGGTATTAGGTTTTAGGTATCACTGAGTGGGATCACATCTCAAGGGCTAATTGGATTTCTATTAATGTCGCTTATTCTGGGGTTAAGTATAAAAATTAGATTACTGTGCCAACTTTCCAACCTTTGGCTTCTAGTTGTGCTTTTTTCCCTAGCTCCATCCCACTACTCCTGTTTATCTCTATCGTATTTTTATGCTCACTTTTGTCAATTATAAATAACCCTGAATAGCTGTTACGTTTTGGGTGTTAGGTCTTAGGCTAATAGTGTTAGACTCGGTGAGTGCGATCGCATCCTTTGACTAGTGCGATCACATCCTTTGGCTTAGATTGAACCCTTGGTCATGGGATCCCATAAATAGAAGAGATATTCGTGGATTCTGTAACCGGTAATCCTCAATTGGTAGTAAAAGGGAATCGTCCCCTACTGTTGGATGAGCTAAAGAAGATTTGGCTGATTAAGTCCGGTTCTATTGCTATATTTGCCGTTGAGCGTAACGATGGTGTTCTAGAGGGGCGACGCCGTTATCTATTCAGCCTGGGAGTGGGTGAGGCTTTGTTTGGGATGGGGGCGAATGCCCAAGACAAGCCTTACACCATGCTAGCTGTGGCAATTGAAGAAGCAACAGTTTGTCAGTTAAGCACTAGCCAAATAGAACTAGAAGGGAATAGTAAGGGTAAAACAGGCACCCAAATTTCCCAGGGTATCATTACGTTGACCGAGAAATGGATTGAGGGATTTTCCATCTTCCCTGGTGTAGTTACTCCGTCTACGGTATTGGATACCTCAGCAGTTTACAGTTGGGAGTCCCTACAGTCCCATCTGGATCAGCTATACAGTAACCTCTACCACTACCTCGCTAAACTCGAACAGACAGAATCAGCTCAAAAACTGACTCAGTTCCAAGAACGGGAACGCCTCAATCAGCAAGTTACCACGGAAGCGATTGCAGAACTAGCATCTGTGATCAAGCCCCAGTTAAAAGAGAGTTTTCAACAAGGAACCCCCCTGTTAATTGCCGCTGGTGCTGTAGGACGGGCGATGGGGATTCAAATTAACCCCCCCGCCCAGTCAGAAGACCTCAATCGAGTCCGAAAACCCATAGAAGCGATCGCTCGTGCTTCCCGCATTCGGATCCGGCGAGTGATTCTACGTGACTACTGGTGGAAGAAGGACAATGGGCCTCTATTAGCCTACACCCGAGAGGATAATCGACCTGTGGCACTGCTACCAATAGGGGTGGGTGAGTATGAGGTCCTAGACCCAGAATCAGGAAAGCGTTTCCCAGTCAATGGCAATAATGCTAGTTTCGTTGCTCCCATGGCTTATATGTTTTATCGGTCATTCCCCGATCAAGCAATTAAAGCCCTAGACTTACTCCAGTTTACCCTTAGAGGTCGTAGCAAAGAGTTAATCACCCTGATGTTGACGGGAGTCGCCGCTGCTGTTTTGGGAATGGTCACTCCTCAAGCCACTGCCATTCTGATTGACAATGCTATTCCCGATGCTGACCGGGGATTATTAGGACAGGTAGGGTTAGGACTGTTAGCAGCTAGCTTTGGCAGTGCCATCTTTCAAGTGGCTCAAGGGCTTGCCACCTTGAGATTACAAACGATTAGCGAAGCTACCAGCCAAGCCGCTGTTTGGGACCGATTATTAAACCTAAGAATTTCTTTTTTTCAGCAATATTCCACCGGAGACTTAATATCTCGGGTTTCAGCAATTTCTGAGATCCGTAACCGACTGAGTGGCACAGTTATGCAAACTCTATTCACCAGTTTTTTCTCTCTCTTAAATTTGGGTTTGCTGTTCATCTACGATGCCCAATTAGCCTTAGTCCCGTTAGGAGTGGCATTAACTGCAATCATTCTGACCACTACCTCTAGTATTTTAACCCGGCGCAAGCTAAGGCCTTTGCAACAGCTAGCAGGAGAAATTTTTGGACTGACGGTGCAGCTAATTGGTGGTGTTTCTAAACTCCGGGTAGCAGGGGCAGAAAATCGGGCATTTGCCTACTGGGCTAAATACTATACTCAGCAAATTAAGCTGGTGCTAAGTACGCAGTTAATTGAAGACTTACTGAAGGTATTTAATACCATACTCCCTACCCTCAGCCAAATGATTATCTTCGCCGTGGCTGTTCAATCCATTACCAAATCCCAATCTGGGCAAGGTTTATCTACTGGTACGTTCCTAGCCTTCAATACTGCTTTTGGAACCTTTATCACTGGCGCAACTGATTTAAGCAATACCCTAATTAATATCTTAGAAATAGGTATTTTATGGGAACGAACTCAACCGATTTTGGAAGCTACACCGGAACTAGACTTAAGCAAAGCGGATCCAGGACGGCTTTCGGGGCAACTTAAATTAGATCATGTCAGCTTCCGCTACCGACAGGATAGTCCTTTGATTTTAGAGAATATTACTATTCAGGCAAACCCTGGAGAATTTATTGCTTTAGTCGGTCCATCTGGTAGTGGCAAATCCACGATTATCCGATTACTGTTGGGGTTTGAAACCTCTGAAAATGGCACCATTTACTACGATGGTCAAGACTTATCTGGACTAGATATATCAGCTGTGCGTCGGCAACTAGGAGTAGTGCTACAAAACGGTAGAATTAATAGTGCTTCTATCTTCGATAACATTGCCAGTGGTGCTTTAGTTACCATGGATGAAGCCTGGGAAGCTGCAAAAATGGCAGGATTTGCTGATGATATTCAAGCCATGCCGATGGGGATGCACACCGTTATTTCTGAAGGTGGTACCAATCTTTCTGGCGGACAGCGACAACGGCTATTAATTGCTCGTGCCTTAGTCTTAAAACCAAGACTATTGATATTCGATGAAGCCACCAGTGCTTTAGATAACCGTACCCAAAACATTGTTAGTCAAAGTATTGACGAATTGCGAGTGACTCGGATCGTAATTGCCCACCGCCTCAGCACGATCCGCAACGCAGACCGTATTTATGTGCTGGAGGCTGGGAGAGTGGTACAGCAGGGAACCTTTGAGGAACTGCTTAATCAGGAAGGGTTATTTGCGAATTTGATGGCTCGACAAATGGCTTAGAAGATGGCTTAGAAGTATCAATGATCAAACCATGAACTATCGCTTTTGGGGCAAATCATACCTTAATTCAGCAACACCAAATGTCTTAATTGCGCAGAATCAAGCGTTGTCGATGAACATGCAACAAACGAAACTCCTGCTGCGCCACCTGGTCCAACATATAAATAATATGCTCTGGTCGCAACATGGTGCCATCATTCAAACAACTCCCCACATACCGCAAAACTACCCCAGACTCCGCAACCTCCTCTTCAGCATCTTTGGGTTTTTGGGATTCCATCAACTCGAAGTCAAATAAGCGATCGCATAAATTCACCAACTGCTTCTTACCCGACTTCGTAAACCGCTCCCACCAAATTTCCTTACTACCCTTAATTGCTTCAATCCAACCGTGCCAGTCTTCCCAAGAGGCCGATGACATTACCTCAACTCGAATCAAATACTCAGCCTTTTCCAACAGCTGAGTTCCAGCAGGTTCCTTCAAATCCACTGCTTCAACCCCATACACCGGAATCTCTATAGGCAACTGAGACACCAGCCTTTCCCTAAACTCCTCAACTGGCATTTTCTCAGTTAACTCAAACTCCACAATCTCCCCACTACTAGACGCTCCCAAGGGCAATGCATTAGCAATCATAATCCGAGCATTAGCCCGAAACCCCCCACTATAGCGAATTGGTAGTGACGCCCGTCTTACTGCTCTCTCAAACAGACTTGCCAAATCCAGATGACCCAACAAGGTCATATCCCCCAACTTTCCAAACCAAACCCGCACCCGCTGATCCTTATTAGTATTGGGTTTAAAGTGACCAGCAAATTGCGGAATCTGTGGCGGGTCAATCACCACATTATGACCAAAATCAATCCCACACACACCACAGTGAGAACACCCATCAAAGGAACAATCCGGTACTGTTGCTGCATCTAAGGCCCGTTGTAAATCTTCCTTGAGCCAATTCTTATCAATTCCCGTATCAATATGATCCCAAGGCAAGGGACCATCAAGGGCGTTAAGGGTTGAAGGTTGCAAGTTGGAAGGTTGCAACTCTTCTACACCAGCCATCACGTTCCATTCGCCACTTTCTACTTGGCGATATTTCCAGGTCAGACCTGATGAAGCGATCGCATTTTCCCAAGCACCAAATGCCCGATCCAAGCTTTCCATCCAGGCATCCATCCCTGCCCCCAATTCCCAAGCACGGCGCACCACCGCACTTAAGCGTCTGTCACCCCGTCCCACGAAATCTTCCATGGCCGAAATCCGAACATCGGTGTAATTAACCTTCACCCCCCTGATCTGACCAAATACTTGTTTAAGCAATTCCTGCTTGCGTTTAAACTCCGAAGTCGATACGGAATGCCACTGGAATGGGGTGTGAGGTTTTGGGGTAAAATTAGAAACAGTTATGTTAAACTTAAGGGTTTTTCTGCCTTTGGCACGGCACTCCTGCTGCAACCAACGCACCGTTTCCGAAATCCCCAACACATCCGCATCCGTTTCACCGGGTAAACCAATCATAAAATAGAGCTTGACTTTCTCCCAGCCTTGCTCAAATGCCGTCTTTACTCCCCTGAGCAGTTCTTCATTAGTCAGTCCCTTATTAACAATATCCCGCATCCGCTGAGTTCCTGCTTCTGGGGCAAAGGTCAAGCCACTCTGGCGATTTCCCCCTAGGATATTGGCAATATTTTCATCAAAGCGGTCTACCCGCTGACTCGGTAGGGACAGGGAAATGTTCTGATCCTTAAGACGATTTTTGATTTCCATCCCCACCGCTGGTAGAGCCAGATAATCCGAACAACTCAAGGATAAAAGGGAAAACTCGTTATACCCTGTAGCACGCATCCCTTGTTCAATAGCTTCCACCACTTGTTCCGGTTCCACATCCCGCGCTGGTCGAGTCAGCATCCCAGGTTGGCAGAACCGACAACCCCGAGTACAGCCCCGTCGCACTTCGATCTTGAGTCGGTCATGAACCGTTTGGATATAGGGTACTAGTCCAATAGCATAGGCAGGCATCGGTGTAGCCACACGCCGCAAAATCCGCTTCGGCACATCAGGGCGGTTGGGTTTAACTGAGCCATCCTCAGTCATATCATAGAATTGGGGGACATACACCCCTGGTATCTGAGCCAAATCCAGGAGTAACGCTTCTCGACTTAAGCCAGCTGCTTTGCCCTCTTCGATTACTAAGCCAATCTCTGGCAACAATTCTTCCCCATCGCCAAGATCAACAAAATCTAAGAAATCCGCATAGGGTTCAGGATTCGATGTCGCCGTTTGTCCACCTGCAAAAATTAGGGGTATTTCCGATATATCAAACTCAGCACGGTCTTTCCAGGTCAGGGGAATTTCTGCCAAATCCAACATTTCCAAGATGTTGGTTGCCCCTAATTCATAGCTAAGGCTAAAGCCAATAATATCAAAATCTTTCAGAGGTCGCCGATTCTCTACAGCAAACAGAGGGGTTTGAGTGGAACGCAATTTAGCTGCCAAGTCTGGGGCGGGTAGATAGGCGCGATCGCATAATTGCCTAGGTTGAGAATTCAATATATTGTAGAGGATGATATGCCCTAAGTTAGAAGCGCCCACTTCATAGACTTCTGGATAAGTCAATACCCAGCGTACCTCAGCTTTTTCCCAAGGTTTATGGACTGCTCCCAACTCGTTACCTAAGTAACGGGAAGGTCTGTTGATGTCTGGTGTTAATATTTCCTCTACAGTGATTGCCATAGAAACTTTATTACTGCTTTCAATGCAGTTAACCCTAATCCACCATTCATTTTATCAGTACTCAGGGTAGAGATAGGGGGATAAAGGTGATGAAGTGAGGGAGTAGAGAACCACCAGATTTCTTGACTAGCATTTCCCTATCTCCTCCCATCGTCATCGGTTTAAGCACTTAATCTTCCTTGGATTTCCTAGGATTTTGCTGCACTCATAGCCATTGAGTTAGCTTCCCAACCTACTCCAACCCCCTAGAGGGCTGTAGCAAAAGCCTCATGGCTCTCAAAAATCTCAAACACTCCATCTAATTTAGTTAGCTCCAGCATAATGCGAATTGAAGGAGCTACGGAGCAAAGACCAAAGCGCCTCTCTAGACGTCTTGCTAGCTTCAGGGCATGAATTAAGGCCATTAAGCCAGCACTGTCGAGTGACTCTAACTGATGCATATCAACCAACAAAGCCGAATCCTCACCAGCCACCACAGCTTCTGTCAACTGACTTTTAAACTCAACTGCATTGGAGGCGTTAATATGACCGGAAGGTTGAATAATTCTTAATTTTGCACTTAGGGTCGCCTGTGTCATAATGAGTAGACTCCTCACTTGGTCAAATCCAATAAAATTTTTTAGAGAATATATTGAAGATAGTATGGAATTTTGCTAATTCCATACCACTTGTGATAGACTTTGCCGAATCTTTACAGATGGCTAATGGTTTTTAAAATCTTCATAAAACTTACCATCAAAATGTATCATATATTACTTTCTTTAAAGTTAAGTAATTTATCTATTTTTCATTTTCGATGGTCTAAGTTGCTATGAGCATGGCTCAGTTCATGCCTATAGATAGTAATTAAATTTTAATAATTTTTGTTACGTTAAATCAATAGAGCTGCCCTGACATAAAAATATAAGACTTTTTTTTATAGGCTTGAGCCAAATGTTTAGCTTTAGGTAAGTATAACGTTAACTAGGGTGTAGAGGCAAGTAGTACTAAGCAGTATTTGCTTATAACTGCCTCAACTTCAATACCTCTAAGCCTTCAAACGGCATAGCTTCTTAGGTTCAGGTTAAGCTTTCTGAGTTAAGTCAAAAAGGCTTATAATATATATGTGAGAGAGTACAAATCCACCTCATCAGTGATTTAGATCACATACCAATAAGATAAAAATCACTAGAGTGGTTAGTAGTTTCAGAAGACAATAAATTTATATGGAATTGTGGGTAAGTGATTGTGAAAACTACATTTGTTATTCGTCAACTAGTAGAAAAAGCCCTCTATATTAGGAAATTGACTCCTGATATAGAAAATGCAATTAACTACGAACTAACTCAAACCGGTTACATCTCTGATGTGGATTACGAAGCATTGGAATTATTAATGTCTGAGATGGATGCTGGTCGTGTACAGCTCGTTCCGAGTCACTAGAAACAGTGGTTATAAACTAAGGCTAGACAAGATTGGAGGCTTGGTAACTAGTCCATGACTTTTAGCCATAACTTTTAGGGTTGCGGCAAACTCTGACAGCTACATGTGGCAAAACCGCTACAACTTTAGTTTACTCTCCTAAGGGTTCTGACTTGCTACTGCTTAAGTCGTGATCAGATCACCATGGAGGTGGGCATTGTCCTATTACCGACTAACTCCTAACAAAACTTAGAACTTGTCCGGATAAGCTTGCCAAACTGCACAGATAAAATAACTTAGTTGCTGGCGAGCAGCAGGGTCACTTTCTACATTGACATCTGGGTCATCTAACCGAACCAACAGAGGAATTACTTCAGTATCTAAGGCTAGTCGTAATAAACTCGCTGGCCAAAGTAAATCCGGTCCAGAGCGTAGGTCGTAAAGAGTGAGGTGTTCAGAGGGTTCCGCTGCCAAACGCTCTTGACTATCCTCTAAGGTCACCAATACCATAGAACGCACCCAACACATTTGTCGGGATGACACAAATTCGATGACTTCAGCGTATAAACGAGTATTGTCATGCTCTAAGCAAATAATCTGATGAGGCTGGAACTCGTAAACCAAACCCCTTGATACATCTTTATTCACCAGGCATCAATTCCTAAATTGAGTCATTACGATACAACATACTGTTCATATTACCAGTTTGGTTAACGGGGGTATTAGACCCAGATTTGGGATTACTGGAAGTCACAGGCCGTCTCACGTAAAAAACAAAGGACGCGGAAGCCATGTCACAAAGTGAGCCGGGATCAAGCGCAAGCGCGGTTTTAAGCGCAGTAAAGTATAATAGATATAGGTCGAAATTAGCCAAGGCACTCTTAGCTCCGGAGAAAACGGCTAGGCCAGTAGGTTAGTATCTGCGAGTGATACGTAAATCGGATCAATGTTGAAGAATCAAGAATCAAGAATCAAGAAATACCAATTTTAAATTCTCAATTCTCAATTCTCAATTCTCAATTCTCAATGGAGCCATCCGGGAATTGACTCGGTTGTAAAAGCTACGGGTTTTCGTAGAGTAAGCCGACCTAGAGATTCAGCCCTTAACCCTTAGGCTCAATTAATTGGGAGTCTAAGCGCGTTTGTTAGCTAGGGCTACTGAAAACCAACGCGCCTGTTGCCTGGGCGAAAGCCCCCGTGCTATGCCTGGCTGTAGGCTATGCCAACAGCCGGGGGTAAGCTTACTGCTCATCTTTGCTATGATGTATTAATTCAAGTCAGTGTCAATAGATTGAATACCATAGCATAGATTATGAAAGTCCAAGTTTCAGTCGTGTTTATCAATCCCGTGGATTTCGTTAATTTTTCTCATCAGGCACTGCCTCGATTTTGCGTCGATCTACCTTTTAAACCTCGCGCTATCCCAGTTGAAGAACTGTTGCCCAACATCCCTATGATTAATAGCAATTTAGACGATTGGACAACAGACCTGCCCTTCGAGCAAATAGAATACAAGGAAGAAGGAGCAGAGGAATATGCCAAAATGGTAGTAGTAGTGGAAATCCCAAAGGATGATATGCCCTTGTTTGAAGATGTAGTTAAGTCCTATGGGGGAAAGGTTATGCCATCAGAGGGGTTGGATGTAATGGACATGTAGTGGACATGTAGTTTACACCCTATATCTTACCGATAACCTGGCTTGTAGGTCATAGAAATTCCTTGTTAATCTTGATCGAAAATCTAAGACTATCACAAAATATGTTTGAAGGAAAAATAGTCTGGAATACACAAGGAATTAAATGACGTCTGAGCAGGATAAACCTGAGGTGGCTAAACTCCTCGAACCATTCAAACCCGCATTGGCTGAGCATCTGAGCAACCCTGATGTTGTGTTAGACGAGGTACTGGCATGGACTGGCTCTCAGCCTTTTTTGACCCAGAAGCTTTGTCAAGTTATCCTTGACTCTAAATCTCCCATCCCTGTTGGTGATGAAGCTCTTAAAGTCGAAGAACTCGTTAAAACTCACTTCGTTGAAAATTGGGAAACTCAGGAAGCCGCTGAACTTCTGCAAGATATTCGTAGTTTCTTGCTCGAAGAACAATTCCTGCGGCTGTATCAGAAGATTTTGCAGGGAGTCATGATGGCAAATGACAGTTGGGAACAAAAAGTGTTGCTCAACTCCGGTGTGGTGATTAACCAGGGGGGAAATCTCAAAGTTTCTAACCGTATTTATGAGGCTGTTTTTAATCACACCTGGGTAGCTCAAGAGTTAGCACAGTTGACCAGTACAGACTTTTGGCTGGCATCTGAGCTGACCACAGACGCTATTGATGAAGCCATCGCCATCGCTTTTCCTAACCTACCAATCACCCCAGTTACTCAAGACCAAGATCTAACAACTGACGAGCCCAAACACCGAGATCCAACAACTGACTATTCCAAACACCGAGATCTAACAACTGACAATCCCAACCGATTAACTGTAGTACCTTTAGAGCCAGACCAAGCCACAACCTTGTCTACCCCATCAGCTAGCAGAATCCCATCACCTATTAGCTTTTGGGGTGGCTTGATCGCATTGTTTCTAGTCATTACCTTTGGCGTATTTCAGTGTACTAGTTCTAGAAGAGCAGACGATCAACTAAAAAACCTGGCTTCTGAGGACATATGCAGACGTCAATTTACTAACAGAAAAGAACAAATCGAGCAACTTAGAAAGATAAAGAGTCAAAATAATACTTTTCCCAAGCTATGTCAGTTAATGTTAGATAAATTGCAGTTTTCCTATGCTATAGAAGAGCTAGCTAGTCAAGGGGAATTCAAGCAAGCTACTATAAATCTTTGTCAAGTATCACAGGGTTACTACCAGTTTAGACAAAAATCTCTTTCACGTTTTTTCCGTCGATGGGGTCGGAATAATGATAATTATGCTAATTGGTTGAAAAACTATCTAATGAAATATGATTGTCCCGCTTCTAAATATTTGGGCTAATCAATTGTTAAATTGAAAACAGGGAACAGGTAACAGGGAATAGGAAATGTATGGATTTTTAGCAAGCATTTAACTAACTAATTAATATAAGTTAATATTCTAGATATTTTTAGTCAAGATAACTTTCTGTTATTTCCTACTTTTCAAGACTTAGCTATTTACTTATTTACTGATAATCCAGAGTCTAAGGATTATAAAAAACTCCATCGCTACCACTGATTTCTTCTTCCAAAGATACTCTTATCCCTCGACGAGAAATTTCAAAAATAGTTAAGATAAATTCTCCTAATTGAAAATATTGGGTTTCACGGAATTGTTTCCGATGGCGTTGTTTGCCGCTAATCCGCTCATTTATCTGGCTTGCATAATATAAAATTAGGCTAACTAATAGCCAACCTACTAAACTCAATAGAGCTGTTACAATGATAATAATCAGCCAGCCTAAGAACTGACACAACACTTGTAATAATGGATCGTCATATACATCAAGTTCTGAGTACAAAAGAGAACTATTGCTACTAAAGATTCCTAAGGCAATCGTTCCCCAAAATCCACAGAAAAGGTGAACAGGAACCGAACCTACGGGGTCATCAATTTTCCAAACTTGTAGAAAATATTCCCCTAAAAGGACAAAAATACCGCTGATCGAGCCAATTATAAATGCACTTCTGATATCGACAAAAGCAGCTGAAGCTGTAATTCCTACCAACCCACCTAAAATACCATTGATAATTGAGGCTAGACTGGGTTTTCCCAGGATAATTGGACTAAAAAATACGCTGGATATTCCACCAGCTGCTGCTGCCATCATGGTAATTGTGATGGTATTGGCTACATAATCGAGATCCTTTGCTGAGCCGCCATTAAAGCCAAACCAGCCCAGCCAAAGAATTAAGCAGCCTAAAGTGGCTAAACCCAGATTATCGGAAGAGAACTTTTCAGTTTCGAGACCTTCATATCTATCTGTTCTTAAATTGTAGCCAAAACGACCTTGTCGTGGCTTTAGTAGCCAAGCCCCTACCAAGCCAGCCATACCACCAACACTATGGACTACAGTTGAACCGGCAAAATCCTGAAATTTTAGCGCCTTGGCTAGCCAACCATAGTGTCCCCAAACCCAGTGACCCGTTAGGGGATAGATAAAACCAACCAGGAAAAAACTAAATAGCAGAAATGCCCAGAATTTAACCCGTTCAGCAACAGCTCCTGAAACAATAGTGGCTGCAGTTCCAGCAAAGACTAACTGAAATAAAAATAGAGCCGCAAAGGAGTGATTAGACCAATCTTTATTGAGACAATTAAATCCTGATTCTGGAAAACCCAGATTTCCAAATTGGGGAAAGGGAAGATTAAAAAACAACCCCTTTTGACCCACTAAACTTAAACTAGTATTTTCTCCTGGAACACAACTGTAAGTGATGCCATCACCAAACATTAAGCCAAAGCCAACTAGCCAAAAGGCTAAGGCTGATATACAGAAAACTATTAAATTTTTAGCCAAGACATTAGTCGCATTTCTCCGTCTACATAACCCGGCTTCTAACATGGCAAAGCCAGCATTCATAAAAAAGACTAGAAAAGATGAAACTAACAACCAGATAGTAGACAGGTTAGTGAAATTATTCGTGTTACTATCTTGTGCTGCTGCTACACCAACCCATCCCAGCAGAATGGTAATAGCCAAAGATAGGCAGAAGTACCAACGGCTCGGTAGCCAGGTGATTTGGTGTTTTAATCTCTTGTACTTATGTCGAGACATCAAAGCAAGCTTTCTAGTTTTACAATCGGAGTGTATATCCAACTGGTAAGTAGGTGGACATAATTAAATAACACTATTCAATAACATTGTTAAATAACACTATATTATGTTTCTTGACATCATTAACTGCTTACATCCAAGCCTTAGAAAAGAAAAGGGATTTACGCGAACCTGTTGACAGCAGAAGCTGAGCCCTCTTCTAGCTTGGAGTTAAAAGCAAGCTGAGCCTCTGAGTTCGCTAGTTCTTGAAAATGAATAACTTCTTTACGGGGATCAGCGTGACTGACTTTGACGTGTAAGCGATCGCCTAATTTAACCGAACGCTGGAAACGCATGGGCAATTCTAGACCTAACTCTTCTAGGAGAATGTTGCCCTTATTCTCGTTTTCTCGCCACCAACTGAGTACTAATACTTGCCAAACCTGATCTGGGTGACGCCGTAAATATTCCAATCCCCAATATTTGTTGGTATCACGTTCTACTTCACTAGCGTCCTTAGCTGTTCTGGTTACACTCTGCATCGTTTCGAGCAAATGTTCAGCTTCAAAGGGTAGGGGGTCACCCCGTAGATGAGCTTTCAGCTGGAAATGAGTCATTAAGTCAGTGTAGCGGCGGATCGGAGAGGTTACCTGGGTGTAAGTTTCCAAAGCCAAACTAGCGTGGCGTGTTGGGGTAATGCTCATTTCACTTCTAGGCATACACCGACGCATGGCACAGAACCGCACTGGACCCGCTGGCAATAGCAGCAGTTCTTCTTGGGAAGGAAGTTCTGGCTGGGGTTGTCCTCGGAATGGTAGGGGAATTTGATGGAGTTGACCATAGCGTCCAGCCACTTCACCTGCCAGAATCATCATTTCTGCCACCATTTGCCGTGATGGTGAATCTTCTAACACCTCAATGGTAATTTTTTCATCATTTCCCACCTTGATTACTGACTCTGGCATATGGATGCTAATCGCCCCCTGAGACTTGCGCCACTTTTGCCGACGCACAGCCGAGTTAGCGATCGCAAACAGTTCTGTTTCTGCCTGTACCCCTAACTGCAACATTTCATCTACATCTTCATAAGTCAGGCGATAGGTAGGTTTAATCAGGCTGGGGTGAATCTGATAGTCATAGATGGCACCATCTTCATCCAAGATCACGCCAAAACTGAGTGCCCCACAGACTTTACCTTGAACTAAACTCATCGGACCAGTTGCCAGTTCCGATGGGAACATGGGAATCATGCCTGTGGGTAGATATATGGTAGTACTACGCCGTCGTGCTTCTAGGTCAAGGTTATCCCCTGGCATTACCAAGCGGGTTGGGTCAGCGATGTGAATCCACAGACGCTGAGTGCCATCCTCTAGATCTTCTATACTCAACCCATCATCTATTTCTTGGGTACTTTCATCATCTATGGTGTAGAGTTTCAGATGAGTTAAATCCAAACGATCTGAATCTGGGTCAGTAGGAGGATTTGCCAGGTATTGCTGGGTCAATTCAAGTACCTCACGACGAAATTGAGTTGGGATTTTATGACGCAGCAAGTACTTTTGGTGAGGACGCCACAAACCCAGATTTATCAACAAATCGAAGGCATTTTCTGGGTTTTGATGGCGTTTTAGTGCTTCCAGAGTTTCCTGAACTGCACGAGAGGGTTTATCTGGTTCAGTAACGAACCGTTCTAGAGCATCAAAGCGAGTGCGATCGCTATCAAGCCACTCTACTTCCTCACCCCCTAGCTTTTGTTGTACTCGCTTCAAAAATTCTGCTTGTTCCTGGTGCTTTGATTGAGCCGCTGCCAGTTGATGCTTGATTTCAGCCACCATGCTAGCGGAGCGGGGTTCATAGATTTGTGCTTTTTGTTTAAAATAGATTTTGTCTTCAAAGAGAATACAGTGTGCCGCATAGCACTGGGGTGGACTTTGCTCAGAAAATAATAACTGTGCCATGTCAGCACAGGTAACCGCCTCTCCTTCTTCCACCAGTAATTCCCAGGCTAATTCTAAGCTATCTGGGTCTAGATAGGGTTGTACTTGAGCGAGAAACTCTGGTATTTCTGATGGCTTATAAGTAGAATCTGCCACTGCGTAGGTGACTTGTCGAGGATGGAGCTTGTGCAGTTTCCCCCGTTGATCCAAAGCAATCAAGTGGTTCTTGCCTTCTGGACGATCGACAACGGCGAGATGGCGTTCTCCTTGTAAGCGAAATTCGATTAGTGTTCCCTTTTCCACCAGTTCTGATAACCCGGGTAGCGTTTACCAAATCCACCTCCCCCCAGTCTATCCTGTGTTGTTGAGATGCCCAACTCAGCCGAGGGGGTCAAGTCTAAACTCTGAAGTGTGAAGTCTGAAGTCTGAAGTCTGAATTTGTCAGTGGTCAGTGGTCAGTGCTCAGCGGTCAGTGGTCAGTGTAACTCCTGGTTGGGTCGCAAGTTTTCAGTTAACCATGTTTTAATGCAGAGCGCGAGTGGGGTAAATCCCCGTGAGGCCACTGCTGCATCCCGCTCCTTAGGCATCGATCACCCCATTTCATCCCTCATACTTCATCCTTCATCCTTCTTATTTGATATTTCATTCTTCACACGGGAAATATCCCAGAGGAAGACCGTGATTGTTCACCTTAACCTTCTTTATTAATATAGGGTAGCAAAGCCAAGAACCTTGCTCGCTTAATGGCTGTGGTTAGCTTTCGTTGTTGTTGAGTCGTTAGATTAGTAATGCGGCGGGGTAGGATTTTTCCCCGTTCAGTGATAAACTTGCGCAGCAACTCAACATCTTTATAGTCGATCGGTTCATCGGGTTTGATCGGAGAGAGACGTTTACGAAAGTAAGTCATGATTGGTTATGATTGGTTATTGGTTATTTGGGTTACTGGTTACTGATTATAGTCATTTGTTCTTTGATCCTTAGTTCTTTGTCAATAGTCCATTTTGACTTAAAAAATTCAATTCACAAATGACCAAGGACCAAATCTACTTGATTTCTTTGTGAATTGTGTGCTTGTTGCAATGGGGGCAAAATTTCTTCAGTTCCAGACGTGATGTTGTGTTACGGCGATTCTTCCTAGTGGTATAGCGGGAAACACCAGCCGAACGCTTATTGGAGTTACTGCGACATTCCGTACATTCTAGAGTAATAACGATTCGGACACCTTTCTTACTTGCCATAGTTTTTTTTCTAAGAACTCAAATATTACAATTAAACACAATTTACTATTATCTCATGGGATCCCCCAGTCTATCAAGTAGATGCAAAATTGCTCAAGTCTCGGGAAAAACCTCACCCCTTGTTGGCACCATGATCGTGCAGGGCCATCCAGTGACAAGGGGAGGCCACAGCAGTATCCTTGAAATGCTTTTAGATAGACCAATGTTTAAGCCAATCCGAAGCGCTTGCTTTGCAGCGAAGCCAAGCATTCCCTCCGGTTTAGTTAGAGTCAGTAAGCGGTGCCAGGGTAACGAATCTCACCTCGAGAATCAAGGTAACCGCACACCCCACTACCCTAAACTCTGAGCCTGATTGGTGTATAATAACACGACTCCTGTAACTAGGCAGACCAACAGGAAGATAAGCATCACCGAACAGATGAAAGCCAAGAGGATCTGTTCTCAGCAGTGAGCTGACCAGCCATACTCCTACAAAATCCATATCGAAAGCACCAGCCCGCCCCTCTATTGGTACCTTATCGAAAGCGGATTTGAAATGGTTTTCTACTCATGGCCAATTTTCCTGATTGGGCAGACTATTTTGGCTACTGTTGATGATTCTATCTATTTGTCTTGATTGTATAGTCATAAATATATATTCATAAAATATAGTCATAAGCAAACATCTGTGGTAATCTCTCACCAGGGAGGTGATTACCACAGATGCGACTCAAAGACTATGCCAAACACATGGGAGTAAGCTACCAGACGGCTTGGAGATGGTGGAAGGCAGGTAAGTTGCCTCATCCAGCATTCCAAACTGAAAGTGGCTCAGTCATCGTTGAGTACTTCCCTCAACAGAAAACCCAGCCATCAAACACCAAACGAGTTGCTATCTATGGGCGAGTCTCCTCTGCTGAGCATAAGTCAGAGGTTGAGCTTCAAGTCCAACGTCTTCAACAGTATGCGATCGCTAAAGGTTACACGATTGTCAAAATTATCAAAGAAGTAGGAAGTGGACTCAACGATAATCGTAAACAATTAGCCACTCTTCTGAATTCTGATGGCTACGACATTTTACTAGTAGAGCATAAAGACAGCCTGGGTAGATTCGGCATCAATTACTTGGAGATTCTGCTGTCTCGTTTAGGTATTGAGTTAGAAATTGTCAACCAAGTGGATAATTCTAAAGACGAGTTGATGCAGGATTTTATTGCTATTGTCAAGTCATTCTCTCCTAGGTTGTACAGCCAAGATCATGCTAAGAAAAAGATCGAAAAAATTATCGCTGAACTCCAAGCTGATGGCGGCGACGACTACCAGTTAGAACCAAACCAATAACACCTAGGGAAAACACAGACATCGTAGCTGGCTCTGGTACATCAACAGGGGGCTTGTCTCCGGGCTCACCAGCCACTAATTTAACCTGATATGCTAGTCGAGATTGTGTGGGCCGATTCTCTTCTGACCAGGTCATAGTTGATTGACCAGTGAGGCTGAAAGCACCTAAAACGTTACTGATGTGTAAATACTGTGCATCAAAAAAACCGCAATCATTAGGATTACTACAAACATTGGATGCGTCAGGAAGACTAGCAGACATCGCACTATCGGTTAACATCAAGTTGCTCAGTACAATGCTGCTGTTATCCTTACGAGCACTAGTCCGTATAAACAAATCTGAGAAGTTATCCTCTGTAACTGTAGAGGAAAGAACTACATCACCAACGGTATAGGTGAGTTGAGAAATACCATCGAACTCCAGTAAGAAATCAACGGCTTCACCACTGACCCAATTAAATTCTTTCTGATCTAAGTTAGCAAAACCACCACTAGGGTTAACCTTGTGGATATCTAGCTCGAAGGTGTTTCCTCCTATTGTTCCAGATCCAAAACGACTCTCGGCAGACACGGAGATCTCGGGAGCTAGGTTCTGGAACTCTGTTTCACTGAGCTCACCAACAAACGTAAACGCACTGGCTCCAAAGGGAGTAAAAGCTAGTCCTAGTGCTGACACTCCCAAACTTAATAGTAAATTACGAGTCATCATTATTTCTCTTACTTGCCGCCTCTATGGGGTATTAGTTGTTATTACAACTAACAACTAATCACAGTATCCAGGCTGAGTGTTTGCGATCGCGTAGCGGCTCTGTTCGCGTAGCGTGGCCTTTGGCCTTAAGAGCATCCCGTTTGCTTTCTATCCCGTAGCGTGACATGCACGGGCAAAGCCCAACGCTGTGCGAACGGTCAATCCCACAGCTGCTCCGTTGAAGCATCTGATTCAGCAACTATAGCGCTTATTAAAGATTAAGCGGCTATTAACTATAGCGCTAGGTTATATGACTTCAGTCCAATTAATTCACTATCGAAAATTTCAACAATTTTGGATAGGTGCGCTTTGGATCAGCATTCCCTGTAGCCCTAGTTAATCTGAATTAACAAAACTTTACATCAATAGCTGCCACCTATAGGTGTATAATAACTGAAATTATTATTTCCACAAAGAATAATAGTCTCAAGCCATTATCAATCAAACTGATCAGCTGTCAGTCGCTTAATCAAAACTAGGTTAATCAAAATTAAGTTAATCCATGGAAATAAATTGATTAACCTTAAGTTCAGTAAAATCACCCTCCCCAGGATTAGGAGAAATCTTTGCGATGGCATTAGATGTATTGAAACGGTATAACACTCAGTTAGGTTTAGCGCTATGTTTAGGGATTAGTGGAGCGTACGCATTTCCAATAAACCAAGCTCATGCTCAGATTACTCCTGATACTACTTTACCACCAGCCGAAAGGTCTTTGCTAGACCTGGGCTCTGGTGAGATAAATGGGAAAATTGTTGATTTAATTAAAGGAGGAGCAATCCGAGATATCAACTTGTTCCATAGCTTTTTAGAATTTAATGTTACAGATGGACAAAGAGTTTATTTTGCTAATCCAGCTGGGATTGAAAATATTATTTCTCGGGTAACTGGTGCGAATCCCTCCAATATTTTAGGAACCTTGGGTGTCGATGGTGGAGCAAATTTGTTCTTGATTAATCCAAAGGGGATTTTCTTTGGGGATAAAGCCAAGCTGGATGTATCCGGTTCCTTTGTGGGCACCACTGCTGATGGGATTGGGTTTGGGAATCAAGGAGTGTTTAGTGCCTCTAATCCTGAGCCTCCGTCGCCATTGTTGAGAGTTAATCCTAATGTGTTTTTCTTTAATCAAATTCCGGGTGATATTAATACTAGTAAAGCCAAGTTAGAGAAGCTGGCGGTTAATAACCTATTGTTACTTGGTGGTGATGTTGAGGTTAAAGATAGTAAGATTAGCACCAATCAAGGTGGGAATATTCTGTTAGCGGGATTGGGCGCACCGGGACAAGTAGCATTGACTAGAGACGGTAACAAGCTGGGTTTAGATTTTCCTGATGCTGTCAAGAAAGGGAATGTTAGAGTTACTAATAGCGCTATAGAAACTTTCGTAGCCAAAGATAGCAATGTTGATGGTGGTGACATTAGGATTATTGCTGAGTCTTTGGAAGTAGAAACCTCTAATCGAGATCAGGGTATTTTTACTAAAACTGAGAATAATGGTCATCAAAGTGGTGATATTATTATAAGTGCTGATAACTCAGTATTAATTAAGTCTACTGCTAGAGAAAAACGCCAGGGAATCTTTACTACAACAGAGCAAGAAGGTGGAGAAGGCGGAAAAATCACTATCGACACTGGCTCTTTGACAATAGAAACGGCTCGAAGAGAGCAGGGAATATTCACCGTAACTAACGTCAATGATCAGAAAGGCGGTGATATTATTATTACCGCTGATGACTCAGTTTCGATTATTGCTTCTAGTGGCAATAATCAGCATGGTATCTTTACCTTCACTGACAAAAAAGGTGGACCAGGAGGAAGTATTGAAATTACCACCGGTTCCCTGATGATTGAATCTGAAAAACCAACACCAGGAATTTCCACCAGAGCAGACGGAGATGGTGATAGCGGAAGCATTACTATCGATGTGAGTGGCGATGTACTCCTGAAAGATAAAGGTACCATTCAAACACAACAACGTAATCAAAGAAAGGGTCGTCCTAGGGATATATCATTAAAGGTCGATGGCAATGTTACCCTTGCCGATAACAGCAGAATTCAAATCGAAAATAAAGGGAATGGAGCCGGGGGAAAAATTACGATATTGGCTGGTGGAGCAGTTGAGCTTAAATTCGGCAGCCAAATTGAGAGTATCACTACAGAAAAAGCTAAAGGAGATAGCGGGGGCATTGAGATCGAAGCTGATTCTATATTAATTGATGCTCGCAATCCGAGGGATCCTGAATCTAAGAGAGGTCGAGCTCGAATTGCTGCTGGAAGCAAGTCAAAAGCTGGAGGTAATGCTGGTTCGGTAGATATCCGTGTAGGGTCACTGACGATGATTGGACCTAACAGATCAGGTTCTGATGGCATAAATACTAATACATCAGGAGATGGAAACGCGGGCAAGATTACAATCATAGTGGAGGGAGACTTCATCATGACAGACCGAGCCCAAATTGAAATAAGATCCCAAAGAGGATCTACAGGTGATGCTAACGACATAATCATTGAAGCTGGCTCACTATTCTTAAGCAATAGAAGCTTGATCGATGCTCAGACTCTAAAAAACAGTCAGGGAAATCCTGGAAATATCTCGATAACGGTTAAAGATAAGATTGAGCTTACCAATAGCGATATCAAAACTGCCGTAGGGCCTAACGCGGGAAACCCAGAAAGAGCGAAAAACACCCCAGGAGGCGTTGGCAACATTACCATTACAGCTCGCTCTCTATACCTTAAAGATTCAGGGAAATTAGAAGCTTTGACTAAGGGCAAACTCCCAGCAGGTAATATTACAGTCAATGCCACCGATTTTGTGGAAATTTCTGGTAAAAACCAAAGTCGCATAGTAACTGAAACTCAAAAAGGAGCTAAGGGGAAGGGAGGGCGTATTGACATAACAACAAAGACCTTAAATCTATCAGATGGTGGAGTTTTAAATGCTCGAAGCGAAAGCGAATTTGACGGTGGTGATATCAACATTGATGCCGATCAAGTGCAACTAACCGATAGTGCGTAAATTATTGCTACTTCCGAAAAAATGCGAGGTGGTGACATAACCTTAGATTCAGACACCTTGACAGTAAAGAACAGCGAAATTTCTGCTTCCACCGAAACAGGTAGAGCAGGAAATGTGACACTAGAAACAGATAAGCTAACTGTCGAAAATGGAGCACGAATAGCAGTAAGCGGTGTAGAATTAACAGAGACTGGTTTTCCAAAAATAAAGCAGGATGATAGTCAGGAAGTAGTAGTTGGAGGAGTCGCTGGCAAACTGACAATTAATGCTGAGTCTCTAACCCTAGACAACGGCCAACTTATAGCTGCTACTGGACAAAAAACCGAAGACAAAGATGCAGCAACTATCGATATCAATGTACCAGGAGTGATCATACTCGATAACAACAGCCTAATTTTGGCTAGCGCTACAGGAAATGGGGTCGATGGTGGAAATATCACTATTGAAGGTGGAGTATTACTAGCGCTGCCTTTAACTAATGATGACAAAGGTAGCGATATATTTGCTAATGCTCAGAAAGGGGATGGTGGAAGAATCGACATCACCCTCGAGGGCTTATTCAATATGAAAGTACTGGAAGATACCAGTGCGTTTACAGACTCATCTGGAAAGATAATCGAATCCCTTGCTTTTGAGAATAATGATAGTGAAATAGCAGCTATTAGCTTTAGCAGCGGTCAATCTGGGCCTGTGACTAGGGATATTACCAACTCAGCACAGGATCCTGAAAACTTACCAACATCAGTAGTTGACCCTTCAGCATTAATTGTTGCCAACTGTCCCAGGAGTGGAAAAGTAGCTGTAGATGAACTGGGTGAATTCATTGTTACTGGACGAGGTGGCTTACCCCCGAGTCCCCTAGACCCAATCCATCAACGGTCTATACTTGCGGATTGGATTACCCTTGATACTGAATCAGACCAGATCGAAGAAACTACGTCTACTCCTACTCCTGAGGTTAGTTACTTACCCATGAGAGGAAAACGTCGCACTGCCAATACTCCTACTGCTACTCGTCCCAAGAAGAAAATAGTGGAAGCTCAGGGTTGGACTGTTGGGGAGGATGGTACGATTATCCTGACCGCTGAACCGAATACTGTTACTCCTAAGAGTAATTGGTATAGTCCTAGATATTGTGGTAGCAAGGGTTGAGGTAGTTGACTATCAATTCCTTTAGCTGGAGTGGTGTTGCCCATCACTTCTGCTGATCAACTGTGCCTTGGGCATCAGCAACCGAGGATTTTTGATAATTTTCCCTGATCGGAAATCTAAGGCGCGCGTTCCAATGGGCAGGTAAACTGCCCTTGGGTCGCGCCTGCTGATCTGACAGTGATACAGTGATGAATGCGATCGCGTGGGTGCAGTATATGCGATCGCGTGGGTGCAGTATATGATGTTAGTCATCCGTAGCATTTCTCTGCTGGGAGAGAAAACCCCCTCATCACCATTGATCATTCATCCGGTTGACTCACGCCTAAGTACGCCTAAGTCTAGTTATGCTGGTAGTGCAGCCAATATGCCTGCACTAGGGTTCACAACTGAATTACAATTGCTATAGTGATTATTGCGATTTTTGAAACCCTTGGACTTGGATTCACCTCGGATTTGAGATAAGGGCTAATAATTCCGTATGATAGAAGGTTTAGCAGGATTCCGATACAGGACTATTACATATAGTTGCTGTGTAAGGCGCAGATTTGTTTCCAAATGCCTATTGATTCTTGTCGGCTTACTCAGCTGCTGGTATCTACTGGGAACACCATCAGCATTAGCGAGTTTCGATGATGACAGCTTTGATGGTAATATTTTTGCTCTGTATGCTGGTAATGGCTCTATAGTCCCACCACGAATTACCTTAGAAGATTCTTTGCGCAGGGAAAAGCCAGCTTTGTTGGTGTTCTACGTAGATGACAGTAGGGATTGCAAGCTATATTCTGTGACTATCTCTAAGTTACAGGAGCCTTATGGTAGGGCAGCGAGTTTTATTCCAGTCAACATCGACACTTTGTTAGCCGATGCTACCTATACACCCACAGAAGCGGGATACTACTACCAAGATTTAATTCCCCAGACAGTACTGATTGACCAAAATGCAGAGGTAGTACTCAACGAAATTGGACAAGTTCCTTATGAACAGATAGATGATGTGTTTCGGGAAGTGTTTAACTTACTACCCCGTTCAGAATCTGTAGAGTTAAAGCTGCGCACTGTCAATGATATAAATGCTCAGTTAACATCAGAGTGATTTAATTGGCTTAGTGCGGTAGACCTCCATCCAATCAAACTCCCACAACGTAACATGAACAAAATTGTTTTAGTCATGAGTGAACTGCCATTGGCGTTTACCCTATTTTTTTGTCACGTTTACGGGTTAAGCTATTTGTAAGTACAGTTAACATCCGTGCTGATGTCCAAGGTTTACAGCACACAGGAGCTAATCGAAATTTTGGCTCAAGAACGTCGTTCGTGCATGAATGGGCAACGTCTTAATCTGGCAGCTTCGGTGTCTGGTAACCCTGTGATTGATCGCTTTCTGAAACCGGAGGGAATTCAAAAGTTCAGTGCTTATAACGACTTTAAAGCCGCAGTTCACAGCTACCAACGGCAACACCAAGTTTCAGGCATTATTTGGTGCGAACTGACTATGAAAGGAAAGACTCTACGTTATCCTGCTATTGATGAGCAGTTAGCGGCCCTAGACAGTGACCTGAAAATCCTTAAAGCTGCCAAAGCTGACCTCTTAGAGTTTTGGTATACAGGCATCCAAGGTATGGACTTATACCTAAGTATTAATTTTGGTAAAGACTATCAAAAAATTATGCCCAATGATGTAAAAGAGGTCGCCCAAAAAACGGAATGGGCAAATCTCTATGAATATAAGAATTACAACTTTTGGGAAATTATATTGCAGTTAGGTTGGGGTAAACCTGAAGAAGCATCCTATAAACGGGGATGGCCGAAATCAGGAAGTGAGTACATTCATGCAGTTAATCCAGGCAAGTGCCCAATTTGTTGACCGCTATCGCCAGGTCGATGGGTTATGGGGTGCATAAAGCAGTATTATAAATAAACCAGGAGCGGTCAAACATGAAGGAACAAACTATTAATCAAGTTATTGATCAACCAATAGAAGAATTGGACTATTCAATTCGACAGGAATTAACCAAGCTTGGCAATCAAGCCGCAAAGATGGGTTTAATTGGTGGACATGGTTATTACTTAGGAAGGTACGAAATCCTATGCAAAGGTCAAATCTTCACTCTTTCACCAGAAGAAGCTTACTCTTACCTAAAAAAATTGGTAGCACAACACCAAAGATAATTGCTAAACTATGAAGTGTGAAGGATGAAGGATGAATTATGAAAATTTATCCTTCATCCTTCATCCTTTGGGATTACCAGCGTGCCTGGGCACCAGACCAAATGTGTTCTACTGATTCACCATAAACCATCGGTTCATCCTCAAAGGTAAGAGCAGTGTAACCATTGGGTTTAACAGACCACATTGGCCAATACTCATTGCCCAACTCACCAGCCTGAAATAGGACTTGATCTGGATTAGCTTGACTCCAGCCTAGCAACAGTGCGTTAGTATAATGGATGCGCTCAGGAGCCAAGGTGGTCACCTTATTTTGGTTCCGATCCCAAATTACTGCGTAATCAGAACCATCTGACGTATTAAAAAAACCTTCAAATTGCCGCCCTAGAAGGCGATCGCTTGACTCTGTCCAAGACACCGGAATCAGAATAGAGATCGCGCCGCTTAATTTATCATCATTAATATGGTTAGCTAAGGGAGAAGATGCAGTTATGATGCGCAAATCTCCAGTCTGCAAATTTTCTATAAACATCACACTACTGATGCGGCTGCGGTACAGTTCCGGCTGTGCTTGTAGTTGAATCCGACTATAGGCAGCATACTTGCCATCGGGAGACACTAGTGATTGGCTGCGATAGTACCTAGACCCAAAACTCTGATTAGCAACCAGTTCAGCGTGGGTTTCCAACACCCAATTCCAAGGAATAGGATAAGGACTATTGAGTGGGTCACTCTGAACGTATGGTTCGGTTAGATCAGGTTTGATAGCTTCTGTTACTTCCCTTAAAGGCTGGGAAGATAGCACCGATGATTGACTGGCTACGAAGGATTCATTAGCCTTGGCTTTCTCAGCAAATAGGCTAGATGTTATCAACATCAAAGTTGCTAACAAGAGTCCTAGTGGTTGATTTTTAAGCCATCCTGCTAAACTCAATTGCCTTTTCAACATTGATTGGTCTTTCAGTTACTAATTAGCGTTTCTAGTTAGAGGAGCAACCCCAAGAAACTAGACTATAGTTCCTTAACTTTAGGTGTAAAAGGCTCAAAAGTGATCAACTCGCCCTACCGACCCTGCATTACGGAGGGGGTTTCTTACACTTTGACTCAGTCAGTTACCATTACCCTCCACTATGAAGGTACCGAAGGCAGACAACGAAAATAAGCCAGGGAAAAATTAACAATTAACACTCTTTCCTTCCCCTAAGAGGTCTTGGCTGAAGTGGGTAGCCCTCACACAAAAGTTGTTAAAAGTTGTTAGGCTTGGGATTGGAATTAACTGGTTGGTTTGGAGGGTTTAGTGTTATGATAATCATTTTTAATTAAACCTTGTTTTCTTGAATTCTTATATAATGTTAAATACCCGCGTTTGACCCCTAACGGAGTACAATTGGAGAATCCTGCCTCATTATGTTGAAGGAGATCTAACAAAATTCGGTGTGACTCAACCCGCTACTTCCAACACCAATAACAGACCTGAAACCTCAATAAGTATACTGAACTGCCTACTGATCTTAATTTTCAGGCTACTACTGCTAGGCGTAGGGAGTGGCTTGGCCTTGATATTTGGCATTGTTGTTGCCAATGCTTACCCTAACCCGAATCCAGAAAAACCCCTGATATTAAAATTACTGGAGCATCTGGATAACAAGGGAGAATCAAGGTTTTTCAATTTTAGTTCAATTCGGGAACCAACGGAAGCCAATCTACTAAAACAATTGACACCGGTTCAAAGAGTCCAGCTCAAAGCTCAGCTAAGTGAGTTAGACAAGCGACTGAAGAGATTGAGTGAGGACGTGACAATGTTGGAAACTCAATTGGGAACCTCGGGAGGGAATGAATCTCTCGAAAAGCGCATCCAAGGGATCACTTTGCTCCTCAAGGAACCATCGACTCTAAGTAGCGATGCTCCATTAGTTGGTAATAGCAATGGCAATCGATTAGCTGCCTCGGCTGCCGACAAGTTGAAAGTCACGTTGCCCAGTGATATTTTATTTCAGAAAAGTAAAAGTACGTTACGCCCAGAAGCAGGTTTGATCCTAGAGAAAATTGTCACAGATTTGCAAGCCTATCCCGGCAGTACAATCAGGATTGCTATCCACACCGACAACCCCCGCGAAGCCAAAGAGAATCGAAACCTTTCATTTAAGCGTGCCAAAGCAGTTCAGCAGTATCTTAGTAGTGCTTTAGACGATCCATACCGTTGGCTGATTATTGGCTACGGAGAAACTCGTCCTCTGGTCGCTAATGATACTGAGGTTAATCAGCAACGTAATCGTCGGGTGGAAATTGCTGTGGATTAGTCATTAGTCATTAGTCATTAGTCATTAGTCATTGGTAATTTCTAGATGCGAGTTGTATTCTTTGGTACTCCCCAATTTGCTCTACCTTGTTTGGAAGGTTTGTTGAACCATCCTGAATTTGAGGTGGTGGGTGTGGTGACTCAGCCAGATAAGCGTCGAGGACGTGGTAACCAGCTGATTCCTTCCCCAGTGAAATCAATAGCATTAGCACATAAACTACCAGTTTGGCAACCGCAGCGCCTGAAAAAGCATAGGGAAACCCTAACTCAGCTCAGGCAGGTAAAGGCTGATGTTTTTGTGGTGGTTGCCTATGGGCAGATTCTCTCCCAAGAGATTCTGGATATGCCTACGGTAGGTTGTATCAATGTACATGGCTCAATTTTGCCTAAGTATAGGGGAGCAGCTCCGATCCAGTGGTGTCTATATAATGGTGAAGCCCAAACTGGCATCACGACGATGTTGATGGATGCTGGAATGGATACTGGAGCAATGCTCTTGAAAGCATATACACCAATCAGACTATTGGATACTGCCCAGGATTTGGCACAAACTCTGAGCAATTTGGGAGCTGATTTGTTGATTGAAACTCTCCTGAAGCAAGAGTTACAGGAAATCCAAGCAATTCCTCAAGATCACTCTGAGGCTACCTATGCACCACTGATTCAAAAGTCAGATTATGGCCTAGATTGGTCACGCTCCAACTTGGAGTTACACAATCAGATTCGGGGATTTTTCCCAAACTGCGTTACCTCATTTCGGGGTAAATCTCTGAAAATCAGTGCCACTGCTCCCTTAGATTCGGCTTACTTATCCGAGTTGCCTTCACAGGAGTGGTCTACTCTTGATGTTGGTTCAGGTCGTCCTGGAGAAGTTGTAAAGATTGCGAAGGGAATCGGTCCAATTATTAAAACTGGAAATGGACTGTTGTTGTTGCAGCAAGTGCAATTAGCTGGCAAACGTGCTCAATCTGCTTGGGATTTTGCCAATGGTATGCGTTTAGAAGTAGGAGAAGTTCTAGGTAATAGTTAGTTAGTCAGTTCCGGTTTTCAAGGGTTCATAAAAGCGGCAAGAATCACAGGGTCCGTCTGGATTGACAGCACAACGAATCAATTCAGAGTGAGCATTGAAATAGCAGCTGGCATCCCCAATCACCCAACGCCCCTGGAGCAGGCTTTTTTCACTAGGGTGTCCAGAAGACTGCACATACAGAGCAATTTTATGCAAACGATAGCGCCCTGACTTAAGACAGTAGCGGTGGTGGCGCTCTAAAACTGTGTAGGTTTTACCTTTAAAGTCGAGATAGTTACCGGGTTGAGGTATCCAATCCAGTTGAACATTGCCAATGGTCTGACGTGGGTGGGTCAAAATTAACTCTGTCGGTAGAGAATCAGGCTCCATAGTGCTTATTGTCATTCACGCTACAGTTGAATGGTATCGCAGGCTGTGGGCTGACTATCTAGCCCAACAGAATTCTACATAGAATTGTCCGGTTAAGTACAACACACTTGCGCTACATTGAAGAGTGGATTGATCAACGAAGTGATTAACCGGAGTTGATATTACCCATATTGGGTAATTATTGGTCATTGAGCAAAAAATGTCTTAAATTCGTGATTGGGGTGCATAAAGTTGGGAATTTAGCAAGTTAATTCTGTAGTCAGCTTAAAAGACTGTCAGATTAAAAGACTATCGTTTCTGTTCTCTTCGTTTCATTAGCAGTTTCTACTTGTTTGCCCAAAACCCCATGACAGCAGTTAGTCCTGTGGTGTGAAATTGATCCAATGTTGAACCAAAAGCCCAGGCTACCAACGTTGTAACATCCTTGAGTTGCAATGTCGGTGGCTTGGGGGTAGAACTGGTGGAGTTGTTCATGGACCTGGATCAATTCACCAACTGACATTGTCTGCCAAGGACTTGAAAAATTTTCCAGCTATACCCCCATCAAAAATGAATTTACAACAAAGAACAAAGTATGAACATCTCTGGTATTTCACCGAGGACGCTTCGCACTTGCTTGCCTCGACGGCTTTTTCAAGTCAGAAATCCATGGGCGTTTCGCCCACACCAAAGGAATGAAAATCTCTGTTCCCTATTCCCTATTCCCTATAGTCAGATTAGCTTAATGCACTATATTCGTGTTTTAGATATATGAAGTTACTGTTTGGTCGCCGCTCATCTCCTGTTGTCGAGCCTACTCAGGAAAAAACTTCAGGTTTGGGAACATTCGGTGGGGTCTATACCCCGTCGATTCTCACCATCCTCGGGGTTATTATGTACCTGCGCTTTGGTTGGGTACTTGGTAATGTTGGTTTAGTGGGTACCCTAATCATTGTTACCCTCTCCACCAGTATTACCTTTTTGACGGCTCTGTCTATTTCTGCGATCGCAACTGACCGCATTGTTAGGGCTGGTGGTGCGTATTACATGATTAGCCGTTCCCTAGGAATTGAAACTGGCGGTGCCGTAGGAATTCCCCTTTACTTTGCCCAAGCTCTCTCAGTCGCCTTATACACTATTGGTTTTGCCGAGAGCGTAGTTCAGACCTTTCCCCACCTCAACCAGCTTTATGTAGCGCTAATTACTACTATTTTAGTGGCAATACTGGCTTTGACTTCCGCTAGCCTCGCCATCCGCATTCAATACTTTATTATGGCTGCGATAGTGCTATCCCTGATTGCTCTATTCGTCGGTAACCATGATTATCCTTATGATGTAGCTAATATTGAGCTGTGGGTGACCTCCAAAGAATCCTTCTGGGGTGTCTTTGCTGTCTTCTTCCCTGCCGTGACCGGTATCATGGCTGGGGTGAATATGTCCGGTGATCTACGCAACCCGATCCGCGCCATTCCCATCGGTACTCTGGCAGCAGTAGGCACAGGATATGCCGTTTATATGATCGTACCAATTATTCTATCGATGCGGGTAGGGGGAGATGCCCTAATTGCCAATCCTTTGATTATGAAGCAGATGGCATTTTGGGGTCCGTCAATCCTACTCGGGGTATGGGGTGCTACTCTCAGCAGTGCTTTAGGCAGTATTCTGGGTGCTCCCCGGATTTTACAGGCATTAGCTAGAGATGGGGTATTACCCCGTTGGATGCGATTCCTAGGTACGGGTAGTGGACGAGATGATGAACCACGGATTGGTACCGCTGTAACCTTGGGAATAGCTACTGCTGCAGTTTGCCTTGGTCAATTAGATATCATTGCACCAGTGCTAAGTATGTTCTTTCTGACCACCTATCTGGTGTTGAATGTAGCAGCTGCCATTGAGGGCTTTTTGCAAAGTCCTTCGTTCCGACCCTCCTTTAAAGTTAACTGGTTTCTGTCACTGTTAGGGGCATTGGGTTGCCTGATCGTCATGTTTTTGATCAATGCCTTTGCCACAGTGGCAGCAGCTGTTATTGTCTTAGGGGTTTACCTTTGGCTACAGCAGCGGGAACTGCGCACGGCTTGGGGGGATGTACGCCGGGGTATTTGGATGGCACTGTTGCGCACTGGTATTTTTCAGATTAGTCATCACCCTGATCCGAAAAACTGGCGACCCCACATCTTGGTGCTGTCAGGAGCTCCCACTAAACGATGGTCTTTGATAGAGTTAGCCGATGCTCTGACCCATAATCGCGGTTTAGTGACCGTTTCGAGTATTTTACCCAGTAGTTCCCATAGTGTTGCTAAGCAGAGACAGTTAGAACAAACCATCAGTGAGTATCTGGAACGGCGTAGTGTACAAGCTCTAGTGCGCTTGGTAACAGCACCGGATCCCTTTACCGGAGCCCGGCAACTGGTAGACACTTACGGTATAGGACCACTAGTTCCCAATACAGTTTTACTCGGGGATAACGAAACCCTTAGCCGTCGCCAGCCTTACTGTCGCTTGATTACTCACATACACCAGGCAAAGCGTAATGTAGTGATTCTGCGGGAAAATCGGGAGCAGGGTTTCGGTAGTCGTCAACGGATTGATGTTTGGTGGGGCGGTAAGCAAGCCAATGGTAGCCTGATGTTGCTCCTCGCCTATCTATTGCGCAGCGACCTGAAGTGGCAAAATGCTGAGATTTACCTCAAGTTGGTGGTTCCTAATGAAATAGCAGCTCAAGCAGCACGGGCAAACCTAAGTAATTGGGTGAAACAGTTGCGGATTGGGGTTATTTGTCAGGTGCTGGTTTCCGAAGGGCGTTCTTTTAATACTATTCTTCATGAGTCATCCGCTGATGCTGACTTAATCTTTATGGGTATGGCTATACCAGACGATAAGTTTACTCAATATTACGAAAGCTTACAGCTAAAAACTGCTGGTCTTCCTACCATTGTCTTTGTACTAGCTGCCCCTGGGTTTGCTTTCCATGAAGTTCTCAGTGAAGATTTGTAGTATACTAACAGCAATTAAAATTTTTTAATTGTCAATTTACTATTACGATCAAGTCCGATTAATCAGTTATCAAATAGTCTCGGCATTTTTGGTAATGGGTAATAGGTAATAGGTAATAGGTAATAGGTAATAGGTAATCATCGGGAGCAGGTCAAATTTGCCGAACAAATGAACTACTTGACAAAAACTAAAAATTCTGTAATTGAGCCGGTCTTAGTTGCAGAACAGATCAACTTAGTACCATATGAGCTTGGCTTTTACCCATCAGGGGGCTATAGATCAGGTAAAAATATTAGGCGATAGTGACATGCTCCCCCTATTACCTATTATTACCCATTACCTATTACCCATTACCCAGATAAGCGTACAAATGTTCTGCATAAGTGACATGCTCCCTAATCATCAACTATCAATTCTCGATTACCTATTACCTATTACCAGATACAAACGCTATAGCATGAATTGGCAATGCTTAATTTTTCGGTGGCAGTTTAACAATACTTAGCCAGAAGTTTTCAATTGACTTCAATACTTTGACAAACTGCTCTAATTCAAAGGGCTTAGTGACGTAGGCATTGGCGTTTAGCTTGTAGCTTGTGAGGATGTCCTGGTCAGAATCTGAGGAAGTGAGAATAATCACTGGAATCAGACTCAATTTTGGATCAGATTTAATCTGTGCTAACACTTCACGACCATCCATCACTGGTAGATTCAAATCCAGCAAAATTACGTCGGGACGGGGTGCCTTAGTATAAGGGGACTCTCGACGTAGAAATGCCATAGCTTCCTTACCATTGGTAAACGTCTCGATATTGTTGCGAATATTGCTATTTTTTAAAGTAGCTTTAGTTAGATCTAAGTCCCCAGGATTGTCTTCGACTAACAAGATTTCAATCCGCTGAATAGTATTTCTATAGTTCATAATTCCTATTTTTTTATGTTGAGATGAAATTAATAAAATTTTAGATATTTTATTAATTTTTTTTAAGTACCTGGACAAAAATAAACCTCACTTCTTGATGCAGTCGCTCATGGGGGAAACCCCCTGTTCCCTTGCTGCATCGCTGTATTAACTTGTGTAAAGTTGCCAAAAGCCCCTCTGCTCCCTGCTCCCTGCTCCCTGCTCCCTGCTCCCTATTTCAAGAGTTAATTTTACTTTTGTCCGACTACTTACTACATATAATTCTCGATTAATTGGGACGTTGTCAGGTATAATCGGTAATACTTATCTCCCTCGGAATTACCGATTAATCATTCCCAAAATTAACAATCATTTATTTGTTGGGTAGTTTTTGATATTAGATATAATTAGTGTTTCATAGTTTTCAGGATATAATCATAAATTTAATAATAAATTAAGGATTACAGCGGTTTTAAATTCTATCAGGTACACATTTATAATTTTCAGGAAATAGGAAATAGGAAATAGGAAATAGGAAATAGGGAATAGGGAATAGGGAATAGGGAACATAAGCAGGTACACAAAATTAATTGCACATTTTACAAAAATCAAAGCATTGCAGGGCAAGGTTTACATAGATTTATAGTAGGCAATTAATTCTGTGTATGTGCTTAAAAAAAACTGTGTTACTCATAGTTATTAAAAACGATAGAGTACAAAAAAAGCTTGGTTAAAATTATAAAATGCTATAAATTTAAAGTAAATGTTGATAATTTATGATGACTATTAATAGTTGCTTGTGTAATAAAAAAAGCCGTTATTAATTACCGATTATGTATATTTTTATCCGTAATAATTATGATTTAAGCAATTAGCAGTTAAGCAGATAGTTGTCATCCTACCCTCCGGATTTTGGGCAAGTCTTAAAACTATCTAGCGATGCAGCGCGGTCTTGGGGGTTTCCCCCATGAGCGACTGCATCAAGACAATGACTTTGGGTAATAATCTATCCATCAGTACCTATAAATTTACAGAAATTATGATGAAATTATAGATAGTATTTTTACGGATTTTTTTTTAGCTGTGCCAGAAGCGTCTAAGATGCTATTTAACCTCGAAGCCCCTTTTCAAGCAACAGGGGACCAACCCCAAGCTATTTCCCAACTCACCACTTACCTCAAGGCTGGCAACCGTATCCAAACTCTACTGGGTGCTACGGGGACAGGTAAGACTTTCGCCGTGGCATCGGTAATTGAAAAAGTCGGCAAACCTACCCTAGTACTTGCCCACAACAAAACCTTGGCTGCCCAGTTATGTAACGAATTGCGGGGGTTTTTTCCCCATAACGCGGTGGAGTATTTCATTTCCTACTATGATTACTACCAGCCCGAAGCTTATATCCCGGTCACTGACACGTATATCGAGAAAACCGCGTCAATTAATGATGAAATTGATATGCTGAGGCACTCAGCTACGCGATCGCTTTTTGAACGGCGGGATGTAATTGTGGTGGCTTCCATTAGCTGTATCTATGGCTTGGGTATCCCCTCAGAATACTTAAAAGCTTCGATTCCTCTGCGGGTAAATACCGAAGTTGACCAACGCCAACTCTTAAGGGATTTAGTCTCAGTACAGTATTCCCGGAATGATTTAGAATTGGGACGCGGACGGTTCCGGGTGAAGGGGGATGTTTTAGAAATTGGTCCGGCTTATGAAGACCGCATTATTCGGGTAGAATTCTTCGGAGATGAAATTGATGCTATTCACTACGTTGACCCAGTTACCGGTGGAATTTTCCAAAGTGTAGAGGGAGTAAATATTTACCCTGCTCGTCACTTTGTTACTCCCGATGAACGGTTGGAAGAAGCTTGTAATGCTATTAAGGTAGAACTTGAGGAACGTTTGGCTCAATTGGAGCAAACTGGTAACTTGCTAGAAGCGCAACGGTTGGAACAGCGTACCCGCTATGATTTAGAAATGTTGCTCGAAATTGGTTACTGCAATGGTGTGGAAAACTATTCTCGTCACTTGGCTGGACGCCAGCTTGGGGAACCACCAGAGTGTTTGATTGATTATTTTCCCGAAGATTGGGTTTTGGTAGTGGATGAATCCCATGTTACGGTGCCGCAAATTCGGGGAATGTACAATGGCGATCGCGCTCGAAAGCAAGTGTTGATTGACCATGGCTTTCGCTTACCCAGTGCAGCAGATAATCGACCCCTGAAGGCAGAGGAATTCTGGGCAAAGGTGAATCAGTGTATTTTTGTCTCTGCTACTCCTGGGGATTGGGAGATGGAACAATCTCAAGGACGAGTTGTGGAACAGATCATTCGTCCTACCGGAGTGCTTGACCCAGAAATCTTTGTCCGTCCTACAGCAGGTCAAGTAGATGATTTGTTGGCTGAGATTAAGCAGCGGGTGGATTGTCAGGAAAGGGTGCTGGTAACAACCTTAACCAAGCGCATGGCTGAGGATTTGACAGAGTATCTGCAAGAACGGGATATTCGAGTAAGCTACTTACACTCGGATATTAACTCTATTGAACGGATTGAAATCTTGCAGGCGTTGCGCCAGGGTGAATTTGATGTATTGGTTGGAGTTAACTTATTGCGAGAAGGCTTGGATTTGCCGGAAGTCTCTCTGGTAGCAATTTTGGATGCCGATAAGGAAGGGTTCCTCAGGGCACAGCGATCGCTTATTCAAACTATAGGCAGAGCAGCACGTCATGTCCGAGGGCAAGCCATTATGTATGCTGATACCTTTACAAAAAGCATGAGAAAAGCGATTGATGAGACTAATCGCCGTCGTAAGATTCAAATTGAATATAACAGCAAAAATAACATTATACCACAGCCGATTCGCAAAACCGCCAACAACCCGATTTTGACATTTTTAGATGTCTCCCGACGGTTGAATTCCCAACAGTTGGAATCGGTGTTTGAACAGGTGGATGATGTACCTTTGGAGAAGATTCCGGAATTGATTAATCAGTTAGAAGAACAGATGAAGGAAGCAGCAAAGACCTTGGAATTTGAAACGGCAGCCAAGTTACGCGATCGCATTAAGCAGCTGCGGGATAAACTGCTAGGTAATCCAAGTTAAATAAGTTTTTTTAAACTAACAGTAGTTGGAGTAATTATTGATATGTTTACGGCATGATCGGGATGTTGAAAACAGGCGCACTGCCCTTGAGATTTGCCCTCTGGCTATGGCGTTCATAGTACTTTCTCAACAGAACTATAGCTGACCTGCCACCCCCTCAAATTGCTCATGACAAAACCCGAGGCTCGGTACGAGCCGCTACGCGAAGGCTTTTTTGTCTCGATCCCACTCTCGGTGCCATGGGCTATTGAGGCAAGCAGACAGGCCCAACGAGTCTGTATGTTAAGTTTTGTTACAAAAAACAACAATCGGCATAAAAGGGAGGCATTAGCCCTGATAAATACATAGTTTAAAGGAAACTGACATGCTCGATATTTCCCAAAGATTCAACCAAGTGTTCTCATCCCAAGGGGGATTTCTCCGAAAGAATGAAGCTGTAGAGCTTTGATACCAAATCCGCTCTAGTAGCCCCCTGTTAAATCTAGGTCTACTTTCTTGAAAAGGGTGTATTCGACCCAGATTCCCTATGAATTCTATCACTGATGAGACTAACATTGAGCTGTCTTCACCTGTTGAGCCAGATCATTGGTCAGGGAAGATCAGCAGCAACTAAGTTTTTCCTGCTTGTTTGTTCTTCAACCTATTTGACCTATTGCCCGTTGCCAACCCCTGTGCAGGCGCAACCGATAGTTGAAGCCAACGATGGTACTGGTACTGTTGTCAACCCTGAGGGTAACCAATTCAACATTGATGGCGGTAAGCTGTCGGGAGATGGTGCGAATCTCTTTCACAGCTTCCAGAAATTTGGTCTGAGTGAAGGTCAGATTGCCAACTTTCTCTCTAATCCTAATATCCAAAATATCCTAGGGCGAGTCACTGGTGGTGATGCTTCTGTAATTAATGGCTTAATCCAGGTAACAGGGGGTAATTCCAATTTATTCCTGATCAACCCCGCCGGGATTGTCTTTGGTGCTGGTGCCAGCATCGATTTACCTGCTTCTTTTACCGCCACCACTGCTACTGGTATTGGTTTTGATGGCGGATGGTTTAATGCCATTGGTGGCAATGACTATGCTTCCTTGGTAGGCAAGCCCAATACTTTTGATTTTGCTGTTTCCCAACCAGGTGCGATCATCAATTTAGCTGATTTAGCAGTTAAAGAGGGGCAGAATTTAACCTTAGTAGGTGGTACTGTGATCAGTAATGGCACTCTCACTGCCCCTGGTGGTCAAGTTACTATTGAGGCTGTGCCTGGAGAAAATTTACTCCGTATTTCCCAGCCAGGTAATATTCTGAGTTTAGAAGTTTCCCCCTCTGCCACTGTTCCCTTAAATCCCCTTTCCCTACCGGAACTGCTGACAGTTGGCGGCGGTGATGCTACAGGAATTGAGGTAAATCGTGAGGGTACAGTACAACTGATCGGTTCTGGTATCCAGGTGGAAGATGGTGATGTAGTAGTGCAGGATATCAGTGCTGGTCAGCAAGTAGTTATTGAAGCAGACGGTAATATTCGGACAGCATCAATTACCTCGGATGGTGGAAGAATTTTCCTCAATAGTAGACAAGGAGGGATTGATACTAGTAGTGGCACACTGGATTCAACGGCGGTAAGTGGTGATAGTGGAAATATTGACCTGAAAGCAGAAGGTAATATCACTACCGGGAGTCTCAAGGCTTCCAGCAATAATGGTGATGGTGGTGATATTACTGCCGTTAGCGATAGAGGAAGTATTGATACTAGTGCTGGGGTAGTTGATTCTTCCTCTGTGGAAGGTAAAGGAGGAGAGGTTCAATTATTCGCTACCGAGGGAAGTATTAATGCTGGGGATATAAATGCTGCTAGTAGTAATGGTGAGAGTGGCAACGTTACTCTTGTTGCTGGTCGTGACATCAATGCAGAAAATGTTACTGCTGGGGAGATTAGTCTGATCAGTAGCACCGGTGGTGGAATAGATACTAGTGCTGGTAAGCGAAACCCTAATTCTACTATTACTCCCATTCTAGGTTTCCCAAAGCCGATTTTCACTCTAGAAAGTTTAGAATTTCCAGTCTCACTGCCACCTGAAGCTCCACCTTTGGTGGCTCTAGATCCACCCACGATTGAACCTCATTCAGTCATCGTCTCAGAGCCATTACCACCGCTACCACCACCAAAGGTAATTCCTGCACCTGTAAATTCTGGAAATCCTTCAAATCCTTCCCCAACAACACCATCAGGAAGGTCAGACAATCAAAACTCTGCCTTGCCAACCCAGGTTAATCGATCAGATTTGGCGGTCAATCAGAGCAAGAGGTCAAACAAGACTCAAGCAATTGAACTAGAACGACTGACAATCCTGGTACTGGAAATTACAGATTGTCTGGAAGAAGAACAATTGCTCAGAAATCCTCAAGGATTTTCTATACAAGTTGCTGCTAAAGATTACACTAAAGCTGCCGACTGCTATCATAAAAATTTGGAATTTTCAAGAATTTTTGGCGATAAACTGCGAGAATTAAAAGCTCTACATAACCTCGGAGTAACTCACTATAGATTGGGAGACTATGGCAAAGCTCTAGACTATCATAAACAGCATTTTAATCTTGCCCAATCAGACCAAAAATTAAGAGAAAAAACGCAAGCTTTAAGTGGTTTAGGAGCAGCTTATGGTGCAATAGGAAACTATGACAAAGCTATTGAATACTATAAACAGGGTCTAGAACTAGTAAACTCAACCAATGATTCTGAGCTGGAAAGGAATATAGTAAGCAATCTCGGATTAGCTTACTACGCTAAAAAGGAATATACCAAAGCAATTGAATACAAAGAAAAAAGTTTAGCGATCGCTAAAACATCCGATAACCTATCTGGAAAGGCAAGAGCATTATCTAATTTGAGCTTGGTGTACTATACCCTGACCGACTATAACCAAGCAATTGAATACTCTCAGCAGAGTTTAGCGATCGCACAAAAACTGCAAGATAACTATGGAGAGTTAGTAGCCCTAGAAAATTTGGGAATAATTTACTATGCTCTAGAAGACTACAACCAAGCAGTAAACTACCAACGCCAGAGTTTAAAAATTGCCAAGCAACTAGGTGATCGCCACGCCAACGGACGAGCTTTAAGCAACTTAGGTGATGCCCTCTACAAAGCCGGAAATCCTCAAGAAGCAAATGAGGCTCTATTTGCTGCCATTGAAATTTGGGAGTCTTTGCGGTCAAACTTAGGCAGCAATGACCTTGAGAGAGTATCATTTTTTGAAACTCATCAAACAACTTATAGCGCTTTACAAGAGTATTTAGTAGAACGAAAACAATTCAATCAAGCCCTAGAAATTACTGAAAGAGGACGAGCAAGAGCCTTTGTTGAACTATTAGCGAGAGGTTTATCAGAGTCTGAACCAAACCTAAAAAATCACAAACCGATTGCTCCTCCGAACATCAAACAAATTCAAAAAATTACTGAAAAACAAAACTCGACAATAGTTTTATACTCGATTATAAAAGAAGTCGTCGAAGCCCAAGGTTTGCGGCAACTTCAAGACAAAGAGCTTTATATTTGGGTAATTAAACCCACAGGTAAAATCGCTTTTCGTCAGGTTGATTTAACTAATCTGGATACATCTCTGAAAGAATTGGTTGTTATCACTCGTAAATCCATTGTGTTCAGAAGAAGTCCATCCCTAGTTGATTTAGTTCCCAGAGAAAGATTGACTAAAACAGAGAGAGCTGGTCAAACTGAACGATTAAAACAACTGCATCAACTGCTCATTGAACCAATTGCGGAACTCTTACCTACTAATCCCGAAGCTCGTGTTACTTTTATTCCCCACGAATCTTTGTTTCTAGTACCTTTCCCAGCACTACAAGACGCTTCTGGTCAATACCTGATCGAAAAACATACTATGCTCACTGCTCCCTCTATTCAGGTGCTGGATTTAACTAACCAGCAACGGCAACTGGTTTCTGGAGAAGAGATGCTAGTAATTGGTAATCCCACTATGCCTCAAGGTTTGCCCCCTCTTCCTGGAACAGAAACAGAAGCGCTAGCGATCGCTGAGATGTTCAATACTCAAGCCCTGATTGGCAATCAAGCCACTAAGGCAGCAGTAGTTGAGCAAATGTCAAAGGCAAAGATCATACATCTAGCTACTCACGGCTTACTGAATGACTTCAAGGGATTAGGTTTACCAGGAGCAATCGCCCTTGCTCCGACTAAAACAGATAAAGGTTTTCTCAGCGCTAGTGAAATACTCGACCTCAAGCTTAGTGCTGAGTTAGTAGTTTTAAGCGCTTGCAACACTGGTAGAGGTAGAGTTACCAGTGATGGCGTGATTGGATTATCCCGTTCTTTAGTTGCTGCTGGTGTACCTAGTGTGGTTGTTTCCCTCTGGAAAGTACCTGATGACTCCACAGCTGACCTGATGATTGAATTCTATCGCCAGCTACAACAAACACCTGACAAAGCAGTTGCTCTGCGTCAAGCCATGCTTACGACTCTTAAACAGTACCCAAATCCAGTGGAATGGGCAGCTTTTACCCTGATTGGGGAAGCCGAGTAATCAAGAAGTTGCAGGAGTTCAGCTGGAACGCGGGCATAAGTAAATCATAAAAGCTTTTTATGGGAGTAAACACAGATGCTGAAACTTTTCGGAAAGATTGTTATTATCTATATATATGAAAGCGCAATAAAAGCCAAGAGGTGATTGTTATACTGCTCAACTACCAATACCGAGCTGATCCAACTACTCAACAAAAATTACAACTAAACGATTGGCTACGAATTTGTCGTTACTGGTATAACTGGCAGTTAGGCGATCGCTGGCGGTGGTGGAATGAAAACCGTACTGGTGTTAATTCTTGTCCGTTGATTACTTACCTCCCAGAGCTTAGAGATAATCCCAGTTACTTTAGTCAAAAAAAGCTTCTGCCAATCTGGAAAAAAGATTTGGTAACAGTTGTCCAATCATGGGAATTGCTGGACTTTACCCGAGTTCCGGCAAATACTTTACAGGACGTATGTAAAAGAGCAGACCTAGCTTTCAATCGATTCATCAAGGGCGATAAAACGGGTACTCGTAGCGGAAAACCTCGATTCAAAAATCAAGCTAGATACAGAACTTTAAAAATAGAAGGTAAAGGCTCTTTTACTGTAGCCAGAATCGAGAATAAATGGATATGGCTGAAGATAACAAAGCTCAAAGGGTGGGTTAAAGTCCGACTCCATCGTCCGTTACCTGACGGGTTTAAACTCAAAAATATCCTAATAACCAAAAAAGCCGATGGTTGGTACACGACCTTATATTTAGAGGATCCTACAGTCCCAACTTTTAAACCAGAAAGTGTTACTCCTACTTGGAATAATACCATGGGATTGGATGCAGTCCTGTACGGAGATGATTATCTGGCGACATCTGAAAATACTAAGCTACCCTCACTTAAGTCTTACCGCAAAAATCAGGCTGTTATCAAAAAGGTAGAAACCAAAAAGAATGCCAGAAAAAAAGGGAGTAAAGCTCGGAGGAAGCTGCAATCGCGTGAAGGGAGAATACATCAACGGATCGCTAGGAGCCGAAAGGATCATGCCTATAAAACAGCTCATCTCCTGGTTAGAACCGGAAAAAAAGTTTTCTATTATGAAAATTTGAACCTTTCTGCTTTAAAGAAACGAAATAAACCCAAGCCAGATACTAATGGTGGATATTTGCCTAATGGACAGTCCGCAAAATCGGGATTAAACAAGTCTTGGTCGGATGCAGGGTTTGGACAGTTCTTTGAGATACTGGCCTACATAGCTGGAAAAGCTGGAGCAGTAACGAAAACGTGTAACCCTGTCTATACCTCTCAACTGTTGAGCTATCGAGACGAGTTTGTATTTACTGACTGCTCTATCCGCGAGTATTGGGATGAGCAAGAAATGCTGATGGTCGATCGCGATATCAATGCCGCAATCAACCTAAAACGAGTGGGGCTGGGCGTGTTCCCCACTATAAAACGGCGTAGAGGGAATCCTGTTGTTGATAGTTCTCTAACTAATAGTACCTTGAAGCAAGTTCTAGTAGCTCTAAGGAGTGCTAGAAGCCTACACTCACCCGTTAGGAGAGTGTAGGAGCGTCACGATTACTATAGTTTCCTAAGGGTGATAAATCTGTACACAATAATAAACCGATGAACACTGAGATCCAATTTCCTTGGCAACAAGACGCAGTAATTCGCCAGAGCCAACGTCTAATCAATAGCTTTCATCATTGGACAGGGCGTTCTCTAATCGATACTAGTGGCTCACCTATCGAAATTGCACAGGCACTATTTGAAGCTCCCTTTGTGGTCTTCTCTCACAACACTGAATCAGACCCCATTTACAACTATGGCAATCGGAAAGCTTTGGAATTGTGGGAAATGGATTGGAACCAATTGACTCAGATGCCTTCGAGATATTCAGCTGAGCCAATGGAAAGAGAGGAGCGTTTACGCCTGCTTAACCAAGTGACAAGCCAGGGCTATATTAGCAACTCTCAAGGTGTCCGCATTTCTAGCACTGGTAAACGGTTCCAGATTTCAGATTTTATCGTCTGGAATCTCATTGATGAGGAAAATAACTATTGTGGTCAAGGGGCTACATTTTCCCAGTGGATACGGATTAATTGACGATATCGCGCACTTAAATTGTCTATTTCTTGTCTATTTTTGAGAAAGGGGGAAAACTTGAAAGTTTTCTCCCTTTTTCCTGAGCGCCCCTGCCCCCTTGCCGATTCAATCAAAGAAATCATTTGTAGCATTCATAGTGCTAATTCATAGTGCTAATTCATAGTGCTAATTCATAGTGCTAATTCAGATAAGATGCCTCACAGCTTACTTCCCCTTCTTGCAGTCTCCTCCCCCACTTCCCGTCTCTTCCCCATCTCCATAAATCATCCCCCTACAAGGAGAGCTTTTTTCATAGCTATGAGGTACACATAATTTTTTCCCTGTTCCCTCTTCTGTGTTCTGTGTTCTGTGTTCTGTGTTCTGTGTTCTGTGTTCTGTGTTCTGTGTTGTGTGTTTCCTGTTCCCTGTTCCCTGTTCCCTGTTCTCTGTTCCCTGTTCCCTGTTCCCTGTTCCCTGTTCCCTGTTCCCTGTTCTCTGTTCTCTGTTCCCTGTTCCCTGTTCCCTGTTCCCTGTTCCCTGTTCCCTGTTCCCTGTTCCCTAAAACCGAGTAATATGTACCTCACCCAATTGAAAAATGCTATACAACGCCGTTATTTGGGTCGGATTAGCCGGGAACTCTATATGTAACTGGCCTCACAGAAGTCCATGTTGTTCAATGAGTCTAACCCTAAATGATTACAGCTCCAGGCTATCCCATCACTGAGTCAATCGAATCTAGCACTAGAACCCTACTTGGTATTGCCTATTGGTGCCATGGATGATTTAGCCAAGTCTTACCTAAAGACCTTCCTCATCTTGATCACTCATCAAACCGAAAGCCATATTGGAAATCAAAACTATGACAAAATCCAGGCTTGTCGGCCAAACTAGATTCCCCAAACCATTGGTTTGGACAGTGATTTTTATCTGCATTTTACCCTATGTTGTGCATCAATTAGGGGTTGATTTTAGTACCCATCAGGAACTGTTTGACCTCTCGGCAGCCTCTGAATGGGAACCCCATGAACTTCATGATGCCATGCACTCCGTCCTGTCCGGAAGTTTTGTACACACACTCCTGGAGTGGAGTGCTGTCTGTACGGCTGTTTTTACGGTTTGCTTAGCCTTCACAAACTATAGTATCACCAAAGACCCAATCGTTCCTATCATCGGCCTATCACTTTTTTTTGCTGGTGTGATGGATACCTTTAATACTGTGGCTGCTGAGCACTTAATTGATGCTGTCGCCGATAATCGGAATTTAATTCCATTTACCTGGACACTCTGTCGGCTTTTCAATGCACTAATCCTGATTCTAGGAACTAGCCTTTTCTCAAGGAGAAGCTGGGTAGAAAAAAACCAAACCAGCAGCTTGGGTTTTGTCATTATTGTCAGCTTGGGGTTTGGGTTGATTGCCTATGGCATAATTCACATCTGTGCAACCAGCGAGCTTCTGCCGGAAACAACATTTCCCAACTTCATTATCCCCCGACCATGGGACATCCTGCCATTGCTTCTGTTTATTGCTGCTGGCATTTTTATTTACCCAAGCTTTCACCAACGGTATCCCAGTCTGTTCTCTTACTCCTTAATTGTGAGTACTATTCCCGATACAGTCGCCCAACTCCACATGGCTTTTGGTTCACAAGCACTCTTCGACAGTCATTTCCATATCGCCCATTTCCTCAAAATTATTGCCTACCTGATCCCCCTAGTAGGATTAATACTGGATTATCAGCGTACCTATTGTACACTAGAACATGTGAATAAACGTCTGGTCTTAGAGATTGCTAAACAACAAGAAACAGAGGAAAAACTGCAAAGGTCAGTCAAAGAATTATCAGATTTCAAGTATGCTTTAGATCAAGGTTCAATCCTAGCTATTACTGACCAAAAAGGGGTAATTACCTATGTCAATGATCGGTTCTGTCATATCTCTAAATATTCTAGGGAAGAACTGATTGGACAAAGCCATCTATTGATCAATTCCAATTACCACCCCAAGGAATTCTTCCGAAACCTCTGGTCAATTATTGCTAGTGGTCAAGTTTGGCAGGGAGAAATTAAGAATCAAGCCAAAGATGGCACCTATTACTGGGTCGATACCACCATTGTACCGTTCTTGGATGATAGAGACAAACCTTACCAGTATTTGGCGATCAGAACCGATATTAGCGATCGCAAACAAGCTGAGGAAGACCTCAAACAGGCAAAAGAAGCAGCCGTTCGCGCTGCGGCGCAAAGCGCAGTGGCCAACCGTGCCAAAAGCGAATTTCTCGCCAACATGAGCCATGAACTCCGCACCCCTCTCAATGGCATCCTCGGTTACACCCAAATCCTGAAACGCTCCAAAACCTTGTCTGATCAGTCTCTCAAGGGGATTGACATTATTCATCAATGTGGTGATCATCTGCTCACCCTAATTAATGACATTTTAGACCTGTCCAAAATTGAAGCTGGTAAAATGGAACTCTACCGGACAGATTTTCATTTTTCGTCTTTTCTTCAGAACCTGATTGACATCTGCGAAATCCGAGTTCAAAACAAGGACATTTTGTTTACTTACCAACCCCTTTCTGAACTTCCCACCGGCATCCATGCTGATGAAAAACGCCTGCGACAAGTGCTGATTAACTTACTGGGTAATGGGATTAAGTTTACTGACACTGGAGACGTTAAGTTTACAGTAAGTGTCCTTAAACCCAGGGAAAAAGAGAATGAACACATGACCAATAGCCAAGAACTGTTAACAACAATTCGTTTTAAAATTGAAGACACCGGTATTGGCATGAGTCCCGAACAAATCGAACGGATATTTTTGCCTTTCGAGCAAGTGGGGAATCCCTTAAATAAAGCACAAGGGACGGGATTGGGATTAGCCATTACTCAGAAACTGGTTCAGATGATGGGGTCTAAGTTAGAAGTAAGCAGCCAGTTGGGCATTGGCACTGTGTTTTGGTTCGATTTGCAGTTAAAAGAAACCACAGCTGCATCCAAACCCATGACTCCTCAAAGAGGGATTATTGGCTTCAAAGGTCAGCCACCCACAATTCTGGTGGTGGATGATAAACAAGAAAATCGCTGGGTGATTGTAAATCTGCTGGCTCCCCTGGGATTTGAACTAGTGGAGGTTAGCAATGGTCAAGAGGGTTTAGAGGAAGCCACAGCATTTCCACCAGACCTGATTATCACTGACTTGTTGATGCCACAGATGGATGGCTTTGAGATGATCCGACAGTTGCGACAATCCCCCCAATTGCACTCAAAAGTAGTGATTGCCTCTTCGGCTAGTGTATTTGACACCGACAAGGAAAAAAGTAGTGAGGCTGGAGCGGATGATTTTTTGCCCAAACCAGTAGAGGCAGAAAAGCTACTAGAGATGTTACAAGTGCATCTGAAACTGGAATGGATTTATCAAGCAAGGCAGGAAGGAGGAAGTAGGAAGAAGAAAAACATCTCATCTCAAACCCTAGAGATTGTGACTCCTCCAGTCGAGAAACTTTCCCAACTTTACGATCTGGCTAGGGCAGGCTTAATCAATGACCTTTTAAAACAAATCGATAACCTAGAAAAATCCGATCCAAACACTAGTGATTTTGTCCAACATATCCGTGAATTAGCTCAAAATTTTCAGTTGAAAAAAATTAGAAATTTTATTAAAGACTATATTCAGTGAATTCAGACTATGCCTTTTTGATTTCATGATAAGTTATCTGTAGCCTATTTTTTAGATTTCAGATAATGACTAATTACAAACAGTAAACTTGATGTCATAAGTGACTAAGCAAAGGTGATATTATGAATAATAAAAAACTAATTAATACTATAATAAATCTCCAAAAAACAGTCCATTCTCTGCCCCTAGCAATCACTATTTTTACAGGGGTTATGTTTTCCCTACTAACGTTCATGGGAACTTGGAATTTGGAAAACAAAACCATCGAAAAAGAGTTTGAACAAGATGCAAAGGATATTGTTTCCTTGCTCCAAAGAAGCCTTGAAAAAAATCTACAACAACTGGAATCGATTGTTGGGGTCTATGCTGCCTCCGAAAAAGTGACTCGTCAGGAATTGCGGACGTTTGTCAAACCTTACTTGTCAAATCATTCAGATATTCAAGCCCTACAGTGGGTTCCTTGGGTACCCCATGAGCAACGATCCGCTTACGAACAAGCTGCCAAACAAGAGGGTTTTCCTAACTTTAAAATTACAGAAAAGAATCCTCAGGGAGAGCTGATTAAGGCTAAACCCAGAGAAGAATATTTTCCGGTCTATTTTCTTGAGCCATACCACGATAATGAGACAATGTTGGGATTTGACCTAGCCTCGAATTCTCTAAGTTTAGAAGCTTTGGAATTATCACGGGATAGTGGCAAAGCGATCGCAACTGCACCGATGACATTAATACATAAAAACACCCAGCACCAACTAGGATTCCTAATTTTATGGCCAATTTATCGACAAAATACACCTACTAATTCAGTTATATCCCGTCGCCAAAATCTGGAAGGTTTTGCCTCAAGTGCGTTTTTGATTGGAGACATTGTAGACAGGGCTTTAAAGTATCGACAACCGAGGGGGATTGATGTTTATCTGTTTCACGAATCTGCGCCAACAGAGGAGCGATTGCTCTATACCTATTCATCTAGTACACCCAAAGCATCAAAGGACTTGAAGGACGAAAACCTTGCTACCCTCAGAAATGGGTTACACCATAGTGTCATTCTTGATGTCTCAGGACAGAAATGGTTGATTCTGTCTAAGCCCAATTCCGAATATATAGCGAGTCGAAGAAGCTGGTATCCCTGGACTGTTTCCTTGGGGGGACTATTACTGACCATATTGCTAGCTATCTATATTAGCGATCGCATTTCAGCAGTAGCAGCACTGGTGGAGAGTGAAAGACAGCTAGAACAGCGAGTTGAGCAACGGACAGTGGAACTCCAGAAAGCCAAAGAAGCAGCAGTTCGGGCAGCAGTGGAAAGTGAAGCTGCTAACCGTGCTAAAAGTATATTTCTTGCCAACATCAGCCACGAAGTCCGCACTCCCCTCAACGGTATTTTGGGTTACGCTCAAATCCTGAAAAAATCAACTAGTCTAACTGCTAACGACAAGAAAGGTATTGATATTATCGAGCAGTGCGGCTCTAATCTGCTCAGCCTGATCAATGAGATTTTAGACCTCTGTACAATTGAAGCTGATCAATTAGAACTCCACCCCCAAACGGTTGATTTTGGTACCTTCTTGAAGGACATCGTGGCAATTTGTCAGGTGAAAGCAGAACAAAAGGGTATTTCCTATAGTTACCAAGCGACTTCTCGACTACCTAGAGCAATTACTGTTGACGAAAAACGCTTGCGACAAGTGCTGATTAACTTACTCGACAATGGCATTAAATTTACTGAAACAGGGGGAGTAGCCTTTAAGGTTAGTGTCCTTGAATCAAGGAAAAATGCCAAAGATGAAATAACCAATAAACTCCAACAGATTACCACTATTCGCTTTGAAGTAAAAGATACCGGTATTGGGATGAATAGCGAGCAATTATCTCAACTATTTTTGCCCTTTGAAAAGCTAGAAAATTCCTCTGGTTATGTGGAAGGGACTGGACTGGGTTTAGCAATTACCCATAAACTAGTCAAGATGATGGGAGGTGACATTAATGTCGAGAGCAAACCAGGCAAAGGTAGTCTTTTTACTATAGATTTAGACGTACCAACTTATCCAGAATACCATGAAATAAATTTTCAAAAAAATCAGCCAAAAGTTGTTGAATGTCAAGAACAAAAAAAACATAATCATAAAAACATATCACTTCAAACAACACAAATTGTTAGTCCTCCAAAAGAAAAACTAGTTTACCTCTACGATCTGGCTATGTCAGGCTTAATCAATGACCTTTTAGAGGAAGTCGATGAGCTAGAAAAAAATGATGATATATTTATACCCTTTTCCCAAGCTATCCGTCAATTATCCGAAAAATTTCAAATAAAAAAAATTAGAGAATTCATCAAACAATACCTGTAAAGTAATTAGATAAACCTGGTGACTAACACTATAAATACCAAACTAAAGAAGCAAGGGTAATTGATAGGAGACTGAAACTGTTACTTGGGTAAGACTGGTTGGGAATTCTATAATATAACTATTGTATTTACCACTTTATTTACAATTGTATCTACAACCCCGGTATGTACAACCCCACAATTATTAAATAATTCGCAATAGTTTTGCTTTACTGATAAAAGACAATGGCTGCATCTCCCTTGAGGAGGATATATATGACTAAATTAAAAACAGACTCAACCACCACATCTTCATTGTCAAATATGATTTCAACTAACTCATCCCATCCCTTAACAGGTCCCGTTGTCTGGTTTAGAAAGCAGCTAAATCGCCTTAGTATCAGTCAAAAGATTGCCTATGGGTATGGTATTGCCCTTGGGATTGCTGTCCTGGGAACAACAGTTGGACTCCTGATTGGCAATAACTACCAAAACTATGCTCAGAACTTAAGAGAAGATACCTTAGAAGAAAGTGAGCTTCTCATGGACCTGCAACGTTACCTGCTGGAAATACAAATACACCATCAATACTTTGCTGTTTTGTTCCAGCAACCAGAGATTTTTCATGAAGAGTATTCTCGTTTTAAAAAGCATTCCAGATTAGCCCAGCAAAACTGGTTGGCATTAAAAGAGTCTTACAAAAATCCAGAGGTGGATGAGCTAGCAGAGGAACTTGAACTTTTAAATAACCTTATCAAAAATTATGACAGCCTAATACAAGTATACACCCAACGGATAGAGGCACTATTGCGGCAAATTGATCCGTCAAATTTGACCCCAGAACACATCGATAAAGCCCAAAAAAAGTTTTTAGATTTAAGCAAGAGTCCTTTAGGGCTAAACCTCAGGAGTTTCGTCTATGACCTTGAGGAAATAATAGAGGAGGTTGAGGAGGAAAGACCACATGCCAAAGCTGTGCTAGAGGCTTCTGAAAGGCTTCGGACTCGAATCATTTTGATTAGCATGATTGCATCAATTTCAAGCGCAGCCCTATTAGCCTTCTATACCAGTAAAACACTGTTAGCAGCTCAAGATGTAGAAATTCAACGTCAACAGCTCCTGAGGGAAGAATTACAAGGGGCTAAAGAAAGCGCTGAAATTGCCAACCGTGCTAAAAGTGAGTTCCTGGCCAATATGAGTCATGAACTGCGCACTCCCCTCAATGGCATCCTCGGTTATACCCAAATCCTCCAACGCTCTAAAATCATAAGTCCTGAGGAACTCAAGGGCATCCGTGTCATCCACCAATGTGGCAACCACCTACTGACCTTGATTAACGATATTTTAGACATTTCTAAAATCGAGGCCAAGAAAATGGAACTGTACCCAAGGAATTTTCATTTTCCCTCCTTTTTAGAAAACCTAGTTGACATCTGCTGTATCCGCGCTGATCAGAAGGAAATTTCCTTTAGTTACCAACCCTTTGCTCAACTGCCCAATCACATCCATGCCGATGAAAAACGGCTGCGACAAATACTAATCAACTTACTCGGTAATGGGATTAAGTTTACTGACACTGGAGTAGTCACTTTCAAGGTCAATGTTTTGGAATCAAATCCCTTAACAACGGGGGAAGACAAAAAGCTAAACAACCATGGAGTGATCAGAACAATTCGGTTTGAAATTGAAGACACCGGTATTGGTATGAGTCCGGAACACATCGAACGCATAGTGTTGCCTTTCGAGCAGGTGGGGAATGCCTTAAGTCGAGCCGAAGGCACCGGATTGGGATTAGCCATTACTCAGAAACTACTTGAGATGATGGGGTCTACGTTGGAAGTGCAAAGCCAGCTCGGTGTGGGCAGTGTATTTTGGTTTGATTTGGACTTGCCAGAAGCTACAGAAGTAACTGATGTGATTGTTCCTGATCAGACAATTATTGGTTTCCTTGGCATTGAGCGCAAAATTCTGGTGGTGGATGATAAACAAGAAAATCGCTGGGTATTGGTGAATCTGCTCGCTCCCCTTGGCTTTGAACTCGAAGAAGCAACCAATGGTAAAGAAGGTTTGGACAAAGCTAAACAGTTCCAACCGGATCTGATTATTACTGACTTGTTGATGCCACAGATGGATGGTTTTGAGATGATCCGACGGTTGCGAGAATCCTCCCAATTCTCATCAGTGCCATTGATCGCTTGTTCAGCCAGTGTGTTTGATGATCACCAGCATCACAGTATTGACGCGGGAGCGGATGATTTTCTGCCCAAGCCAGTAGAGTCAAAAAAGCTATTAGAGAAGTTACGGGGACATCTGAAACTAGAATGGGTTTATGAAGAAGAAGAAGACAAAGATAAAAACGTCACGGCCAAGGCACCATCCTCCCTCAAAACTGAAAACTTGATAGTGCCCCCCTCAAAAGAAGCACTAGACCACCTGTACGATCTGGCTAAAACTGGCTTAATTAGCGAGATTTTAAAACAAGTGGAAATCCTGGAAAAATCTGATGAAAAGTTAATCCCATTTAGCCAAAATCTCCGTCAATTAGCGGAAGACTTTAACCTCAAGAAAATCCGAAAGTTTATTCAGCAATATCGGGAGCAATAATTATTATAGCAACGGGAGTAGGGAGTAGGGAATCGGGAGTCGGGAGTCGGGAACAGGGAACAGGGAACAGGGAGCAGGGAATAGGTAATAAGTAAAAAAAATATCTGTACCTCATAGCTATGATAAACGCTATATAGCAAAGGGAGTCGGGAGTCGGGAGTAGAGGTAATAAAATTAAATGTAGCTTATAAGTATAAGCATATAATCAATGCTATATCTCACAATTCACTATTAATAAATAATCCACAAGATGATTTTTGGTTAGTAAATTTTCACGCTTCACATACCTTGGAAAATTTTTACATAATTTGCTAACTAAAAAAAATTTTTTGTACAAAACCAAAAATAGTTTGTTCCCTGTTCCCTGCCTTTACAGATAAATTTTAAACTTTGTGCAATATCTGAGTATAACCAATGATATCCCATGGAAAAAGTAATGAAATAAACTAGAGATTAAGCTGAAACTGTTATTTGGTAAGATTAGCTGGGAACTCTATAATATGGCTATTGTAGAATACCATAACTGGAAAGTATTCGCAATAGTTTAACTAAACTAGTAATAAAAGACAATGGCTGCATCTCTCTTGAGGAGGATATTCTATGACTAGATTAAAAATGAACTTAACCAATCAATCGTGATTGTCAAAGACGGTTTCAATCAATTCATTCAAACCTTTAACAGGCTCCCTTGTCTCCTTCAAAAAGGGTCGTGTTGCACCTTTATGGCATTGACTCTAGCACTACAACCTAAGTTGCTCAAGGCATGTCTGAGGCTGACCAAAAACCCGTAATTATCAAGGGTAAAATTAATAGTTTATTGGAGATGTCTAATGAAGTTAAATAGCTGGTTCACCCTAGCTCTAGGGACGAGCCTAGCCATGTTGGTAAGTTGCACCCCCAACACCAACCAAGCCACCAATGTCCAACAAGCCCAGCAGGAAATCAAGATTACTGGGGCAGGGAGTCCCTATCCAGCCATGAAGGTATTAGCTGCTGCCTATGAAGCCAAGACTGAAAACACAGTCATTACCTTTTTGCCAAAAAGTCAATCCCCTGGTGGGATCGCTGGCACTAAAGACAAATTGGTTGATCTTGGTACTGTTACCAGAACGTTGAAACCAGAGGAGGATGATGGCTCTTTAGTATATCGGGAAATCGCCAAAGATGGTTTAGTAGTAGCAACTCACCCTAGTGTCGCAGGAGTGACCAACTTGCAAACGGAACAACTCAAGGCCATCTACAGCGGAAAGGTGACCAATTGGCAAAAGGTAGGGGGACCAGACGCAACAATTATCGTGCTGGATCGACATGAAGATGAGTCAGCCAAGAAACTATTGCGGAAATACTATCTTGGATCAGACCTCAAGAATGCTCCAGAAGCAGTGATTTTGCGCCACGAAGCTGATTTAATTGCAGCTGTTCAGAGTACACCCTACAGCATCGGTGCTTTTTCCCTGGCCTATGCGATCGCTAATCAGCTACCTGTGAACCGCCTCAGCCTCGATGGCGTAGAACCCACCCCTGAAAACATTCAGTCAGGTAAGTATAAAATGGTGCGTCGCCTTGGCATCGTCTACCGCCAAGCTCCCTCAGATAATGCCCAAACCTTTATTGACTTCGCCTTTAGCAAAGAAGGAGGCAACCATCTGCTCGAATCAGGGTTTATACCATCTAGTCAGGAACAGGAGTAGTAGTGACATGTTCCGACCGATGTACTCGAAACTTTCCCTCAGAGCAAAAATACTATTGCCGATGCTCTTTGTGTTCCTGGGAATGTGGATAGTAGGAACCTTTAGTTTGGGCTATTTTTTCACTAAGCGTCTGGAACAGCAAGTGCAAGAGGAGATCGAGGACTTCTCATCCATACAATTGCATGCCTTTGAACAGGAAAAAGAAACTCTATTTTTGAAAGCAAGGTGGATAGCTGACAGACAGGATGTTTCCACATTGGTTGCGACAGGGAACCGGAAAAAGCTGTTTCAGTATTTACTGCCGATACAGTTATCTTATCAGCTCGATCTGCTTAAAGTCGTAGACAATAACGGGTCTATATTGCTGGAACTGCGGCAGGCAGACCTTAACCAAGTTGAGCTACTCGACGAGACACTCAACCAAGCCGCAAGCATTGGGATGGATTTGTTCGATTTCCTCCCAGCTCAAGACAATGCTGCATCGCTTCTAGTCGGTCTAACCTCGGTGAAGTCTGACCAGGAAATCTTAGGGGGAATAATCGTTGGCATTACCATTAGCGATGAATGGCTTGAACAATTACGCCCCCATAGGCACCATCACCTCGTTACCTTCTACGATTCTGAGGTTACTGCCTCTACCTTAACCGATGCTAAAAACACTCCTTGGCAGCCACCGCCAATCCAATCCCTACCAGTGCAGGTCACTATTGCCGAGAAAAACTACATTGCCAAAACTGTAGAGATCACTGGGATCAATGGCAAGGGGGGCAAACTGGTTTTACTCTACTCCGCCGCACCTCTTGAGCAGGTGCAGGGACAGTTGTGGTTAAGTATCAGTGCTTTGTGCTTGCTGGGGTCCGCAATTACCAGCTTAGTTGCCAACAGGGTCACGTTGTTGATTATCCGTAACATTAAACAAGTAACAGAGGTAGCCCAGCGCGTCACTAAAGATGATGATTTTACTCTACAAGCCCCGATCATATCCCAAGATGAAATAGGAGTCTTAGCCACTTCTCTGAATCATCTGATTCAACAAGTAAAGCATCTTTTGGCATCCAAAGAAGCAGAAGTCCAACGTCAACAGCTCCTCAGCCAAGAATTACAAGCAGCTAAAGAAACCGCTGAAATTGCCAACCGTGCTAAAAGTGAGTTCCTGGCCAATATGAGTCATGAACTGCGCACTCCCCTCAATGGCATCCTCGGCTATACCCAAATCCTCCAACGCTCTCAAATCATGAGCCCTGAGGAACTCAAGGGCATCCGTGTTATCCACCAATGTGGCAACCACCTACTCACCCTGATTAACGATATTTTAGACATTTCTAAAATCGAGGCCAAGAAAATGGAACTGTACCCAAGGAATTTTCATTTTCCCTCCTTTCTAGAAAATCTAGTTGACATCTGTCGCATCCGGGCTGATCAGAAAGACCTTTTCTTTAGTTACCAACCCCAGAATCAACTTCCCAATCACATCCATGCCGATGAAAAACGGCTGCGACAAATACTAATTAACTTACTGGGTAATGGCATTAAGTTTACTGACACTGGGGCAGTCACTTTCAAGGTAAATGTCATCGAGTCAAAGCCCTTAACAAAAGGAGAAGACAAAAAGCCAAATAACCATGGACTGATCAGAACAATTCGGTTTGAAATTGAAGACACCGGTATTGGTATGAGTCCGGAACACATCGAACGCATAGTGTTGCCCTTCGAGCAGGTGGGGAATGCCTTAACTCGAGCCGAAGGCACCGGATTGGGATTAGCGATTACTCAGAAACTGCTGGAGATGATGGGGTCTACTTTGGAAGTGCAAAGCCAGCTGGGTGTGGGTAGTGTATTTTGGTTCGATTTGGACTTGCCAGAAGCGACAGGGGTAACTGATGCGATCGCTCCTGACAAGACAATCATTGGTTTGTCAGGCAAAGGGCGCAAAATTCTGGTGGTGGATGATAAACCAGAAAATTGCTGGGTACTGGTGAATCTGTTAGCTCCCCTTGGCTTTGAAATGGCAGAAGCGAGCAATGGTAAAGAGGGTTTAGAGAAAGCCACAGACTTCCAACCGGATCTGATTATTACTGACTTATTGATGCCACAGATGGATGGTTTTGAGATGATCCGACGGTTGCGAGAATCCTCCCAATTCTCATCACTGCCAGTGATCGCTTGTTCAGCCAGTGTGTTTGATGATCACCAGAACCAAAGTAGTGAGGCGGGAGCAGATGATTTTTTGCCCAAGCCCGTAGAGTCAAAAAAGCTATTAGAGAAGTTACGGGTACATCTGAAACTAGAATGGGTTTATGAAGAAGAAGAAGATAAAGATAAAAACGTCACGACCCAGCCACCATCCCCCCTCAAAACTCAAAAGTCGATAGTGCCGCCCTCACAAGAAGCACTAGATCACCTGTACGATTTGGCGAAGACTGGCTTAATTAGCGACATTTTAAAACAAGTGGAAATCCTGGAAAAAACGGATGATAATTTAATCCCATTCAGTCAACATCTCCGTCAATTAGCCGAAGACTTTAAACTCAAGAAAATTCGACAGTTTATTCAGCAATATCGGGAGCAATAATTATTATAGCAAAGGGAGTAGGGAGTAGGGAGTAGGGAGTAGGGAGTAGGGAGTAGGGAGTAGGGAGTAGGGAGTAGGGAGTAGGGAGTAGGGAGTAGGGAGTAGGGAAAAAATCCTGTGTAACTCATTAGGCTATAAACAGCTATAAAATAAATAAATTAATTGTTAACTTTTTAAATTAAAAAAATCATCAAGCCAGGCATAAAACTCTATATTTTGTATAGCAATTTGTGTAGGATTTTTGAGAATATTTGTTCCCTTATAGTCCCTGCTTTATGTTACCTTTGCTATAGGATTGATTCATAACTAATCCTACAGGTATATAGTTGCTGCCTAATTAATCTTATCTTAACAAAAAAAATAATACAGTGTTTTTGTAAGTTTTTTGGGTAATTAAAGGGAACAATTAAAGGGGAACAGTGAACAGAATACTTTGGAAAAAGTAGAAAAAAAATTAATTAGTTAATCTGAGCAATGAAAACTATCAAAAAAATTAGCCCTATAGCGGAAATAAACTACTTTCTAGCTATTTTTATACCTTTAACGATAGGGATAGGAAGTTTTCTAGTGCTCATGCATCGCACCGAGGTTAAGGTTGACACAACCGAAGTCAACCTTAATGAAATCCGTAATGTTGAGATGGCAGCTCAACGAGCAACTAGTGATTTCCATGTCATTGTATCAGACTTGAGATTCCTAGCCAATCAAAATGAGTTACGGACAATGTTAGATAGCACCAGTGATGCTCCCCAAGAAACTGAAAGGTGGCGCATGGCCCTTACTCAAGAATATCTCATCCTGGTTCGAGAGAAAAGGCTTTATGACCAAATTCGCTTTCTAGATACAACTGGTAAAGAAATTGTTACAGTCAACTTTAACCAGGGTCAGCCGGTTATTGTGCCTGAGGAACAACTGCAAGTCAAGGCCAATCGTTACTGGTTTAAAAAAACCTTAGCTTTGCCAAAGGGAGAAATGTTTGTCTCTCCCCTAGACCTGAATGTCGAAAATGGAAAAATTGAACACCCCCTGAAGCCAGTGATTCGCGTTGGTAGCCCTGTTTTTGACAGTTCTGGTCAGAAACGGGGCATCGTCATGATTAACTATTTTCCTAAACATTTCATCAATAGTTTGGAACCCGAAAATAATACGTCATTAGGGGAAATGATGCTGTTGAATGGTGAGGGATTTTGGCTGAAGGGAACCAAGCCAGAGGATGAATGGGGATTCATGTATCCTAACCGCAAAGACCGTACCTTTGCCAAGGGGTTTCCAAAAGCATGGCAACGGATTTCTAAGGCTGATCAGGGGCAATTTGAAACTACTAACGGTAAGTTTACCTTTACCACTGTTCATCCTTTCTACGAGATGCAAACAGGTAAAACTCCTGTACAAAAGCGTTTTTATGATCCCACTACGATCGATGCTAACTCCGATACCTGGAAAATTGTCACCTACATTTCCCCTAAGGTGATAAATGAACGCTCTCGTGATTCCTGGAAGCCCCTAGGGCTGCTTTATGGTAGTTTAGTGGTGCTAATTGGTATTGGTTCTGGTTTACTAGCACGGGCTAAGGTAGAGCATCAGCACGCAGAAGAGGAACTGGGACTGAGTCAGGAACGCTTGCAGCTAGCTTTAGAAGGATCCGGTGATGGACTCTGGGACTGGAACATCATGACTGGAGAGGTTTATTACAGTCCCCGGTGGTTAGAAATGCTGGGCTATGATGTGGATGAACTACCAGGATACCTCAGCAGTTGGGAAAAGCTGATACATCCAGAGGATAAAGCCTTAGTAAAGTCGTTGTTGAATGCTTGTCTAAAGAACAGTTCGGTTCTCTTGGCCTGTGACCATAGAGTACGAACCAAATCCGGTCAATGGAAATGGATTGCCATTTACGGTAAAGTCGTGGCTCATGATCACAAGGGCAACCCGAAACGAATGGCAGGAACCCATAAAGATATTAGCGATCGCAAACAGGCCGAGGAGGAGCTGCGGCTGAGCAGAGAACGCTTTCGCACGCTCTATGAAAATACACCAGTTATGCTGCATTCGATTGATAGCAATGGTAAATTGCTCAGTGTCAGTAACTACTGGCAAAAGAAGTTAGGCTACGATCGTAATGAAGTTATTGGAAGACAATCAACTGATTTTTTAACAGAATCACGCCAGTACACCCAAGGGATGTTTCTGCCTAAATGTTTTGAGACAGAAATGTGCTTGGATGTTCCCTATCAGGTGATCTGCAAGAATGGAGAAATCATTGACGTGCTTCTTTCCGCTATTGCTGAACAAGATGAGTTAGGTCAGGTGGTTCGGTCTCTAGCGGTTATGGTTGATGTCACTGCTCGCAACCAAGCGGAAGCAGCACTCCAACATGCTAAAGAGGCTGCGGAAGTCGCCAATCGTGCTAAAAGCGAATTCCTGGCTAACATGAGCCACGAACTAAGAACCCCCCTTAATGGTATCCTCGGCTACACCCAAATCCTCAAAAAGTCCAAAACCATGGCTCCTGAGGAACTCAAAGGCGTCCACATCATTCATCAGTGTGGTTCACACCTGTTAACCCTGATTAACGACATTCTAGATCTATCCAAAATTGAAGCCAGGAAAATGGAACTCGTTCCTAGAAATTTTCATTTTTCCTCCTTTCTGGAAAACCTGGTTGACATCTGCAGTATCCGCGCTAATCAGAAGGACATTGTATTTACTTACCAACCCCTTTCTCAACTTCCCAATGGCATCTATGGGGATGAGAAACGCCTACGACAAGTACTGATGAATCTCCTAAGTAATGCCATCAAGTTTACTGACTCTGGGGAAGTAACCTTGAAAGTGAGTGTCCTTGAATCTACCCAAAAGGATATCCCCCCATCACCCTCCTTCACAAGGGAGCTTAACAAAGAAAAAAGGACAAAAATCCGGTTTCAAGTAGAAGATACTGGGATTGGTATAACCCCAGAGCAATTACAAAAGATTTTTTTGCCCTTTGAGCAAGTAGGAAATCCCTTTCGCAAAGCAGAAGGGACAGGATTGGGATTAGCGATTACTCAGAAACTCCTGTGTATGATGAACTCTACCTTAGAAGTCAGGAGCCAGCCGGAAATTGGCAGTGTGTTTTGGTTTAATTTGGAGTTGCCAGAAGCCACAGAAAGCTTACATGCCCCCATGGCTTCTCAAACAGGGATCATTGGCTTCAAAGGCCAGGGGCGGAAAATCCTGGTGGTGGATGATAAATGGGAAAATCGCATGGTTTTGGTTAATCTGCTTGCCCCCCTTGGGTTTGAACTGGTGGAGGCCACCAACGCTCAAGAGGGTTTGGAGAAAGCTCAGTGTCAGCCTGAGGTAATTATTACCGACTTGCTCATGCCAGGGATGAATGGTTGGGAATTGATCCGACAGCTGCGAGAATCTCCCCAATTACAGTCAGTAGTGGTGATTGCTTGCTCAGCCAGCGTATTTGATACTCACCAACACAAGAGTATTGAGTCTGGGGCGGACGAGTTTCTGCCCAAGCCAGTAGATTCAGAAAAACTATTCGAGATATTACGGATGCATCTGAGACTGGAATGGGTGTATGAAGGAAAAGAAGAACGAGAAAAGATGATGGCTGAAAACATCTCATGTCAAACTACAGAGATTATCCCTCCCCCAGCTGAAAAACTTGCTCAGCTCTATGATTTGGCCAGAACAGGCTTAATCAGCGAAATTCTAGAACAAGTGGATACTCTGGATAAATCCGATGATAAATTTGCGATTTTTGTCCAACATATCCAGCAATTCGCTCAAGGCTTTCAGGTTAAAAAAATCCAAGATTTCATCAAACAATACCTGGAACGTAATTAGTTAAGAGGTAAGCCTATCGGCCTACGCCAACACTACTTGAGGTGCCGTCAGTTAACGCCCTAAGGCCATGCTACCCTTGCCAGGGATCAGGCAATAGCCTACTTTTCGGCTAAGCAAACAGTCATGGATAATGAGAGCAAAGTTTTAGGGGTTAATGGGATTAACATTAATAAAATCCTAGTTTTACGGTTTAACTATTAGGAAGTAATGCTGATAGATTTATGGTTAGGGTTATTAGGAGTTATCAGGATGGTTTAGCAACGATTTATTAATTGGTTACTTGCTTCGACCACTCTATAAAAAGGTGTAACAATGATCAATGGCCAGGATCAACAACTAATATTAATTGTAGATGATATCGCCACCAATTTAGAAGTACTATCCACAACATTGATCAGTGCTGGTTTCAAAGTTGCAGTTGCCACTGATGGCGAAAGCGCCATTGAACAGGTTGACTATAAACCGCCAGATCTGATTGTGTTAGATGTGATGATGCCAGGAATTGATGGATTTGAAACGTGCCATCGGCTGAAGGAAAATCCGTTAACCCGTGAAATTCCTGTGATTTTTATGACAGCCCTGAGCGAGACCGTGAACAAGGTCAAGGGTTTTTCTCTCGGAGCAGTGGACTATCTGACCAAACCGATTCAGTCAGAGGAAGTATTAGCCAGAGTTAGAACCCATTTGCAACTGCAATGTCAGGCAAAGGCCCTCAAGGAGCAAAATGCCCTTCTTAAAGAGGAAATTGAACAGCGAAGGTCAGCAGAAGCGAGGTGGCAAAACACCCTAGAACAGCTCGAAGCTGCCCAAAGCCAGATAATCGCCCAAGAAAAACTCGCTGCTCTTGGACAACTGGTTGCAGGAATCGCTCACGAAATCAATACTCCCCTCGGAGCAATTCGCTCCTGTGTGGGCAATCTGTCTAACTTCTTCAACGACCACCTCCACCAATTACCCTCATTTTTTCAAGGACTCTCGCCAGAACGTCAGTCCGATGTGTTGGCCTTACTCCAATACTCCAGCCGACAGACTACCCCTCTATCTACCCGAGAGCAACGTCAACTCAAACGAAGGTTGAAAACCCAACTGGAATCCTACGCTATTGATAAAGCAGTCAAGCTAGCCAATTTATTGGCGGGAATTGGGGTTTATGAGGACTTTGAAGAGTTTTTGCCTCTCCTGAAAGACCCAGACAACGAAATGATTTTAACCACTGCCTATCAGTTAGCTAACCTCTATACGAGTACTCGCAACATTACCACTGCCGTGGAACGAGCCACAAAAGTGGTGTTTGCCTTGAAAACTTATGCTCGTTATGACTCTAGTGGGGAAAAGATAGATGCACAGATTACTGATGGCATTGACACGGTCTTGACTCTTTATCATAACCAAATCAAACATGGCGTAGATATCAACAGAAACTATGACGATTATTTGCCAGTTATCGGGTGCTATCCTGATGAACTCAATCAAGTCTGGACGAATCTGATTCACAATGCTCTCCAAGCTATGGAGAACAAGGGGACTTTAACCATTAATGTGAGGCAGCAAGATGACCAAATCAAGGTCAGCATTACTGACACTGGCAAAGGGATTCCTCCTGAAATTCAGCCGAAAATCTTTCAGCCGTTCTTTACCACGAAAGCCGCTGGAGAAGGCAGTGGTTTGGGATTAGATATTGTTAGGAAAATTGTAGAGAAACATCACGGACACATGGAGGTGGAGTCCGTACCTGGTGAAACTACCTTTACAGTTTCCTTACCAATTCAGCAGCCACAGCCGATGGCTGAGGAGGTACATTGAGATGATCAACCTGAAACTGTTATTTGGACAGGATTGCTGGGGAACTTTATAAGTGTAGCTAGTTATAAGTGTAGCTAGTTATAAGTTTAGCTAGTTCATAAACAATGGTCCAAGGAAAAAAACCCGGTCTAGGCAAGAGCGGGGAGTGTCAAAACTGTGACTAGTTGCAGTCCATGTCATTAAATCATCCATAGTAACCAATAATGATTACACTCCCAGGCTATCGGCTCACTGAGGAAATTTACTAAGCGCCTTAGAACCCTGGTTTATCGAGGGGTGTGTGAGGCTTACCAAAAACTTGTCATCTTCGATCAAGACCGTAAGATTACTTATGCGATTAGCCCGAAGGGCGTTGGCTAGCGAACGCGACCTTGCCTACTCAACCCATCTCGACCGTTTCTCTGACTATTGATAGCCATTTTTCAAAGTAGGATTACAGATGCAGATGGGGAAATCGGGAGATCGCCAGATCGGGAGATGGCCAGATGAAATTGATCTGTAGCCGTAATCGGCCAGAATTGGTATGAATTCAATGAGGGAACTAGTCATGTCTGACGCCGTAATTTTATGTGTTGATGATGAAATATCGATTTTGAAAAGCTTGGAGATGGAACTTCAAGCAGCTTTTGAAGATAAGTATCTCTATGAATTTGCTGAAAGTGCTGATGAAGCCTTGGAAATCATTGATGAACTCTATGATAATGGAGAACAAATTCTGATTATTGTCTCCGATTGGTTAATGCCAGGAATGAAAGGGGATCAATTTCTGATTAATGTCCATCACAAATATCCCGATATTATTAAAGTGATGCTAACGGGACAAGCTGATGAGGAAGCGGTTGAACGGGCGAAACAATATGCTAACTTATATCGATGTTTACATAAACCCTGGAATACTCGGGAATTAATTTTAACAATTCAGGATGCTTTAGTCGAATTATGAATCGAACTGCCATTATCTGTGTTGATGACGAACAAACCATCCTAGATAGCCTGAAAATAGAGCTAGAAACTAGTTTGGGAGATAACTATCTGATTGAAATGACCCAAGGTGGGGAAGAAGCGTTAGAAGTCTTCGAAGAATTAGTAGAGGATGACTATGAAGTTGCCCTGGTTATTTCTGATTACATCATGCCCAATCTGAAAGGGGATGAATTACTAAAACGCATTCATACTATTTCACCCAAAACTCTCAAAATTATGTTGACTGGGCAAGCGGATTTGGAAGCGGTGGGAAATGTGATTAACTATGCTAAATTATATCGTTATATCCCTAAGCCTTGGCAGGCTGACGACCTCAGAATCACTGTAAAAGAGGCATTGTATAGTTATTCTCAGGATAAGGCGCTAGCTGAAAAAAATGCTCAACTCCAGACAATGAATCAAGCGCTAGAAAAATCCAACCGCGAACAAGCTGATTTAATTTCCCAACTCCATGAAAATGAGAATCGCTTGAGGCAGTTCTTAGAAGCCATGCCTGTGGGAGTATGTGTAACTGATGCCAAGGGTAAGCCTTATTTGATCAATAAAGCTGGACAGCAGATTTCAGACAGAGCCATCATAGAGTCAGCTAAAAAGTCACAGTTACAAGACACTTATCAGATTTATCTCGCTGGCACTGAGCAACTTTACCCGAAAGCACAGAATCCGATTTTGAGGGCGTTGCAGGGGGAGAGTGTGGCAGTTGACGATATGGAAATACGCCAACGGGATAAGATGATTCCTGTAGAAGCTTGGGGTACACCGATCTATGATCAAGAGCGAAATGTGGCTTATGCGATCGCAGCCTTTCAAGACATCACCGAACGTAAACGAGCCGAAGCCGAGCGGGAGCGATTACTGGCGGAACTCTCTCAACTGAATCAGGATTTGCAGCAAGCCAATGGGCAACTAGAAGACTATTCCCACAACCTAGAAGAGAAAGTAGAACAAAGAACCGTCGAATTAAAAGCTGCTCAACAGCAGATTGTTGTCCAAGAAAAACTTGCCTCCCTCGGGGCGTTAACCGCAGGTATTGCCCATGAGCTCAGAAATCCTCTCAACTTTGTTAACAACTATGCTGAAGGTTCCGTTGAGCTGGTGGAGGAAGCGATTGAAGAACTTGACAACCAATCTGAACATCTCGATCCAGACGCTCTAGACTATCTCAAAGAGATTTTAAGCGACATCAAAGAAAATTCCCTAGCTATCAATAAGCACGGGAACAGAGCCGATAGCATTATTAGCAGTATGATGCTGCACGCACGAACCGAGAGCTCTCAACATCAACTGACTGACCTTAATGAACTTTTAGCCGAAGCAGTACAGTTGGTGTATCACAGCAAACGAGCCTCTGACAATCGCTTCAATATTATCATTGACACAGATTACGATAACTCTATTGAACCATTAGAGCTAGTATCAAATGATCTTAGCCGCGCCTTCATTAACCTACTTGACAACAGTTGCTATGCGGTTCAAGCCAAACAGCAATATTATCAGTCAAATCCTGATCAGGTGGACAAAGCCTTTACCCCGACATTGCGGGTCAAAACCCAAAATCTGGAGCAGACGCTAGAAATCCGCATCAGTGACAATGGTATAGGGATAGCACCGGAGATTCAAGAGAAAATTTTCCATCCTTTCTTTACCACTAAACCAACTGGAGAAGGAACAGGATTAGGATTATCAATGACCCATGATATCATCGTCGGTCAGCATGGAGGAACCTTGAAGCTGGAAACTGAAGTGGGAGCATATAGTGAATTTATCATCACTTTACCAAAACCAGCCCAATAGAGTTGATCATTTCGGACTTGAGCATCTCGAACCTGCTTGATCAGGGAAATTAGCATCGTGGTCAAGCTACTACCTTTTCCCATAGGTTTTCCCAGTCGCAGCCAATTAATTGAAATTTTAAATTGCTAATTAGGCTATTAATTAGCTAAAAATATCCTTAAAAAAGTCTGCTATTCCCTCTTCTTTATAATCCTTAAATTCACCAGCATCAAACCATATACCATAGCATACCGGGCATTTTTCATACCGAATATGAGTCTGTTTTAGGTCAACCATTTTGGTCAGTTTTGTCTGGCATTTCGGGCAATTAATATCTCTAATTTCATTAAAGTTACTCCCTGTTTTAGGGTCACCTGTATCTATAATCTCGGAGCCTTTTATGTCCTTCAACAGTTGAGCTTCCATGGAATCAAACCAGATCCCTTGACAGCTGCTGCAGCGGTCTACAGGAATCGTTGAATACACAACTGCTTCTAAGGTTCCTTCACATTTAGGGCATTTCAGCTGGGTCATTTGGCTCAACCATCTCTAGGATTTACATATCATACTCCGTAGCCAGACATAATTCAAGTTGACTGTTCAGACCAGGGAACTTCGGATGGGTGATCGGGTATCTTGGAACAGAAAGGGTTTGAGCAACGTTAATTTTCTTAATCAAGAGAACATAATTAACATAATTTATGTTCAGTGATTTATTTTATCCTTACTCTATCTAAAAATAGAGATTTTATGGTACAGCCAAAACCAGAAGTGACATAATAACTGCCACTGCTCCTAGAACAACTAGTCCCATCTGCCGGAGCAAAAAGACTTCAGCTCCAGACCACCCAACAGCAGTGGCAGCAATAATAGCGCGAGCAGGTGAAATCATCGTGGCGTGGGCGCTAGCTCCATTCTGAGCTCCCATCAGCCACTGTAGTGGTAAGCCAGACTGAATGCTTACCTCTTGTTGTAATTGGGAAAGCAGGGCATTACTCGCAGTATTTGAACCAGTAATCCAGCCTCCTAGAGCAGCTAACCAAGGTGCAACCCATATATACTTGTCACCAAGTGTTGCTGCGGCCATGCCTAGACTAGCTATCATGCCACTGGCTTGCATAACTTGAGAGGCTGCTAGAAAACAGGCGAGTGCGATGGCTCCAGGGATAAATTGTTGCCAAGCTTGTATTGTTATTACTTGCAGTTTGTGTACGACTGTTCCCAAAATTGTGACTGTAGCCAAAGCTGTCAAAAGTAAATAAAAGCCTGGGTTGTAAAGCAGCGGTAGATTTAGATTTATGGCAGCTATTGATATCACAAAATGGCTCTTAAGCCAAATTTTTAGAGGAACAACTAAGCGAGAGAACAGCAGAATTGCTGTCAGAATTCCGTAGGGAGCTATTACCTGCCAGAGGGATACTTTAGTAATACCATACTCAGCCGAATCATGAGCCGTTTTTTCGGAACTATTACGGGCAGTGTTGACTAGATTTACTGGTCTTTTTCGTTTTGCCTTATGAAATAGTTTATGAAATAGTTTTCGGTTTGCCCACACCACTAAGAATGACATTACCAGTGTGCTGCCAAGTACACCGGCCAGTTCAACCCCAGGAATCCAACTGAACCCCCAAACTCCTATGGTAAGAAGCACTCCGGCAGCGATCGCTTCTGGCCATCGGCGTTGCACGGATTTCTTTCCGCCACTCACTGCTAGTGCCACCAGTCCGTAAACTACGGGCAGAGGAGCAGTCAAAAGAGCAGTAGTCGAACCTAGAATACTAGGATCTAGATTAGTTATTTCTGCTCCAAGAACTGTACCTATGGCTAATCCTCCCCAAGGTACAGCCATTTGACCCAAAATACCCAGTATAGCTGACTGAGCAGAACTATAACCTAGTGCGAGAAACAGTGGAATTACTAAAATGGTACCAACTCCAAATCCACTAACTGACTCGGCAAAAGGAGCGAACCCAATCACTAGCAGCAACACCTGTAAGTCTCGCTCAGGAACTAAGCGAGCAATACCCCGTCCTAAAAGGCTCATACCATCTACAGACTTGAGCAGATAGTAAAGTAGCAAACTGGGAAATAGCACATAGAAAACTGATAGTGATGTCGCAAGTCCCTTGACCAAAGCAAGTAGTAATTGCCCAGGAAACAAACGAAAAACAGGAAATAGTAGTGTTGATCCCATAGCAGCTATCAAAGTAGCAAGTCCTGCCTGTTGGCTTGGTCGCTGCAATACCACTAGCATTACTATGGCTACCCACAAAGGCATAGTAGCAATTATGATTTCCAAGACATTTGTCTCCTGTATTAACAATAGTTAATCTACTTTTGCTAGCTGGCGGCTATCTAAATTAGTATTGTGAGATAAGTTGATAGCTGGAGCTTGACACAACAGCTTTTCGGTGAACTGCATTTCTCTACACTGCTGCAATTGGTTTAGTTTGATTTCCAACTCATCTATCCTTTGGATAAGTTTATCAACCACATTAGCTACTGGATCCGGGATGTTACTGTGAGCAAGTGGACTAATCGGTTTGGCGAATTGCCTAACTATCCGTCCGGGAATCCCAACGACAGTGCAGTCACTAGGAACAGAGCGTAAAACTACTGAGCCTGCTCCAATACGGCTATTGTTACCAATTTCAATGTCCCCAAGAATTTTTGCTCCTGCTCCGACGATTACATTTTTTCCCACAGTAGGATGACGTTTACCTAGTTGTTTGCCAGTGCCACCTAAAGTAACGCCTTGATAAATTAAGGTTCCATCTCCAACGATGGCGGTTTGCCCAATTACTACACCTGCACCGTGATCAATAAATATGCCCCGACCAAGGGTAGCACCTGGATGAATATCAATTCCTGTTAGCCAACGGACAATGTAGGATACGAAGCGAGACAGCCAAAATAAACGGTGGCGATATAAGATATGAGCAAAGCGATGAACCGTAACTGCCTGTAAGCCTGGATAGCAAGTTAACACCTCAAGCCAAGAGCATGCAGCAGGATCTTTCTCAAACACAGCCTCAAAATCTGCTCGAATAGAATCCCACAAGCCTAAAGTAGATGAAGCTGTGGTTTGGCCATGTTTCTCCAACGCTTCAAGAGAATGCTTCATTTCTGATTTTTGTTTCATTTTGAGTCAAGCTAATATAGCAGTTAGCAGTGAGCTATCAGGCATCGGCTTTTTTGCTTTTCCTTGTCCTGTGTGTCGTTCATGGTTTTCAGATGTACCTGATTAAATTGCCAACTGCTATAATAAATATCGGGTCAATTTGTGAGGATTCGATATTTATTATAGCAGTAGAGTGATTTGATTGATGAACTCTAGTTACTTCTATGCCACTCAGTTATTCACTCAGTTATTCACTCAATTATTCACTCAATTTACAGCTGCCATCTGCTTAGTCATGGCTAATTTGTAGTTATTCGTCCAAAATGTATCCCAATTATGTTTGGCTTTCTGATAGCCAGCGGTTAAATCATCTACGGTAGATGGATCGGCATCAACTATCTCATTAATTGCATCTCTGACCTTTTGACGATGGATAATATCAGCTTCGCCAACATGAAAGTTCCAAAAATCCCAATCAATGGTGTGTTTGTTTTCTTTTATGTATGGGTTTTTGACAAGATATTTGTACATAGTAGACAGATAAACTTGGCAAAGACACTCTCCACCCATGCCACATAATCCAATCACATAGGTGGTAGGCTTGTTTAACGTTAATTGCTTAATCTCATCAAGCAAAATTTTATTTTCTTCGCTAAGACAGTTTTCAAATAAATCTTGATTTATACCAATACTTAACAGATACTTATCCCAGAGTTGGAGATGATTATTCTCATGATCTCCTTCACCTAACTCTTCTGCTAGTATTTCAGCGGTTAAGCTTTTAAATTTTCCGTAAGGAGCTTTGGAAATTAGAATTGCCAGATTATCAGGAAACTGTTTGGTAAAATGACGGTACTGGATACATATCTGCTGTAAAGCGTCCAGTGGGGCATGTTGTAAATATTGCAGTTTCTTATCAGCTAGATATTCAGCTTCCAGTCGAGAATGATCTGCCATAGTCCAAAATTCATCACGATTTTTCATTTTTTTATCCTTTGTGTGTTTTATCTTAGCTCTATCACTACCATCATTCGCTCATCTGAAAATTCCCTGAGTTTTCTCTTAAATCAACTGGTTAATCACCTGTGAAACATCTAATTTGATGAGATGGGTTATAATTAGCAAATTTATATGACAGAGCTAAAAAAAACTACATAGAGTTATTTAAAAAAAGGTATAATATGCGCTACGGTATTTACAAATAATGGTGAGCTGATAATTGCTAAAAGCTGTTTAACTTGGCTTTTCTATTGCTTCTTGCCTATTCCCTATTCCCGATTGCGTATTCCTTATTGCGTATTCCCTATTGCTTATTGCGTATTTCCGATTCCCGATTCCCGATTCCCGATTCCCGATTCCCGATTCCCGATTCCCAGCCCGTAGCGCTCTAATAGGTAAGTGGCAGTAAAAGTCAAAAAAAAACCGGCTTCTGCTAAGAAACCGGTTTTTTAAAAGGTTTAGCTTATTTATGATTGAATTAACCTTGATGGGCAGGTTCTTTCGCCAAGAACTTCTCTAGTTCAGTCAAGGCATCAGCATCAACTTTAGTTTGCATGGGACAGAACTTTGGTCCACACATGGAACAAAACTCTGCTGTCTTATAAATATCTGCTGGCAGGGTTTCATCATGGTATTCCCGAGCTCGTTCGGGGTCAAGGGAAAGTTCAAACTGGCGGTTCCAGTCGAAGTTGTAGCGAGCAATGGAGAGTTGATCATCCCGGTCTCGTGCTCCTGGACGATGCCTGGCAATATCCGCCGCATGAGCAGCAATCTTGTAGGCAATCAAGCCATTGCGCACATCCTCAGCATCGGGCAGTCCCAAATGTTCTTTCGGGGTTACATAGCACAGCATTGCGGTACCGTACCAGCCAGCCAAAGCTGCTCCAATGGCAGAGGTGATATGGTCATATCCAGGCGCAATGTCTGTCACTAGTGGTCCTAGGACATAGAAAGGTGCTTCTGAACACTCTTCCATCTGCTTTTTGACATTGAACTCAATTTGATCCATCGGCACATGACCAGGTCCTTCTACCATCACCTGTACATCATGTTCCCAAGCACGACGAGTCAACTGCCCCAATGTTTTCAATTCTGCTAACTGGGCTTGATCAGATGCATCATGGGTGCAGCCAGGACGCAGGGAATCCCCTAAGCTGAAGGAGACATCGTATTTCTTGAAAATCTCGATAATGTCGTCAAAGTGGGTATAGAGGGGATTTTGCTTGTGGTGATGGAGCATCCACTTGGCTAGGATACCACCACCACGAGAAACTATGCCGGTTAGCCGGTTTCTGACCAAAGGCAGATGTTCAATTAAGATGCCAGCGTGGATGGTTTGATAGTCAACTCCTTGCTGAGCGTGCTTCTCAATGATGTGGAGAAAGTCATCGGCAGTAAGGTTTTCCACCTTGCCGTGGACACTTTCTAAGGTTTGGTAAACGGGTACTGTGCCAATGGGTACAGGTGAGGCATTAATGATGGCGGAACGAATCTCATCCAAGTTGCCACCACCTGTAGACAAGTCCATTACGGTATCGGCCCCGTACTTCACGGCCAAGTTAACCTTCTCTAGCTCTTCATCAATATTAGAAGAGTTGGGGGAGGCACCGATATTGGCATTCACCTTACATTTGGAGGCGATACCAATACACATTGGCTCTAGGTTAGTGTGGTTGATATTGGCGGGGATAATCATTCGCCCCCGTGCCACTTCATCTTTGATCAGCTCAACGGGAAGGTTTTCCCGCTGGGCTACGTAGTGCATCTCTTCTGTCAGGAGACCCTGGCGAGCATAGTACATTTGAGTCACATTGCTCTGACCACGGCGCTTGGCAACCCATTCAATACGCATATTTAATTTCCTCGATCACAGCTTCCCTCCGCCGGTATTAACCGGACTCAGGTTCTAAGGGTGTAATCTCAGCCTGGTTTCTCAGGCACCCCTAGCTTGGTTTGATTATACTATCACAAAAAATCCTTCGGATTTAGGATCGCGCTCCTTGCCATAGACTCACACGTGGGGAATCTATGGAATTCGAGATTATTTAAATTAGCTTATGGAATTTTGAACAGGAATAGTTATATCCTTATTCTTTTTTAAGATTTAATTTAAAAAGAATACAGGACAGTGCTTAGTTACACTGTCCTGTTACACTGTCCTGTTACGGATGATTAATAGCTAGAGGCTATTGTATTCACCATTGTATTTACCTAGGTGATTGCCAAAATCGCCTTGTGTTAAAGAGCGATCGCAGCCATCTTGACATCGTTAGTGCTTAAAATCTCTTGGAGTTCCTCAGCATCTACGGTTTCTTTATCAATCAGCATTTCAGCAAGCTTATCGAGGATGTGCTTATTGCCAAGAATTACATTCTTAGCCCGTTCGTAGGCTTCATCAACTAGCTTGCGAACCTCTTCATCAATGGTTGATGCTGTGGCATCTGAGAAATCCCGGTCTGAGGCAATATCCCGACCTAGGAACATACTGCCATTCTGCCGTCCTAGGGCTACTGGGCCAAGGCGATCGCTCATACCATAGCGCATCACCATCTGCCGTGCCACCCGAGTCACCTGTTGCAAGTCATTGGAAGCACCTGTGGTCACTTCTTCTTCACCGAAGATAATTTCTTCAGCAATCCGACCACCTAAGGCCACTGCCATCTGATTTTGCAGGTAAGAGCGGGAAAACATGCCTGAATCCATCCGGTCTTCGCTAGGGGTGAACCAAGTCAAACCACCAGCACGACCCCGAGGAATAATGCTAATTTTCTGCACTGGGTCATAATCAGGCATTAAGGCACCCACAAGGGCGTGACCTGCTTCGTGAAACGCTACTAGGGTTTTGCGTTTCTCGCTCATTACCCGGTCTTTCTTCTCTGGCCCTGCAAGCACCCGGTCAATGGCATCATTCACCTCATCCATCGAGATTTCGGTTAAGTTGCGACGGGCTGCCAAAATTGCTGCTTCATTGAGCAAGTTGGATAAATCTGCTCCGGTGAAACCAGGGGTCCGACGGGCAATCTTCTCGAGATCCACATCTTTGGCGAGGGTTTTACCACGAGCATGAACGTTGAGAATTTCCAAACGTCCGGAATAATCAGGACGGTCTACTACTACCTGTCGATCAAAACGGCCAGGGCGTAGTAGGGCAGCATCAAGAACATCTGGGCGGTTGGTAGCAGCAATAATGATAATACCGGTATTACCTTCAAACCCATCCATTTCAGTCAGCAGCTGGTTGAGGGTTTGCTCCCGTTCATCATTACCACCGCCTAAACCGGCACCCCGCTGACGTCCCACAGCATCGATTTCATCAATGAATACAATACATGGAGCATTGTTTTTGGCTTGCTCAAATAGGTCTCGCACCCGAGAAGCACCAACCCCTACGAACATCTCGACAAACTCAGAACCAGAGATGGAGAAAAACGGAACACCTGCTTCCCCAGCTACTGCACGAGCTAAGAGAGTTTTACCGGTTCCTGGAGGTCCCACGAGCAGGACTCCCTTGGGTATTTTAGCCCCAATAGCAGTGAAGCGGTCAGCATTTTTGAGGAAGTCTACTACTTCGTTAAGCTCTAGCTTGGCTTGCTCAATACCTGCCACATCCCCAAAGGTTACCTGAGTTTGGGGTTCCATTTGGACTCTAGCCTTAGACTTGCCAAAGTTCATGGCTTGAGAACCTGGACCATTCTGGGCACGCCGCAGTAATAGAAACAATCCCACCAAAAGCAGAATCGGGAAGAAGAAGCTGCTTAAGGTCTTGAACCAGAAGCCTTCATCACTCTGGGGTAGAACAGAAATATCTACACCGTTATTATTCAGAAGGTTGATTAGTTGTGGGTCATTGGGGAGATTGACCTCTACCTGACGACCATCTTGAGCGATCGCGATCGCTTTACTGCGGTCAGCACTGATTCTAACGGTTTCCACCTTGCCGCTCTCGACTTGGCTAATCAGCTGGTCGTACCGCCACGTATCTCGACTTGGGGACGGTTTGTCCAAAAATGCTGTACCAAGGGCGATCACCACTATGGCTAGGAGTGCATACAGCCCTGCGTTTCTCCACTTTTTATTCACTCGTTGTTACCTCCATAGATTCGAGGATGTGGCAAATATAGAATTTAGCTTCTTATATTAATTTATGTTAACCTTTCTGAGGAAAACTGGGCGGACTTTATTCTAAAACAGCCTTTCTGGAAGCGTTTTATCCCTTTTGATGCCTAATAATAGTATTTGGATGGCTGGTGTGGGTTGACCTAGAGCAATGCTTAATATTATAATTTATGACTTTGGATACCGAAGAGCCAACAGGAGGTACATGATGGCGGTTTTGCGACTTGAAGATGGTACAACCTATACCGAGCTCAGTGATATTGCCCAAGAATTAGCACCTCTGAAGGTTCAGCTAAATCACTGGTCTGTAGGGGAAAACCCAGAAATTCACAGCCTTCTAGAGCAAGACACCCTTAGTGATATTGAAAAGGAAACAGTACTCCAAGCTTTAGCTTCTAGCAAAATTCATCCCACACTCATGGCGTAGCATTGAGGTGTGGGATGAATTTTGCACAAGATATGTATGTAATAGGGAACAATTACGATTGAAGTACGACTACCAAGGGACGCCTTCAGGAAAGATCAGGGCAATCCGTTTTTCTCGCATCTTAGCTTCCTCCATGCAAAATTGCTCTATCTCATTAATGACATCCTCTTCAATCCCAAGAGATTGAGCCATTTTGTGAACTTTCGCCCGTTCGTCTGGATGGAATTCTCCATCAGCAGCACAAGCCTGAATGGCAACATAAATTATCATACGACGACCGCTCTTATTCAAAGTAGATGAATTAGCGAGCACATCAAGTAAATCCTCATCTGCTGGGTAAGTTTTGGCTAATTCATACCCAGAATTGCGAAATGCAGCAGCACGACCAACAACCCAGTCTCTTTCTTCTGGTGTCAGTACGCCGTCTCCTTTTGCACAAATGAGAGCCGATTTGATAAAAGTCTCATAGGATTCAGTTTTTGGGAGTGTTTTGGCTCCATAAACTTCCTTCATTATCCACAGTTTACCGTCTTGATCCATATCAGACATATTTAATTCTCCGTTTTTAGGGTTGAAACTAGATGACCGGAAAATACTAAAATAAATCTGGCGGACTGTCAACAAGGGGGTGATAAGGGTGTCACCCCTCATGGTAAACGCAAGAATTAATAATAAGCCTTGCCCTGTATCATATGGGCTGACAGATCACGAATGAATTTAAGTTTGTAAAAGACTTAAACACTCATCCTTGCTAACAGCTTAGAATCCTCGTGTTTTTAAACTTCAATCTATCACGTCTTTAAGTACCCACTCATTACAATGTCCATTGAAGTTGACTACCGCTTTCCTCGCGGTGTTGATGTAGAAAAACAAGCGAAAGTGATTGCTGTTGGGCAAACCGCAGGCACCTGGAATGCTCGTTTTGCCCATCTCGAAAATGTGTTTCGCTCCCATCTTGGTACTGTTGTTCAAGGTGTCATTAACCCTGATGGTTCTGGTTTGGCTACCATCCGTTTTCCCGAAGCTAATGTGGAAAACGATATCCCTACTCTACTAACCATGATTTTTGGCAAATACTCCATGGCAGGACCAGCTAAAGTCATGGCAGTGCGCTTGCCAGAACACTACGGTAGGCATCCAAAATTCGGAATTACCGGGATTCGGGAAAGACTAGGAGTAGTTGACCGTCCCCTGATTATGGCAATTTTTAAGCCAGCGTTGGGACTCTCAGCGGAAGACCATGGGAAGATTTTGCAAGAGGTTGCTGGAGCTGGACTTGACATTATTAAAGATGATGAGATTCTGGGGGATTTGGAGATAGCACCAACCCTGAAACGTCTAGAAGTCTGCCGTAAGGTACTCGATGAAATCAAACAGCAAACTGGGCGCACTGTACTCTATGCCGTTAATGTAACTGGTTCGGCTGACAAATTGCTTGATAAAGCTCATACCTTGGTTAAAGAAGGGGCAAATGCCCTACTGCTGAATGTCTTGACCTACGGTTTCTCTGTCCTAGAAGCCTTAGCTGCTGATCCAGAGATTAATGTGCCAATTTTTGCCCATCCCGCCTTAGCAGGAGCGCTGTGTGGAGCCCCTAACCACGGGATGGCTTACTCAGTGGTGTTGGGAACCCTGATGGCTCATGGTGGGGCAGATGCGGTGCTATATCCGGCCCATTATGGTAGTTTACCCTTTGACCCAGAGGAGGAAAAGCGAATTCGAGATAGTTTGCGATCGCGGAATGTATTTCCTGTTCCCTCCGCTGGCATTCATGCTGGGATTGTGCCTAAGGTTGTAGCAGATTACGGACAAGAGGTTATTCTTAATGCTGGAACTGGCATTATGGATCATCCCGATGGTCCTGCTGGTGGCGTTAAAGCATTTTTTGAAGCCATACATTCATTATGAGGTAATCGGGTAATCGGGTTATGGGGTAATGACAAGATAGTGTTTTCAAAAATATGAGGTACATTATTGTTTCTTTACCATAATCCGTAATCTTTACTCCGTAATACTTACTTCCATTAACTCCAAAGACTTAAGTACATCACATTTGTGAAAAATACTACTATAGTAATCCCTATAGTAATACTATTGATCGTGAACATATCATCAACAGCGACAGTTCTTACTTAGGACTCAGCACTCTTATACTAAATACGATTGTGAATCGAGTTGTATTCTGCGACTTCGACGGTACCATTACCGCCGTTGAAACCTTTGTGGGCATGCTCAAACACTTTGCTCCCGAGTTGTCCGCCCAAATTATGCCCCAGCTGTACAGTATGAAGCTGACTCTAAGGGAAGGTGTGCGCCAGATGCTAGAGTCAATTCCTTCAGCTAGCTATCCTGACATTATTGCCTATGCCCAATCCAAACCGATTCGGCCTGGTTTAGAGCAATTGTTAGATTTTCTTGATACTCAAAATGTCCCTTTTATTGTCGTTTCCGGTGGTTTGCGCTGCATGGTGGAAACGGTTCTGAGTCAGGGAAGCATGGGGAAAAAATCCTTACTTGAGCGGGTAGCAGCTATTTATGCCGTTGATGTGGAAACGACCGGGGATTTTCTCAAGGTAACCTCTGAGTTTGAAGGAGAGACAGAACTTGTGTCTAAAGTGCGAGTAATGGCACAACACCCAGCTCAAGAGCAGATCGCCATTGGGGATTCGGTAACGGACTTGAATATGAGCCTGAAAGCACCGGTAGTATTCGCCCGCGATCGCCTCAGCAAATACCTGGAGGAGCGCCAAAAGCCCTACATTCCGTGGGATGATTTTTTTGATGTACAACAACAGCTATCCCAGCGGTGGAACAATGGTTAATCATGGCTCATCAATCGGCAATGACCAGCAATTACGTTCAGCTATTGATCCAAGACCAACCTTAATCAGTGCTGCTAGTCACTTCTATCAATTAGGTTGGATGGTGGGGACAGCCGGTAACCTCTCTGCTAAACAGCCCGATGGCAGCTTCTGGATTACTGCTAGTGGATGCCATAAAGGGCAGCTAGGCAGCAAAGACTTTATTCGCATCGCCACTGATGGCACGGTGGTAGAAAAACCATCACCTGAATCTCGTCCTTCAGCTGAAACAAGCATTCATCAAAGTATCTACTCTTTATTCCCAGATGCTAAAGCCTGTTATCATATTCACACCATTGAGTCGAATTTAGTTTCTGGCTTCACTAAAGACGATACCCTGCCTTTGCCACCGCTAGAAATGCTTAAGGGATTTGGAGTACGGGAGGAGAACCCCCAAGTCACGGTACCAGTATTCGTCAACCATCTAGATGTCTCTCGCATTAGTAGTGAGATATGCGATCGCTTTCAGGCTGAACCGCCATCAGTCAATGTCCTATTGATTCGCAACCATGGTATAACGGTTTGGGCGTCTTCGACCGAACGTGCCCAGATCTACTTGGAGTTAGCTGATTATATTTTTCGATATATGGTAGCTGCTCGACAAATTGAGCTTAGCACCACCTCCATCAAGAATTAACAAATACAATTGCTGAATTGCTCAATCGGAACAATTCAGCAATTATTTAAATTATTTAACCAGACTTGATTGTAGTCCGTATACTGCGCATCACCAAAATCACTAGGGTAACTATCGTTAGAGGTACGACAAATGTCATCATGATAGTACTAAACCGTGATAAAGCTTGGTGTTGTGTGGCGTTTAGGAACAAATACAAGGTATACGCACCGTAATAGCTTAAAAAGAGAAATCCCTCCCACCGGGAAATTTGATAGCCAGTAAAGAAAATTGGCAGACAAGCCACCGCTACTGCAATCATTACTGGAATGTCGAAGTTTAGGGCAGGAGTTGACACCTGTATACCATCAGGCACAATCAAGCTACACATCCCCAGCACCAACAGGATATTAAAAATATTGCTGCCAATAGCGTTACCTACGGCAAGATCTCGCTCACCACGGACACTGGCAATAATGGAGGTGGCAATTTCTGGAAGAGAGGTGCCAACAGCGATAATGGTTAAGCCAATAATTAACTCGCTCCAGCCAAACATCTTGGCGAGAGCAATAGCCCCATTAATCAGCCAGCGGGAACCTAGTACTAATATTCCTAAGCCGAAAACAATCAGCCCTAACTGAGTAACTATCTTTTTAAGGCTAGTACGAGACTGGCGATATTTGGTTTGAGGGGTATCCTGGTCTCGGATTTCCTGATTTTCCTTGCGACTCTGAATAATGGTGAATAAACTATATGCGATCGCGCCAGCCAACAGGATGCTGCCATCAACTCTACCCAGTTGACCATCCAAGCTCATAAACAAGAGTAAGAATGATATGCCAATCATCAAAGGTACATCTAATCGTACCAACTGCCGGGATACAACCAAGGGTAACATAGTTGCAGATATGCCTAAGATTAGCAAAATATTGGCAATGTTGCTGCCAACTATGTTACCAAGGGCAATATCCGCTTGTCCGTCATAACTCGACTGCAATGCTACGGCTAATTCTGGGGCACTGGTGCAGTAAGCGACTATAGTCAGCCCGATCACTAAAGGGGAGACACCTGCTACCAACGCCAACTGTGATGCGCCCTTGACCAAGATTTCCGCCCCAAAAACCAAAAGTACAAAGCCAGCAATAAATAAAATGAGAGTGATTATGTTCATTGACTGTGTGTGAGTAAGTCATTGAGGACGAGTTTACTTCATCAAGCCTGAAAGTTGCTATAACCTCGACTTAGTCCTGATAATTACCTAGGGTTTCTTGAAACCGCAAACACCTCAACAGTAACACATAACAATCGTTTTTTTTCCTGTTTTTATCCAGCTTTAGTTTTATTTTTTAACTAATTTATTAGCTAACTGTTTTCTATTATTTTTCTTAACAAACTCTCTAAAAACAGTTGCTTTAAAGACAAATAGATAAAAGGTGGAATGGTACTATAGTAGCGCTCCTTTGAGTGTACTTGGCTCTTGAACTAGCCTATACAACCATTCTAAGCCGATTCGCTGGGCTGCTCAGGATTACGAAAACCTTTGGCTTTGTCCTGAAGATTGATCATAGTCTTGTCAGTGCCTTCACCCTGCCAATTGACACTCCCCGTCCTATAAGAACGGGGATTCTTACTTGGCCGTAGGCCACGCTACGCGAACAGCGAGCCAACTTGCTCAACCAGACCGGAATCAGGAAGAGTAGAGGTCGATTCTCCGTAAGCGTTTCGGGAGACCCGACGCTGCGCGAACGGATCTACGATCCAGGTTCCGGTGTGCCCCACCGTACCTAAGGCTTTTTTCAGGATATTGATTGCGGCATTATGATTAAACTAAGCCGAGGGGTCACCCCCGCCGACTCGTCTCCAAAACCGTACGTGACAGTTTCCCGTCATACGGCTCCTCATGTAGGAATCTCCTTGTCATTGGGTACCTCCACACTAAAACGGATTGTTATCTAGCTCAGAGGAGTCTGTATGTGACTCTTGACACTTTGTGGTAACTCTGGTTCTGTGTTTTGCATCGTGGCAGTGTAGATGGAGTAACTCAAGGTTTTTGAGTTGGTCGCTTCCACCATGTGCGCGTGGTGTTATGTGGTGTGTTTCCAGTAAATCTTTATCCCTGAATGTGAGACCGCAGTGGGTGCATTTTCCTTTTTGTCTTTTGATGAGTTTACCTTTTTGACTAGACATTTCAGGATGTTTTTGCATACGGTTGCTCCAGTACACTAAGTCACCATCGAAGGGACTTCTGGATTCTTTGACTTTTGTGTGCCTTACTATTTTTGTTTTGGCATGTTTAGGGAGAAAATTATCCTCGTTAGTCATGAATACCCAGTTGTCTACTTTTGGTGCTTGCCATGGTTTCTTTGGTTCATCAACCTTAGTCCCCCAGTACTTTTTGTTTACCCAGGTTTTTGATTTATTTGGGTGTCTCCTGTATCCCCATCTTTGAAGTTTGTTCCAGATTAAGTAGTCCATATCTGAGAAGGTTTCTTTACTAACCACACTGCGGTTATAGTTACACCATCCTCTTATAATGGGTTTGAGATGTTCTATTAGAGCATCCTGGGGAGCAGCTTTGTGTCTGTCTATGACTTTTGATAGCTGCTCCCAATGTTCTTTCACTTTCTTCTTAGATGGTTTGATGAGAGTTTTAAAACCTTGCTTAGAATGGTTCTTGCCTACTGGGTATTGACGGATGTTAAATTCTAAAAAGTCAAATCCTGTGGAGGTGTGAACTAGTTTTGTTTTGCTTGGTTTTAATTCTAGGCCGATGTTTTTCAACCATTCATTAATTATTCTCTGACATTCTTCTACCACTTCTTTGGATTTATGCATAATGACGAAATCGTCTGCATATCGAATCAGGCTTAGACTTTTTCTTCTATCTCCTTTTCTGTATCCTCCTAAAGCAGGGGATAGGTTTTCGGCGTAGTCTTTTATCCGTTCTTCCATTCCGTGAAGGGCTATGTTCGCTAAAAGTGGTGAAATAATACCACCTTGAGGAGTACCCTCATTTGTAGGGGAGAATGTTCCTTCATCTATTACTCCGGCTTTTAACCATCCTTTGATTAATCGCCTCATAGATGGATAGGTATTTAATTTTGAGAGAAGGACTTGGTGGTTGATTTTATCAAAGCATTTGGAGATATCAGCGTCTAGTACCCATTTAGGCATTCTATTAATGCTGCTGAATATGGCTTCGATAGCATCATGACATGACCTTCCTTGTCTGAAACCGTATGAGTTAGGTTCAAAGTGTGCTTCCCATTCAGGTTCTAATGCCTGTTTGGTAAGAGCTTGAAGTGCCCTGTCGTAGATAGTAGGTATCCCTAAAGGACGCTTTTCTTTACGACCGGGTTTATTTATCCAAACTCTGCGGGTTGGTTGAGGTTTCTTGTACAGTTTGAGGTTGGCTGCTAAGGCGAGTCGTTGCTTATTGGTTAAAGCTTTCTTCCCGTCTATTCCGGCAGTCTTTTTGCCTTTATTCTGTTGAGTTACCTTTCTTACCGCTAGCATTTTTGCAGACCAGGACTTCATCAGAGTTTTTTGTAACCTTCTAACCACGGGAACATCACCACGTTGAGAGGCTCGATATATTCGTTTTTGCAACTTAAATACGGTTCTTTCTAGCTTTCGCCAATCGACCCGATTCCATTCCGACTGTGGGGCGAACCCCCGAGCTTTAGACTTGTTCATTGCTACTTACAACTACATCATTTCCTAACACGTGAGTCTGTCAGCATATCCTTCCCCATTACAGGGAGGCGTTGGCTTTTGACTCAATCTTTCCATCACAGGCCATGCGGCTAACTACCTACTCAAGGAATCGACCTTTCTTGAGAGCACCTGTGTGGTTACTTCGTTCCTGATAACCATTCTTCTGAACTTTTAGGGTGATACTCTCCACCGGGAACTTAGGGAAATCTATAAGTAAGCCGCGACAAGCTTCTATCCTATTGCGTTCCGTTGACTTTTGTTTGTAGCGTGTCAGCCTTATTGCGCTACGTACTAGTAACGATGGTTCAAATGTATCTTTCCTTGCGGTACCCTTGAGTTCAATTGCCTGTTACTAACTCCACTTTAGGCTGGTAGGGCTTCACTACTCGACCCCGCTTTACCCTAGGGCTTGTTACGACCCATTGAGTAGGGGTAGGGCTGTCACTCGGATTTCACGAGGGTTGGTATTTCACCAACATGGTTATCAAGTTGTCAAGGTTTATTACCTTGCGGCTAATCCCCCGAATCCTTAATGGGATAAGGTTTCTAGCCAACGAATCGCACATCGCGGTCTAATTCGCAGCCGCACTCACATACATGGGTTCTAGTTGATAGAGATTTTTTGACAATTTCACCACAATTCGAGCATTGCTGACTCGTGTAGGCAGGATTAACAGCTATTGTCTGTCTGCCAAACTTCAGCCCGAAATACTCTAACCATTTCCTGAATTGATACCAACCTGCATCATTGATAGATTTGGCAAGGCAATGATTTTTAACTAGATTTTTAACTCTCAAATCTTCGTAAGCGACCACATCGTTAGAGCGGATTACGCAACGTGCCAGTCTCTTGGCATGTTCTTCACGCTGCCTACTTATTTTGAGGTGTGTCCTGCCTAATCTATTAATGGCTTTTCTACGGTTGGTAGAGCCTTTCTTCTTGCGAGAAACTCGACGCTGATAAAATTTCAACCGCTTCTCGCCTTTTCTGTAAAACCTAGGGTTAGGTTCGGTGTTCCCTTTTGAATCTGTATAAAATTCCTTCAATCCCACGTCTAGACCAACATTAGTGTGAGACGGATCTAAGGTCTCCGATAGATTGATATTGACGCAGAACTGAACATAATAGCCGTCTGCACGGCGGACTAACCTAACCCGCTTGATCAGTTTTTGGTCGTAACGCCATAATTCCCAAGTCCCTTTAAGCTTTAGTCTCCCTATCCCCTTTTTGTCGATGAAAGAGATTGATTTAGTATCAGGGAAAAGCTTCCATCCAGATGTTTTATATTCGATCGATCTGGAAAACTTCTTGAATTTTGGGTAACCTTTCTTTCCAGGGACTTTTTTCTTGCAGTTACTATAAAACCTAGAGATTGAGTTATAAGCTCGTTCCACAGATGCTTGACAAGCATGAGAGTTCAAATCTTTAACAAAAGGAAACTCAGCCCTAAGCCATGTGTTATGACGATAAAGGTCTTTCTGCCCTACGCCTTTATTGTCCATCCAATAACGGAGACATTTATTGCGTACAAACTGACCCGTCCTTATCGCCTCATCAATGGCGGCGTACTGAGTTTTATTCCCTTTTGCTTTGAACTCTAAGATGAACATTTGACGTGAATCAACTCTACGTAAACTATAACTCAAAATAAAAAGGTTGTCAAGAAAGCCGTCCTAGAAGGACGGGGCTTGAGACCCAAAATTTTCGGTCAGAAATGCCCCAAATAAACCCTTCTGATTCTTCCACTCAATTGAATCACTGACCACATAGGTTCCTGTTGGAAACAACAGGGTGTGATGTTTGGTGAGATTATCCTGAACTGCGAGGCGAATCGTTGCTGTGTCATCGGGAATATAGCACTACTTATTAAGGTTAGGACATTGATACAAGCTGAAACGCTCTTGTAGTAAACTTTTGCCTCTTGCCTCTTGCCTCTTGCCTCTTGCCTTGGGCGTAGCGCTATACCATCACCTTTGGCACCCTAATCCCACACATTGACCATGTTCGCATCCAAAGGATAGAGGGGATTCGCTGCTACTGAAGAACTGACCAAGCTGGAAAAGCTAGCAGGTAAGCCCGATCACCAATAGTAGGCTGCACAGGCTTAGGGAGAAGAGCGTGAGCTTGGCTAGGTGCAGAGGAATCCCTACTAGATTTTTAAGTCTTTGGGATTGATATTTATGCGTTATATGTATAAAAAGTAACATATTGTGAATCAGTCTTGCCAAACCTTTACTGATCATCCAGTGGTAGCAGTTCTTAGTTAATCGTGTTTTTAGCATTGTTCGACTACCACTTTATGTCAAAAAAATCACAATCTTTAATATTTAATTAATTAATTTTTGTTAAATTTAATTCAAGCCAATCTGGCAACAGATCTAAGTACAACTTGGGTTTAATTGAAAATACTGAATGATATCAAGTCCGGTTAATTAATTTGCCAATAATTCCTGAATTTTTGGTAATGCGTAATGGGTGATGATTCATCATCAACTAGCAATTACTAATTACTAACTACCAACTAACAATTACTAATTACCAATTACCAATTACCAATTACCCGTTCAGGAATTATGATTATTAGTAAACCGAATTTGATAGGATACATCGATAGGTTTATTGATGACTTAATTCATAAATATATGAGTGAGTTTAAGTAAAACCTGTTAGTAATTTTGTTGTTAGTGATTTTGGTCTCAACAGTCATATGAAAGTAGCAATTCTTGCCGGGGGGCTCGGTACTCGTCTAGCGGAAGAAACTGACACAAAACCAAAGCCAATGGTAGCAATCGGAGGGCGACCAATCCTCTGGCATATCATGATGCATTATTACCATTATGGCTTCCAAGATTTTGTGATTGCCCTAGGTTATAAGGCAGAAGTTATTAAAAAATACATGGTGGACTATAGTTCACTTAATAGTAACTTAACGGTAAACCTTAACAATGGCAACGTCATCCAGCACGGTGGTGTAGCACCGGATTGGACAGTTGATTTAATTGATACTGGTATTTACACCAATACAGGGGGTCGGATTAAACGGCTCGCTCCCTACGTAGGCAATCAGACATTTATGCTCACTTGGGGAGATGGAGTTTCTGATGTCAATTTAAATGCGCTCCTGGAATTCCATCGCTCCCATGGCAAATTAGCTACCTTAACTGCAGTACGTCCACCTGCACGGTTTGGTTACTTAGACCTAGATGGAAACCAGATTACGGAATTCTCTGAAAAGCCTCAAACCAGAGAAGGCTGGATCAACGGTGCTTTCTTTGTTTTAGAACCCGGAGTTTTTGACTATATCGATGGCGATGACACCCAGTGGGAAAAAGCACCACTGGAGCGACTTGCCAAAGATGGGCAACTGATGGCCTATCACCACACTTCATTTTGGCAATGCATGGATACCTTGCGCGACAAGCGCAGGTTAGAAAGTCTGTGGAACAGTGGCAATGCACCTTGGAAAATTTGGGAGGAAAATAATGCGAGTATTAGTAACTGGTCACAAGGGCTACATCGGCACAGTCATGGTGCCAATGCTACTAGCTCAAGGGTATGATGTATTTGGTCTTGATAGCGACTTATTTGAAAAGAGTACTTTTGGTGAAGGAATTCGAAAAATTCCAGAGCTAAAAAAGGATATCCGTGACGTTACGGCAACAGAACTAGAAGGATTTGATGCTCTAATCCACTTAGCAGGGCTTTCCAACGATCCTCTGGGGAATCTGAATCCTGACTTAACCTATGAGATCAATCATGCTGCTTCAGTTCATTTGGCTAAGTTAGCCAAAGCGGCAGGCATCGAGCGCTTCGTATTCTCATCGTCCTGTAGTAACTATGGTGCTGGTGGTGATGACTGGTTGACTGAGGAATCATCCTTCAACCCTGTCACTCCTTACGGCATTTCTAAAGTTCGTGTCGAGCAAGATGTTACTCAGTTAGCGGACGATAAATTTAGTCCTACCTTTCTTCGGAATGCTACGGCTTACGGTGTTTCGCCGCGTTTGCGCTTTGATCTAGTACTCAATAACTTGGTCGCTTGGGCATTTACCACCGGTCAAGTGTATATCAAGAGTGATGGTACCCCTTGGCGTCCCATTGTCCATATTGAAGATATTTCCCAAGCCTTTATTGCGGTGTTGGAGGCACCTCGTGAGCTGGTACACAATCAAGGGTTTAATGTGGGACGGAATGAGGACAACTATCGTATTCGAGAGTTAGCCGAAATTGTCAAAGAAACAGTTCCAGGCTGTGAAATTGAATACGCTAAAGATGCTGGACCCGATAAGCGCTGTTATCGCGTTGATTGTAGTAAGATTATTCACACATTACCCGAATTCAAACCTCAATGGAATGCCCGTCGGGGAGCTCAAGAACTCTACCAAGCTTATCAAACCGTAGGCTTAACCTTGGAAGAGTTTGAGGGACCGAGGTATCAGCGTATTGCTCACATCAAACAATTACTTAGCACTGGCAGATTAGATCAAACCCTGCGTTGGCGTACCCAGCTACCTACATCTCCTAAAATACAAGCTATGAGTGTTTAGGAGTTGTTGGGTAATTGGTAATCGGTAATCGGTAATCCTACTCTAATTACCAATTACCAATTACCAAAAGGGCGTCAAATTTTTTTTACGCTGATTCCATTAAAACCATCTTTACTATTGCCTTTTGCCTTTTGCCTTTTGCCTTTTGCCTTTTGCCTTTTGCCTTTTGCCTTTTGCCTTTTGCCTTTTGCCTTTTGCCTTTTGCCTTTTGCCTTTTGCCTTTTGCCTTTTGCCTTTTGCCTTTTGCCTTAAAAGGTAAAACCATATCGCTCACTTTTTATGAGAATTTATATAACCAGTTAAAATGCCTATTTGCCGTGCTAACAGCACTGATGACTTAGAGTTAATTATTTCCTTCGGTTACACCCCATTAGCTGATGGATTACTTACTAAAGAGCAGTTAGATAAACCTGAATATACTGCTCCATTGGATCTGACTTTTTCTCCTAGCAGTGGTTTAGTCCAAATCACAGAAAGTGTCCCCCCCGAAATCCTATTTTGTCGAGACTACCCCTATTTTTCTTCTGTATCAAAATCGTTAATAAAACACTTTGGAGATAGTGCAAAAGCCATCATTGAGTCAAGAGAACTCAACAGCAACAGTCTAGTAATTGAAGCAGCTAGTAATGATGGCTATATGCTCAAGAACTTTGTTGAAAAAGCAATTCCGGTGCTGGGAATTGACCCAGCCTCTGGACCTGCGGAAGCTGCCCAAAAAGCAGGTATTCCTACTCTTTGTACATTCTTTACCAAAGATTTGGCAATAGAGCTACACTCTCAAGGACGGAAAGCTGATGTTTTTCTTGCTAACAATGTCTTGGCTCATGTGCCAGATCTGAATGGCTTTGTAGCAGGGATTGGCGTTCTGCTAAAAGACACTGGTGTAGCAGTAATTGAAGTCCCCTATGTGGTTGACTTGGTAGATCACTGTGAATTTGACACTATCTACCATCAGCACTTATGTTATTTTTCAGTAACTGCTTTAGATCGGTTGTTTAGGAAACATGGTTTATTCCTAAATGACATCCAACGTACTCCAATCCATGGGGGTTCGTTACGCCTATTTGTGGAGCCTAACGAACAGGTTAAGGAATCCGTAAAATCCCTATTAGCAGAAGAAGTAGCGCGGGGAGTTGACCGCATTGATTACTATCGTGATTTTGCTAATCGTGTTCAGGAAATTAAGCTTTCTTTACTGGATATCCTCTGGGATTTGAAGAAACAGGGTAAAAAGGTAGCAGCCTATGGAGCAGCAGCTAAAGCAACTACTCTGCTCAGTTATTTTGGGATTAATAAAACCCTGGTGGATTATGTAGTTGATTTAAATCCATTCAAACATGGTCGCTACATGGGCATTAATCATTTACCGATTTTCCCCCCATCAAAACTTTTAGAGGATCAACCAGATTATGTCTTGCTGCTAGCTTGGAATTTTGCTGATGAAATTTTGCAGCAACAGGAAGAGTATCGACAACAAGGAGGTAAATTTATTATTCCGATTCCACAACCAAAGATTGTTTAGAGTTGACGGTTGACGATCAAGTAAGGGAGTAGGGAGTAGGGAGCGGTGCGACCCGTGGCGAATTTAATTACGGGTCAAGCGCACCGAGGGAGTAGCGAGCCATCACTATTCCCTAAAATCCTAAATTTTTCTACGTCACCTATTTTATAAATACTATAATTTAAGTCAGCTTGGTCATGCTTTGTAGTGCGGGAGGGTACGGATACTTGCCAATTTACCCTTAGCGAACTTCCGCACTTTCTGATCTGAGTCATGCTCTGCTCTGTCTCGCAACAGCAGCAGAGTTTGGGGGTGGAATTTGTAAATGATATATTTGAAAATCTTTAGTATCAAGTCAATGCCTTGCTAATTATAGGTTTTGATCACCTTGGTGTTGGCGATCGTAAGCTTGAATTATGCGATTGACCGTAGGTCACGCTACGCGATGAAGCAAAGCTTCCGCTAAAAGCGAACGCAAAATAGTAAAGACAAAATTTTTTTTTAATTGAGCTTACGGAATCGACTAGTATAGCCAGTGCTAATGACAGCACATTGAAATTCTAAAAGAGTCACTCAAAATGATACAACAAGCATTGTCCAAAAATTTTGCTCACACACAACCGATTTCATTATCAGAACATATTTGTCCCAACTGTGGACACCAAGGATTGTCCCTATTTTATGAAGTACATAACGTACCAGTTCACAGTTGCTTAATGATGTCAACCCAGGAAGCAGCTCTAGACTTCCCTTGCGGTGATGTGGTTTTGGGGTTTTGTGAAGACTGCGGCTTTATCACTAATGTTTCCTTTGACCCCAGGTGGTCAGCTTACGCCCCCAATTATGAAGACCAACAGAGTTTTTCTCCAACCTTCAATCAGTTTGCCCTTGATCTAGCCAATCATCTGATCGACAAATACGACCTTCATGACAAAGACATTATAGAGATTGGTTGTAGCAAAGGAGATTTTCTCTTGCTGCTGTGCGAATTAGGTAATAATCGTGGTGTTGGTATTGACCCATCTGCTGTAGTAGGACGAGTTCAAAGTGAAGCCGCTGACCGGGTCACCTTTATTCAAGACTATTACTCAGAGCGCTATGCTGAGTATGTAGGTGATTTTATCTGTTGTCGCCATACCCTAGAGCATATTTATCCTACCGCTGAGTTTATTAGTACCGTGCGCCGCTCCATTGGCGATCGCCTCAATACCGTTGTGGTGTTTGAGATACCAGATACCATACGAGTACTCAAAGACTTAGCTTTTGAAGACATTTACTACGAACACTGCTCTTATTTCACCCCTGGATCCCTAGCGCGATTATTCCGGAACTGTGGCTTTGAAGTGACTGACTTGTATCGAGCTTATGGTGAACAATATTTGTTAATTGAAACCCGACCTGTCACCATCCCATCTGAGAAAGTACATCCTCTGGAAGAGAGTCTTGAGGAACTGACCCAGCATGTCAAAAACTTCACCAACGAGATTAGCAAGAAGCTGGATAATTGGAAGCAGCACTTAGAGCAGATGCATGCTCAAGGCAAGCGTCTTGTAGTTTGGGGTTCGGGTTCCAAGTGTGTGGCTTTTCTAACCACTCTTGATACCACAGACAAAATTGAATACGTGGTGGACATTAATCCCCATCGTCATGGGAAATTTATCCCTGGCGTTGGTAAACAAATTATGGCACCAGAGTTTTTGAAGCAATACAAACCTGATCAGGTGATTGTCATGAATTCGATATATTGTCATGAAATTCAGCAAATGTTGGATAAGATGGGAGTAACTACAGAGGTAATATCTCTATAAATATCAGTCATTAGTTATGAGGTAAGCATTCAGCTGATAGCTGATAGCTGAATGCTGAATACTTACATACGTTAACCAAATCGGTTTATGTGAAAAAATCTTAAAATGATTGCTGATCAACCCCGCTTAAGCATTGGATTACCAGTCTACAACGGCGAAGAATTCCTCAGGGAAGCATTAGATTCAATTTTGGCTCAGACCTTTGAGGATTTCGAGTTGATCATTTCAGATAACTGCTCGACTGACGCAACTGAAGAGATTTGTCGGGAGTATCAGGCTAAAGACAAACGCATTTATTACTACCGCAATCAAGAAAATCTAGGTGCTGCCCCAAACTACAATCGTACCGTTGAGTTGGCTCGAGGTGAATACTTTAAGTGGGCAGCTGATGACGATGTTTGTGCCCCTTCTTTCTTAGCTCGCTGCGTAGAGGTGCTTGACAATGACCCGACGGTGATTTTGTCCTACCCAAGAACAATATTCACCAAGCCTGATGGACAAAAGTGGTGGGAAGCGGAGTCGGTAGGGAACCTAGATTCAGAGAAACCCCATGAACGTTTTCAGGCAGCAATTTCGGATTTCTGGTGCTTGGAGGTTTTTGGAGTGATCCGTACGGATGCCCTAAGAAAAACCTCATTGATTTCATCCTACTACGGTTCAGATCGGCTGTTGCTGACTCAACTAAGCCTGATCGGGCGCTTGAAAGAAATTCCTGAATCCCTCTTTTTCCGGCGTTGCCATTCAGACCAGTCAAGTCGGCTATCGGCTCAGGAGCGGGAGGTTTGGATCGATACCAAAGCCTCTATGGGACCGAAATTCCTGCGACCTCGGAATTCGATTGAATTTTTCAGGGCAGTATTTCAGGCTCCGTTGAAGTGGCAGGAACGTATTCGCTGTCTAGGTGTACTCGGGAACTATGTTTTTTCTGCCCAGACTTGGAAAAAATTTTTCCATCAGAAAGCACCCAGCAAAGTTGAGCAATAACCGAAGGCTTAGATGCTTGCGGGAAAAAGAGTCTTTTTCATTTTTTATTTTTTGGTCGCCCCTTCAGGCCAAAATGGCAAATAGTCCAATAGGTTTTCTGGTACAAAAAAGTATGGGAAGTGAATAGGCTTACCCAAACTTTTTGAGGATTAATTAATTGTTTATAGCGGTTTTTACTCCAATGAGGTAGACCATAAGTCTCAATTAACAAGCTTTTCAGCTTCAAGGTGTACCTCACCATACAAAAAAAACACTATATTCCCCCTTATTATACCTTGATAAGGGATACGGTTAACTTTTAATAGTCAACATTCAACATTCAACTATTCAACATTCAACTATTAAACATTAAAAATTCAATTTTAAAAGTTAACGTTAATAGTTTAAGTAATAAAAATAACCATGTACGACTTGGCGATTATTGGAGGAGGAATCATTGGCTTATCCACAGCCATGGCATTGGGTCAACGTTATCCAGATGCCAAAATTCTGGTACTGGAAAAAGAGAGCAGTTGGGCTGCTCACCAAACTGGCAATAACAGTGGTGTGATTCATTCGGGAATCTACTACAAACCAGGGAGTTTCAAGGCTAGGTTTTGTTATGAAGGAAACCGCTCGATGCTGGCATTCTGCCAAAAGCATGGCATTGATTATGACATCTGTGGCAAAGTGATTGTAGCAACTGAACCAGAAGAACTACCATTGCTGGATAGTCTTTACCAAAGGGGTTTGGAAAACGGTATAGAGATTGCCAAGATTACTGGTGAAGAGGTTAAGGAAATTGAACCCCATGTGCGCTGTTTAGCTGGAATTCGAGTTTATTCGACTGGGATTGTAAACTACAAGCAGGTCTGTGAACAATACGTTGAACTGGTTCGTGTCCAGGGAGGGGATTTACGTCTCAATAGTAAGGTAGAAAAGATCATAGAAACTAGGGATGCTTTAGTACTGGAAACCAACAATGGTAACTATCCCACTCGTTTTGTGATCAACTGCGCTGGACTACATAGCGATCGCATTGCTAAGTTGGGTGATGCTGAGCCTCCAGCTAAAATCGTTCCTTTCCGGGGTGAGTACTATGAACTCAAGCCAGAGAAACGCTACCTAGTCAAGCACCTAATTTATCCAGTTCCTAATCCAAATTTTCCTTTCCTAGGGGTTCATTTCACCCGCATGATTGATGGCAGTGTCCATGCTGGACCCAATGCTGTACTTAGTTTCAAGCGGGAAGGTTATCGAAAGACTGATTTTGACCTGCGAGATTTTGTGGAAGTCATGACCTATCCCGGTTTCTGGAAACTAGCTGTCAAACATGGAGACGCAGGAATTCAGGAAATCATCCGCTCCTTCAGTAAAGCTGCTTTTGTTAAGAGTTTGCAACGGCTGATTCCTGAAATCCAAGCAGATGACTTAGTTCCCACCCATCCTGGGGTCAGAGCTCAAGCCTTAAAAAATGATGGCAAGCTGGTGGATGATTTTTTAATTGTCAATAGTCCTAAAGCAATGCATGTTTGTAACGCTCCCTCTCCTGGTGCTACGGCTTCTTTGGAGATTGGGAATGCGATCGCTAGTGAAATCCCGACACTGAAAACTCTCGAAAGGGTGATCTGACCCAAGTTTCCTTAAAAGCTATCAGCCGTCAGCTGATAGCTGATTATTTGTACTTTCCCTGTACTAGTCTAATGGAGTGAAAACTTGAAATGAACACCTTATCTAACCACAACTGTCCTGTATGTGCCTCTGCCGATTTAGAGGTGTTTTTTGAAATGTTGGCGGTGCCAGTGTACTGTAATCTTCTGTGGCGATCGCGTCAAACTGCTCAAAACTGTTCCAAGGGAGATATCAAACTAGGGTTCTGTCCTAGCTGTGGTTTTATTAGCAATCTAGCCTTTGACCCTACTAAATTAGGTTATTCCCAGGACTATGAAAACTCCTTACATTACTCTCCTCGATTTCAGGACTATGCCCAATCCCTTGCCGCTGGATTAGTGAAGCGCCACCATCTCTACAATAAAGACATTATTGAAATTGGTTGTGGCAAAGGGGATTTTCTTATAAGTCTGTGTGAACTAGGTAATAACCGAGGAGTAGGTTTTGACCCCAGCTATGTTCCTAGGTCAGAGCATCAAGGACTTCAGACTCAAGTCAAGTTTGTTCAAGATTTCTATTCACAGCTTTACCAAGAGTATCAAGCCGATCTAATTTGTTGTCGGCACACCTTAGAACATATTTCCAATCCCGCAGATTTGCTCAAGCCACTACGACAGGCCATCGGTTCTCGCCTTAATACCATTGTTTTCTTTGAAGTCCCCAACGCCTTAGATACCTTTCGCCATCTAGCAGTGTGGGACATTATCTATGAACACTGCTGCTATTTCGCCCCCTCTTCTCTAGGGCAAGCTTTTGTCAATGCTGGGTTTCAAGTTAGTGAAATCAAGGAAGCGTTTGGTGGTCAGTTCCTGTGCCTGGAAGCAAAGCCAGTGCATGGGGAAATCCCGAACAGCTATGGAAAACCGGATGAAATCGAGGTATTGACTCGCGATATTGCCAGCTTTACCGCTAGGTTTCAGGAGAAGTTAGAAAGCTGGGAGCACAAACTGACAACCATCGCTCAAACTGGAAAAAAAGCCGTAGCATGGGGTGCTGGCTCAAAAGGGGTTACTTTTTTGAATCTGCTCAAGTGCCAAGATGTGATTGATTACATCGTAGATCTCAATCCCCGCAAACAGGGGAAGTACGTTGCTGGAACGGGACAGGAAATTGTGCCACCAGAATTTCTCCAGGATTACCAACCTGATCTGGTTATTGTGATGAACCCGATCTATGAAGAAGAGATTCGACAGTTATGCACAAATCTAGGTTTAACTCCTGAGTTAATATGTGTTTGATTGTGTTTTACCGTTAGCTTTGGTGATATCAAGTCCGGTTGAAAACCTATCATCAAGAAGATTGATGGGCGGATGGTCAGATGGGTCCGATCAAGTCAACCGCCGCCAACAATAGTGACAATTTCGAGCTTGTCTGCCTCCTGCATTTGAGTCTGCTCCCAAAACTGCCGATGGAGAATTTCACCATTATATTCTACCGCCACCAGGCGCGGATTTAATCCTAGCTGTTCTAATAGCTGGGGTAGTTTAGTGTCACAAGAGCAGGTCCGGGATTCACCATTAACTTCAAGGGTAATTTGAGTTGTGTTGTTATAAATCATGAACGAATATTCACCACCAAGCTATTAACAATTAGTAACCATTACTTATTACCTAACATGTCTAACTATTATCTAGTTTTCTGACATTAGGGTTTAGAAACGCCAGCTTCAAGAGATCGAAGAGTGTGTTCTCGTTTTAGCTGGGACAGAAAATATTGAGTAACTAGAGTCGGTTGTTCCGCCTCCATTATCCCCCGGACAACTGCCACTCGTTGAGCTCCTGCATCCAAGACATAGTTTAAATTGTTTGGATCAATTCCCCCAATTGCAAACCATGGAATTGTAGCATGCTCTTTCGCATACTTGACATAATCCAAACCAGCTGCTTGCTTATTGGGTTTAGTAGGGGTTTCATAAACCGGTCCAACACCAATATAATCTGCCCCTTCAGCAATTGCCCGGTGTAGTTCATCAGGGTTAGTAGTCGAGCAACCAATGATACGCTGGGAGCCGAGTAGCTGCCGTGCTAACGCAATTGGCACATCCTGTTGTCCGATATGAACCCCATCAGCCTCCACTGCCAGAGCTAAATCTACCCGGTCATTCATAATAAACAAAGCACCGTAGTGATGGCACAGCTGGCACAATTTCTGAGCATCAGCTAGTTTGTCCCCATCATCTGCTTGTTTTTCCCGGTACTGTACCAAGGTTAGTCCACCTTGGAGGGCAGCCTCTACTTTGGCAAACCACTGGTCTGACAAGGATGTAATCAAGTAGAGATGCGATCGCTCTAGCAACTGATGACGCTGATATCCCAGTAAATTGCTTTCTAGGCTGTAAACCCGATAGCGCATCTGCTTAAAGGCGATCCCCATCTGAGCATCGTATAGCTTACCATATTCTTCCAACACCCGTAGTGCTTCTTGCACCCGACACAAATTAGCCTGTAAAAGCTGCTGAATGCTGGAACGTCTTTCTTCCTGGGGATGAGTTAGTCCAGTCCCTGGATCCCCTGAGGTATCTCGGAAGATCCTGATTTCCGAGCTGTGCCAACGGGCTAATTCCTGGCGCATTTCCTTGCACTCCCCAGCCATCTGGGCGCTGTTGAGACCAAAGCGGCACCACTCCTCAATAATTCGCAAGCCTTCTCTAGCTCGGTCTAAATTTGCATCCAAAATTCGGCAAACCGCCGATTTTTGATTCATAATGCCGCTCTTTTGGTCATCCATTACTAACTACTCCATTATTATCTATCCTAACAGTGGATGGAAAGCTTGTTTCTGTGGTCAGTAACCTTTAGCAACGGACACATTTCAAGTGATAAATGATTACAAATAGATTACAACTATCCTAGTTTATGGATACGATCAAGCTTGACATTCAACTAAACTGTTATGTCATATCCCTTAACCTTCTATGCTCGGATAACAGCCATGAGTTTGATCAGAATTAACACTATAGAATTACCTATTTCCGCTCATTCCCATTGCCATTACCAGCATCACCAACATCAGCCTAGAGGCTTTGATCTTGGGTTACCAGTGAAAACGATTTTGCTGGGATTAACCTTTAGCATCATCAGCCAAGCTATCCCTTCAAGAATGGTGCCACTAGGATTAGGAGGAACCACGGCTTTAGCCCAATCAACTCAGGATGATAGGGCAAGAAACCTGGATCTTACCATAGAAAGAAAATTTTTGTTTGTAAACCCAGTTACCGGCAACGACACTAGTGGTGATGGCACCCAGGATTCACCTTTGAAAACTATCACTCAGGCGCTACAAGCTGCCCAGCCCAATACTGTGATTGTACTCTCTAGCGGTATCTACAGCAGTGAGATGGGTGAAACCTTCCCTCTACTTCTGAAACCCGGTATCAAGCTACAGGGCAACCCCCGCACTAGAGGTCACGATGTGGTTATTCGCGGCGGTGGTACCTTTGTTAGTTCCACGGCTGCTAGTCACGATGTCCTAATCGTAGGTGCTGACCAAACGATTATTTCTGGTGTGACCCTTAACAATACTAATCCAGAAGGTTATGGTTTGTGGCTGGAAGTCGGTTCGGTTTTAGTGGAAGACAATACCTTAACTGGGAATACCAAAAGTGGGATTGCTGTGGAGGGAAATAGTACACCAACAATTCGCAGTAACTACTTCTACAAGAATCAAGGAAATGCGCTCAGCATTTACGGAACCTCAAACACTCAAGTGGATGACAATGTATTTGAAAATAATGACTTAGGAATTCTGATTGCCGAAAACGTTGCACCTCATATTGTTAATAATCGTATCACTGGCAATATAAATGGGGTAGTGCTTGAAACCAATGCTCAACCATTTTTCCATAATAACCTGATTGAAAATTCCCAACTGGATGGATTAGTACTCAAGGTCGGAGCTAATCCGGATTGGGGAAATTCACCAGAATCAACAAACAATACATTAAACAATAAATTAAATAATATATTTCGAGGGAATGGGCGGTTTGACATTAACAATCAGGAGTCTGAGCCTACTGTGATTGCTTTTGGTAATCAGCTAGAAAAGGAAACTAACAGTGAGGTTAATTCAGGGAAAACTGAAAAGGAGATCATTCAAGAGTCGAAGCTTGAAACAACAGCTGTTAGTAAACCAGCTGTTAGTAAACCAGCTAGTACTTCTGATGGTTCTGACAACCAAGCGGTTGTTATGGCAGAGAACTCTAATCACTCACAGAAGACTACGCCTAATTCTAAGGAGAATCCCACCACCCCCAGCCAAGTCGTCCCATCCCAACCCCCTGCCGAGAAGGAACCTACAAAGGAATCGACATCTGCTCAGGTCTCAGCAGCTTCATTTCCCGTTCCATCAAGTTTGGAGCCTCAGGTATCTACCTCGACTGATAACATCGGCAAAGACGCAGCTCTAGATAATTCTGCAAGTACTGAATCTTCTAGACCAGCAGCAAGGTCCCAAACTGAGAGTCAGCAAACCTCTCAAACCCAACAGCCTTCTGATGCTAGGACTCAACGTTCACATTCTGAACCCCTGACACCCCTGACTCTGAAAGTTATTCAAAACCAAGAGCAGTCATCTTTTGAGGAACCAACATCTCCAGCCAAACCAGGAGAGGATTCTAGCAGTTTTACTCCAGCTTCACCGTCACAGGAAGTGATTGATGCGTCAAGTGACAGGTCAAAACCAACATCGGAAGCAGCCTCGACTGAGGACGTTAACGTTATGATGTCAATGTCTAGTCAGATCACTACACCGGTTAATCAAAATACTAGTAATCAAAATACTAGTGCTAGCTCTAATTCAGGTAGCTCAATTCCAGTGTTTTCTACAAGTACCCAATCAAACTCCGAACAAAGGGGACCTCAAGGGAATAATCCTACTTCAGCTCTACCCAGTCAGGGTTACCGGATTTTGGTAAATGCTGAGAGTGAGCAGCAACAAGATTTAATGCGATCGCTAATTCCCGATTCTTTCCTGACCTCCTTTGAAGGAAGAACCGTTATGCAAGCCGGATTGTTCACAACCCTCGAAAATATTGATCGGGTTCTTAAATTACTCAGTAGTTATGGTTTGAGCACCACTATTGTGCCTCTGAATTACTGATCAGACCAGGCAACTGGGAATGGGGAAGCTTTAACAGCAAGGGTTTGAGCGACCACAATTGAGCAACGACAACGGAACTTAACACAAGTTTTTAGAATTTATCTGCACTTACTCTTGCCAAATTTCCGCCATCGTCAGCACAAAACCAGGTAAAACCGATTCACCACTAACGGTGCTAGGATTGTCTAGCTGCTCAACTAATGCACCAGGGCGATAAATATAAACCTGGCGATGATCAGGGTCAATCAACCAGCCCAGCCTTGCCCCATTCTCTATATATTCCTCCATTTTATTTTTGAGGTCCTCCACCCGGTCATTGGGGGAACATAGCTCAATCACAAAATCGGGGCAGATAGGCGCAAATTGTCGTCTTTGTTTCCTGGTCAACCTTTGCCATCTTTCCAGTTTTACCCACGCTACATCAGGGGAACGATTAGCACCATTGGGAAGTTTGAAGCCAGTGGATGAATCAAAACCTTTACCTGTGCCATCCTGCTTAACCCATTTAGCAAAATGGTAGATCAGATCAAAATTTCTTCCCCCTGTTTCACTCCCAGTTGGGGACATAATAATTATTTCTCCCTCTGATGTCCGTTCAATCCGTAAGTCCCGGTTAATCTGACAAAATTCAAAGAACAGGTCATCATTTATCTCCAGTGCAGTCGGAATTTTCAACACTATGGGACTTGTTTCAACAGGTATAGTAACTACACTCATAGTTAGTTGAGGTGTTTTGCCCAATTAATGTTTTTTATAATGTTATTTCTATTTTAAAGGGATTCCAGAGAAGTTAGGATATTGACCATCTCTGTTGACTATCTATTGAATAAAATAAATTCCCGGAGCAATTCTAAAAGCTCTAATGAAATCTCATGACCCATATCTAATTCTCTGTACTGCACTGCTGCTCCCGAGTTGAGCAAATAATCTCGTAACCGGTGAGCAGCACTTAAAGGAACAACCGTATCTTGTCTACCATGGACAATTAAAATGGAAGGCAAGGATGAATCAACCTGTTGAGGGGTTCGATGCATATAGCCACTCAAGGAGGCTAAACCTGCCAGGGGTAAGGTCAACCCTACATCTAGAGCCATTGCCCCACCTTGAGAAAAGCCACACAAAATTGTCGAGGACAGGGGAATACCTGTAAAACCTTGGAGAGAATTGAGCCAGTAGCTCAAGCGCTCTTCGCTTTCTTCTAATCCCCGATAGTCGTCTCTTGCCAAGTCGTACCACATTCTGCCACCAGTTACCTGAGGGTGACTAAAAGGAGCATCGGGAATCAAAAATTGGGTGTTGGGCAAGTTTAACGATGGCACTAGAGATGCCACAGCTTGAGCATTAGCACCCCAACCGTGTAACGCTACGACCAATCGTGCTGGTCGTTGACCGTTTGGTGGTGGAATTGAAATAGCTTCGAGAGACAGGCCTCTTACTCCTGAAGAACACAACGAATCAGCATTCCAGATAGATGGGCTGAACTAGCGCACATTGACGCTCTCCCCTAGGGAGTAGGTTTGAGGAATTAATCGGGGCTCCAACGCCACATCAGCCGAATAGCTAACTTACTTTATGGCGCGCTTTTCTGGTTTCAGCCCAAGATATCTGTTAATCTGACAATCCTATCACCAATCTGCCACATTTTTGACACTCCCCGCCCTGGAAGGACGGGGATTCTTGATTCAACGAGATGACTTGTTCAACCAGGCCGGAGCCAGGAAAAATAGAGGTCTCCTCTCCCCAAGCGTAGAGGGTCTATGACCCAGGTTTCGGTGTGCCCCACCGTACCTTGTCAGCCATGCAAAGCGCGAGTGGGGGAAACCCCCAAGACCGTAATGGTGCGTTTTCCGCATTAAGAATTTAATTCGCCACGGGTCGCACCTCTGCATTGCTTTTTTTTTATATAGATAGATACTTTTTTAATCTAATTTTTTTCATAGACGTTTAAGTCGTTAGACCAAATTACGCAATATGCATCTGATACATATTTTTTACGTTGCCTACTTATTTTTAGATAGTATTTATCTAGTTTTTTAGTTTATTATTTATAATATTAATATAACACGCTCTGTGAAAAATGTCAAGTTTTACCTGAAAAATAAAGCCGTCCTATAAGGACACGGGGCGCGATTACCCAATTTTTTCGGTAAGCGTACCTCAACCCGGCGCTGACCCGAGATTGCTAACAGGATCTCTGTCTGTCGCATCCGACGCACTAGTTGAGGTAAAATGGTCTGGGCTATATAGGGAGAATTGTTGATTTCAGCTAAAGAATACCATTTGAGACGGACATCAGATAGGGCGATTGCCTGATAACTTGACAGCACAGAAAACCAATTACCAAAGAATGCAGAAGACTCTGCCCAACCCAACCATATCTCCTCCCCTTCTGGGGAAAGGGTACTCAGCTGGACTCGGCCCTCGTCTACCTCCCAAACACCCTGTGCTACTAGAGGGATTTTCTCACCCCTAGCGTAAAAATGCAATCGGCGTTTAACCTTTGGCTCTTGCTGCTTTCTCTCTAGAATTGCTCTCGAAAATTGGTGCATAGGGGCAACAAGGCGTGGATACTTTCCCTACCTTAAGGCAATAAGGTAAAGGGTCGGTAATCAAGAGATTAAGCCATTACAGAAATGAGGTATTAATAATAAAGGATGAAGTATTCAGGAGCAATATCGATGCTACCCGTGAGTTATTGTCCTTACCTTCCCTACCACTAAAATTCCCTTTAGTAAATTAAGTATGTAAGAAGTATGTAAGTATGACGTAGAAGTATGACCTATGAATGATCAAGGATGAAATATGAAGATCGATGTCACCGCTGAGTCATTGTCCCTATCTCCCCTACCGCTAAAACGCCCTTTATTAATGGTTGGTCACGGCACTAGAGACCCCGATGGGCGTCAGACTTTCCTTGATTTTGCCCAGACCTATCAAACCTTGAACCATTCTCGACCAGTAGTGCCTTGTTTTTTAGAACTGACTGGTCCAACTATTCAACAGGGAGTAGAGAGTTGTGTCCAGCAGGGTTATACAGAACTCACTGTATTACCGATTTTACTGTTTGCAGCTCGCCACAATAAATTTGATGTTACTAACGAGTTAGACCGGGCAAGGGAAAAATATCCCCAAGTCAAGTTTCACTACGGGCGTCATTTTGGAATTACCACTGGAATTCTGGATTTATGGCGGCAACGGCTTGCCAAACTTGACCAACCCCAAGCAGAGTTAGCCGTTAGCCAGTTGAAGGGTGAAGCTTCTAATCTAGAACCTTCCACAAAACAACCTCTAGCCTTAAGAAAAGACACAGTACTTCTATTTGTTGGTCGTGGGTCTAGTGACCCTGATGCTAATGGTGATGTTTACAAAATGGCTCGCATGCTCTGGGAAGGCAGTGGCTATAAAACTGTGGAAACCTGCTTTATTGGCATTACCCATCCTCGGTTAGAAGAAGGGTTCCGTCGCGCCCGACTCTACCAACCTAAGCATATTATAGTACTTCCTTACTTCCTATTTACCGGGGCTTTAGTAAAAAAGATTTTTGATATCACAGCTCAGCAGCAGAAACTTTATCCAGAGATTCCCTTGACCTGTTTACCAGAAATGGGAATTCAGCCTCAGCTGCTATCTGTGCTCAGGGACCGAGAAATCGAGGCTCAGTTAGGGCAAGTGCAGATGAATTGTGAGATGTGTAAGTTCCGGCTAGCAGCGATTGATAATGGTGCTGACAACGGACACTCCCACCACCATCACCACGGGCATGACCATCACCACCACCACTCTCACCAGCATAATCACAATACCCCAGATCCCTATCAAGACTTGGAAAAATACCACCAGCGTATTTGGCAAGCACCCTAGGGTTAACAGGTTGAAGGTTGGTAGGTTGAAGGTTGGTAGGTTGAAGGTTGAAGGTTGAAGGTTGGTAGGTTGAAGGTTGAAGGTTGAAGGTTGGTAGGTTGAAGGTTGAAGGTTGAAGGTTGGTAGGTTGAAGGTTGAAGGTTGGTAGGTTGAAGGTTGAAGGTTGAAGGTTGGTAGGTTGAAGGTTGAAGGTTGAAGGTTGGTAGGTTGAAGGTTGAAGGTTGAAGGTTGGTAGGTTGAAGGTTGAAGGTTAATCCAGAAAACATCCAACCTATACTACAAGGCACGCCTGGGCAAGAACAACATTCAACCCCATAACCTTGGCCAATAACCCACGCGTGCGCGTTCAACCCCATAACCTTCAACCTCCAACCCCATAACCTTGGCCAATAGGCCACGCGTGCGCGTTCAACCTGTTAACCTTCAACATTCAACCTGTTAACCTTCAACATTCAACCTGTTAACCTTCAACATTCAACCTGTTAACCTTCAACATTCAACCTGTTAACCTTCAACATTCAACCTGTTAACCTTCAACATTCAACCTGTTAACCTTCAACATTCAACCTGTTAACCTTCAACCTTCAACCTGTTAACCTTCAACCTCCAAGCCCATCACCTTTTTTGACTGACCAATGTCTCAAGACTTTAACGTTGGCGATCGCGTCAGAGTAATTACATTACCACGCTACGTCAAAACTGCTGAACCAATGCCCATGTTACGACCTCCTGATGTGATTAAAGTTGGGGAAGAGGGAGTAATCCTCGACCGACGTCCAGGAGGATACTGGGGTGTTCGCTTTTCTAGAGGAGCATTTCTGATCGATAGTCAGTACATTGAGTTAGTTCAGGGGGAAAATCCAAACCCCTAATCCCTAAGTGGTAATCGCTTTTTCCTGCTGATGTGCTTCTACCCATGTACCTTATTTACAAGATGAGCTTAATATTATCCATAGCGATTACAATTTTGCAGTCTGGACGTGACTTGGGAGATAGATGTGTACGGCTTCCTACAGTCCCTCGGAATTGCCAACCCTAGGGGAAGTGGCTGGCTGGCAGTCATATTAACTTTCGGATTGGCATGGGCAGTGACTAGATGCTTGATGCCAACTTTACGCTCGTTTGCTCTAGAGGTTGGTTGGGCTGACCAACCCAATGCCCGGCGGCTTAACCAAGAACCCTTACCCAATGCAGGAGGCTTAGCTATCTATACCGGAGTGGTAGCTGCCCTGGTACTAGCTACCCTCCTTAGACCGATTGTCATCGAAGGGGTGTTAGCTCAAGTGCTGACTATTCTCCTAGGGGGCTCGGTTCTGGTACTGGTAGGCTTTATTGATGATCAATTTGGTTTGCCTGCCTATGTACGCTTGTCGGTTCAAATTATTGCTGCCCTGCTGTTAGTGGCTAGTGGTGCAGGGATTAAAGCTACCTTCGGTACTCCGATTGATGTCCAACTCTCCATGTTACTTACGGTTCTATGGGTTGTGGGTATTACTAATGCCATTAACCTTATGGATGGGATGGATGGTTTAGCGGCAGGGGTCAGCTTTATTACTGCTATGAGCCTGTTAGCGGTTTCAGCTCAGTTTCCCAGTCGTGCCGCAGCAACGTTGCTTCTGGCAGCCCTAGGGGGGTCAGCTCTGGGATTTTTGCGCCATAACTTCCATCCTTCCCACATTATTATGGGAGATGCAGGTGCGTACTTTTTCGGCTATGTACTAGCTGCCAGCAGCATTTTAGGGTCTTTGAAAGTGACTACGGTATTTGCCCTAGTCCCCCCAGTAGTATTTTTGCTATTGCCAGTCCTAGATACTACTCAGGTATTTGTGCGACGGTTGATCAATGGTAAAAACCCTCTAACTACCCCAGGTAAAGACCACTTACATCACCGCTTGCTAGCCTTTGGTTTCTCTCAGCGCTATGTTGCCCTTATCCTTTGGGGCATTACCTTAGTGTCTAACTGGCTAGCCATGAAACTGCAAGGTATGACTCCTAGGGTGATTTATGCCACGACAGGGGGTATCATTTTGCTGTTAGGCATTACTGTTTTGCAAAGAATTAGAGCAAAATAAAGCCTTGCCCAATTGTGGAATGATTAAGGGTAATCCGTAATTAGTAATGGGTCATGGGTAATTGGTAACTGACCCAACTCTACTTGGTATCCCAAACGATAGTTAGCAATGTCCTGGTCAGTGCTGGCAAGGGCAGCATGTGCGTAGGGAGTAAGCTGACGACTCTTGCTCTGGAAGATATATTAAGAAATATTAAATTGTCAATTAAATTGACAATTTATACGAGACCGCTGCTAAAATTAATGGTGGGTCTGACCCCACATAATTTAATGACTATTAAATGATATAATATACGATTTATTATTATATCCTGATTAAATCACCTGCTTTGAGGCGATTTGCTAGCAACAAAGCCGCCCTCTTCAGTAAGCAGCAAGACTACCGGAATTTAACCGATCGCCATCGTCAAGCTTGAGTCAAGCTCCATTTGTTGGAGATTCAAGCTTCATGTCTTGATGCAGTTGCTCATGGGGGTTTACCCCAATAGCTATACTGCATCGCTTTACCCAATTTCTTGCTTGCAGCGGTTGAAGATGACCGATGACCAATTACCCCTTAATTAATATCTTACTACCAGCTGTAGTTATCTCCAGCACTATATTTTCCAGTTTGACCTTACCGTTTGTTTTCAACAAATCAAAACCAATCGTTGTTGAAGTTAAACCGTTTTTAAACGTCGAACTTAAACCCATCTTCCATGAAGACCATAAGGATTTAGCAATTCCTTATCTTGGCGTTGCCATCCTAGCGAGTGTGTTAGCTGGTCTTGGCACTGTTGAAGTGGGAAGACAATGGCAAAAATATCAAACATCAGTCAGAGAAAAAAACAGACAACGCCTCCAGGAGATCGAATCCCTCAACCAAGCCGAATCCCAACCAGAGGAGCAACCAGATGTTCCAGAATACCAACCGGATGTTTCAGCAATAGCTCTTACCCAGAGGGATGATTTGCTTCGGTATCGAGGACTAACTCCTCCTAACACTCAATCGTTTGCTGTTCAACAACCCCATGGTGTTGTTGATAGCAATAATGTTATTGAGTTTAAACGCAATAGAGTAGCTCAAACTACAGGGATGGCTGTAAATGTCAACCAACTTAAGTTTTACCCTGAATCCCAAAACAATAATTCAGTTCAACTGAGGTCTTCCCCTGTTCCTGCTCTTGCTCTCCTTCAGGATTTGGAATTATCCTCCAGTCATATTATTAAATCCCGTCAGGATTACCAAATCTGCTGGATTAACGTACCTCATTTAAGCAGACGCTTATTAGCCATTAATGTTGATGGTCAATACTACAGTTTTTTACGATTAGAAAAAACTCAAGAACAACTTATCGCTATTTTGTCTAAGGTAGTTGATCAGCTCGATAAAATAGTAATTACTCATATCGATAAAGGGTATGTAATTTGGAATTGGGAACCGGAGGTATTATCTAATAATTAATTTTGATGATTTTTAAATTAAAACTAACGAACGATACATGAATACTGATGAAATTCAGTCACAATATTCCCTTGGGGAAAGAGATTTTAGTGGAGCTGACTTAAGTCAAGTCAACCTCAGCCAGGTAAACCTGGAACGGGTAATTTTATGGCGAGCCGACCTCAGTCAAGCAATTCTTACTGGCACTAACCTCAGTAGTGCTGATCTCTGGGGAGCTAATTTGAGGGAAGCTAACTTAACTCAAGCTGTTCTATGTGGTGCTAATCTGGGTCAGGCAGACTTGAGCGAAGCTATTCTAGACTTAACTAACCTCCATACTACACTATACAATTTTTCCACTCAGTTTCCCCCAAATTTCGACCCTACCAAGGCAGGAGCTTATTTAATTGCCCCCGAGGCTTTACTAACGGAAGCTAAATTGAGTGGGGTAGATCTCAGTGATACCAATTTAAGGGGTGCGAATTTGACCAGAGCTGACCTCTGGAAAACTAACCTCAAAGGTGCTGATCTCAAAGAAGCTAATCTAACCCGTGCTTGCTTAATTGGGGCTGAGTTGCAGGATGTTGACCTAACAGGAGCTAATTTAAGCCGCTCCAATCTGATGGGGGCAAACCTCAAGGGTGCTAAGCTTCTAAATGCAACCCTGAGCGGTATACTCTACGACGAAACCACTCAGTTTCCTGAAGATTTTGACCCAGTGAAGGCAGGAGGACATTTAATTGCTCCTGGTGTATCTCTACCAATGGCTAACTTGAGTCAGTCAAATCTCAGCGGTGTGGACTTAAGTGAAGCAGACTTATCCCAAGTTGACCTGAGTCAGGGTCACTTTTTTGGTATATCTTTGCTTAGAGCTAATTTAAGGAAAGCCAATTTAAGAGGAGTTCAATTCTGGGAAGCGGATCTACGAGAAGCCGATCTACAGGAAGCGGATTTGCGGGGAGCGGACTTATGGTTGAGCTTAGTTAGTGGCGCGGATTTCAGAGGAGCAGATTTAAGGAGCATTCACTTGTTTGGAGTAGATCTGTCCGCTACTAATCTCGAAGCGGTTAACCTCAAAGGAGCAATTTATAACGAAAAGACTCAATTTCCTGAAGATTTTGACCCCACAGCCCATGGGGCATATCTAATTGCTCCGGATGTGTCTCTGTGTGGGCTAAATCTTCAGGGGGCTGACCTCAGAGGAGCTGACTTAAGTAGGGCAGATTTGGGTAAAGTTAGCCTGTTTGGGGCAGATCTTTACTCGGTTAACCTGGAGGGAGTCAATTTGCTCGGAGCGCTCTACGACCAAGCTACTCGATTTCCAGAAGGGTTTGACCCCAGCCAACACGGAGCTTTCTTAATTGCCCCCGGTGCATCATTTTCAGATCAAGAGTTAAATGGCACTGATCTGGGGGGAGCTAACTTTAGTAAGGTAAATTTGCTTGGTGCAGATCTGCGCTGTGCTAATCTCGAAGATGCTAAATTTGAGCGATCGCTCTATAACCAAACTACTCAATTTCCGGAAGGGTTTGACCCTAGTAAGTTGGGAGCATATTGCATTGTGCCTGTTGCTTCCCTATCAGGGAAAGATTTGAGTGGAGCCAACTTAGGAGGAGTTGACCTTAGTCAAGCTGACCTCAGTGGGGCTAATCTCAGTCAAGCTGACCTTTGGGGGGCAAACCTGAGTCAGGCAAACTTGGCAGGGGGTAATTTGACAGGTGCTGACTTGTTAGGGGCAAATTTAACTGGTGCTGACTTAACCAAGGCTACCCTAAGTGGTGCTAATCTCCATGGGGCACAACTTAAGGATGCTAAACTGGCTGGCGTAGACCTGAGTGATGTTGACTTGAGGAATACGTTGATCAGTGGGGCAATTATGCCTAATGGCACGCTTCATCACTGAGCTGTTAGAAGGCAAAAGGCAAAAGCCAAAAGGCAGAAGGCAAAAGGCAAAAGCCAAAAGCCAAAAGTAGTTTAGATGGGAAAACTCTGAACGAAGGTTGTCTGAAAGTCAGCGTTATAGGTGGCTTGGTGGAGATTGATCAGTACAACTATGTTCTGTCTATTGGGGGATAAGCGAACTTCTCTGATCGAATATTTCCTGATAGCTTCACGGTAATTGTTCAGTTTACCTAGGGTGAGTTGGCGATAATTGTAATTAATGACTAGCTGCATTGAAGCCCGGTCTATATCAGACATTCCTCCAGACAAAACCGAGGGAATATAAATTTGTTCTAAACGAATCTCTAGTGGGTCTTTTTCTTTATCCACCAAGACCTTAACTGTTTCAGTGCCATTGGGTTGAATGGAACGCTCAATAATTGGCAGTTTTAGTCCTACTTTTAGTTGATTGAGTCCTAAGCTCTGTCTTATTCTTTGAGTTTTCCTGAGTAAGTTATCTTCAGCGTCTTTAGGAGTGAGATTGGAATCCGAGTAGTTATAGTTAGTTTCTAGACAACCCTTCTTGACACAAGCGTTAGTGGCTACATCGAAAATTTGAATTTTGGCGGTAGGAACCTTTGTGACATGGTTTCTAGCACTTTCTAAATAAATATAGCTGCGACTATCTACCGAAAAACCTGACAATCGACGATTGGTTTTGACAATAAGTGCTAATCCCTCCTCCCCAAGCAATAGTAGAAAGAAGCTAGCAACCAACAAACTTGAATATAGATAAAAGCGTTTCATCCGACTTCCCTGATCCTTTAATTGGTCTTTTCCATACCAGTGATGATGTTTCTCTGGAGTATAGCGTTTCCTAGTCTAATCAGGTAGTGTCTAGTCAGGTACTGTTACTAAATTAAATAACCTTAAAATCAGAAATAGTCTCAATCCACACCCTTGCTCCACATTTGAGGGGATCATCGGGGCGATACATGACTCTACACGGTCCATTGACTTCCACGGTATGACCATAAGTGTTTTTAGAGCCTCGTTTTACGGTAATCACAGGGTTGCGCTCCCCGGTCTTGAGATTGTTGCGAATTACCCTTTGATTAACATGAATCACAGCCTTAGTGTACTCTCTACGCTTTGACCAGTTCCGCTTGGGACCGCGAGTGCCAGGAGTGACTACTGGCATGCCATCAAACAGAGGAATCACCCAAGTTCTACCGACTTTATAGGCTCCTTTAACTCTGCCTTTGCTCAGAAGGTAACGGACACGAGTGGCGGAAACACCTAGTAAATCAGCGGCTTGTGCGGTAGAAATCATCATGGGGAGTTAACCATTGCGTTAACGATACTGTTAATATAACAGAATTTTGGGGAAGATGCAAGAAATGACATTTTAGGTATTAATTACTAGATACAGTAATGCGATCGCTAGCCAACGCCCTTCGGGCTAATCGCATTTTAGTCAAAGCACCTCGTCAAAGCACCTCAGTTGAGAGTTTCCAAAAAACTATTGCATTAGCGCAGCAATAATAATTCCAATGACTAACAATTGGTTAACTGCCTTCGAGGATGGTTCAATAAATTTTCAAAAAATCCCGAATATTCGTTCAAAATTATCCCCATCTCCCTATCTCTATCTATTTTTGGCCAGAATTAAACAGCCCTGCTCTGCTATAACCCTTACCGGCTCTGCTTTGTCAGTTCACTGTCACCCCGTGAGAGATTTAGGGTGATCAAGTTTTACCTTATGGGATATAGAATTGCTATATTATGTTCGGATAATTGGTGATAAAAAAAACTTGTTAAGTGTTAATAGTTTGTCAATTAACACTTAACAATTAGGTGCCACCAGTGGCGATTTGAATTATTAATAGGTCAAGGGCACCTTTAATAAGTTAGATGAAGAGAGTTAGTACTTTGTATAGCGTTTATCGTAGCTATGAGGTACACATTATTTTTGCCCTCTTCACTCTTCACTCTTACCTGCTCCCTGCTTCCTGCTCCCTGCTCCCTGCTCCCTGCTCCCTGCTCCCTGCTCCCTAAAACCCAGATATTTCTACCTCAAAAGTCGTATAATTGCTATATTCCAAGAGATAATCTAGTTCTGGAAAAATCTCCGTCTCAATGGACCTTTACCTCGAAATGCTCCTATTTCTTGACGAATTTGTTGGCGCTGTTCCTCGGTGAGAATACCCCTCATCTCAAATCTTGCTGACCTGTTAATGTCTTGCATTTGCTTTAACTGCTCTTCAGAGAGATTCAGACCCTCCCTTGCGTCTTTCAGTTGACGGCGGAGCACTTTTATAGTTTGAAAGCGCCGTTGTTGATCGGGAGTGAGAATATCCTCAATTTTGGAGTCAGTATTGTTAATGATGTCCTCAAACTGCTCTTTTTGCTGGTCAGTGATGTTCAGATTAGATAAAAATGGAGGAAGTTCTTGGGCATTAACTGCCATGGGAAAACTAGTGAGGGTAATTGCTGCAATACCTGCCAGTAGAGAAAAGCGCTTGATGTTCATGATGTTCACTATTTAGCTGTTTATAAGTGTTTTTAGGTGAGCTGATTTCTGTTTGATGTCTCTATCCTAAAAACGGGGAGGGCGAAAGCACATGAGGCAAAAGACCCCAATTCCTCTAGGACTAAAGTCCTGGGCTAGACATGACCAATGGGTCTTGCATTACCTTTGACACATGGATTAAGGTTATTGGTTGTTTGTTATTGCTTGTTTACAACAATCGTGAATGCGGCATCCTATTCACATTACTAACCACCCCATTCGATTTTTGCTCTACCTGGAGTGGATACTGCTGATCATTACCGCTTTGGTGGAATTACTAAAACTTCCCTTTCCCATGCTACCTAGGTCGCCACTACTGAATCTAGTTTGCCTGGCAGTATTTGGGTTAATGGGATTGAGATTACCAACAAATAAGCCTATTTATAAGGTACTTTACACTGCCGCCGAAATTGGGGTAATTGTTTTAGCATCCATAGTGGGACACATTCGGTTATTGCAACTGATGTTAATTATATTAGTTGTTCGCAACTGTTTTATCTTCGAGTTCCAAGGTCGCTTAATGATGACTGGATTTGCGGTTATATTATTTCTAATGAAGCAAATGGTTCGATTTCAGCATCATGGTCTGAGGCATCGTCCTCCCTTTAGACCACCTCCTGTGTTCAGAGCACCACCAACAGGGTTGATTCCGGAGCGATTACTATTTATCTTATTGACTTCTGTCTTTATATTTGTATTGGTCTTAATCGTTTTGCAGCTATTAGTGGATGCTGTACTATCAGAACGAAAAAGTCGGGAAGAGCTGGCTAAGGCTAATGCTCAACTGCGTCAATATGCCCTCCGGATTGAAGATATTGCTACGCTCCAAGAACGAAACCGTATTGCTCGGGAAATTCATGACTCCTTAGGACATTCTTTAACGGTATTTAATTTACACCTGGAAGCGGCTTTAAGACTATTACAATCTGACCCGGCTGAAGCCAAAGAATTTATCTTAGAAGCGAAACAACTTGGGAAAACTGCTCTGAAGGATGTACGTCAATCCGTTGCTTCCTTGCGTTTAAATCCGTTACAAGAGCAATCTCTAGAAAATGCGATCGCATCCCTAATCGAGGACTTCCAAAAGTCCACAGCTATCTCACCTTCATACCATCTTAACTTAAAGCGTTCAATCCCTGCTGACATCAAAATCGCAGTTTACCGTATTGTCCAAGAAGGATTGACAAATATCTTTAAATATGCTAAACCTACTGAAGTATACATCCAAATTAAGACAGCAACAGATTTACAATTAATTATTAAAGACAATGGTATTGGATTTTCCCTAAACCAGAACACAACCGGTTTTGGTTTACAAGGAATGCGAGAACGCACCCAAGCCTTAGGAGGAACCTTTAAAATTGAAACAGCACCAGGATCTGGCTGCAAAATTATTGCTCATTTTCCTTTACCAAAGGTTTAAGCTAAGCCCGTTTGTATCATCGGTTGTGAACACAGGTATGGCAGGAAAAGGCAAGAGGCAAGAGGCAAGAGGCAAGAGGTAAAATATATCAGGAGTTTTATTGTCCCCAAAAAAAATATCATACAGGTTTAGAGCTCAAATACCAACGCGCTTATCTAGAAATTAGAGACGCATTGTGATTAGTTTTGTTCCCTACTCCCTACTCCCTACTCCCTATTCCCGACTCCCGACTCCCGACTCCCGACTCCCGACTCCCGACTCCCTAAAAATAAGACCGAATTGACAACTATTATATAATTCATCCTTGATGATGATTCGTATTTTACTCGTAGATGACCAAAGTTTAATTCGGCGTGGATTAAAAGCCTTGCTGAAGTTAGAAGAAGACTTACAGGTAGTCGGTGAAGCCGAGAATGGACAAACGGCAATTAGTCTGGTAAAAACGTTACAGCCAGATGTTATACTGATGGATATTCGGATGCCTGTCATGGATGGCGTCGCTGCAACTCGGGAAATTTGTCAGCAATTCCCGGATACAAAGGTATTGGTACTAACTACCTTTGATGATGACCAGTACGTTACCCAAGCCATACAGTGCGGAGCAGCCGGATATTTGCTGAAGGATACCCCTCCCGAAGAATTAGCCCAGTCAATTCGAGCGGTGCAAAAAGGGTATACTCAGTTAGGCCCTGGTATAGGCAAAAAAGTCGCTACTCAAATGCGAGACCCAACTCCGAGTCCACCTCCGGGTTGGGATGAACTAACTCCTAGAGAGCAGGAGATTTTACGGCTAATTGCTACCGGTGCTAGCAACCGAGAGATTGCTCAGACGTTGTATATTTCTGAGAAGACCGTCAAAAACCACGTTACTCATATATTGAGTCGGTTGAATGTACGCGATCGCACTCAAGCAGCTATTTTAGCCAACTCTATGTTTAGCAATTTTAATGACCGTTGATTATTGATCTAGCCAGTCTAATTGCCATGAGTAAAAATCTGGTACTTTTAAGGCAAAAGGCAAAAGGCAAAAGGCAAAAGGCAAGACTAATGAAGATTTTAAGGGAATCATCTTCAAAGAAGAGTGTACCTCATAACTGCGACAAACGCCCTTAGCATTTATAAATGAATTGGAAAAAGCGATGCAGTCGGCCAAAATCATTCTATACTTGATTGACTCTTGCCTTTTGCCTCTGCCTCTTGCCTTTCCTTAGGGGTCGCACCTGAGGTACACAGTTTTTTTTAACTCTTGCCTCTTGCCTCTTGCCTCTTGCCTTTCGTGATCTGTTCACAACTAAACTAAAAATACTATATGTAAACTAAAAATACTATATGAGTTCCCCTTCTCAATCTGAAACTTTAATAATTGCCTACTTTTTTGGGGCTCTTCTCGCTATCACCGTTATGGTTTACTTGCTCAGAGGTTTTGGTATTCTTACCTTTCTTCCTGGTGGTATCCTGTGGCTATTGATATTGTTATCGATTGGTACAGGACTAGTTTACGGGGTTCAGAAAACTCGACGTTATTAGGGGCATAGGGAATAGGGAATAGCGATGCAGCGCGGTCTTGGGCCTTTCCCCCACTCGCGCTTTGCATCAAGACGGGAGTAGGGGTAAGAAAATTGACTGTAGCTTAGCATTCAGCTTATGTGCTAGGCACACGCTACTTGAGGTGCTATCAGTCTTGGCCTTTGGACCACGCTACTTGAGGTGCTTTGTGGCACAGGCTTAATGCCTGTGAGGTAATGCTGAGGGCTGATAGCTGAATGGTTTCGCTTCGGTCGTCAGCTATCAGCATTTCGGGTATCAGCGTTTTGAGGGTTTTCCCTGAATACCCATCTAGTCGCGACCTTCAGCTAATATTATCTTACGATAATTACTCTGTCTTGATGCAGTCGCTCATGGGGGAAACCACGGCAGTCGCTCATGGTTAGAAGTTACCGTAAGACAGTTGAGCCTTAATCAATAAGTTTTCCCCCTTTTCTGCATAGCCTACCAACCATAAAGGCTCAACGTAATCAGGTTTCGTCTCCGGGGGAGACCCCCAAGACCGCGCTGCCTCCCCAAGACCGCGCTGCATCGCTTAATAAAAATTTCCCTATCTCCCCATCTCCCTATCTCCCCAGACCTCTAGCGCCTCCCTACCATCCCCGCCCACCCAAAATTGATGGGTATTCAACCAGACTTGAGATAAGTCTAATATCGGTAAGGATTGAGCCTAGTAAGGCACCACGGAAATAAAGATACTATTGAAAAGTACCGAAAGGCTTATATAATAATAATTCTGCTCAGAGCTAATAGTTGAGGGCTCAGCGCCCGTCCGCTGAGGGCTGACAGTAGAATCTATTGCGAAAATCTTTAACTACTACGTGGTTATAGGGAATAGAGATAGGTTAATCTTGAACAAACGTGAGGTAACAACAATCAACATGGAAGCTATTGAACTGGAAGTCAGCCAACTAAAATTTTTACTGAAGCTACTGAGCAAACCGGATTATCGGGCATTGATTACAGAAGCGAAACCCAATTCTAAAACCTCAGCGGGTGAACGAGATCGAATTTGTCAGGCATTATGCGATCGCAATTTGATTGAGTCTAATCAAGAAATCACCAAAATTAAGATCACTGATGCAGGCAAGGAACTTCTAAACCAAGATCAGGCTGAAGTACCAATGAGCACGAAAGAACGCAAAATTCTAAAAGCCTGTGAAACAGAACCGACTACTCCCGCCAAGACAAACGTCAAGCCTGCTAAGACCCGCAAGGAAATCATGGACAGTTTGATAGAACGGGGTTATATCACAGTAGCAGAAACTAAATTCAAAGATGTTTGGATTACTGAAACAGGTATTGAGTACCTCTTAAATAATTATAAACCCGTTGGTCGTGGCAATATCAATCTTTCTAAAACCATGCTAGCGGATTACATCGATTTCCTGCGCAAACAGCTGCCAAACTCAACCAGTACAATCTCAGAATCAGATGGAAATTCGACTCCCGCTCTAGTCAATCCCCATAATAATGAAGAAATATTACAAATCATCAAGGATTTAGACCAGGAATTGGGTACAGAAAACTATTTGCCACTGTTTCATTTGCGCCAAAAGTTACAACCGCCTTTGTCTAGGGAAGAATTGGATAAAGCACTGTATAGCTTGCAAGCAGAAGATAAAATTGATCTGAGTGCTTTGCAAGAAGCAAACATGTATACAGAGGAACAAATTGAAGCTGGTATTCCTCAAAATACCGGGGGGAGGCTATTTTTCATTATGGTGCAGTAAAGTATGATACAAAGTATGATACTATGAGCCCAGGCTTCCCAATTGTTAATCCTCTATCCTTGTCCACTCTATATATGGAATTAAAGAGATGGCAACGATCAAGGAAAAAATTAAACAATCCCTAAATCCCTTTGACCCCGTGACCTTTGCTACGGGGAATTTTTGGGAAGATCCAGACAATGGTGCTGTTAATGTCAACTCGATTCATCAACATGAAATCAATCAGATAACCACCACCCTCAGTGCGGTGAATCAAGACCATCGACCCCGCACTATCTTACTGGCTGGTGATGCTGGTTCGGGGAAAAGTTATCTATTAAAACGGCTCAAACAACAGCTCAATCAAGACGCCTTTTTTGCTTATATCGGTCCTTGGGCGAATAGCGATCGCATCTGGCGCTATATCCTCAGGGAAACCGTTGACAGTCTGGTCAAGGTCCCAGAAGGGGAAAAAGAGTCTCAGTTGCTCCTGTGGCTAAAGAGTCTCCCAGCCTTTAAAAAAACCGGCTGGCTGCTGAATGAGCGACAACAGTTTATTAGTGACCTCAGAGCTAGCTATCCAGGGGGAATTCATCGCAGTAAAGAGTTTTTTGGAGTCCTCTATGACCTCACTAATCCAGAAAGATATCACCTGGCTTATCAATGGTTAAGGGGAGAAGATTTAGATGAAGAGGACCTGAAAACCCTTGGGGTCAGAGGCTCTATAGATAATGAAGACGATGCTCAGAATATCTTAATCAACTTCGGGAGAATTTCTTCATCCACCAAGCCGATTGTGCTGTGTTTTGACCAATTGGATAATATTCCTCGTTTGCCCGATGGTTCTCTGGATCTACAAGCTCTGTTTAATGTCAACTCTACCCTTTATACTCGCCGTCTCAACTTTCTGATTATTATCAGTATAGTCACCGATACCTGGAGAAGGAATCAGAAAAAACTTCAAGGGGCTGATATCGCTAGACTTAATCCTAAAATTCTGCTCAAAAACATTACCCTAGAGCAAGCCGAATCGCTTTGGGCAAGCCGACTCTATCCCTTACATCAGCAAGCTGACCCAAAACCAACTTCACCGATTTATCCTTTAACTCGGCAAGACTTAGAACAAGTATTTCCTGGTGGCAAAACCAATCCCCGCCAGACCTTAAGTCTGGGAAATCAGCTAATTCAAAGGTATAAAACTCAGGTAGTTAACTCAGAGTTATCAAGGATTGACTTAACTAGTGAGGATAGCGAGGGAGTTAAGATTTCAGAGCCATCAAGGATTGACTTAACTAGTGAGGATAGCGAGGGAGTTAAGACTTCAGAGCTATCAAGGATTGACTCAACTACTAAAGAGGATATCGAGGAAGTTAGCGTTTCAGAGCCATCAAAAACTGAGTCAACTACTAAAAAGGATACCGCTGGCGAATCAATACCAATAGAAGACAAACGCCTAGCCTCATTTAAATTAAAGTGGCAGAAAGAATTTCAAAAGACTGAGCAGCAAATTACCCGCATCCAAGATATTTATGAATCGGAATTGATTGGGATGTTACGAGAGGCATTAGAAGCTCTGGAGGTTAGGGGTATTAAACCAAAATTTTTGTCCAGTAGCAAAACCTTTGCCAGTTATTCCCTAAGTTACCAGTTGCCATCACCTCAAGGACGGATCGCAGTAGTCTGGGGAGAAACTAGTAATGGTGGTAGCTTATTTTATATGATGAAGGCTTGTGATAAGGCTATTCAAGGCAATCACTGCCAAACCTTATACCTAATTCGCCATACAAAAATTAACCTAAAACCTGATACTAAAGGGTACAAAATATACAGTCAACTATTTAATAGTTCTAGCCATATTCACCTCAAATTAGACTATCTTTCTTCTGTCCATTACTTAGCCACTTATCATAGCTTAGTTAATGATGCTTGTTCCCAAGAGTTAGTTCTTGCTAATAAAACAATAACACTAACAGAGTTAAAGAGTCTAATCCGAGAATCAGGAATTTTGCAGGATTGTCCTTTACTAAAGGATTTGAATATTCTTTCGATAGCAGATAATAAATTACCCCTCAATCCGGTTAAGGAATTTGTGTTAAATGTCCTCAAACAAGACCAAGTAATTGGTCTTAAGGTTTTAATTAAAACTACTCACCGTCAATTTAATCGGCTCAAAGAAATAGAAATTCAACAACGGATTAAGGAACTTTGTCAGGAAAATGAACTAAAACTTATCCCTGTGGATGGTTCCCCAGAAACACAATCAGTATATTTGGTACCGTAAGCAATCAGCTATCAGCAATCAGTAATCAGTAATCAGCTATCAGTAATCAGTAATCAGCTATCAGCTTAAGCGCTACGCGCACGCTACTTGAGGTGCTATCACAGGCTAGAAGCCTGTGCCACACTACTTGAGGTGCTATCACAGGCTAGAAGCCTGTGCCACACTACTTGAGGTGCCATTGACCAAAGGCTGACCGCTGACCGCTGACCGCTGACGGCTAAATATTATTCTACCATAACAAAAATTCGGATAACAAGCACCAATGTACCTGACTCAACCAGCACAGATCCGAGAGTTAATCCTTAATTTATCAGCATCAAAAGTTCTCTGGTTAGATACGGAAATAGCTGACTGGAATACCCCTAATCCTAGATTATCTCTGATTCAGGTATTGGCTGATCCAACAGATATAAATGGTGACAAAGCTTACATCTTAGATGTATTAGACAAACCGGAAGTAGTGCAATACTTTGTTAACCATATTATGGTTAATCCTAACATTGAAAAAGTCTTTCACAACGCTAGTTTTGATTTACGGTATCTAGGGGGTAAAGACCAAGCGAAAAATGTCACCTGTACCTATAAAATAGCTAGAACGCTGACGAATAAGAAACTGTCTAATCCATTACAGGTATCCAATAATAAACTAAAAACCCTAGCGCGAGAGCTGTGCAATTTCGCCAATGTCGATACAGAAGAGCAAAGCAGTGATTGGGGCAAACGTCCGCTAACCCAAAAACAGCTAAAGTATGCAAAACTCGATACAGTGTATCTAGCCCATGTCCATCGCCGCTTACTAGAAATTGCCAAAAATAGCTCGAATCCAGAGCAGATGGTCACAAAAAAATCACGGAAGCAACAATCGGAATCCCCTGGCTTCAGTGTTACCCAAGTTAGGGTAGCCATTGAATGTCCTCGTTTATTTTATTTGAGTCAGCGCTTTGGTGGAAAAACCCTATTTATACCACCATCCGACTCACCAGGTATTGGGACAGTATTCCATCAGCTATGTCAACAGTGTACTGACACACTAAAGCAAGATTCCCGATTTCAAGCCTTATTTTCTGCCACAGCAAGTCAGCAAGACCTAGGCCAGATTAGCTCTAAGATCCAAGCGCTACTGTATGAGCTAGTGGTTTTCCCCAAAATCAATACCAATCCAGATATAGCGTCGATCTTACTTCAACTGTGGCAAGGATTAAAATCACTAATTCCCCATTGGACTCAACTGCTAGTTACTAATCGACCCTATTGTCAGCCAGAGGAAGTAATTAGTAAAACCTTCGTTGCTCAAGAAATGAACCTCAGTTATAACTTCACTCTTCCTGATGGCAGCCAGCAACAAGTTAATGGAAAATTCGATAGCTTAATATTTGACTGTGAGCGCGATCGCTATTGTGTTGTAGACTATAAAACCTATCAACCGGTAGATCCATCCGCTAACCTAGCTCAAGTAGCCCTCTATAGTTACATGCTCCACCAAAAAAAAGGAGTAGCAATAGATGCAGCAGTTTATTGTGTTTTACCGGAATTCCAAAAACACTACTATTCCCGGGAAGAGCTAGAGGATACAGTGCATCAGGTCATTCCCCATAAATTACAACAGATGCGGGCATGGCTGAGTTGGAAACCTGCCCAGGTCGAAGAGAGTGGAGATGGGGAAACTATAAAAAACCATTGCACTCCCACAATAGCTAAGGGCAACCTGGAGCCACCACCACCGACACGACAGCTTCACCTATGCAACATTTGTCCCCAACAACAGACCTGTCAAACCTTTTTTGAGGATGGGAAAACTGAGCAAAAGCCGGTCAAGGCACCATCCCGCCAAACTCCTGATATTGAGCAAAAGCCGGTCAAGGCAGCATCCCCCAAAATTCCTGATATTGAACAAAAGCCAGTCAAGCCACCATCCCGACAAACTCTTGATGCTGATCAGACCGGGGAAAAATTGGTGAGTACTCTAGAAGACTTTAAAATTAGTGTAGATTATGTCAACGCAACAGTTGCTCCAGCATTTGTCCGGATCAAGGTAAAACCCAATCGTGGGGTAAAAGTCATATCGATACAGAATCGATCCAAGGATTTACAAGTACACTTAGGTCTGGAGAATCCTCCCTTGATTACTCCCGAAGCTGGGTATGTCAGTGTGGATTTACCACGGAAGGATGAGGATAGAGAAGTAGCTCGATTTGATGACTATATCCAGCGTCCGGCAAATTCCGCCCCCCTAACCCCCCAATCTTGGGGGGAAATTGAGTTAAAGTCTCCCGCCCCCCTAACCCCCCAATCTTGGGGGGAAATTGAGTTAAAGTCTCCCAGGATTGGGCTTGGAGTAAATTTAGATGGGAAATTGGTAGAAGCGGATTTATCGGATCCCAATACTTGTCACTTTTTGGTAGGGGGCACAACCGGAAGTGGCAAGAGCGAATTTTTGCGATCGCTTCTGCTATCCCTACTCTATCACCACTCTCCTCAACAGCTCAAAATTGCTCTGGTTGATCCCAAGCGCGTCACTTTCCCAGAGTTTGAGGACATGCCATGGTTGCTGTCACCAATCGTTAAAGATTGCGATCGCGCTATCGAACTGATGGAGCAATTAGTTGATGAAATGGAGGAGCGTTACCAGAAATTTGAACAAGCCAAGTGTGCTCACCTGGATGCTTATAATCAGCAATTGATTAATAAACAAATTTTACCATTACCTCGGATAGTCTGTATATTTGATGAATATGCTGACTTCATGGCAGAAAAAGAAATCCGCAACGAGTTAGAATCAAGTATTAAGCGTTTAGGAGCCAAAGCTAGAGCAGCTGGAATTCATTTGATTATTGCTACTCAACGACCAGAAGCGAAAGTTGTTACTCCGATTATTCGCTCTAATTTACCTGGGCGAATTGCTTTACGCACAGCGTCTGAAGCGGATTCAAAGATTATTTTTGGTGGCACCAACACTGAAGCAGCTTATTTGTTAGGTAAGGGAGATTTATTGTATCAAAAGGGTAGTAAGTTAGAGCGATTGCAGAGTTTGTTTGCTGAGACGATTATATTGCCTTGATCAAAGTTTATTCAAATAAAGTTTGACCCTGTGGTGCGTTACGGGGCAGACTATCCAAAAACTGGCTACCTTAAAAATCAAGGCAAGTCCGCCCCTAACACACCCTACCCAACACCACGAGCCACACGAAAACCGACAAGGTTGTTGACGGCCTCGCGCGGGTTATAGAAGAGGCGGCAGGCAGAACGGCAATCCCTAGGAATGCTTACCCAGGAGCCGCCCCGCAGTATACAATAATCACTATTATTATTATTAATAGACCAGATACTCCCATCTGTAGGGGCTCCTTCGTAATTAGGATGGCTTGGATCTCCACACCACTCCCAAACATTGCCGTGCATATCGTATAAGCCAAAGCCGTTGGGGTAACGAAAATGTCCTACTGGGGTAGTTTCTTCCCGATATTCCCCTTTTGCTTCCTCTGCATAAGTATCGGAAGCAGCATAATTAGCAAATCTACTGGTTATGGTCTCTCCATAATGGAATGGTGTGGTAGTTCCTGCTCTACAGGCGTATTCCCATTCTGCTTCACTGGGTAATCTGTATTCCGTTCCTGTATATTCAGAAAGGCGATCGCAAAATTCCATCCCATCGTACCAAATTACTCGCTCTACTGGTCGATTCTTTCCGTTAAATCTCGAAGGGTCTGGATCTAAGTCCCGGTTAACTTTTGGAAGCTTGGCAACAGCTCGCCATTGCGCCTGGGTTACCTGATATTTCCCCAGGAAGAAGGGTTGAATGCTTACTTGGTGTTGAGGTCTTTCGCTGTCATCACTCCCCCTCTCACTTTTCGGGGAACCCATTAAGAAGCTTCCTTTTGGGATATACACCATCTCTAGGTCTACTCCATTCCCCAGATCTTGAGTTAAATAACTTGCTTGTTTATTTTCTCGGTTGATTATTGCTCCTCTACGGTTAACTGTTACTACTTCAAAGGGAAACTGCTTTAAACCTTCTTCTTCTGCTTCTGGTATTGATGTTTCCGATTTTGAAGATTTATCTGAATCAGATAGCGTTTCCGATGTTGGAGGTTTATCTGAATCAGGTTGTGGATTTAAGTTTTGTTTGTGAAATTCTAAATCAGAAACGTTATTGGCATTTCTCTCTAACCATTGCTTTAGTTGCTCAGCCTCTGACGTGGTAATCTTTCCATTTACTAATAAATGATCGACAAATTTTACAATAAGCTTTTCATCATCAGTTGGTTGATGTATCTCATCCAAATTTTTGATAATTTTAAAAAAAGTGTCATGGTTTTTATTTTTACAATCGGGACAACAATCTCTGTAAGACTGTTGCATTTGTTTGATCAAGGTTTTTTCTAAAGGAAGCAATATCTTGACTAAACTAGTCGTAATTTTAAATTTTTCCTGGATTGCCTTTAATTGAGGATTATTTGGAATATGTTCAAGTGCTCCATCAATTAATCTTTCTAACTCATTGGAAGCCTGATAATGTATTATTAAGTTGTGAACGGTTTCCTTTAAATTTCCACCGCTAGCAACCTGGTTCAGATTTATATTTAATTTATAAAGCACCATCATGGCTAATTTAGTTTCATCAGGGAAAGCACTACACAGTGCTTCATTTATCTTTTCGAGGAGATAACCAGGGGTATGTCCAGCACTCATTGACAGTTAGTTCAAGACCTGTGAAAAATAGAATTTGATACTTTGACTCTAATTCAGTATCTACAGTCTGATTATACCGAGTTCCGTAAATTTTTCTTTATGTGCTGGTATTTACCACCTGGTGGTGGCTTAGGGAACAGGGAACAGGGAAGTCAGAAGAGATAACAAATAACAAATCCTGTGTAGCTGTTCCCGTAGCGCATAAGCTTATAGCTGATAGTCTGGATTTTGGCCAAATTTATCTAACCATCCTGGAAGGAAGTATTAGACTAAAAACCGCTATAGTTAAAGATTGCTGAAAGTATTATTGCCATAATGAACGGTAACACCTACCAATTAAACAATCCCACGAAAGCCATGCTATATCAGAAGCAGGAAGAAGGGAGTGTTTTGTGTCAACTGTGTCCTCATTACTGCCTTATTCCTCAAGGCAAAAGAGGAATCTGTCAGGTGCGCGAAAATCGGGGAGGATCCCTTTATACCCTGGTTTTTGGTCGTACTGTAACTCAGAATATAGATGGGGTTGAGAAGAAGCCATTATTTCACTTCTATCCAGGTTCAACCACCTATTCTATAGCCACAAGTGGTTGTAATTTTCATTGCCAATATTGCACTAATTGGCAAGTCTCCCAAATGTCAACAGAGGAGTTTGCCGCAATTGGGGTTGAGGCTTCAGCTGAGAAAATTGTTGCCGCTGCACTTCAGGTGGGTTGTCGTAGTCTTGCTTATACCTATGTTGAACCAACTATCTTTTTTGAATATGTTCACGCTATTGCTACTTTAGCTCACAAAGCCGGACTTTTTAATCTCTTTAAAACCAATGGTTTTATGAGCAAGGAAATGCTGGACGTTTGTCAGTCCTATTTAAATGCCGCTAATGTAGACTTAAAAGCCTTTAGAGACCAAACCTATCGACAGTTTGGAGGTAGATTGCAGCCTGTATTGGATAGCCTCAAATTCATGAAATCTCTTGGGATATGGTTAGAAGTGACTACTGTAGTTATTCCTGGTATTAATGACGAATCTGGGGAATTAGAAGATATAGCAGGATTTATTGCCCAAGAATTAGGGATTGATACGCCGTGGCACATCACACGATTTTTCCCAGCCTACAAAATGGAAGATGTACCACCCACACCGATTGAAACTCTATACCAAGCCCGTGACATTGGACTAGCAGCAGGATTAAGATACGTTTATTTTGGTAACTTTTTGGAAAAAGGGAAACAGGATACAGTATGTCCCAACTGTGGAGAAATATTAATTAAACGTCATGGTTTTAAGTTGTTGGAAAATAAAATGCTGGATAACCATTGTCCGTCTTGTGGCACACTGATTCCTGGCATAGGTCTAGCCGATCAGATATCCCAAAATTTGACCTAACTCTTCTTTTTGTCTAGCACCGACACTCTCCCATCTTTCGCATAAACTACCAAGTGCCGGAAGTACATCGCAGGAGGGATATTGAATAAAAAGTCCCCGCAGTCCTTGAATCCGTGGGATTTTCGCTTCAGCGCCAAACCAAGGCTGAGTTAATAATAAGATCATCGGTTCAAGTCCACTTTCATTTCTGAGATTGCTTCGTACTGCATCAGCAAGTTTCAAACTCCGTAATTCATTAGGGGGTTCCATTGAGCGTTGTGTCCAAATTGAGATTAAATCAATTGAATTATTCAGTTCTATTAACCGTTCTTCGTCTTCGCCAGTGGTAACTAAAACAACTGGTATTCTAGCTTGTTGTAACAAACAACTGATAGAATAAGCTGCCATACGAGTAAGAGCTTCAACTGGACCAAAGACAGGGGGAGTGACATCCAACAGCAAGACGGTCGGACGAAGGCGTGGTGGTTCAGCCAGTTCACGGGTACGAAATAACAATTCTCCCCGTTGGTAACGGTAGCTAAATACAGATTTGGGCATGGCTAATTGGCTGGGAAGTAGGGAATTCCAATCCGTGCGGCTAGCTGTCTCTACACCACTTACCTGACCTCGTTCTACTCCCGGTGCATTGCCAATGGCACGTCCTGAATGCTCGCCGAAACAGATGCGTACTCCTAATAACTGGCGTTGAATGGAATTCAAAACTGGCAAGTCTTGGACACGGGACAATAAACGTAGGGGTAAAGCCGGTTCCGCTTCTACAGCTTGAGGACCGAGAATAGCAAGTAAAGATAAGAGGCGCTCGTCGATGTGTTTGGCGGACTCTTGCAAGAGGGAAATCGGGGTTGGTGGGGCTTTTGGCTCAATGGGTTTCCCTTTTAGGCCAGCTTTGAGAGCTTCCCAGACTTCCCTGGGAGAGATACCAGAGGGAGGTTCCCAGTCTGTCAGAGGGAGTTTGTGTAGCAACAAAGCCACCATTCCTATCCGTGCAGGAGCAGGCCAGCGCAGGGCAATTAATCCAGGAATTCCGGTGTTAGTATCTTTTGCCAGTTGAGACAGGGACTTATGAACGGTACGACCACCAGTGACGTCGAGGAGGTCTTGGACTAGGGATAAGGGGGGATAAATGCTAAGTCGGTGTAGTTGTGCTAAAGCGGTGGGAAGTAGGCTAAGGTGACTCGGTAAAGACTGGGTAGGAGTAGAGTGAATTACTTTCCGACCTACAGTTCTAGCTTGACGAGTAATGTAAGAATTAAGTTGTCCTTGTGCATAGTGACTCATGTTATTAATGTATAGCAACCGAAGTATAGTTTAGGACAGAGTATTTTGGTTGAAAGGGAGCAGGGAGCAGGGAGAAGCGATGCAGCGCGGTCTTGGGGGTTTCCCCCATGAGCGACTGCATCAAGACGGGAGCAGAAATATGTCTTAAGCTTTACTTCGACTGCTATAAATAACTATAAAAATATTGTGATTAATTTTTTCCAAATTATAACTTCTAACTTCTAACTTCTAACTTCTAACTTCTAACTTCTATAGCGTTTCTAGGACTCATGAGGTACACATTATTTTTTCCCTCTTCCCTTTTCCCTTTTCCCTTTTCCCTTTTCCCTCTTCCCTGCTCCCTGCTCCCTGCTCCCTGCTCCCTAAAAACCAGAAATTTGTACCTCACAAGTCGTAGAATTGCTATAACTTCTAACTTCCCCTCCTCTTCCCAATCCTTTCATACAACCGACCCGCCTGTGCTGAATAACCGGCATTTTCTAACAAAGCTGCGGCTTTGACTAAATCTCCCTTCAATTCTGCTTGCTGTGCCTGTTCCAACGTTCCAACTTCTTTAGTAATATCTGGTTTAGCTGGAAAAAGTTCCTGGAGCCACGGTTTAGTTTCCCGTTGTCGCAACTGTTTAGAAATGCTATTGAGCAACTGTTTACCTGGTTTGGAAAGTCCTGCTTTCACCTGGGGAACTTGCCCTACCCAGAGTGTCCAAGCTGGAGTCATCTCGGCTATATTAAAGCGATATGTTTGATTACGAGCCACCACCACAGCAGCCTCGGAGTTTAGGTTAAATCGCTGCTGACGAGCTCCATTAGGTAAGGAAGGATAAAAGTCCATGCCTAACTCTAAATAGAGGGAGCTTGGTCCTATCCAGATTAAGGGAATACCTAGGGGGATTTGTGTAGGTAAGCCCCCTGGTGCAGTTAAAAGATGGTATCCTGCTCCTGGTAACAAAAAAGCCATTTCCCCTACAGGTCTTGCCATCAGCAGGGAGCGCACCCACGATAGTTCTGTATCATCCAGTAGCACTGCATCCACTTTTTGGCTAGGTCTAGGACGAGGCACAAGCTGCACAGCTATAGGCTTTGGTAATCGGTTAGAAACTAAGGAAGGAGCTTTAGCTTTAGGCAGTTGAGGTGCATCTAAAAGCAACCCTCCGTCTATCTGATTGCCAATAGTGCGTAGTCGCCAGTGGCCTAGATCAGCAGTTCCCAATACCCAAATTTCATCTTCGGGAATCATTGGCTCAATCAGACTAGGAGTTAGGGGGAGGCGATGGCGCACATCCACCAAAATTCTTGCCCTTTCAGTCTCTAAAACCGGGACTGCTACTGTAGTATAGGGTAAGCTGGTTAAACGATGGACTAGAGCAGCGGGAATGGTGCGGTTGCCATCAGACTGCAGTCGCATCAATAAAACCCCAGAGCTTTCCTGATGATTATTATTATGGTTATTATCAAGGGGCTGTTGTGAGGCGCTGGTCAGGGTTACCTCTAGACCTAAAGCTGTGGCACGACCCAAAATCCACCGACCTAGGGAGCCAGGGGTGACAACGTCTAAGATAGTGGCTTTTTGATAACGACTAGGAGGTAAACTCGCTTCTGCTAATAATTCTGCTAATTCTACAATTGACCAAGTGCTAACATCTAAGGTTTGTGTGTCTTTATCCTGAGTAGGCAACTCTCCTGAAAGGGACAACTTTACCCATTGTTGATGATGACGAGCAAAGGGTCTACCTCCGGCTGTCCAAATTAGTGGGGCGATACGCTCATGGGAAACAGCCACTTCTGCCCACCATTTTCCCTGGGGTGCCCGGCGGACAACTGCTGCATCTGATAACCTAGTACCGAAAACTGACCCTAAGAATGCCAGAACATGATTAGCACTCCCAAAATGCCCCCCTGTAGATGAATCTAATAACCCTTGAGATGCTGGTGTTTTTGAGGTTGTTGTCTCTGATGAAGGCTGTTTAGGGGTGGGCTGGGGGTCTTTTGCCGGTGAGGGTTTTCCTTGTGCTTCGGTTAACCGCCGAATTGTAAATTTGGGCTTTTTTGACATTATCAAGAGGGAATCGGGAGTAGGGAATCGGGAGTCGGGAATCGGGAATCGGGAATCGGGAGTCGGGAATCGGGAATCGGGAATCGGGAATCGGGAATCGGGAATCGGGAATCGGGAATCGGGAATCGGGAGTCGGAACCCACCCCTAACCCCTCCCAGGAGGGGAACGGGAATCGGGAATCGGGAATCGGGAATCGGGAATCGGGAATCGGGAGTAGGGAATAGTAATGACTTGGCTGATTAGGGGTGAGAGCTCCCAACACCCCGAGCCACACGAAAACCCACAAAGTTGTATAGGTCATCGCGCGCGTCATAGTCGAGGCGGGAGGCAGAACGGCAATCCCTAGGAATGAAGGTCCACGAGCCGCCCCGCAGACTATGATAATAATACTTATTGTAATACTGCCAAATACTCCCATCTGTGGGTGCTCTTTCGTAATTATTATGCCAACTGTCGGCACAGTACTCTTCTACATTGCCGTGCATATCGTATAGGCCAAAGCCGTTGGGGGGAAAACTTCCTACTTCCGTGGTTTCTCTTCGATATTTCCCTACAGCTTCCTCTCCATAAGTATAGCTAGCCTTATAGTTAGCTAATCTACTGGTTAGGGTCTCTCCATAATGGAATGGTGTGGTCGTCCCTGCTCTACAGGCGTATTCCCATTCCCCTTCACTCGGTAATCTGTATTCTGTTCCTGTATGTTTAGAGACGCGATCGCAGAATTCCACCGCCTCTAACCAGCTTACGCACTCTACTGGTCGATTCTCTCCTTTAAACTCAGAGGGGTCTGGCTCTAAGTCCCGGTTAACTTTTGGTAGCTTGGCCACTGCTCGCCATTGCCCCTGGGTTACTGGATATTTCCCCAGGAAAAACCCTTTAATGCTTACTTGGTGTTGAGGTCTTTCCCTGTCATCACTCTCCCTCTCACTTTCCGGCGCACCCATTAAAAAGCTTCCTGCTGGGATATACACCATCTCTAGCGTGACTCCATTTCCGAGATCTTCAATCAAATAACTTGCTTGTTTATTTTCTCTGTTGATTATTTCTCCTGTACGGTTCACTGTTACTACTTCAAAGGTTTTTAAATCTTCTTCTTCTTCTTCTTGTTCTGGTTGCGGTATTCCTGTGGCCTCTCCTAGGGTGGCCATTGCCCATGTTTCCCATTCTGCTATGGCATTGGGCATTCTCGCTTTTACTGCTGCACTATAGATTAGGGCGCTTAAATCTGGCCGGTTTAATACTTCTGCTACTCTTAATGCCCACTCATATAGGTGCTTTTTATGACTATTTTTGAATCGACTCAATATTTGTCTTAATCGAGCCGCTGCTTGCTTTGTTTTTCTAGCTCCTGCTTCACAACGGGCAAGAATTAGTTCAATCTCTAATTCTTCTGTTGCTGTTTGGGGAGTAATATCCCGCAGGGCTAATTGAGTTTGATAATTTTGCTTAAGGTAGTCTGTTCTGATCCAGACCGCTTGTAGGGTATCTCCTGCTTGAGTCCAACACTCTGCTGCTGCTTCTGGTTGAGCGTTTCTGAAATAGCATTGGGCGGCTTTTGACCAGTCTTGGTTTTTGAGATAGCACTGAGCCGCTTGTGACCAGTTTTCCTGTTGTTCGTAGATCGCCGCCGCTTCCCGGTATTCTCCTATTTCTTCCCATACTCGACAAGCATCGGCTAACCACCCGGCTTTGACGTAGCATTGGGCGGCTTTGATGAGCATTTCTCGGTTGTTGCTGTTACTCACTTTATCTTATATAGCAATTCTACGACTTGTGAGGTACAAATTTCTGGTTTTTAGGGAGCAGGGAGCAGGGAGCAGGGAGCAGGGAGCAGGGAGCAGGGAGCAGGTAAGAGGGAAAAGGCAAGAGGAAAGAGGTAAAAAATAATGTGTACCTCATGAGTCCTAGAAACGCTATAGCAATTCTCTTTCCCATCAGGTACAAAAGGATCCCCCTAAATCCCCCTTAAAAAGGGGGACTTTGAGGTTGATAAGTGTACATCATACATGGAATAAATGCTAGACATTATTTTTTCCCTATTCCCTGTTCCCTGTTCCCTGTTCCCTATTCCCTGTTCCCTGTTCAATCAGTTTGTTTTTCCCTCTCATGTTCAAAGGATTGATCAGTATTAGCTGATTCGGGAATTGGTTCGAGATCTGGTTGGATATTATTAGGGAATACTTCCATTATCTGTGGATTTCGTTCAATAATGTTGCCTAATTCAGCAGCAATGCGATCATGGTTTCGGTTATGTTCCGCTTCTGGTAAACTCATCCTTCCTTGATCGTCTACCTGGAATATTTCCACTTCACCTGTTACTTTATTAAATCGAAATCTTACTTTAACATCCATAGGAGTTTAGGGGTTAGGGGTTAAGCTGGTCTTCATTTAAATTTGATGGTTCTGACAGCTGGGGAGCTGGGGAGCTGGGGAGCTGGGGAGAGGGTTTGACGGTTTTTTTTATAACTGAATAATACCCAATTTAAATGCGCAACAGCTTAGGGATGTTAGCGTTGCAGATTAAATTCAATTTCTACAACGTTACCTTCTTCACTACACTGAATATTCTCAGCACCATTACGTCTAGCATAAGCAAGGATGGCATCTCGATAAGCTGTAGCCAAAACCTGATGAAAGGCCTGACGACAGCGGAGTCCTACTCTATCCAGGTTTTGTCTGGCTTGTTGTGAGAGAACGGCTTGACGGTTAGCCGCTAATTGTTGTAATCTCCCTTCAGCTTGGGTACGAGCCTCTGCTTCAATCTCTTCTGCTGAGTGCTCTTCGGCTTCAGTACCAGCTTCTTCAATTTCAGAACGGGCAATTTGATCAATTTCTCTCTCAGCAGCAGCTTTTGCCTGTTCTTGGGCAACCTCTTTGGTGTTTCCCCCCCAACCATCATCGTAATAGCTTCCTTCTGCTTCTGCTGAAATCTCCCTATTGATCAATCCTTCTAAAATTCTGCTTCCCTGTCCTGACGCTTGCACCTCATCCTCTAAAATCGCTACAATCTCTAGGGCTTGCTGGTCGATAAGATAGGTAACATAACCCCCTTCAACGTCATAGCGATATCCCTCCTCAACCTCACTCCAGCCTGAATCAGGGGCAGCCAAGGCAGCTTCTAAGGCCCGTAACGCGGGTTTCCCTAAAGTTGAATCAAGGGCTTGGCGTATTCGTGCTTCCCCTCTTACTTGTTCACGTAACTCAACGGTTCGGGATACTTCCCTCTGCCAAGCTTGATTAAGCTGTCTGGTGGCTGTTACTCGAATTCGTCTTGGATTACACATAATTTCCGGAACGGGCAAGATGCCCATTCTACCTAATTTCCGGAACGGGCAAGATGCCCATTCTACCTAATTTCCGGAACGGGCAAGATGCCCATTCTACCTAATTTTCGGAACGGGCAAGATGCCCATTCTACCTAATTTCCGGAACGGGCAAGATGCCCATTCTACCTAATTTCCGGAACGGGCAAGATGCCCATTCTACCTAATTTTCGGAACGGGCAAGATGCCCATTCTACCTAATTTCCGGAACGGGCAAGATGCCCATTCTACCTCACTCTTAAAATCATTAATTAGGTACCTTAAACCGCATTTTCCAGGCGTTTCAATCCCTGTTGAATAACTACCTCAATGCGCTTACGAGCATCTAAATCCTGGGGATGATTGGCAATCAGTTCTTGTCTGAGCTTATTAAGAGCCATTAGATGGGCTCCAACGGCAGATTCCGAGGATAACAGGGGTTCTTGAGCTTCAATAGTCTCCAAATCCATGATAATCTCAGATACAGGTCGAGACCGATCGATAGCTTTAAATCCTGCTTCTTCTAAGCGAGGCTGCAAAACGGTTTTGAGGACATCTGCTTCTTCTGGTCTATCCCACAGATGGAATAGAGGCCATAAATCCAGAATGTCGGCTGATCTTACTCCCCGCAATAGTGCTGCTCCTGCAATTAACTTTAAGCCCTTGACTACCCGCCGATCTGAGAAGTCAATACCTTCTGCTCTCAGCTCCTGAATTAACCGGCCATATTCTGGCTTAATCTTGGCTAAATTCACTTCCAGTAATTTTCCATGCAAATCCAGGATGTCCTCCAGTTTCACACTCGCTAAGAGCTTACTGGTGGCTTGACCTTTAATCTCCCGTTTAGCGGCTTCAATCTTTTCTCGCTCAAGTTCCCACCCTTGTCCTAGGAGTTCGTCAATTTGATTGTCTTCAACCTTGTTTACCTCCAACCGCAGTACAAAGCGATCAGCAAAGGCGTGGAGGGAGGGGTCATCTGGCACACTATTAGAAGCACCAATTAAACAAATCAGGGGTACTGACTGACGTTGAGAACCGTTGTAGAATACTCTCTCATTGAGAATAGTCAACAGGGAATTTAAGATGGCACTACTGCCCTGAAACACCTCATCCAGAAACACAATCTGCGCCTGGGGAAGCATACCTTCGGTGCTGATGTTGTAAGTCCCTTTCTGGAAAGCGGCCAGGTCTAGAGGACCAAAAAGTTCTGAAGGTTCAGTAAAACGAGTTAATAAATAAGAAAAACTCTGAGCATCTATCAGGTCAGTGTAGCGATTAATAATTGCAGTTTTAGCGGTTCCTGGAGGACCAATTAGCAATAAATGTTCCTGGCAAACTGTGGCTAATACCAGTAGCTCAATGGCTTGGTCTCGCCCGGTAAACATTCCTTTGAGAGTGTATTTGACGCTGTTTAAACGTTTAATGGTGCTATTAATAGTCATTAGGGAATAGGGAACAGGGAGTAGGGAGTAGGGAGTAGGGAGTAGGGAGTAGGGAGTAGGGAGTAGGGAATCGGGAATCGGGAATCGGGAATCGGGAGTAGGGAGTAGGGAGCAGGGAGCAGGGAACAGGGAGTAGGGAACAGGGAAAAGAATCCTGTGTACCTGATAGTTATAAGAAACGCTATATTTTTTTTGACAACTAATTGTCTCACTAATTTTCTCGTTGTCGCTGTTTTTTAATCCAACTTCCTAGTTCAACACCAATTTCATTAATAAGTTTACCAGCAGCTTCATAGCGCTTTATCGAAATTAACTTGAAATCTAGCAGTAGTCGCGTTTGATAGCGTAGAATATCTAATTTATTATTTATTTTCTATAATTTTGCCAGTTTTTTTATTAGCATATTTAGCTTTAATTAACTCCTCCAATAAATTATACATTCCATTAATAATTCTATCTCCTAAAGTGAATTTAGTAATTTTGGGAAAGCGATCAATTATAGGGACATACCATTTAATAACATCATAATTCTTTTGGATAACTGACAATTCTTTTGCTTCTTTCATCTAGTTCTCACGGGATGACAACAAAACTCAAACCTAGATAGGTGTTGGGTTAATGGTTTTAGGTATTGGGTAAAATGAGCGCATCGGTGTCATTTGTATTTCCCAGCAATTGAAGCAATTTTCACCATACAACGTCAAAGATTGAAATAGTTTTAATCAACCACTACGCCATGACGATGTTCGCGCTTCACCTAACCCCATTAACAAACACCCCTGTAAGATTTTCAATTAGCTTGTCACCCCGTGAGCCCAAATGTAAAAAACCTACCCTTGTGACACTGCCTATTCCTCTGGCTCCATCGGCAGACTTATATCGAAAATTATTAGAAACTTAGCATCAGGCAGCAGCTGTTTCAGGGTCTGCGAATAACCTTCCGTAGTAACCCTACTAATTCACCTAAACGGTGGGCATCAACTGGACGGGGTGGTTTTTCGCAGTGTAATCCCACATAAGCATCCCGGAATATAGAACGGATGTCATCCCCGCTCATCCCCTCTGTTTCGGTTGCAATCAACTCCAGCAGTTCTGAGGATAGCTCAATGTTAAAATGCTGGGCGTGAACTTGAGCGATCGCTCGTCTGGCTCTGAGATTAGGCAGACCAATTGCGATCGCTTTAAAACGACTGGGACGTAACAATGCTTCATCAATAATATCAAGGCGGTTAGTTGTGCCAATCACCAGCATGGGAACATCGGGACGAAACCCATCCATTTCCGTCAGAATTTGGGCAACTAGAGCGTTTCCTGCCCTGGTGCCACCATCATCTCGTCCAGAACGCTTGGTGGCAATAGAATCAAACTCATCAAAAACTAGGACTGCTGGAGCATTGCGCCTGGCTTCGGCAAAGAGTTCCCTGACCTTCCGCTCACTTTCACCAACGTACATGTCCGTGACTTCTGGGCCGGAAACTACCTGGATAGTGGCGTTGAGTTGATTAGCGATCGCTTTGGCAAATAAGGTTTTACCTGTACCTGGGGGTCCGTGAAAAATAAATCCCCTCGGAATTAATTCCCGTCTTAATTGCTCGTTGGGGAGGTCATAGGAGCCTGTCATCAAGCGAATTGCCTTGTTTAATTCTGCTTTAACCTGTTCGTAACCCCCAATATTGGCAAAGGTCACATCAGGCACTTCAAAATTCACAGAGGTTTGAGCTTTAAAGGCTCGGATGGCTTGATAAAGCCTGGTTACGGGAACTTTTTCTGTTCCTGCTTGCTCCTGAACGGCATATTTAATGGCGTGACGTAAGCGAATTGGGTTCATCCCTGCGACATTTTTATAAAGCCCCTCTGGGTCAAAATCCTGGAAATGTGCTGCCTCATCTGCGGTAACTAAGGCTCTACCAATGGATTTTTGCTCACCATTAGGATAAACTACTGTGCGGGATACACCACTAATCAGCAAACGAACTGCAAATCGCGCTGCTAGGACTTCCGGAATATCCTGGGAGCGGTCAGCAAAGGCTAAAATTAAGCGATCGCTTTGTTTATAAACTAATTCAATCAGTTCCCTCGATTCTGTGGGTAAATTAGCATCACTGCCCCCCGCCAGCAAATCTAAATGGGGAATAATTAACACATCTCCTTGCTTGAGAGCGTTAATCAGATGTTTGAGAGTTGCTAGTTGACGTTGACGAAGACTGCGAGCCATCGGACCTGATTCGTCTTCCTCAGGCACACTCAGCTCGACTGGGTTAAGATTAGCTCGTCGTGCCATTTCCTGCCAAAGGTTTGCAACCACCAGCTTTTCACAGACAATTAAAACTGAAAGTTCTGCCCTCAAAAAGGATGCGGCTGTATCAATCTCCCTGGCATAAGCGAGTATGACTGCATCTTTTTCCTTGACATGAGTAGGCAAGGTATGATCCCCTGGTGTTGAGAGGTGATCAGCTTGATTGTCTGGTTTCTGTTGAGTAGGAGCAGCTGGCTGAGACTCTGTAGCACTAGGCTGGCTATCTGGGGCTGAGCTATCCTCTTGAGTCTGATCACTAATCACTAAACCAGGAGGACGATACAGAGGGCAATCCCAGGGTTCTTGAACAGCTATGATCAGGAATTTTCCTATTTCCTGCTCCATCAGACTTTCATCGATCGGCTCGGTGCTAAGAGCAGGAGCTTGAGAGAGTAACTCCCCAAGTGTTATGGATTCGTCACTGTATAAAATATCTTGGAACTGTTCAGGATTTCCCAAAGGAACCAGCTTAATTTTTCTCCTTCTACTCATAAGTAATAGGGGTTAGGGGTTGTTCACAGGGCGTTGCTGAATAATAGAATGATTTTAATAGTAGGTGCGCTTTCCAATGGGTGAGTAAATCGCCCTTGGGTCGCACCTGTAGAATGGGCATCTTGCCCGATGGCCTTGGGCATTCTCCCTTTTACTGCTGCACTATAGATTAGTGCCCTTAAATCTGGCCTGTTTAATACTTCTGCTACTCTTATTGCCCATTCATATAAGTGCTTTGATTGGGCAGAGTTGAGGGAGTTTAGTATTTTCCTTAGTCTAGAGGCCGCTGAGGCTTTCTTTCCTTGATTTACTTCACATCTTGCTGTTATTAACTCTTTCTCTAGTTTTTCGATTGTGCTTTTTGCTTCTACTTCTTCTAAGATGGCGTAGCTTTGATATATTTGCTTGAGTTGGTCTGCTCCTACCCATGCTGCTTTTAGGGGTTCCCCTGCTTGGAACCAACATTCTGCTGCTGGTTGAGCTTGTGAGTTATTCTGGTAGCACCGCGCCGCCTTTGACCAATCACTCACTTTCAGATAACATCTGGCTGCTTGTTCCCACTTTTCCTGTTGTTCGTATATGGCCGCCGCTTCCCGGTATTCTCCTATTTCTTCCCATACTCGACTAGCATCGGCTAGCCATCCCGCTTTGACGTAGCATTGGGCGGCTTTGATGAGCATTTCTCGGTTGTTGCTGTTATGCATAATTTCCGTCGTAAATTAAACAGCTTAATCCCCTCACGGTAAGAATAACTAAGATAGCGATGGCGACGTAGAGCCTCCATATCTGCACGCTCAATTGCCCATAGAGACTGCCACCAATTGGCAACTGACAAAGCATCTTGCAAACGACTGTCATCACTGGCTGCTTTTGGGTCAGTCATAACAGCAGCGGCAGCTTTTACTTGATTGATTACCTCCTGCTGATGATAAATCATTGCAGCTTCATAAACCTCAATCACAAAATCACGGTTTTTTTCGGAACCAGGGCGCAAACGCTCAAGTAAATTAGACCGCCAGTTGCGAACTTTGATATCTAGAGTTGGTTTAGCCAGATGCAAAGTCAGAGACAATCTTGTTGATGGCTGTTCAAGAAGTTTCAGTATAAAATCAAAAGCTAAATTTTCCTGACCAGTTGCGGGTCGATTTAATACTGCTGTTAGCAGGGATACCTGTCGGCAATCATCAGCTATCTCATCTGCCAGAAACGGCAAAGCTGGGGCAACTAGACCATGTCGCACTACCCAATCCCCTGAAGAGCATGGGTCTGATAAAGCGGTAATTAGGGTACGAGCTAATTTTAGGTTAGCTGTTCCCAGGGCCCCAGCCAGAATAATTCCCCCGACACCAAGGGGACTATTATCTCCTAATGGGGGCATTTCCCATCCTAGTCTAGCTGCCGTTACCGCCGTTAGTTGTTGCAGTGCCTGGCTAAGAGCAACGGGAGGATTAGCTAACTTTTCTGTAGCAGACAAATCCCCTTGGGGTGGGCTGACTATCCCTTCAGGATTGGTCATAGCCCACTGAATGACTCTTAATGCTGTATCAGTTGCGCTCATCAGTTAACCAATAGGTATGACCACACACCACACAAGTATGGCGTTGAAAACCAGCAAGGGGTGGAGCAAGAAGTTCATGACCTGCCTCCAGTCGCACAATAGGCATATTTTTAGGTGGCGGCCAAGCTGTATCTAATCCCGCGAAAAAAGCTGAAGTCTCTGGGGATGGTTCAGACCCAGTAGCATTGCCTTGAGCGCAAGGCAGTAAGCCACTATTGTGCCGAACAGTTCTATCTTCAGCAATGTACACTTCATCACCCAATCGAAAGGTATGAGAGCAAACTGGACACCTCTGATGTAACCAGTAGGAATTCAAAGTAGTTATCGCTTCCCCCCCCTGCTGAATCGCCACATTATTGGCTGGATCTATGGCAACAGCAACGCCTTGGTCAAACGCTTTACGAAGATTAAGTGAGGTTTTGGTTTGTTCAGTCATAAGTAGTCCGACAAAACTAAAATTAACTCTTTAAATAGGGAGCAGGGAGCAGGGAGCAGGGAGCAGAGGGACTTTTGGCAACTTTACACAAGTTAATATAGCGACTGCATCAAGAAGCGAGGTTTATTTTTTTCCAGGTACTTAGCAACACTAAGCTAAGTTGACATCCTTCCAAGTCTTTTATAGCGTTTATAGCGTTTATAGGACTCATGAGGTACACATTATTTTTTACCTCTTCCCTCTTCCCTTTTCCCATATCCGCTGCTCCCTGCTCCCTTTTCCCATATCCGCTGCTCCCTGCTCCCTGCTCCCTGCTCCCTGCTCCCTAAAAACCAGAAATTTGTACCTCACAAGTCGTAGAATTGCTATATACATAATTGATTAAGCTGTTATCCTTGAAATGGGCAACAGCTTAATCACTTTGAAAGGTAGAATAAGCTAGCCACAAAGCATTCGTTCGATCTCATCTGCACCTAATTGAGCGAGTAGTTCTTCTACAAGATGGGCATACATACTGTCCCCTAGAATCTCCACTCCTTCATCAGTTATATCAATACGCACACGGAGCTTTTGTTGTTTAGGGGAATCTAAATAATCCTCTTGTGTAATCAAATCGGGTAAATAAGCCACAAAGCGTGGCTTAGGAGGTAGATTAGAGTCTGAGTGATCCATGATAATAGGGTTTGTATCTGGGTGGTAAACCTATAGCAATTCTACGACTTGTGAGGTACACAATTTCTAGATTTTAGGGAACAGGGAACACGGAACACGGAACAGGGAACAGAGAAGAGATAAGAGATAAGAGATAAGAGATAAGAGATAAGAGTGAATAGGGATGCGCTGTATTAAAACAGGGAATCAACGTCAAAGAAGACTGTACCTCATGAGTCCTAAACGTTGTTACTCCGATTATTCGCTCTAATTTACCTGGGCGAATTGCTTTACGCACAGCGTCTGAAGCGGATTCAAAGATTATTTTTGGTGGCAGTAACACGGAAGCGGCTTATTTGTTGGGTAAGGGAGATTTATTGTATCAAAAGGGTGGTAAGTTAGAGCGATTGCAGAGTTTGTTTGCTGAGAGGATTATATTGCCTTGATCAAAGTTTATTGAAATAAAGTTTGACCCTGTGGTGCGTTACAGGGCAGACTATCCAAAAACTGGCTACCGTAAAAATCAAGGCAAGTCCACCCCTAACACACCCTACCCAACACCCCTCGCCACACGAAAACCGACATTGGTTTTGATGGCATCGCGCGTCAAATTGTTGTCGCGGTGGGCAGAACGGCAAAACCAAGGATAGCTGACCCAGGAGCCGCCCCGCAGAATAGAAAGTTTAAAAGGATGAAATTTTATACTCCAGACACTCCCATCTGTAGGAGCTCCTTTGTAATTACCATGGCTTGGATCCCCACACCACTCCCAAACATTGCCGTGCATATCGTATAAGCCAAAGCCGTTGGCGGGAAAACGTCCTACGTCGGTGGTTTCTTCTCGATATTCCCCTTTTGCTTCCTCTGCATACGTATAGGAAGCGTCATAATTAGCTAATTCACTGGTTATGGTCTCTCCATAATGGAATGGTGTGGTAGTTCGGGCTCTACAGGCGTATTCCCATTCCGCTTCACTCGGTAATCTGTATTTCCTTCCTGTATATTGAGAAAGGCGACGGCAAAATTCCATCGCATCGTACCAGTTGACTTGCTCTACTGGTCGATTGTCTCCTGGAAAGTAAGAGGGGTCTGGCTTTAAGTCCCGCTTAATTTTAGGTAGGTTGGCCACAGCTCGCCATTGCGCCTGGGTTACCTGATATTTCCCCAGGAAAAAGGGTTGGATGGTTACTTGGTGCTGAGGTCTTTCGCTGTCATTACTGTACCTCTCACTTTTCGGGGAACCCATTAAGAAGCTTCCTGCTGGGATAGACACCATCTCTAGGTCTACTCCATTTCCCAGATCTTGAGTGAAATAATCCGCTTGCTGAGATTCTTCCTTGATTGTTTCTCCTCTACGGTTAACTGTTACTACTTCAAAGGAAAACTGCTTTAAACTTTCTTCTTCTGCTTCTGGTCTTGATATTTCCGATTTTGAAGATTGATCTGAATCAGATTTTCGATTGAAGTTTTGTTTGTAAGATTCTAAATTATAAACGTTTTTAGCATTTTTTGCTAACCATTGCTTTAGTTGCTCAGCTTTTGACTTGGGAATATTTCCATTTACTAATAAACTATCGACAAATTTGACAATCAGTTTTTCATCATCAGTTGGTTGATGTATATCATCCAAATTTTCTAATAGATCATAAAAACTGTCAGGAATGTTATTTTTCCAATCAGGACAACAATCTCTGTAAGCCTGTTGCATTTGTTTGGTCAAGTTTTTTTCTAAAGGAAGCAATATCTTGACTAAACTAATCGTAATTTCAAATTTTTCCTCAATTGCATTTAATTCAAAATTATTTTGATTTTCTTTAAGGGCTTTATTAATTAATTTTGCTAAACTATTGCTACTATTAAAATCTTGTACTACTTTGTAAACAATTTCCGTCAAATTGCCACCACTAGCAATCTGTGACAGATTTATATTGAATTGATGTTGTAGCATCATTGCTAATTTAATTTCACTAGGGAAAGCACTGCACAGTGCTGACTCTATCTGCGCGAGGAGATAACCAGGGGTATGTCCAGCATTCATTGATGGTTAGTTAAAGACCTGTGGAAAATAGAACTTGATACTTTACTCTAATTTAGTATCTACACTGTGATTATACGGCAGCAACAAATAGAGAAAAAGGAGTAAAAAGTACAAAAAGGGCAAAGGGCTAGCTCCTTGCAACAGCCCGAGCCACACGAAAACCGACATTGTCGTCGAAGCTAACGCGCGCGTCATAGTCGCTGCGGAAGGCAGAACGGCAAAATCTAGGATGGCCTAACCAGGAGCCGCCCCGCAGAACAGGATAATAATCCTGATTATCATTAATACTCCAGATACTCCCATCTGTAGGGGCTCCAAAGTAATTACCATGGTAAGGATCCCCACACCACTCCCAAACATTGCCGTGCATATCGTATAAGCCAAAACCGTTGGGGGGAAAACGTCCTACTGAAGTGGTTTCTTCTCGATATTCCCCTTCTGCTTCCTCTGCATAAGTATAGTTACCATTATAATTAGCTAATTTAGTGGTTATGGTCTCTCCATAATGGAATGGTGTAGTAGTTCCAGCTCTACAGGCGTATTCCCATTCTGCTTCACTGGGTAATCTGTATTCCGTTCCTGTATGTTCAGAAAGGCGACGGCAAAATTCCACTGCATCGACCCAGGTTACTTGCTCCACTGGTCGATTCTTTCCTTTAAACTCAGAGGGGTCTGGATCTAAGTCCCGCTTAACTTTTGGAAGCTTGGCCACAGCTCGCCATTGCGCCTGGGTTACCTGATATTTCCCCAGGAAGAAGGGTTGGATGCTTACTAGGTGCTGAGGTCTTTCTTTATCAAAACTGTCCTTCTCAGTTTCCGGGGAACCCATTGAGAAGCTTCCTTCTGGGATAGACACCATAGCTAGGTCTACTCCATTCCCCAGATCTTCAGTGAAGTAACTTGCTTGTTTATTTTCTCGGTTGATTGTTTCTCCTCTACGGTTAACTGTTACTACTTCAAAGGAAAACTGCTTTAAACCTATTGGCGTTTCCGATGTTGGAGGTTTATCTGAAGCAGATGGCGTTTCCGATGTTGAAGATTGATCTGAATCAGGTTGTGGATTTAAGTTTTGTTTGTGAGATTCTAAATCAGAAACGTTATTGGCATTTCTCTCTAACCATTGCTTTAGTTGCTGAGCCTTTGACTTGGGAACATTTCCATTTACTAATAAATAATCGACAAATTTGACAATCAGTTTTTCATCATCAGTTGGTTGATGTATATCATCCAAATTTTTTATAATATCATAAAAACTGCCAGGAATTTTATTTTTGCAATCAGGACAACAATCTTTGTAAGACTGTTGCATTTATTTGATCAAGTTTTTTTCTAAAGGAAGCAATATATTGATTAAACTAGTCGTAATTTTAAAATTTTCAGCGATTGCCTTTAAGTCAGAATTATTTGGATTTTCTTTAAGGGCTTTATTAATTAATTCTTCTAAACTATTGCTACTATTAAAATCTTGTACTACTTTGTAAACAATTTCAGTCAAATTGTCACCACTAGCAACCTGTGGCAGATTTATATTGAATTGATGTTCTAGCATCATTTCTAATTTAATTTCACTAGGGAAAGCACTACACAGTGCTGACTCTATCTGCGCGAGGAGATAACCAGGGGGATTTCCAGTATTCATTGATGGTTAGTTCAAGACCTGTGAGAAATAGAACTGTCTGACTCTAATTGAGTATCTACACTCTGATTAGACCAAATTCCGGAAATTTTCCTTTATTTGCTGGTATTTACCACCTGGTGGTGGCTTGCGGGTTAGTGAAGTCAGAAGTCAGAAGTCAGAAGCGCGTTGCTGAATCTTCTTTTGAATAGAAGTAGGGCTTGCTGAATAAAAGTAGGAGGCTTGCTAGATCAGGGTTTCAAGCCTTTTTTTTTCCAATAAGTGCAAGGATTAAGCAATCCACAAGCTCAAAACATAAGCACAAATGATGAAAATCACTGCTTCTCTTGCACGGATGAGCACTCCGGAACTATTGCCTCTTGCCTCTTGCCTCTTGCCTATCCCTACCCAAATACTTTTTCAGCAGACCCGAAGTAGAGTGGGCATCCTGCCCGCGCGAAAATAAGCATGAAACTGGCAAGATGCCAGTTCCACGCCTGATGCCGGTTCCACCTCACTCTTAAAATCATTCCATTCCACGAGCAACGCGAAAAATCAAGGCAAGTCCGCCCCTAAAGCAGCCTACGCAACACCCCGAGCCACACGAAAACCGATAATGCTGAAGATCAACTCGCGCGCGAGAAAGAAGTTGCGGGAGGCAGAACGGCAATACCTAGGAAGGTCGTACCACGAGCCGCCCCGCACTATATAATAATCAGTATGATTATTATATTTAGTCCAGATACTCCCATCTGTAGGAGCTCCTTCGTAATTATCATGCCAAGGATCCCCACACCACTCCCAAACATTGCCATGCATATCGTATAAGCCAAAGCCGTTGGGGGGGAAACTTCCTACTGGGGTGGTTTCTTCTCGAAATTCCCCTTTTGCTTCCTCTGCATAAATAGAGGAAGCACCATAATTAGCTAATTTACTCCTTATGGTCTCTCCATAATGGAATGGTGTGGTTGTTCGGGCTCTACAGGCATATTCCCATTCCGCTTCACTCGGTAATCTGTATTTCCTTCCTGTATATTGAGAAAGGCGATCGCAAAATTCCACCGCATCGTACCAGCTTACTTGCTCTACTGGTCGATTCTTTCCTTTAAAGTAAGAGGGGTCTGGATCTAAGTCCCGGTTAACTTTTGGGAGCTTGGCCACCGCTTGCCATTGCGCCTGGGTTACCTGATATTTCCCCAGGAAAAAGGGTAGGATGATTACTTGGTGCTGAGGTCTTTCAGTTTCATCACTCCCCCTCTCAGTTTCCGGGGAACCCATTAAGAAGGTTCCTGCTGGGATATACACCATGTCTAGGTCTACTCCATTCCCGAGATCTTGAGTGAAATAATCCGCTTGCTGGGATTCTCGGTTGATTATTGCTCCTCTACGGTTAACTGTTACTACTTGAAAGGAAAACTGCTTTAAACCTTTTGGCTCTGCCGTTTGTTTGTAAACTAATAAATTAGAAATGTCATTGGCATTTTTTTCTAACCATTGCTTTAGTTGCTCAGCGTCTGACTCAGGAATATTTCCATTTACTAATAAATGACCGACAAATTTTACAATAAATTTTTCATCATTATTTCGTTGATGTATATGTATATGATCCAAATTTTCTAGAATTTCATAAAAAGTGTTAGGATTTTTATTTTGACAATCGGGACAACAATCTCTGTAAGACTTTTGCATTTGTTTGAGCAATTTTTTTTCTAAAGGAATCAATATATTGATTAAACTAGTGGTAATTTTAAAATTTTGCTCAATCGCTTTTAATTTAGCATTATTTTGATTTTGTTTAAGTGCTCTATCAATTAATTCTTCTAACTGATTGTAAGCCTGACAATACATAATTAATTTGTGAACTATTGCCTTTAAATTTCCACCGCTAGCAACCTCGTTCAGATTTATATTTAATTCAAAAAGCACCATCATTTCTAAGTCAGTTTTATCAGGAAACGCACTACACAGTGCTTCGTTTATCTTTTTGAGTAGATAACCAAGGGTATGTCCAGTATTCATTGATGGTTAGTTCAAGACCTTTTTTTCCGGCGGGCAGGATGCCCGCTCTACTGCTATTAATTCTTTGACTGACGCAACACCGAAAATGAGGGCGAGCCCATCCCGATGCTGCTGGCGAATTCGTGAAACCCTTATTCTGCCGTAATCCGCTCCCCTCTCCCAAGGTTGGGAGAGGGGCTGGGGGTGAGGGCTGATGGGGCTTCTTGGTTTGTTAAGAAATATTTCGCCAACAGCATCCGTCCCTAACGCACCCTAAGCAACTACTCAACTACAGAGCTACACGAAATCCGATAAGGTCGCCGATGCAAAAAGACCCGAAACCTTGGCTGCGGTAGGCAGAACGACAATTACTAGGAACGAAGTGACACGAGCCGCCCCGCAGAATATAATAATCAAAATGAATATGATGAATTTTCCAGACACTCCCATCTGTAGGGGCTCCTTTGTAATTCCAATGATCAGGATCCCCACACCACTCCAAAACATTGCCATGCATATCGTATAAGCCAAAGCCGTTGGGAGGAAAACTTCCTACTGGGGTGGTTTCTCCTCGATGCACCCCTTTTGCTTCCTGTGCATAAGTATGGGAAGCATTATAATTAGCAAATCTACTGGTTATGGTCTCTCCATAATGGAATGGTGTGGTAGTTCCGGCTCTACAGGCGTATTCCCATTCCGCTTCACTCGGTAATCTGTATTTAGTTCCTGTATATTCAGAAAGGCGATCGCAAAATTCCACCGCATCATACCAGTTTACTCCCTCTACTGGTCGATTCTCTCCTTTAATTTTAGAGGGGTCTGGATCTAAGTCCCGGTTAACTTTTGGGAGCTTGGCCACCGCTTGCCATTGCGCCTGGGTTACCTGATATTTCCCCAGGAAAAAGGGTTGAATGCTTACTGTGTGTGTAGGTCTTTCCCTGTCATCACTCCCCCTCTCAGTTTTCGAGGCACCCATTAAGAAGTTTCCTTTTGGGATAGACACCATCTCTAGGTCTACTCCATTCCCCAGATCTTGAGTGCAATAACGCGCTTGCTGGGATTCTCGGTTGATTATTACTCCTCTACGGTTAACTGTTACGACTTCAAAGGAAAACTGCTTTAAACCTTTTGGATATACTGGTGGATTTAAGTTTTGATTGTGAACTAATAAATCAGAAACGTTCTTGGCATTTTTTTCTAACCATTGCTTGAGTTGCTCAGCCTGTGACTTGGGAATATTTCCATTAAATAATAAATGATCGACAAATTTGACAATCAGTTTTTCATCATCAGTTGGTTGAGGTATATCATCCAATTTTTTAAGAATATCATAGAAACTGTCAGGGAGTTCATCTTTCCTATCATCCCGGAATTCATAGTGACAGCAAGCTCGATAAGCCTGTTGCATTTGTTTAATCAATTTCATTTCTAAAGGAATCAATATATTGATTAAACTAGTGGTAATTTCAAATTCTTTATTAATGGCCTTTAATTTAACATTATTAGGATTTTGGTTAAGTGCTCCATCAATTAATTTTTCCAACTCATTGGAAGCCTGACAATGTATTATTAAGTTGTGAACGATTACCTTTAAATTTCCAACGCTAGCCATCTCGTTCAGATTTTTATTTAATTCATAAAGCACCATCATTTCTAATTTATGTTTATCAGGGAAAGCACTACACAGTGCGTCGTTTATCTTGTTGATGAGATAACCAGGGGTATGTCCAGTATTCATGGATGGTTAGTTCAAGACCTGTGAAAAATAGAACTTAATACTTTGACTCTAATTCAGTATCTACACCCTGATGATCCTGAATTGAAACCCGCTATACTAACCCCATACTAACACAGCATACACTCCATAGATAAAATAAACACTAAGTACAATCGCAATAATAATCCGAGCGGTCATCGAAGTGTGGCGTCTCCACAATACAAAGCATCCCACTATAACAGCCAACACTTCTAGGGGAGTAAAAATATGACCATAATGACGAGAATCCCAATAAGAAACAGGGCTTTCAAAGCGCCAATTTGACAATGGAAAAAAGTGACGATGGGCATCATCAGCATGAACAGGAAAATCTCCAATCCCATGAAGAGCCATGCTAGCAAACATAGCAATCAGAAACGTTTGACCAAAATAGTAGGCTAACAACCCACCTATTAGTATCAATGGAAAAGAATTGAAAATATCAAAAAATACTTGCCAGCTTTGGTTATAATAAGATTCAGACCAGATTACGTTTTCAGGAATTCCTCTGAGTAGTTTCTCATATCCGTAAAAAATCACCATTGGTAAATCCGATAAGATCGCACCGAACACAATTGGTAAATTATTTTCCGGCCTTCTTTTTTTTCCTAAAATCAGGAGATTGACGATGGCGTGAGCGGGAGTATTCACAAATTAGGGAGTAGGGAGTAGGGAGTAGGGAGTAGGGAGTAGGGAGTAGGGAGTAGGGAGTAGGGAGTAGGGAGTAGGGAGTAGGGAATTAAGAATTAAGAATTGGGAATTAGGAATTGGGAATTAAGAATTGGGCATTGGGAATTGGGAATTAAGAATTGGGCATTGGGAATCGGGAACAGAAATATGTCTGGCAAGGCAGATTTTTGGTTATGATTTCGCCCCCCTAGCCCCCCAATTCTGGGGGGAATAAAATTATCAAAGTCCCCCAAAATTGGGGGATTTAGGGGGCTTTCCCAAAACCAGACGATCCCGCATTCATACTTCAATTCAGTAACGCCATATGTCTTAACCTTTACTTCGACTCCTATAACTTTAACCCTTCAACCTTAAACCAACTTTAACTCTTCAACCTTCAACTTGTAACTTATAGCTTTTATTGCATTTATGAGTTAAACTTATAAACCTCAAAGTCCCCCTTTTTAAGGGGGATTTAGGGGGATCGCTTTGTCCCTCATAGCTATAAGAATTGCTATATACCTTTCAACTTATATTCAAGGGATTAACATCAATAGTCAAGCTAATATCTGAAGGACACATATCCTGTAATTCCCGCCAATTCAGTAACTTTGCGGGCACAGTAGGAGGAAACTTCAGCAAAATCTGCCATCGATAGCGACGAGCAACGCGAATCACACTAGCTGGTGCTGGTCCTAGGATATCGTACTCGGCTTCAGGAGTATCTAAGCTGTCGGCTAAATCCTCTGCGACCTTCTCCACCGCCACAGGATCCAATCCACTTATGCGCAATAGAATCAAATCACCATAAGGGGGATAGTTCAGTGCTGCCCGTTGTTCCAATTCGTCGGAGATAAATGACTGATAATTATGAGTTTTGACAGCCTCAATCACAGGATGCTCTGGGGAATAAGTTTGAATAATCACCTGACCAGGGTCATCCCCACGACCGGCACGACCTGCTACCTGAGTTAAGGTTTGGAATGCCCGCTCGGATGCTCGATAGTCTGACAAATACAGTAGTCCATCTGCTGCTACTACTCCCACCAGTGTCACCTGAGCCAGATCTAATCCTTTGGTCAGCATTTGGGTCCCTACCAACAAGTCAGCTTCCCGATTAGCGAATTGAGTTAACAAAGTGCGATGAGCATTCTTGGTACGAGTGGTATCACTGTCAAATCGGATAATTCGCAACTCTGGAAATAGCTTCGCCAAATCTTGAACAACCCGCTGAGTACCACTACCGAAAAATTTCAGGTAGGGAGAACTACATTCTGGACAACTACGGGGATGGAGTTGTCCGAAATTGCAATAGTGGCACCGCAATACTTGAGTAGCGCCTTCATGAGTATAGTGATAGGACAAGGAAACATCACAGTTAGGGCACTCCACCACATGACCACAACTACGACAAGACACAAAGGTACTGTGTCCCCTGCGGGGGATAAATAAAATCCCTTGTTTCTCTTGTTCCTTTAGTCGTCTCAAACGGTCTTGGAGAGAACGGCTAAAAATCGACCGATTCCCAGCTTTTAACTCCTGCCTCATATCCACAATTTCCACCGGTGGCAGGGGTCTTGATTGAATCCGTTCCGGTAGAGATAGGTAATGAGTGCTAAGTTCTGGATGCTGAGGAGGTGAACAGGTGAAGGGCTGAACCTCAGGAGCTGAAGAGGTCAGGGAATGAATGTCACTACCGATTTGACCATCTCTCGCTCCCCCCATCACCTTAATACTGACCCAGCTTTCCACCGAAGGAGTAGCTGAACCTAAAATAAGCGGACAATTTTCTAATTCTGCTCGCCACTGAGCAACGGTGCGAGCGTGGTAGGTAGGAATGGGTTGGTCTTGCTTGAAGCTAGAGTCGTGTTCTTCATCTAAAACAATTAATCCCAACTGGGGCAAGGGGGCAAAAACAGCAGAACGAGTGCCAATTACCACTTGTGGCTCACCTGGGATCATTTGTCGCCAGGTATCATAGCGCTCCCCTTTATTCAAGGCACTGTGGTAAACCCGAACTTTGTCACCAAAGCGAGCCCGGAAACGGTCAGTAATTTGAGGAGTTAAGCCAATTTCCGGCACCAACACCAAAGCCGATTTCCCTTGCGCTAGGATTGGTGCGATCGCTTGTAGATAGACCTCCGTTTTTCCAGACCCAGTCACCCCATGCAACAGCACTTGGGCAAAGCCATCAATAGTATTAATCAGGTTTAATGCACGGGATTGGGCATTTGTCAAGTTTTTTGGGGCATCTGTAGCCATGGTTGGTGAAGTAGCACTGCGCAATACTTCCCTAGGCTCAATCACTACATACCCCTTATCTTCCCATGAATTTATAGTTGAGGAACTAACATTACAAATTTGTGATAGTTCACTCAACCACAAATCCCCCCCACGACGGCGTAGCACTTCCAATACTTCCCGTTGCCGTCGAGTCAGATCAGACCGATTGATATCAGCCACCAGAGTCACAGCTTTCTTCAGCTTAGGACGAGTTGGCTTAGGAGCTTCCAGATAACTTTCCACCCAACCTCGCTTGAGCAAGTGACGTAACCCTGCTTTAGCCCCCTTTACCTGACGTTGGAGGTATTGCCAGCTGTAATCTCCATTGGGTTTAGCCTGGAGAATCTCCAAAATCTTACTTGCGGCTGAATTATTCACAAAGACATGAGCCTCTTTAGGCAAGACCGAGGAATTGAGGCGAATTCGACGCTGCGATCGCCCTAACAGTCCTGGAGGTAAAGCAGACCGAATCACTTGGATTAGAGGGGTGCAGTAGTACTGAGCCACCCGCTCTAACAGTTGGCAGTAGGAACTGGGAAAGAAACCGGGACTGATCACCTCCTCTACGTCCTTAATTTTCTCCAGTGGTAAGTTTGGGGGTGGAGAGTCTACAATCCGAATAGCGATCGCTCCTAGCTGTTGAGTCCCGAATGACACACTCAGAACATCTCCAGGATTGATTGATACATCCAATGAATTACGATAAGTATATATACCTTGAACTCCTGGACAATCTACTAGGACTTCAACCCACTTTTCTTGGCCACCACCAGAAAAGTAAAGTGCTCTAGGTTCAGCTAACAGTAGACCTAAAGGAGGATTAGACATAGGGCAGCTTTGGTTTGGGAAGGCTCCTATTCTATCACTATTGATAGATAGGAAAATTCTAAAATATGTGAGATCCTGTTTCCAGAGTCAAAATAAATAATAAAAGCAATGGTAAGAGAATTATCTCTCCTGCTTTCACCCGCTTACTGTAACTAAAATCTATGTAATTAAACATTTCGTAATTACAGATACAACTAGCCAAACTGCTTCTGGTAAGCTTAAAATCATTAATTTATAATCACGTCAATCACACATAAACTACTTGAAGCAGGTTGGGTCACTGATATTTGAGGGTTTGGAGCGTGTTTTAGCTGCTCTGTCTAGAGTATTAAGTTCTTTGTGAAACCAACAACACCCATTTTTGATAACAGATTTCTCTTTAAAGGCCAATTTTGAGCAACAGACAGCCTCAACCCCTCACGGCAACGGTTTTAACAAACTTAAAATACACTTGCAACTCACACATCCCTATGAATATTACAGAATTAAACCAGACTCATACAATGCCTTCTACGGAAGAGAAAGATTTTTTTGTTAGTGATCACATTGAGCCAGAGGAAACTGATTTACAGCGTGTAGCCGTCGAATTCACCGAAGACGATGAACTAGTGGTCTCTACTTCCCATAATTTTCGGAAAAGCGGCTCTGATGACACGGTGGGTGCATTCTTTAAGGAAATGGCTCGTTACCCATTGCTCAAGCCAGACGAAGAGGTAGATTTAGCCCGTCGGGTTAAGTTCCTAGTAGAAATCGACCAACTCCGGAACAGCTTACAGGAAAAATTAGACCGTAAACCGACCAAGGCTGAGGTAGCTGCAGGGGTCGAGATGACAGAACGTCAGTTGGAGGGGAATTTATATCGTGGTCGTGTGGCAAAACGCAAGATGATTCGCTCGAACTTGCGCTTAGTGGTTTCAATTGCTAAACGATATATTAATCGGGGTGTACCATTTCTAGATTTGATTCAAGAAGGTGCGTTGGGCTTAAACCGAGCAGCAGAAAAGTTTGACCCAGATAAGGGTTACAAGTTTTCTACCTATGCTTATTGGTGGATTCGTCAGGCCATTACTCGTACTATTGCCAATGATGCCCGAACTATCCGTCTACCAATCCACATTGTAGAAAAGCTCAATAAACTAAAAAAAGCTCAGCGGGAACTTAAACAACAACTGCAGCGCAATCCTAATGAAATAGAACTTGCTCAAGCGCTAGAAATTTCCCCCTCCCATTTGCGTCAGTTACTAGAATTGCGTAGGCGTTCCCTTTCTTTGAATCACAGAGTTGGTAAAGGGGAAGACACAGAACTGATGGATTTGCTCGAAGACAATGATCTACGGTTGCCCGAAGATAAGATGAATGAATCCATGATGCGCCAGGAGATTTGGGAAGTTCTGAGTGATGTCCTGACTGAGCGGGAAAAAGATGTGATTTCTTTACGGTATGGTTTAGCCAGCAGTGAACCCTACACCCTAGAAGAAGTAGGAGGCATGTTCAATCTCTCTCGGGAACGGGTGCGTCAGATTCAAAGCAAGGCCATGCGTAAGCTACGCCGTCCCCAAGTGGCTCGACGGCTTAGAGACTGGTTGAACTAGTGGTGCAGGTCTTAGGTCAGCTCGTGACTCCTGGATAAAGGTTATGTCGAAATCAGGTAATTCCGGTTAATCAGTTACCAAATAGTCTCTGGGTAAATAATCTTTAGTTAAATCATCCAGAGATTATTTGAACAGAATAATGGGTAATAAGTAATTGTCAATTACCCATTACCCATTACCCATTACCTAAGAAGGGATATGATAATTAATCAAATTGTCTTTTTGATTATCCCTTTGCCAGCACTATGGGTAACTTTACCTTAAGACCAGCTACAGAAGCTGATGTAGCGATTCTGTTTAATTTGATTAAGGCTCTAGCAGAGTATGAAAAACTCTCCGACGCTGTCACTGGCAATGCTGATCACCTGAAAGAACACCTGTTTGGCGCTAAACCCTATGTAGAGGCGATTATCGTTGAACAGGGTGGTCAAGGGGTGGGATTTGCACTGTTTTTTAACAACTATTCCACATTTCTAACTAAGCCGGGAATTTATCTAGAAGATTTATTTGTATTACCGGAATATCGCCGCCAAGGCATCGGTAAAGCCATACTCAGTTACCTGGCTCAGCTAGCAGTGGAGCGTGGCTATGGGCGTTTAGAATGGAGTGTACTGGATTGGAATGAACCTGCGATGGCCTTCGGCCACGCTACGCGAACGCATTTTATGAACATATGGGAGCAGCAGTATTGCCAGACTGGAGAATTTGTCGAGTGACTGGGACGGCTCTCAATCAGCTAGCTGAGTTTACCGATTCAGCTTCGACTGACTAATGTTGCTCAAATGCTATACTACGATGTATATACAGCTGCGACCCTAAACGCCTGCTTGCAGGTAAACTGCAAAAACTACATAGGGTAATTTACATATCGGTTTATATTAATAAAATCACTAATGACTATTTGGGTAAACGAGCAGATTGATCCATCGGGTCTTCTATACTCTTGTATTGCCACTTGCAACGAAGAGCAGGCGAGGGATTGCCACGAGTCGTTTCAGAATAACTTGACTGATCAGCAAAAAGCAGCGGGTTGGGTTGCCCGATTACGCACAGTTAAGTCTTGGGATGAAGTGCCCGTTAATACATTGAAACTTAATTAGATCAAATGAGAATTAAGAATTAAGAATTAAGAATTAAGAATTAAGAATTAAGAATTGAGAATTAAGAATTAAGAATTGAGAATTAAGAATTGAGAATTGAGAATTGAGAATTGAGAATTAAGAATTGAGAATTATAGATTCTTTATACATTCTGCATTCTACATTCGCGCATTCTACATTCTGCATACTGACTTTCTAAGCCCAAGATCTATTTGGGCTTGGGCAGTCGTAGCAAGTTCGAACGGATTGGACCGAGAATCTGGTTTAGCTCACGCAATTGATCAGCTGTGCCCATACAAATCAGTAGGTCTCGTGACATGAGTTTAGTGTCACCGTCTGGTCCAGCAATCAGACGACCGGAATCCCGGCGAATTGCTAAGACCATAGCACCAGTTTGCGATCGCAGTCGGGCTTCCCTGAGGGTTTTGCCCACGCAAGGACAGGTTTCGGGGTCTAGCAGAAACTCTTCCATATAAAAAGAGCTATCAGTTCCGGTTAGAATCCCATCCACAAAATCCATGACTTGGGGTCTAAGGGCTGCAGCTGCCAAGCGTCTACCACCAGTGATGTAGGGAGAAACTACAGCATCTGCACCAGCTCGCTGCAATTTTTGAACAGCTTCTTCAGAGCTAGCACGAGCGATGGCTCGAATTCGGGGATTGAGGGTTTTGGCAGACAAGATAATATAGAGATTTTCGGCATCTGAGGGCAGGGCAGCCACCAGACAAATTGCCCGTTCAATCCCCACATTTAGCAGAGTTTCATCCAAGGTAGCATCTCCGTGTACAGAAATACAACCCATATCCTGGACAGCTTGAACCTGTTCCAATCGGGAGTCAATTGTCACAAATGGGATTCCCTCAGCCTTAAATTCTACAGCAATCTGACGCCCAGTCCGTCCAAACCCACACAAAATGTAGTGTTTCGTCAAACTATCTAGCAAGCGCTTCTGTTGCCTCATGCGAATTCCATCTTGAAAGTAGCCTTGAATTAGGGCTTCTGTAAACCGGTTAACAATGTAACCGATACTAATAATGCCCATAAAAATCAGAGAAATGCTGAATAGTCTTGCCCGATCTCCCATCGGCCGTACTTCTTGATAGCCCACTGTCGAAAGCGTGATTACCGTCATGTAGGCTGAATCCAACCAGCCCCAGCCTTCAACCACCCGATACCACAGAGTTCCAATCAGAAATACACCCCCGAGAGTGATCGCACCGGCAATCAGCTCTTGGCGAAGACGTCGATATTTTTGCTCAAGGGTTGAATACACCGTTGCTTGTCATGGGTTAATTTAACTTATTACCTAGAGAAAATTCAGGTCAAACTGGCAACACCGAAAGCTGACACTGGTTTTTAATATTACATATATAAATATGATTAAGTTTATTGCTTTGCTATCGGTATAGTTCACAGATATAGTTCACAGATATAGCAGTTCTAAATGATTTCAAAAATATAGTGCCCTGATCGAACGCGATCGCGTCGGCTGTGGCCTTAGGCCACGCTGCGCGATCGCTTAATCGCTATAACCCTTGCCCAGCAAGGATTAAATAGTTTGCAAATTTTAAAACTGATTTAGTATTGCTATATAATTTACAGATATAATTTACAGATATAATTTACAGATATAATTTACAGATAGAGTTCACAAATAGAGTTCACAAATAGAGTTCACAAATAGAGTTCACAGATATAGTAAAGTGTTCAAGACATATGAAACCAGGCGGTCAATGCGACTGCCAAGGCATCTGCTAAATCATCTGGTTTGGGGATGGTGTCTAAATTTAACTCCCGCATAACAGCCTGCTGAACGTCATATTTATCGGCATTACCATATCCGGTCATTGCCTGCTTAATCTGACCCGGTGTAAACTCTACCATTGGAACTCCATGTTGTGCTGTTACTAATACCACAACACCCCGTGCCTGAGCTACGGAGATCGTAGTACTCATACGGTAGAAAAAAAGTTTTTCAATCGCTACCAGATCCGGTTGGCAGTGTTCAAGCAGGGTGTGTAAATCCTCGTAAATCGTACACAGTCGTGAGCCGTAATCAGTCTTGGCAGGGGTTTGGATGATACCAAAATCTATCAACTGCAATGGTTCAGGGGTTGCCTGTATTGGTGACTGGCTAGAACGCTTTGGCACTCCTAAGGAGCCTTCTGTTTTTCCTAACTTACTAATTTGGGTTGTTTGGCAACTAATTGCGCCAAAACCTAAAGTAGCTAGTCCTGGGTCAATTCCCAAAATTCGCTTTTCCATCTGGCTCACTACAGTTAATCCCTTTCCAGTCTAATCACTAGATTAGGTTAATGGTGTTAGTGCTATCAGCCCTAGTACCTAGGCTAGCGCACAGCATTAAGTCAAGAGCTCTGACCAGCTACACCAAATACGAGAATCACAACAGAAGTTTGGCATAGCTGACTACTTGGGATTATTCTGTTTCACCCCTTATTTTTTTGGGTTAAGCGACTACTCTCATACCCTAAATGGCAACTCAACCGACCTCAGCACTTTCAGTATATCCACGAGTAAATTCTGATCATAACGTCTAGGTACCGGATATTGTATTAATCACACCTTAGCCTAATTATCTGAAACTGTCGTGATCAGTACCAGCTTCATAGTGAATTCACCATTGAGGTGCGACCCAAGGGCGATTTATTCGCCCATTGGAAAGCGCACCTTGATCAGTAATATCAATGGAAACCGCTATACCAGCAAGGGTGAGCGGCTATGTGAATCACGCGCTTTTCACACGAAGGTTTGATTAGGCAAAGAAAGTACCAATCTGACAGGCACTTCCGGAGCCTTAGCCGTTCCTCACTACATGCATCGCCTCCTTGTCAAGTGCTGGAGTTCGACCAGCAATGTCTATCCAGCTTTTGTACTTACCATACTCAGTGTAGTTATGTCCTCAATCAGTCTTTTCAAAAGAGCTCTACGTACCCTACAAAATGAATCGAGAGGTCGAATTCCTCAGCGGGTCAACCGTTGGTTTAAGTGGTTAGCCCCTGGATTACTGGTGAAGCGTTGGATACTTTTAAGTGCTGGTGGTGTAGTGCTAACAAGTTTGGGATTAGCGATTTGGGTAAAGCTGACTCCAGTTTTTTACATCATTAAATTCACAGCGCAAGTTTTAGAGAAAATTACCACCATTATTCCTAACCATGTCTCTGGTCCAATTGCGCTGATCTTGGGTCTGCTTTTTATCTTCTGGGGGCAAACCCGGACGGTAGGATCAATTACGGAAGTTTTAAAACCCGACCACGATCGAAAACTGATTGATGTGCTGATGGATCATCGTCGGTTAAACCGGGGACCGAAAATTGTAGTCATTGGGGGTGGCACTGGTCTTTCTAGCTTACTTAGAGGACTAAAGGTTTATAGTGCTAATATCACTGCTATTGTTACGGTAGCTGATGATGGGGGTTCCAGTGGACGATTGCGACGGGAAATTGGAGTGTTACCACCGGGGGATATTCGTCACTGTTTAACAGCACTGGCAGACCAAGAAAAGTTGTTAACCGAACTGTTTGAATACCGTTTTAGAGCTGGTAGTGGTTTAGTCGGTCACAGTTTTGGAAACCTTTTCCTGACCGCAATGAGTGATATTACTGGCGATCTAGAACAAGCTGTTGCCGCTAGTTCTCAGGTATTAGCAGTGCGAGGAAGAGTCTTGCCAGCGACCCTAACTGATGTTAGCCTTTGGGCTGAATTAGCTGATGGACGTCGCATCGAAGGAGAGTCTAATATTACTGAAGCTCGGGGAGTGATCAAAAAAATTGGTTGTACTCCCGAACATCCACCTGCTTTACCAGCAGCACTCAAGGCAATTCAGCAAGCTGATTATATTATAATAGGACCCGGTAGCCTCTATACCAGCATTATTCCCAATCTGTTGGTGCCAGAAATTACCGATGCGATCGCAGCTCGCTTGATACCCCGCATCTACGTTTGTAATATCATGACCCAGCCAGGAGAAACTGATGGATATAGTGTCTCTGACCATATCAAAACTATTGATGAAGCCTGTGGAAAAAGGCTATTTAACGCGGTACTGGTGAATCGAAAATACCCCTCAGCTGGGTCACTAATTAAGTATGCTCAAGTTAAGTCTCATCCAGTGTTTCTGGATCGAGAAGAAACTTCTAAATTAGGGCGTCGCATTGTAGTGACCAATGTAATGTATGAAGATGAGGAAACTCATTTAGTGCGGCACAATTCGGAAAGGCTGGCACGGGTTTTATTACGATGGTATAGTCGAGCACATGCGTGAGATTTGGTGAGTGCGAGGAAAATTTTTAAAGGAAAATAAAAGCTGAGATATTAACTCAGAATAACTATTATTCGAGGTACTCTATTGCTAAATAACTAATGACAAAAATTTTTCTAGCTGATGCTAAAGCAACGCGATCGCTAGGTGTGGAATTGGGTAAATCTCTGCCAGCTAGTAGCATCATTTTGTTGGAGGGAGACTTAGGGGCTGGCAAAACAACCCTAGTTCAGGGTATTGGTGAGGGACTAGGCATAACTGATGCCATTGTTAGTCCCACCTTTACTCTGATCAATGAGTATACAGAGGGACGTATCCCCCTGTATCACCTCGATTTGTACCGCTTATCCACCTCAGAAGTAGAGTCATTAAACCCAGAACACTACTGGGAGGCAATTGAGGTTGCTCCGGGAATTGTGGCAATCGAGTGGGCTGAACGTCTACACTATTTGCCACCCAGTTATCTACATCTAAGACTAACCTATTCCCACGACGGTGGACGTCAGGCTCAATTCACCTGTAACGGTAAGTTTGATTTAACTTGGCTGTTGGATAGGTTATCTGGTTGTTCGCCCTTGGCCTCCAGTGTAGAGTAGGGTGAAACTTAGTGGGATTGAGGTTGACCAAAAATTTGGGTCAACTTTAATTTTTTCCCACTTCCGCTTAAATCCTATTATTTGTTTAACTGGTAAAGGTTAAAGCTTCACCTCGCACGTCTGTGTTCAATTTTCCTCTGTCGTAGACTACTTGACCACCAACAATGGTCATCACTGGCCATCCGGTTAAGTTCCAACCTTCAAAAGGACTCCAGCCGCATTTGCTTAAAAGTTCTTCCCGTAACACTGGGTGGTAAGTTTCCAAATCTACCAATACCAAATCCGCATCATAGCCAGGAGCGATCGCACCTTTGTTGGGAATTCCATAGGCCTTAGCAACTGCTGTAGACATCCAGTGAGATACTTGAGGCACACTACACCGTCCCTCTATGGCTTGAGTCAGCATCAGTGGTAGAGATGTTTCTACTCCAGGCATTCCCGAAGGAGTGTGGGGGTAACCTTTCGCTTTTTCCTCCAAGGTATGAGGAGCATGGTCTGTGGCGATAAAATCGATCACGCCATCGAGTAGAGCTTGCCAAAGAACTTCGTTGTCATGGTGGGAGCGCAAAGGCGGATTCATCTGTGCCAGGGTACCAATCTCTGCATAGGCATCGGTATTTAGTAATAAGTGCTGGGGAGTCACTTCCGCCGTCACCCAGCTAGGTTTGTCTTCCCTAAGCAATTCAGCTTCTTCAGCGGTGGATAGGTGCAATATATGCAACCGCCGCTGATATTTTTTAGACAACTTCAGGGCTAACTTGGTGGCATTAAGAGCAGCTTGATTGTCCTGAATCTTAGAGTGAACAGCAGGGTCAGTAATGCCAGCAAATTCCTTACGTCGCTGATTAATTCTAGCTTGGTCTTCCGCGTGTACTGCAATTAAGCGATTGTACTTCCGAGAACCTTCGCTAAAACCTTCAGCAAAAATTGGTTCTATCACTGCTTCATGATCTACCAAGAGTGCACCATGAGCTGAACCCATGAATATCTTAATCCCACAAGTCGGCTGGGCATTGTGCAAATCTGGCTGATTTGCTGGTGTTGCACCGATAAAAAAGCCATAATTAACTAAACACTTATCTGCCGCTCGCTTGAGCTTGTCATCCAGTGGGGCTTGGGTTGTCGTTGGAGGACGAGTATTCGGCATCTCTAAAAAGGACGTTACTCCACCCTTGGCACAGGCACAACTGGCAGTAAATAAGTCTTCCTTATGTTCTAGACCTGGTTCCCGAAAATGGACTTGGGGATCAATTACCCCTGGCAACAAAGTTAAGCCAGTAGCGTCTATTTCTTTATATGCCGTAACGTCCGTTGGCACTGGGATGTCTGGGGCAACCTGAACAATCCTTCGACCGCAGGTGTGGATATCCCCCAGTAAAAATTCACCAGAGGGCAATAGAATACGAGCATGGCGGATAAACAAGCAAAAGTCAGACAACATAGGAGGATGTTAAAATTTGACAGTGTCCCTGCTCGGTGTCTAGGTAGATACAGTAGATACAAACCTGAGATATAGCTAAATACAGACAACCGCAGCTAACCTACCACCATGGCACAAATAAACAGGGTTGTCCTGCCAAATTGACATTATTGACAAAACTTTACATAATCTTGATTTAGGCTCCCCTACTAACTTGAAATTTTTAAGATCTAGCTACAAAACCCCAAAGGTTTAAATTTGCTGTTAAATTTGCTGATAATTTCCCAATCAGCTATTTGTTGAAATTTCCTCAATCTTGTGTATCGGTAGTAGTTGAATGGATATGAGTCGTGTACCAGATAAAAGACCAGAAAAAAAACCTACACAGCCTTCTAAAGACAATGCTTGGGTAGAAGGGATTAAAACGATTACCTTGAGTGCTGTTCTTGCCTTTGGGATTCGCACGTTTGTGGCAGAAGCGCGATACATCCCATCAGGATCAATGCTACCGACATTACAGATTAATGACCGCCTAATTATTGATAAGTTAAGTTATCGCTTTTTCCAAGACCCACAACGAGGAGAAATTGTGGTATTTGCTCCCACTGAAAGGCTGAAAGAGCAAAATTTCAAAGATGCTTTTATCAAGCGCGTAATTGGGTTACCCGGTGACAAAGTTTTGGTTAAAAATGGTCGAGTTTATATCAATGATCAAGAAATAGAGGAAAAGTATATCGAAGAAGCACCACAGTACGATTTTGGACCGGCAACAGTACCAGCAGATCAATACCTAGTACTGGGAGATAACCGTAACAATAGTTACGACTCTCACCACTGGGGCTTTGTCCCTCGTGACAAAATTATCGGTCGTGCGGTAGTGCGGTTTTGGCCGTTAAATCGGATGGGGAAATTGAAACCAAATCCGAGTTACCCTGAAGGGTTGAATCAGCCAACTGGCTTATGAAGTCTCAGTACTTCATAGTTCATATTTTTTCCGATTTTCTGGACACCAAGTTTGCACAACACGACCAATTAATTCTTGCCCTAGCCAGGGGGTATTACTAGAAAGGGATTTGAGGTTTTTTTGGTGAACAATCCAAGGGGATTGAGGATTGAATAAGACTAACTCAGCGGATTGACCAGGAGCAGTGCTAGGGGGGTCTTGCTGTAGACAAATAGCAGGATTTGTGCTAAGACTTTTCCAAAGTTCTAAGGCTGACCAATCCCCTGTCTCGACTAGAGTATGCCAGAGTAGGGGTAGGACTAGCTCTAAACCAATCACTCCTGGTGGTGCTTCCGCAAAGGCAACGGTTTTTTCTTCATAAGTGTAGGGAGCGTGGTCAATTGCGATCGCATCAATAATCCCCTCCCGAACACCTCGGATCAGTGCAGCTTGGTCAACTGGATTTCCCAACGGCGGTTCCAAGCGCAAATTGGAGTTGTAACTGCATAAGTCTTCAGTATTGAGCAATAGATGCATCCAAGTGGTACTGGCTGTTACTGGCAATCCCGCTGCTTTGGCTGATTCAATCAATTGGACAGCGCGACTGGTGGAGATACGCATCAGATGGACTGGCGTGCCAGTTGTTGCTACGACTTCTAATAAGGCAGCGATAGCGGATGATTCTGCGATCGCAGGATTCCCTGGTAAACCCAAACCAATCGACTGGATACCTTCTCGCATCACTCCCCCATTTGCCAACTTAGGGTCACAAGCCCAAAGTGCTACTGGTTTACCCAAGGGTTGTAGGTATTCCAACAACCGTCGAACTAGCCCTAAATTACATAAAGGACCTTCATCCGTAAAGCCCACTACTCCCCCTAAAGCTAGTTCGGCTAATTCAGTCATTTGCTGTCCTTGTAACCCGATGGTGAAGGCACCCCAGTGATAGAGTTGAGGTGAGGAAGGGGGGAGGGTCAGATAGGGAGAGTTTTGGAGTTCTTGCCGTTGTGCTAAAACAGCAGCATTGTCTAGGGGGGGGTTAGTGTCAGGCAAAATGGCTAAGCGAGTAAAGCCTCCATTTGCCGCTGCTGCCAGTAGTGAAGACCAGGTTTCCCGCTGCTCATGTCCTGGTGCACCAGAATGGCTGTAGAGGTCTACTAGTCCTGGTCCTAAAATGTGTCCCTGACAATCTTGCACAACTGTATCCCCAGAGATTTCCTTGATTTGACTTTCCACTGCCGTGATTACTTCATCAGTAATCAGCACATCAGCGACTTGGTCAATTCCAGAAACTGGGTCTAAAACGCGGACTTGTTGTAGTAGTTTACTGTTCATTGGGGAAAGGGAAAAGGAACAATAATTGGCTTTTAACTCAATCCCCCTTTCTAGGTACTCATATCTAAATTACTTGTTATGACGACTTATTTTTTACATTACTACGTATATTTTTAAAATACCACTTTGCCAGATTCTGTCAGACCTCTGGAGAGGTGACTAAATAGCCGGAAACCCTTTACGTTTAGAGCTTACTGAGTCATTGCAGACTTTCTAGGAGCATCCAATTTTGGACTAAACATACCACATTAAGCTGTATGAAGGCTATGTTAATGCCCATCTCAAAAGATATATTTTCCCAAATGGGTGCTCCCGAATTTATTAATTTTTATTGGCAGCAAATACGTTAATCAATTTTACCACTTGTGCGGGTCTATGATAAAATGTCCAATGCTGCGGAGACTCTGTTATAGCATCAGTGTTGGATATTTTAAGCCTTTTTGTTATGTCTTCACTATTCGAAAACGTGGCTAAGTAAGTGGTTTTTTCGCTAGCGCTGTAAGTAACCGAATCATCATCATTTTCTATTTGGCCGTTTCTATTTCCTGGAGCATCATTTTTCAAAAGAAGAAATGAGATGTGGTTAGAGGGAGCAATAAGTTCCACATATTGCGTCGGTAACAGATTACGGTCACAAAATGAGTGTAGAGTTAAGTCACATATTTCCATCTCAGTTTCACTAATCGCCAGGGCATTCATGGTATTGATCGTTAGCACTAGCATACAGGTTACTAATGTTATCAAACCAGCTTTAATCATTTGTTTCATTTCTTTTTTAGTTCTCCTAATTCTGGGCAATTGTAGTACATTAACTAATAGTTAAGCAGTCCCAGATTTTTCACCTGAAAGTTAAGCTAAAAAACCTCTTTATTGGAGGCTAAACTCTATCACTATTAGACTTTTATAAGTATAAACGACTGGTGGGATTTTAAAACCACTCGCTGCAAATAAATCCTTATATTCTTGTTCCGTGCGCCAGTAACCCCTTAGTAGCTCAGAATACCTATTCCTTTTAATTCTGGTTAGTCTCTTACAGACCTGGGGGGCGTGACATGCAAGCTGAAATCCTTCAACTAACCTTGGCCAAAAGGCCACGGGTGCGCGAACAACCAACTAACCTTCAACCTTTTTTTAAATTAGCCCCATAAACCGCTACGGCCACCCCAACTAACAACACCATGGCACCTAGCAGCACCAATACCCCTGGCACTTCCTGAAAAATCAGATAGCCCAAAAAACAAGCACCAACGGGTTCAAACAAAATAGCTAGGGTCACCAGGGTAGGATTAATCCAGCGTACCAACCAGTTAAAACTGGTATGTCCTACCATTTGGGGGAAAAGCGCCAATAACAAGATGTAGACGTAAACTTCTACTGGATAATTGAGATAACTGACACCCCAGAGTAAGGATAACAGCAACAACACCAACGCCCCCATACTGTAGGCGACAGCACTATAGCTACCGAGACTCAAACCCCGTTGCTGTGCTTCACGTCCCCAAAGTACATACAAACTTGCTATCACTGCTGCCATCAATGCTAGAGAATTCCCCAACAGAGGATTACTCCCACCACTGACAGCACCCCCATCCCCCAAACTAATCAGCACAGCACCTACAAAGGCCACACCAATTCCCAAAACCGTCAGCCTAGTTAGTTTTTCCTTCAACCAGAGCCAAGAAACTAGAGCAACCCAAATCGGAGTTGTGGTAACTAAGGTAGTAGATGCCGCAATGGAAGTAAAAGACAAGGAAGTAATCCAAGTCACAAAGTGTAGCGCTAAACAAACACCAGCCCCACTGGCATAGAGTAATGCACCTGGACCTAGCTGACCTTGCCTGAGATTGCCCCAAGCTGGTAACAGTAGCATAGACGCAATAGTAAGGCGAGACCCAGCTACGAACAGGCTAAACCCTACCCCACTCACTCCAGCCGATGCGATCGCTAATCGCGCAAAAATAGCTGATGTGGAAATCGCCAACACACCAGCCAAGAAAACCAATGCCACCTGCCACCGCAGCGGCTGCTTTATAATTTTCATAGCGATACAGCTTCAATCCCCAACCATTACCATTATTTCGCCAGAAGTACTAGGATACAGGTGAAGAAGCCCAGATAGTCTAACTGTATCTAGAATCTACTTAATCCTTGATAATTCCTAATTTATAATTCAATTATGTTTGAACTACCGCCACTTAATACTAATACAATTTGGTCAATTTTAAACGAAGAACTTGATGACGATACCGTTAACAAAATTCTCTGGTACTATCTCGGTTATCGTTATAACTCAACTACCGGGCAGTGGGATATAACTGAGGTTAATCCTGAATGGCAAGAAGACTATCCCGAGCCACCTAATTTCATCGAAAGCCGCCCTGCTACGGTAAAACTAACCCGTTCAATACCCAAAGAAAATAAACAGCTATTGAAAAAAAAATTAGGTTTCAAAGGTTACAAAATCGGAGAATTTGGTCCTCGACAAACTCGCAGAGCCACAGCCGCAAACTGGTTACTGAATTATATTGAACAAAACGACATTGAATCACCAGTATAGCATTTTTCATACCTATGAGGTAAAAAGAATTTTTTTCCCGATTCCCGATTCCCGATTCCCGATTCCCGATTCCCGATTCCCGATTCCCTGCTCCCTGCTCCGAAGTCCCTGCTCCCTGCTCCCTAAAATCCAGAAATTGTTAACCTCATAGCTATGATAATTGCTATAAAATACTTCATCCTTCAACCGTACTCGATAAGTCAGTAGGAATAACTACACACTCCAACTCCGCCTTGTGACTCTCCTGCTGATTTTCCAAATTAATTGCGATCGCTTCTATTCTAATTTGAGTCGTGCCTTGGGGTATAACTAATTGAGTCATTGCCTCCAGCTCCCCAGCCGCATTGGGGAGTAAATCTATAATAGAACGGGTTTCCTGGAGCAGAGAGCGAGTTTGGACGTCTTTAACCCACAATTTAATACATAAGCGAGATTGACTAGGAGGAAGTTTTATGGTTACCATTACCTTTTCTCCAGCAACCAAGTCCCTAGTAGTCGGTATTGATAAAGTCGGTGCTGCTAAGGTCGCATCCAACTCTAGGGATGAAAGATTATCCAGTTTAGCCTTAACGTCATGTTGCTTGGTTGCAGTAGCTTTTGTCGGTTGTGGGGCTATTTCTCGATCATCCACTACAATTTCCTGAGTCGTCCAATCGTGACTAGTAATACCAACTTTAGGGGGTGTCTCTGGCATTGCTAATTCTGAACTAACTAGCGACAAATCCTCAGATTCTGTCATTGACTCCAAGACCTTTTCTGGAAATTCCCTAACCTCTTCTTCGTTGCTAGCCGTTTTATTGCTCTGTTCGTTTGTCACTGGTGAGTGATCTTGCCCAGGAGGATTACTCTCTGGGGATAATTCTAACCTCAGCAATTCCATCAATTCATGATCTTCAGCTAAAGCACTCAACCGTGACCAAAAACGCTCTTCCATGTTTAAGGCTCGGAAAGCTTCTTCTAAAGCGATTGACTCAGGATCTTTTACAGAATCTGGAGTCTCCCACCGAGTAGTATTCAATAATTGGTTTACCTTGGAATTCTTGAACTGGGTATCAACCGAGTCTGAATCCTCTAACTGATCATCTGTTTCCGATTTATCAATCTCACTAATCTCAATATTTTGGATTCCCTCAGATTCCGTTAGGGAATTAATCAGCACTTCAGAAGCATCATTATAATTAGATAAGACCTCAGACTTTATCTGTAAATTACTATCGTCATTAGTATCTTCTGAACTATCTTCCGACTGTTCTACTGTGTCTTGAATTACTGTGTCTTGAACTACTGTGTCTTGAACTACTGTGTCTTGAACTACTGTGTCTTGAAGCACTGTTTCTTGAGGCTGTAACTCTGACCCAGTATCTTGCTCTCGATTATCTAGTTCTGGATTGGCTGTAGTGGAGGATTCTTGATCATCTAGGGAAACTGAATCAGATGCTTTAGACTGATCTTGGAGGTCTTGGCCCTGTGCTCCAGAGTCAGCAACCGACTGCATTGTAGGCAAACTGGGCAATTCGAGGGATTTAACAGTTATATCACTCGGCTGATGGTGGTAAAGTTTTGGTGGTAAAGACCGTCCAGAGATAGGTTGCAAGAACAGAGATGGATGGTTTTGAGGTAGCTCAACCAGATCCAGCGTAGTCTCCTCTAAGGGGTCTTCATCTAAGAAGAGAAGGTCTTGATCAGGTTGATCAGATTTTGCAGATTCAGCGATCCGATTAGCCAGTACTACCATGGTTTCCATTGGCATCCCCTGATTCCCTGGCACAATTACTTCTAATAAATCCTCTACATTAGCTGTAAGAGTAAATTGTTGAGTGGCTAAAGGAGTTGACTGTGAATTATAAAGGGTTATTTTTCCTAAAATTAGACCACTTTTACAATCCGTCGGAATATCTATACTATGGCTAAATCCTAAAAATAACTCCTCTTGAGATAGGGAGTACTCAATATCTAACAAACGTTTTCCTGTTTGAGGAAACCGCAATTGATAGCGTAGAGTAGCAGGGAATAAGTTTTCTAAAACACTATCTAAAACACTAACTGTTATACTATCACCATTATTATTAATTTTATCATTATCTACTACCAATTCCCCTTTGATAGTCAACGACTCTCCTCGCCTTGCCAGGAAAATATCCTTATCTAGTCTTAGGGTTAAACCGTACTGATTAACCTGTGTATCTGAAACCCAATCTAAATCAGAGGTTTTTCTTAGCTGTTGGTTATCTTCCGAGTCCCGATCTTCCAACTCATCCAATACTGGCTGAAGCACCTGTTGTAGTAGTTGCTCCAAAGTCTCCAGAGATTCTTCCATGATGGAATTATCAACAGTCGATTGGAGTGGTAAGTCTTGCGAGATAGTTGCTGTTGGTTGTTGGTTGGTTTCAGGATTAACAGGTGCCTTTGGGTCAACCTCTTCTACCCCTTGCCAAACCGTCTCTTGACTAGGACTAGATTCCTCTTGGCTAACCCCCATTGCTGCTTTTGCTTGGTCAAGTAACTCTGGCGCAGCAATGGTTATGGGTTGTTCTTCTGGTGGTGTGATCTCACTCTGGTACTCCTGAGGGTTAGAAAACTCTGAACTAGCATCTGGTCTAGCATCTGAACTAGCATCTGAACTAGCATCTGTTGGTTTGAGGTCATTAGTAATAGTATTGGTGGAGGCAGAATCAACAGCTAGCTCAGGTGTAGTCAGTGAATTGTCTAGTTGAGGCGGCTGAGTATCAGTTTGGGTGGATTCTACTGGGGTGGATTCTACTGGGGTGGATTCTACTGGGGTGGATTCTACTGGGGTGGATTCTACTGGGGTGGATACAGAGGTTTTAGGGGGTGTCTCTACATCTTTGACTTTGGGTATAACTTGTAGCCCTAAGGATTTTCGCCAGGACTGACCCATAAAATCGTCCATGATATCGTTACTGCAACGTAACTTCCACAGACCAGGTTTAAGCTTGGTGAAAGGAATCACCACCATTAACCCTTCTGAGTTGGTGCGACGCCATCGCCTCTGGGACTTACGTCTGGGTGGCACTTGCTCTTTGCTATCATAGGTGACGCAAATTTCTACATCAGTATTGGGCAGGTTGGAACGAGCCACTATCCGATACCGACCAGATTCAATCTCAATCTCAGAAGACTTGATTGGCTTCCAGGAGCGCTCCCCCTCTTTCTGTAGTAGAAATTCCCAGTACTTCTTAGCCATTGTCGATATCTATGACCCAAAGACCTGCTAATTGACTTGATTGCTTTTCCAATTAGCTTACACTTTAAGTCGAGTATTTTGCTTATTCCCACCCTCGGGATTTTTGACACTCCCCGTCCTAGAAGAACGGGGATTCTTTAATCAACGAGTCAGCGTGGCTCTTCCAGACCGGAATCAGGAAGAGTAGAGGCTGATTCTCCTAAAGCGTTCGGATCTATGATCCAGGTTCCGGTATGCCCTACCGTACCCAAGGCTCTTTTTAGAATATTAATGGCTGCATTATGGTCGCGATCCAACACACACCCACACGAGCAAGTATGCGTTCTGGTTGATAGCGATTTTTTGACAACTTCACCACATTTTGAACAGTTCTGACTAGTATAAGCAGGGTTAACGGCTATTGTTTGCCTGCCAAACTTTTGTCCAAAATATTCCAGCCATTTTCTAAATTGATACCAACCTGCATCATTAATAGACTTGGCAAGACAATGATTTTTTACCAAATTTTTTACCCTCAAGTCTTCGTAAGCGACCACGTCGTTAGAGTGGATTACGCAGCGCGCCAGTCTCTTGGCGTGCTCTTCACGCTGCCTACTTATCTTAAGGTGTGTTCTACCTAGTCTATTAATGGCTTTTTTGCGATTGACTGAGCCTTTCTTTTTGCGAAAAACCCGACGTTGATAAAACTTAAGCCGTTTCTCACCCTTACGATAAAACCTTGGATTTGTCTCTACACCTCCCTTGGAGTCGGTATAAAACTCCTTAAGTCCAACGTCTAAACCAACGTTGGTGTGCGAAGGCTCTAAAGGTTTGCTAATATCAACTTTGATACAAAACTGAACATAATAGCCATCCGCTCGGCGCACTAATCTAACTCGTTTTATCAGCGTCTGATCGTAACGCCATAACTCCCAGGTTCCTTTTAGTTTTAGTTTCCCAATACCTTTTTTGTCTAAAAAATTTATTGATTTAGTATCGGGGGATAGTTTCCAGCCAGATGTTTTATACTCAACTGACCTAGAAAACTTCTTAAACTTAGGATATCCCTTTTTACCAGGGACTTGTTTTTTACATTTATCGTAAAATCTAGAAATTGAGTTGTAAGCTCTTTCAACTGAAGCTTGACAGGCATGAGAATTTAAGGCTTTAACAAAGGGATACTCAGACCTGAGCCACGTATTATGACGATACAAGTCTTTTTGTCCTATACCTTTATTGTCCATCCAGTAACGGATGCACTTGTTCCGAACAAACTGACCGGTGCGAATCGCCTCATCAATCGCAGCATATTGAGTTTTATTCCCTTTGACCTTAAATTCTAAGACGATCATTTTGACGTGGAACAACTCTACGTAATATTATAGCACGAAAAAAATAAAGCCGTCCTTCTAGGACGGGGCTTGAGGCCCAAATTTTTGGTCAACCACCGGATTCGACAGAGTGACTGAGATCTACTCCGTTTAAGGGGATATGAAAGCCATAGCACAAAATTTTCCCTTAAGATGTGCTTGTTGATACTAAATTTTAGGGCTAATCTTAAGGATCATTCTAAGCCTGAGAGATCGCCTGTCTGAAGTAGCTAATCGCTTCAACTTTGGAAGCCATTATTCAGACGTTGACTGGTGATTCTCACTTTTGAAGAATTCGTCTCCATCAGCACCAACCAGGATATCATTGCCTACGTTCCTAATTAACAGTTGGAATTAATCGCTCCTACGAGTGCCTTCTTCGCGACAATAAACACCGCTTTGCCTTTGCTCGGTTGCCAATGGTAGTCAATCGCAAAACCGCCATTGGTCAAACTGTCTGACAATTCTTTTGTCGTAAAAATCTTAACCAACGGTATTAAACCCAAGAATTTTCCAATCGGCGCGACGATCTTAAACCACTTCATGGTATCTCCAAGACACGCTGTACTGGTGACTAAAATTCCGCCTGGTTTGAGCATCTTGTGAATTTTGGCGATCGCTTTTTCTTTGTATTCTAGTAAGTGCAAAATACTCAGTCCTAACACCACATCAAAGGTTTCATCGGCTACAGTTAATTCTTCGATAGTCAATTGTTCAAAGGTAACATTGTTGATGTTGTTTGCCTCAGCTTTACCTTGGGCTATTTCAATCATTTTGGATGAGATATCTATGGCGCGAATATGTTTAACGTAGGGTGCGTGAATGATAGCGGTCGATCCCGTCCCGCAGCCAAACTCCAGCACTTCCATCTCTGGCTTAAAGTATTCCTGTGTGACTTGTAGTTTTTTCTGGTAAGCTGCTTCATCAGCAATGGGTTGTTTGGCATAGCCTTCTGCGATTTTGTCATAAAATTTAGCTGAGTGTTTCATCATAATCCCTGATTATTTAACTGATTGATTTCTATAAATATCTACCTCTAAGGCATGACTATTCATTGAACATTGAACATTCATCGGGAGACTTTGCGACGAAGGCGACTTGATAAAGTTCATTGGTAAAGCGCCCTGCAAGCAAGCCCCGAACCAATAAATTTTAAACGATCAATGACTTAAAGATGGCATGACTCATGCATCCTGTTTATGCCACTTCCATGAACCTATCCCACTAATAAGAGTCTTTGAATCCACAGATGAATAGTAGCAAGATCAATAAATGCATCAAAATAAACTTTTTGTCGTTCCCAACGAACCACTAGACGACGATATTTTCGCGCTATACCAAGCAAAACAACGTTCCTGTTGATATCTGGGCACCGACATTTTAATCGGTCTTCCTCGATTTTTCTTGGTTTTCCAAATCCGTTTTGGTATTTGGGGTCGAATGCCTCGCTTACGCAGAGCAGCACGTTTTTCTTTGGAATCATAACCTTTATCGGCAGCTAGTACCTTGAGCCTCTTACGTGGTCTACCTGGTTTCAAAGTTTTCAATTTGACTTGATCCAGTAGAGGTAAGACTTGTTCTCTTTCACTACCATTGGCAGGAGTTGTACAGTTAGCTAGAGGCATTCCACTACCTTCAGTCAGGGTGTGAATCAGAACACCTTTACCTTTACCACCATAAGCAATGCCTTCACCTCCTCCCTTGCCAGGGGGAAAAAGAGCCGTCTACGGCACCAAACTCCCATTTAATCAAGCCCTTTTGATCTGCGATCGCTAGCACACGTGCTTGTAAATGTTCAAATGTTCCATCTAAGCGCCATCGCTTTAGCCATCGATGAGACGAACTTTTTGATGCCCAGATCTCCCCTCGTGGTAGATCACACCATCTACATCCAGTAATCAGTAGGTACAACAAACTGTTTAAAACATAACGATAGGGACAATGAGGCATTCCTTTACCCCGTTTTTCTGGGTCCTTGGGGAAGATATCTTCAAACAACTTCCATTCCAAATCACTTAACCCTTCAAAGCGCCCAGCCATAGAGTCATACACCTAAATCAACCCAGCAATAGACTACCATCTTTTGAGATTAGTGGGATAGGTTCATGCATACCAGACAATTAGTGACAGAGACACAACTTCTATAGTTGAAAAAAACATATCGTCAAGATCTTTCGGTCCAATACCGATAACAAACGCAATAGTGATTGCACCTGCGATGATGTTTGCCCAGCGATTTAATCGATAGTTCAATACCCGAGACAAGAGAACCATAGAAATCGGAATCTCCATCATGATGGAGCCTACTAACAACATTCCGTCAGTCACTTTAGTACCATTGACGATGCCTGTCATGATTTCTTCTAAAAGCCCTGGTCTAAAGAACTCATGAATATCTCGGAAAATCATATTCAATAGGAAAAATAGCCATAATGTAGAAAGTAAAGCTTTTCTATCTATTCCGATGGTCTTTTTGTTATAAATCATTTCGATACTCCTGTTTTTGAACAATATTGCTTAGTTTGATGGCATTGCCATTTGCATCTATCTCTTGCTAATTTCAGACCTAGTTTATCGATCGCAAGTCCAGATCTACTGTTCGCTTGCAGATCGGAAATTGAATTTCCATCACAAAGTCCGAATCACCTGGTCGTTTGGGCAATTCCAGAAACACTAGTCGCACCGGACCAGCGAAAGCATAGTGATTGGCTTCTACCCATTCGCCGATCGCGTTGTACCCCAGAAGCTTGGCACAAGAATTCGTAGGAGGAATAAATGTTGCCATTGTTGCCGATGGAAGTGATCGCGGATCGAGGGTCATACCGTCATAGGTAGTAAGGGAAGCACGATCGGTCTTATAAAGCAAGCGTCCCAGTTCAACATCAATGCGATCGCTGCTTACTCCATCCCCATGAAGGACAATCGTCATCGGTCCATAGGTGGTATTATTGTCCCCAGGAAGAGCGTTCATCACAGACCAGAAGAAATCATCTGGTGACTCACCCGTTGATAAGATCTTGCGTATTCCGATAAGCTGTTGTTGGGGGACTTGCTTCACCACCACATCACGCACATGGGTAGCACGATCTTTAATTTGCTTTAAGCGTGATTCAATTGTGCGAATGCGTTTGAGTTCATCGAGCACCTGTTGCTCTAACTCGGCTTTTTTCATCAACAACATACCCTGAATTTCTTCGAGGGAGATATCATCTTTGATGAATCGTCGGATTTGATCCAACGATAACCCCAATTCTTTGAGGGCGAGAATGCGGTTGAGTGTGGGCAATTGGGTTGCGCTGTAGTAACGATGACCACTGGCAGGATCAACGAACATCGGTTGAAACAGACCAATCTGATCGTAGTAGCGCAGTAAACGCTTAGAAACCTGAGCGATCCTAGAAAATTCCCCAATGCTGTACATGATGTTTTCGTTTCGTTTTTTCTAGATATTCATCAACATAGAGGGTGACGTAGCGTAAAGATCAAGGAAGATGAAAAATTTTTAACAAATCTCGCGGAATTCCCCACTGGTCTGCACGCTGGAGATTGATAACCGGATAATGATGAAGCACACCCCTTGTGGGTGTGCTTCATCATTATCAATCTTTGGTTTTGGTAGACGACCGGTGTAGTCTTCAATGTTCACCAGAAATGTTCACCAGAGAAAGCCTAATTCATGAATTTGCGTACGCAAACTTCTTGACTAGCATCTTTCCTTACCAGATTAGCGAGATTGTCTCCTCTTCAGCTATTGAACATTTGTCACCTTACCGAGACGAGTAAAGCGAATTTCAATCCTGCGCCTAGTTTGATCATCCTTTAAACTAATCGGAGCAATTTGCCCATTAGGTAAAATTAACTGAGCTGCAGAATAAGCCCGAAATTGCAGCCCCTTGAGCCGCCCTTCCTTAGCTTGAATCTCACGGAGTAATTGCACAACTGCCAAAGCTCGCATCAGTCCTAAATCAGCATTAGAGCCTGGTCTAAGTTGACTGATAGAGGAATTTTTATTAACCACATTCCCAATAGTTTGGTCGATATTGCTACCACCAAGATTAGGTTGACCATCGGTGTGACCAATCAGTTCTACTACATTAATTTCATAGTCTTTGGCATTGCTTTCAATAGCAGGGACAATTTGCTGCCGAATATAGTCTTTCATGGCTGAGGGAATTTGCGCACTACCGGAATCAAATCGGTAATCCCCCTGATCTTTGATTACAATAATCGGAGGTGTATCTGGTGGTTTTGGTGCTGCAGCAATCTGTACCTGCAAAGACCTAACCTGCTGTTCTAGTGCCTTTTCGCGGACAGTTGAGCGCTTTGCCCTAGCTCTCCAAACCGCTACGCCACGCTCAAGTTGATCAACCCGAGCTGCCTTAGCTCGTAATTCCGCATTCTCCCTTGCCAATTGCACCACTTCATCTTCACTTCTGGTGAGATCATCAATGGTTGATTCTAAGGAACTTTGTGCCAGCACAGACTTCAGGATAGACAGCAACAAAAATAAGATCAGGATCATGAAGGCATTAGACATTAAGTCTGTAAAAGCTGGCCAGAGATTTATCTCTTCATTCCAATCATTATTTCGTGAACGACGCATTTTATCAATTCTCTGTCAATCTTATAATTACTATTAATCATTTGCTGTAAGCATTCAGCATTCAGCTATCAGCATTCAGCTATCAGTTATCAGCATTCAGCATTCAGTTATCAGCATTCAGCATTCAGTTATCAGCTTATGGGCTAAGGGCATATGCTTATATGGGCAAATTCCCAGACTTTCTCGAACTATTAAATTCTCACGCTTAGAGGTTTATTTTAAGCTGAACGCGCACCCGTGAGCTAAAAGCTGAAGGCTGACAGCTGAAGGCTGACAGCTGAAGGCTGACAGCTAACGATTTGCCAGGTTTATCGTTCACTGCTCAAACGCCTGACTAGCTCTCCTACAGTCATATCTTGAGTTATGCGAGTTGAACCATCGATTTGATTGGACTCAGTCAGTTTTTGGCTAATCTTAGCAATTTCCTGATTGGTGTTATTGAGATGATTGACAACTTTTTCAAGATTGTGTCGCATAATTTCATAATTATGCTGGTCAGTATTAGCTTGCTGAGTAATACTTTGATCAAGGCGATCGCCTAAAGCCTGAATTCCCAGACTAACTCCTTCGGTATAGCTTTTCACATTTGACACTAACTTAGCCAATTCAGCGTGAACGTCACTCAAGCTATCGCTTCGAGAAGCAATCCGTTGCTCTAATTGATCAAGCCGAGCGATCGCTGACTGAAATCCCTGTGCTCCTTGCTGAAGTTGGGGGATAATCTTCCCTAAGGCTTGTTGACTGTGATGATGCTGCTTCACTACATCTAGAGAAGATTGTCTGAGGGCACTGATTTCTTCTGCCAATTTTACCAATTTAACCCCATGACGTTGAAGTTCAGCCATTGCTACTCCCATGCCTTGCACTGATTGCGATAGCATACTGGCTGACTCAGAGAAACTGCTTTGGGTTCTAGTTAAATCTACTGTAGCCTTAGATAATTTTTGAGGAAACTGGCTATGCTCAAAGGTTTGAGCTACTTGGGTAAATTGAGCAGCAGCTAGTTGAAATTCTTCAGCACTTCTAGCGATAGTACTAGCAGCTTGGAAGAATCTATTGTAAGAACTTTCTGCTAGTTTAAGCACTTGAGTGTTAGCATCAGCAATTTCTTGAACTTTTTCTCGTAGTGATGATTCCACTGCTTCTCGAACAGTCTGACCAAATCTCGCCAAAAAGCTTTCAAAGATATTGGACATCCCCTGAACTAATACATCCAGGCGTGTTTGCCCTGCTAAACTCGGCTGATAAATATTATCCAAGTAATCTTCTAAGTAACTAATTAGATTGTTTTTCGCTAGCCCTGTATTGAAGGCGACGTTAATTACCGTTAAGACAGCACTAAAAAAGATAGCGGTTAAGCTAGTGGTAAAAGCAATTCCCATCCCTTCTAGGGGTTGCTGTAATTGGTTAACTAAAGTATTGATATCGGTAGCATCAGACTGACTGATTGTTTTACTGAGTGCTAACAAATTGATGGTGATGCCGATAAAGGTACCTAGTAAGCCAAAGGATAACAGTAAGCTAGGCATAATCCGACCAATGTAATCAATTTGGTCACAAGATATGCCAACAACTTTTTCGTGGCTGTAGGCTTGGTCAATTAATGCGCCTGTATTGACCTGCTCTAAATGTCGGCTAGCATCTGAGAACCGTCTTTCTAGCTCCTCTACAATTCTGGGTTTCTTCCCACGAGGCTGTCCATGGATTAGTCTTCTTACTCGCTTCCCTAGGGATAAAAGATGGGTATGGAGAGCAAAACGTAGTAAAATTACGAATACTGATGGGATTACCACCAGTACTACAGTCAGGGCAATTAAGTAATCCGGTATTGGTAGCATAGCGGCAGCTGGGGAACTCTACAGGTGAAATGGTAGCGCAGCATCCTCAGGATGCTAACCCCTTTCTTTATAACCTAAGCATACCCATACTTATCTCAAAGCATTGATGTGTCACTACGAAATAATACGACGTTCTTGAGTGTTAACACTGAACACTCAAGGGTGCATCTCCTAACAGTTGTTTGAACCAGCAGTGGTGCGTTACGGGCAGCAACCTAACCAAGGGCTAGAGGCCAAATATCAAGGCTCCCCTAACACACCCTACGCAACTCAACACTCAAGACTCAACGCAAAGGTTCTATCTGCTCTTTTAACTGCTCAGTTTTATCCAATAAATCAGCTTGGGTCATAGTTTCTTGTTCCCCAGAGGCCAGCCATTTCAAATTCACGGTGTTGCTCTGAGCTTCAGCATCTCCGATCACTAAACAAGCCACCGCACCACTGCGGTCAGCTCGCTTAAACTGTTTACCAAAAGCACTTCCACTCAAGTCGAGTTCTACAGCCAACCCAGCTTTGCGCAGTTGCTGAGCCAGTTTCAACCCTTGAGCTTGAGCTACTTCACCTCTGGATACTAGATAAAAATCTAGCGCTAGGGTTTGTGAGGCTTGCAGTTGTTGCAGCAAAATCACCAAACGCTCTAAACCAATCGCCCAACCAACGGCTGGAGTTTGATTTCCCCCCAATTCATCGACTAATCCGTCATAGCGACCACCACCACAAACCGTTGCTTGAGCGCCTAAGTCATCAGAGATAATTTCAAAGGCAGTGTGGGTGTAGTAATCCAACCCCCGCACCAAGCGAGGATTGAGCTGGTAACTAATCCCTAAATCCTGCAACAACTGCTTTACCTGATCAAAATGACTTTGGGACTCTGAACTAAGATAGTCTAAAATACTGGGAGCATCCTGAGCAATCTCTTGAGTACGTTTGTCTTTACTATCTAAAATCCTGAGGGGATTGCGAGTTAAACGGTCTTGAGAATCTTCGTCCAACTCATCTTTGTAAGGAGTGAGGTAATCTACCAGAGCCTGTCGGTACTGTTGACGGTCTTCGGTACTACCGACAGAATTGAGGTTAAGTCTCAGGTTAACTAGACCCAAGGTATTGAGGATATCCATTGCGATCGCAATGACTTCTGCATCTGCCCTGGCATCACGAGAACCAATCACCTCTACCCCCAATTGATGAAACTGTCGCTGTCGTCCAGCTTGGGGATTTTCATAGCGAAACATTGGACCGGTATACCAGAGGCGTTGTACCCCACCAGCAGCATAGAGGCTATTTTGAATATAAGCTCGCACTACTCCCGCTGTCCCTTCTGGACGTAGTGTCACCGAACGAGGAGGGGTTGCCCGGTCGTTGAAGGTATACATTTCCTTCCCTACCACATCGGTAGCTTCCCCAATTCCCCGTTCAAACAGTTCAGTACGCTCAAAAATGGGAGGACGAATTTCTCGATAAGCCGCTCTATTGAGAATCTGTTGTGCGATCGCTTCTACTTGCTGCCAATATCCAACTTCGTCTGGCAGGATATCCCGTGTTCCTCGTAAAGCCTGGATTAAACCCATTAACGTTTTGCTTCCCCATCATGTGAGCTGCGGTTCACCATCGGAAGTGTCTTCTTCCCAGGCACCATAGCGATTTTGATAATAGGACAAAATTTGCTTGACCCGTTCTCTTTCTACTTTATCAGCAGTCTCGCCATACTCAATCCACAATCCACCAACCTGACTCTGATTGTAATCAAACTGCTGGGATGTTTGGGGTAGTAAATCAGCTTTTACTCCTGTCACTTGCCGTAAATGGGCAGCTACCTCTCGATAAACTGCCAAGGGTAAACCAGGACAACTAATTTGATAACGCAACAGTTTACACTCCTATATAATTTAAAACCATTGGGATGCTCCCAATGGCTGGAAATACCAATTATTTAGTGTTAGGGGAATGGCTGACGGCTGAAAGCTGATAGCTGTTGGCGTAGCCTGCGCGTAGCGCATATGCTTACCTAACACCTAATAGTTAACACTGTACCCTGAGGTTACTTCAAGAAGCTGATGTTGAGTTTTCTCCAACTCGTCTAGAAACTTCAACACCGTTTTCTTCCAGAATCACCACTGGATCTAAACCTCTATACATTTCAATCCGCTTGACTAGAACTTGTCCACCTAATATAAACTGTCCAACTTGAACGCTACGACTAGGCTCATTAGGGACATCTAGGATAGCGTAATAGACACCCCTACCGTTATCAACTACCCCTGTGACACTGACATTATAGGCCAGTTCTGGTTCTGGTAGGATTGGCAGTTGCAGATCAAATTCAGGAGGGATAGGGGGGATACCATCCTTGACAACAGAGCTATTGTCTGGTGGTGAACCAGGTTTAGCAATGCTAGTCTCTGTAGATCGAGTGTTCTGGGGCCTTGGCAAAACATTCCCTCTTGATGAGCCAGGAGACTTTCTAGCGATTGAGGAGCTTGAAGGGCTGGAGGGTCTGCTAGCTCTTGAAGGGCTAGAAGGTCTGCTAGCTCTGGAAGGGCTGGTGGTTCGGCTAGCTCTTGAGGGGCTGGAGGGTCTGCTAGCTCTTGAGGGGCTGGAGGGTCTGCTAGCTCTTGAGGGGCTGGAGGGTCTTACCGCTACACTACTTCCTGTCCCAGGACGCGATCGCAAACCCGGTGTTCGTGGTGCAGGAGTCAGAGGCTGTACCCTTGTCGGGGAACTACTTGGTCTGCCAGGATTGGGCAAAATCTCCACCTCTGGTTGCACTGAAATTGCCGCAAACGGGTCAAGACGTCCCTTATCAATCCGATTTCTTATTTCATTGCTTGGCAAGGTTGTGATCAACGGTGGTATTGGTATTACCTTTTCCTGCTCTGGTGTTTCCGGGGCTTTAGGAGCAAATTGAGCTACAGGAGGAGAAGGTTTGGTGCTATCCGGGGAAGCCACCGGAGTAGGTTTAGGGGTAGTCTGCTCCCCCTGTTCAGCCTTTCTACCCGGTTGACAGCCTCCTATAAGCAGAGCCAGTACACTCACCCATACGATGCATGATACTTTACCCATGACCACCTAAAAATAACGCTTTATCCGAGCATACCCTTGAACTTGAAGTTATCGATCTGTGGCACCAACTTCTTTGAAGATAGAATTTTTTTGGCAAACTTCCAAAACTGGAGACTCTCAGCAAAAAGCTGTGGGCCGGTAAGCCGTCAGCCCTCAGCCGTCAGTGGTCAGCTTATTTTATCCAAAAGCACGTCAACTTGAGTTGCCCAGGCTTTGGCCTTGGCCTTTGGCCACGCGGGGCGCGTTTGGCCACGCTGTGCGAACGATGCTGAAACCTAACCCATAAGCTAATAGCTGATAGCTGATAGCTGAACGCGCACGCGTGCGCGTAGCGCTAATCGCTGTTCGCTGAACACTTACATGGACAGCCTATGGGCAATAACACCCAATTCAAGAAGCCCAAAGCGCTTTTCAGCTATGACTTAGCTCTCAAGTCCAGTTACTTTGCCAGCTGTATATTATTTTCTAGAATTTTATATTATTATGCTTAACTAATAATAGTGTGAAAATTAATCTTAATCTTGTGTCGGTTTCATTAACTTTTGCAACGCTTCCAAGCCTTTTTTAACGCGGCGGGATACCGTTACTACACTGATGTCTAAGCGTTGTGCTACCTCTTTTTGGGTCAAGTCATGTAAAAAAACAAATTCCAGCACTTCACGAGTGCGCTTTTCCAAATGAGCTAGGGCTTGTTGAATGCGGATTTGGTCTTCCTGTGCCAGCTGAAAACTGCGATAGCGAGGATCTGGGACTAATTCACCCAAGCTGGTGTTTCTGTCCTCTGAATCTCCCACTGGTGTATCTAAGCTCAGAGGTTCCCGATTTTGATGAGCTAGGGTAATTTCTTGCCATTCTTCTAGGGAAATGTTTAATGCTGCTGCTATTTCTTCTTCTGTTGGTTGCCGATTTAACGTTGCTCGTAAATTTCGAGTAATTTCCACAGACTTTTGCCGTAGTGCTAGCCAGCGTCGAGGAATGCGAATTGAATAACCCCGATCTCGTAAATAGTGCTGAATTTCACCACGAATGTAGGGGATAGCGAAGGAACTAAATGCGATGCCCTTGGTGGAATCAAATCGTTCTATGGCACCAATTAAGCCAATACAGCCAACCTGAAGTAAGTCTTCGTAGCTTTCATGACACTGCTTGACCCAATGATGAGCTTCTCTCCTGACTAGTCCTAAATTGAGAGCCACTAGCTGATTGCGAAGTTCAGCGGTGGGAGATTGCTGGTACTTTTGTAATAATGTTAAGCTTTGATACTTAAGTTTATGGTTAAGGTTAGTCGCCATAACAAAGTTTAAGGTGGTAGATTAAAAGTAGATCACAAGTAGATATCAATCGGCTAGGATACCCCTAACTCATCCCAATTCTCCTGAATGGCTGCAACAAATTTTTTATCCCTTGTGCTAATGGGTCAGGTTGAATTGCTAATGGTTGTCGGATTACCGATTGATGTTTTCCCGGATCCAATCCCCGGACGATATTATGTTGCATCCCTTTTAGAGAAAGGGGCTCAGTTTTATTGGCGTGGGTTTATGCTGCAGTTTTGTTTGATAACATAGGTAACGAGGGTTAATCGAGTTTATTAATCTCCAAAAGCACCGCCTTGGTCATAGTTTCCTTACTTTAATTGTAGATTTACCATTAAGTTTCTTAAAACAGTAATTTCACCCTAATCCTGAATTATAAACGATGAAAGTTTATTAATAATACATACAGGATATCGAAAACGCCACATTTTTATCAAAAAAGGGGCATACGCCCCTTAGCAATTAACGTTTTTGCAAATTTTCCATTCTGGGAGTCAGTGGCTTCTAAGACTCAAATCAACGTCAGCTATGCTTGTTTTGGTTGAACGCGAGCGTAAAATATCCCCTGAACTTTCACTTCTTCTGGCTCATCAGCACCTAAGTCAGTATCTGAGGGTTGTTCACTTATGAATGTACCAGCAATTTCGCCACTCTCGCTATCTACTTGAGCTATGCGCAGCTCAATGGTGCCTTCGCCCACATCTGCGCTCTTAACATTGGCAAACTCTTGGCTATCCGCTTGAGATGGCAGAGCAACCGAATTATCATAACCACTAGCCAGACCTCGACCTTTGGGATCTAGGAAAACAGCACCCCGATAAGAGGGGACGTAGAAATCGCCATCAAAATCGGTGGAAGCATTGATACTCTCCAAACCAGGCTCAGTTGTGGCAATCAATTTTTTAATGGTGAACAGGAATGGGACTTGCTCACCTCCAGGCAACTGAATAGTGATGGGTTGGAAATCTATACCATCCTTTTCCAAAAACTTCAGACTACCATCTTCTTGAAAAACTAAGTCTCCTCGCACTTGAACCAAGCTAGAGGTATAACGGGTCAATAATTTGCCGGGAAGATATTCTGCCTCTTTGCGCTTAGTTCCTTCTTCCTTGACAAAGAAGGTGGTTGGCTGTACGCACATATCGACAATCTCATAGGACTGGTCGGGGTCTAGAGGAATAGCACCCCGAGTCATTTCTGACAGCTGTGGACAGTTATTCGCTAAACCAGTGTTTCTAATCTGGTCATAGGTAAGTCCTTCGATACTTTCCAAGCTGGCTACATCTGGAGAACAGGACGCTGTAAAAACCCCCAGACATAACGCCAGGAAGGCACAAATCAAAGCACGATACTTCATAGTCAATCTCAATCGTCAATAATCAGATCTAAAAATGTATGTTAGGTTGGTTCTGGAATTGGGTTGCTGGTGCAATAGGAGTTAAACAGCTGCTGCCCTCTAGGCATTGACCAGTATTATCCGCAATTCACACCACACCCATGTTATAAGTCGGGCTACACACAAACTATCGGGAAGCTTGTTATTTGGTTGAACTACTGCCATTTGGGCATAGGGCATGCAAAAATGGCACCGATTCCGTGAGCCTCAGCTGTTCTTTAGAGCATTGTACACGGGAAGAGCCGCCTTTACTGCGACAGTTAATTTGATGGAATGGATCGGGATAAAGATTTGGATTCAGAGCAATTACACCCTAAATTACTAGAGATTACCGCTGATATTCGTTCTTTGGCCAAGAATTACGAAGGGGATAACATAGCCCTGTTGGCTATACTCAGGGCTTTAGAGAAAGTCCATGGCGATATTCGAGACGAGTTATTTCAAGCCTCATTGCCGGATACTCGCCAGAAACTATATGATTTTCTAAAAGATATTGAAGAAAAGGGTGGTTGGCCTTACATTGAACGCATGAATCTAATCTCTGTACTGAATAAGCTGCCTGAGTCAGCCCGATCTAAGCAGGATATCAGCGACGACCACTAGGAAACTGTTGCCCAAGTCCTGGGATGATTGATAGAGATGCACGAACATAGCCACGAAGATAGCAAAGACGCCGGAACAAGAACAAGACATTACTATATCGCGCTTAGATTTAGGAAAAACCTTCTTTGTTCAGCAACTCATCGGTGAAGCGTCAATAGACCAACCTCAATGGTGGGTCGAATACACCCACTGGACAAAATCCCGAAAGAGTGACTTAAGTTAAGTAACTACTATCAGTACTACTAGATGACGACAAAATGGCGAGACAAGCCAGATCAGGCTTTGGCGGGTCAGCAAGACACTAACTCTTTCCAATGCTAGGATTTTGCCGTCAGAGTATTAAAATTTAAGTAACTATATACTACTATGGCGATTGCCGCAGATTCAATTAAATTTGGGACAGACGGCTGGCGAGGTATCATTGCCGCCGATTTTACCTTCGAACGCTTGGCAATAGTTGCCCCTATTGCTGCTCAAGTTCTGGCAGATGCTTATGGGGAAACCACGGGTAGCCAAACGATTATCGTAGGGTATGATCGACGCTTCATGGCAGAAGACTTTGCCAAAAAAACCGCAGAGGTGGTTCAAGCTGCTGGTTTTGATGTCTTACTCTCTAACAGTTATGCTCCTACACCAGCCTTTAGTTGGGCAGCCAAGTCCCAAAATGCTTTAGGAGCTTTGGTAATTACTGCTAGTCATAATCCTGGCAATTACCTAGGCTTAAAAGTGAAAGGAGCCTTTGGTGGATCAGTTCCTCTAGAAATAACTAAACAGATTGAAGCCAAACTTTCTCAAGCACCAGCTATCCCTAAGAAAGAGGGTAGTATAAAGACCTTTGACCCATGGTCAAGTTACTGTGATGCCTTAAGACAAAAGGTTGATATTGCCCTGATTCAACAGCTGATTAGTCAGGGGAAACTGACTGTATTTGCCCATGTTATGAATGGTGCAGCAGCAGGAGGCTTGAACAAGATTCTTGGGGTACCCATTATCGAAATTAAGGCCGAACGGGATCCATTATTTGGTGGCAAATCCCCAGAACCTTTACCCGGTTATCTGTCTGAGCTATTTGAAGCGCTCCAGAGTCACCACCGCGAACCGGGTGTTGAATTAGCGGTTGGGTTGGCATTTGATGGGGATAGCGATCGCATTGCAGCTGCTGATGGTCAGGGCAATTTCCTTAGCCCCCAAATCCTGATTCCCATCCTGATTGAACATCTAGCATCACGGCGTAACTTTAGTGGTGAAGTGGTCAAAACCCTTAGTGGTTCTGACCTAATTCCTAGAGTGGCAGCACTTTATAATTTGCCAGTTTATGAGACTGCCATCGGTTACAAGTATATTGCTGACCGGATGTTATCCACTCCTGCCTTGCTAGGGGGTGAGGAATCCGGAGGCATTGGCTATGGCAATCATATTCCTGAGCGAGATGCTTTATTATCAGCACTTTATATATTAGAAGCGATCGCTAAATCTGGAAAAGACTTAAGTGAACTCTACAAGAGTCTGCAAGAGCAAACTGGCTATGCTTCTGCCTATGACCGGATCGATTTACATCTATCGGGGATGGAAGTGCGATCGCGTATACAAGAACAATTACAAACTCAGCCTCTCCAAGAAATTAATGGTCAGGCAGTGGTGGATTGCCAAACCACCGATGGGTATAAATTCCGTTTAGCTAACGACAGCTGGTTGCTGATTCGTTTTAGTGGCACTGAACCCTTATTGCGACTCTACTGTGAAGCCGCTACCCTTGAACAGGTAACTCAAACCTTAAACTGGGCTAAAGATTGGGCCAGTAAGTTTTAGAGTTAAATTTGGGATTAATGTTGGATTTTGGATTGGCTAGTTTTGGTTGGGTTATTGAAAATCTGGGCTTTGGTGAGTAAGATCGCAATCGGGCATTAAACGCTGCTTGAGCTGTATCGAACTGACTCTGATTGCTAGTTAACCTTTCATCAAACAATCTGACATTGTTGCTTTGAGTAATCCAAAATCCCAACATCAAACCCCAAATTTGCTACCAAAATTGCTGGTTGTAGCTACAGGCAATCCTGGTAAGCTGCGGGAGATGCAGACATACCTAGATTCTTTGGACTGGGAATTGCAGTTAAAGCCACCAGAGCTAGAGATTGAAGAAACTGGGGATACATTTGCTGCCAATGCTTGTCTGAAGGCATCAACGGTAGCCCAGGCAACTGGGCAATGGGCAATTGCTGATGATTCCGGTTTGCAAGTAGATGCCCTAGATGGTGCTCCAGGGATTTATTCTGCACGCTATGGCAAAACCGACCAAGAGCGAATTGAGCGGCTACTGGGGGAGCTAGGTTTGGAAGTGAATCGGCAAGCCCAGTTTGTTTGTGTAGTGGCGATTGCCCGTCCAGATGGTGCGATCGCTTACCAAGCTGAAGGGATTTGTCGGGGGGAAATTTTGCCAGCTCCTCGGGGAACTGGTGGCTTTGGCTACGACCCAGTTTTTTTTGTTCCAGAGCAGGGGTTGACCTTTGCTGAGATGGAGCCTGAGATCAAGCGATCCTGCTCTCATCGTGGCAAGGCTTTTGAATTACTACTGCCTCAGTTGAAAGAGTTAGGTTAACTAGCGGTGGCTAAAACCCTCAACTCCCTATAAAAATCAACTGAGGCACGCTAACTCGGTAAACCGTGCCTCAGCTCCGTTGGTATATAGGGTATTTAGACGGCTTCTAGATTTCTTTCCCCAGTACGAATTCTGACCACGTCATCGACAGGGCTAATGAAAATTTTACCGTCGCCAATTTCACCGGTGCGAGCGGCAGCGATCACTTTCTCTACGACCATATCGACTTGATCGTCTTCTACGACAATTTCTACTTTAAGTTTTTGTAGGAATTCAACCGTGTACTCTGAACCGCGATAACGTTCAGTCTGACCTTTCTGGCGTCCAAAGCCTCGGACTTCAGAAACTGTCATTCCCACAATGCCAGCGTTGACTAGGGCGATTTTGACTTCGTCCAGCTTAAATGGCCGGATGATGGCTTCTACTTTTTTCAAGCTCCTAACTCCTCAGTTGTTCTGCTATTCATTTGTTATATGTTGACATCCTCACCGTCCTAGAAGAAAGGCGATTCCTAAACCTCACGATTTAGGTTTCTGCTTCAATGCAACAGCCTCCACCCTAACCGGGGTTTTATGGTCTTACGTTCGCTCCACAGACTATCCCCGCAAGTCCTGCGGTTCTCACGTGTCGAGTTTCAAGAAAAGTCTTGATGTAATGCGTGATTCGAGGGTTGGCCTTCCATTGCCCTGTCATCTTTTCCCGGTCTACCGATTTTGCTGCGCCGCCAGGTTACTGGACTTCGCTCGTATAGGCTGTCTGAATCCATCGTCTCGGGTGGGTCATTGACCATATTGATGGTAACATAAAGCCGTCCTATAAGGACGGGGTTTTTTTTTGATAAGCATGACACTTTATTTCACTGTGGATGTGAAAATTTTTATAAATGCTGATAGGTTGACACTCCCCGCTTTAAAAAGACGGGGATTCTTATATCTACGACCGGCCTTAAACCTCCGTGTCCAAATGGCAATATCTAAACCGAAATCCCGTCAAGACTAAGACTTTAGTTCAGTTCACGAAAGACCCAGCGGGCTAGTCTCCTTAAGCGTTCGGTTATTTTTTGAGAAGTGCCTTATGAAGTCCGTTTCTTCCCTGTTTCACCTGGTTCCGGCGTGCCCCGCCGTACCGTTGTTTTCTCAAAATGTGTCTTGCTGGGTTCACACACCAATTGTTAGTTGATGATTGGGTTTTTAAGGAGGACTTTCCCTACCCTCCGGGCATTACTACTTTCAGGTCAAACAATTGCGGGTCTCTCTCCCGGTTGTGCCTCGGTTTTTCAGCCTGTACCCTATACTCAGATTATACTATGGCGCTAAAGTTTTATCAACCTTTTGATAAAAGTTTTTTAGGCGACTAAACTCGCTAGTCACTTTCATCCCCGATAATCGCGATGCGGGGCTTTCAGTGTTGAGATTTCTAGTAACTCTCAAGTGTTGATCTCGATTGATCAACCGCGAAGACGACTCGCTTTTCTATACTTATCGATATATTAGCTGGACAGGTATTTGGTGACTCCCCACCAACTCATGCTCCCCTGCTTTTATGCCGCACGCATCCTTCCCGTATTTGCAGTTAATTCCCTTAACTATGCTTGAGCCTGTGGCAAAATTGAGGTAGGCCCATCTATTCACCATTCCCAGCATGACCGCAAGCACACCCACCCTGGCAACCAAATACGAACCGAAAACCACCGAAGCCAAGTGGCAACAATACTGGGAAGAAAACCAAGTCTTCAAAGCTGACCCCAATCACCAGGGTGAACCCTATTGCGTTGTTATCCCCCCACCTAACGTTACTGGGAAGTTGCACATGGGTCACGCCTTCGAGAGTGCTCTGATCGACACCCTCGTCCGTTACCACCGGATGACAGGACGCAATACCCTGTGGCTACCAGGAACTGACCACGCTAGTATTGCTGTACAAACCATTCTCGATAGACAGCTAGAAGCTGAAGGCAAAACCCGCTATGACTTGGGACGGGAAAAGTTTCTTGAACGGGCTTGGGAGTGGAAGGAAGAATCAGGTGGCACCATCGTTAACCAGCTGAGGCGTTTGGGGGTCTCGGTAGATTGGTCGCGGGAACGGTTCACGATGGATGAAGGCTTATCGAAAGCAGTAATTGAAGCCTTTGTCCAACTCTATGATCAGGGACTGATTTATCGGGGCGAATATATGGTCAACTGGTGTCCAGCCTCGGAGTCCGCTGTTTCAGATTTGGAAGTGGAAAATAAGGAAGTTGATGGGCATTTGTGGCATTTTCGATATCCCCTGACTGATAGCAATGGTTTTGTGGAAGTAGCTACCACTAGACCAGAAACTATGTTGGGAGATACGGCGGTTGCAGTTAATCCTAATGATGAACGCTACCAGGATTTAATTGGTAAAACTGTAACCTTGCCAATTATGGGACGAAAAATTCCGATTATTGCTGATGAGTTGGTTGATCCAGGGTTTGGCACCGGTTGCGTCAAGGTAACTCCAGCCCATGACCCTAATGACTTTCAAATGGGTCAGCGTCATAGTCTGCCATTCATTAATATCATGAATAAGAATGGCACGTTAAATCAAAAGGCTGGCTCTTTCCAAGGACAAGACCGGTTTGAAGCCCGGAAAAATGTGGTGAAGCAGCTGGAAGCAGAAGAAGTGTTGGTTAAGGTAGAGGACTACAAACATACGGTACCCTATAGCGATCGCGGAAAGGTTCCTGTTGAACCCCTAATCTCAACGCAATGGTTTGTCAAAATTCGCCCCCTAGCTGACAGAGCCCTAGAGTCTCTTGACCAGCACCATTCACCGGTATTTATCCCGGAACGCTGGACGAAGGTCTACCGAGATTGGCTGGTGAAATTAAAAGACTGGTGTATCTCCCGCCAACTCTGGTGGGGACACCAAATTCCGGCTTGGTATGTGGTGAGTGAAACCAATGGGACAATCACTAGCGAGACTCCGTTTATTGTGGCTCACCATGAAGCAGAGGCTAAGAAGAAAGCAATAGCAAAATTTGGAGAAAATGTCAAGCTAGAGCAAGACTCAGATGTGCTGGATACCTGGTTTTCTTCAGGATTGTGGCCATTCTCGACTATGGGGTGGCCTGAGGAGACTAAGGATTTGAAGACTTACTATCCGACTACCACCCTGGTAACAGGTTTTGACATCATTTTCTTCTGGGTTGCCCGCATGACCATGATGGCAGGACATTTTACGGGTAAAATGCCGTTTAAGAGTGTTTACATCCACGGGCTAGTGCGGGATGAAAACAATAAGAAAATGTCTAAGTCGGCTAACAATGGTATTGACCCGTTAATCCTGATTGACAAGTATGGTACGGATGCCGTGCGCTATACCTTGGTTCGGGAAGTGGCAGGTGCCGGTCAAGATATCCGATTAGAGTATAACCGCAAGACGGATGAGTCAGCTTCTGTAGAAGCATCCCGCAATTTTGCCAATAAACTGTGGAATGCAGCCCGGTTTGTAATGCTAAACCTTGATGGTAAGACTCCTGAAGAATTGGGTCAACCAAAAGTAGAGGCATTGGAATTATGCGATCGCTGGATTCTTTCCCGTTTTCATCAAGTGGTGCGTCAAACTAGGGCTTATCTAGATGCTTATGCCTTGGGAGAAGCGGCTAAGGGACTTTATGAGTTCATCTGGGGTGATTTTTGTGATTGGTACATTGAACTGGTAAAATCCAGACTGCGTCAGGATGCCAATTCTCCGTCGCGGGTTGTGGCACAGCAAACTCTAGCTTACGTTTTAGAGGGTATCCTCAAGCTACTCCATCCCTTCATGCCCCATATCACTGAAGAAATCTGGCACACCTTGACCCAAAAATCTGGGCAGGTGTTGGCGCTACAACCTTATCCTATAGAGTACCTAGATGGTCAAACTGGGGAAAAAGAACTACAGACAACGGACAGCGAACTGCTAACCGTTAATAAATTAACCGATAATCAAGGTGCGCTTTCCGATTACCCTGATGCCCAATCACCGAGGTCAGGAACATCGTTGTCTAAGGACAAGGAAATCTCTAACCAAACTGTAGCTGTATTGTCTAAACTGCCAGAACTTTCTAAGACGTTGTTCGAGGACTACAAACAACCGATAATCGCAGCAGGGTTGGTTGTGGGAGGAATTATTGCCCTCAATATCCTCACAGCCTTCGTGGGTGCGCTCAATCGCATTTCCTTACTCTCAACTAGCTTAGAACTGATTGGTCTAGGATATGCCATTTGGTTTGTTTCCCGTTATGTGCTCAAGGCTGAGAATCGTCAAGAGTTATCGGAAAAAATTCAATCCATCAAAGCAGAAATTGTTGGTAAAAAAGACACTCAGCAATCCTCGGAATTGAAGAAAATTGAGTCCAACATGGGGATGATTGATGGGAATATCAAACAGGGAGAAGATATTAAAGATATAGAAGATATCAAAGATATAGAAGAGGTGCAGGTTAAAATAGACCATGACCTTTCGTCAATAGGCAATACCCAATCTTCTATATCCCCAAGTTCTCTAATTGACTCAGAACTAGAGCAAAGGTTTGAGCTGCTGATCGGTACAATCCGTACTATCCGCAACCTCCGGGCTGAGGCAGAGATTAAACCAGGGGTGACCGCACCTGTTATTCTGCAAAGCAGCAACAGTGACGAATGTCAAATATTGGAGGCGGGTCTTGCCTATATCAAAGACTTAGGTAAAGTCAATCAATTAACCATCACTCCAGCCTTGGAGAAAGAGGTAAAGAATACCATGGCCGGTGTAGTCGGCACTGTCCAGGTGCTCATTCCCCTAACTGGTGTGGTGGATGTGGATGCTCTACGGGCTAAGTTAGAGAAGAATTTACGTAAAGTAGAGGCGGAAGTCAAATCCTTGTCTGGGCGTCTGGGTAATAAGAACTTTGTGAGTAAAGCTCCAGAAGCAGTGGTTAAGGGTGCTCAAGAGGCATTAGCTGAGGCTAAAAAGCAAGAGTCTATTTTACGCGATCGCTTAAATAGACTTTAGAAAGATTTCAATCAAACTGGTAATGCTACACCTAGCTCAAGTTCAAGACAATGATGATTTTGGCGGGCTGCAATTGCAACTACTTGCCCGCCAAAACTCTGATCAATTCTGGGAAGTCATTGAGCCAACACCTGTGGCGTTTACTAATTCCCAAGCTTTTAAAGAAGGTTGCTTAGTCTTAATCGATCTGGCTGAAACTCAACAGGTTATCACTATTCAATCTGCCACCGATTGGGTTTTAGATCTAGTCAAGAAGTATTTAATAGCTGAGGTTAAGTCTACCTTTTTAGAGGAAGAAATGAAACGGGCTGAACAATGGCGGCAAGAGCTAACCTTGAAAAGCCAAGGGTTAGATATCCGCGATTTAGAAGTAGAAGCACGTCGCGAAAAAATTGAAGCCTTAGCAGAAAACTTGAAATTGGAGAAGAAACAGCTGGAGCAAAAGGTAGCCCAATTGCAGGCTAAAATTGATCAAGCTGGTAATGAGTAAAGGGAATAGGGAATAGGGAATAGGGAATAGGGAATAGGGAAACAGAAATATGTATTAACCGTTACTTCGACTTTTATAACCAGGAAACTAAAAAAGTAATTTGTCAAGTAATTCGTAGTCATCCCCCATTATACCCGTGAGGGTTAACGGGGGATGACGATACTACCAATGAATTTGACTCAAAATATACCGCAAGCGGTCATAATCATCCTTAAGTAAGACACTCAAGGTTCGTCCGGCCTTGACTAACCAGTCGCGGTCAGTCTGACGAAGACGATAAACTTCCCTAATCACAGCTGCTGTCAGTGGGTCTACTGGGGCACCATTCACTTCCAAAAGTGTTCGCAAAAAATCCAACTGTTCACTAAAGTGAATAACCTCTGATGGTTCACACTGGTAGACAGGTTGATGAATTTGCGGTGGACGGGGTGGAAGATACTGATAGACTCGACCGTGATGGTTGCTAAAACCATTAACACCCTCTTCCGAAGACATAAACCCAACGATGGCAGCACGGAACTCAGTTTTGAGCATGGCAAAAATCTGAGGCTGCTGCTCACGTAATTCTGCCAGTGATAATCCTAAAGCTGTTGCTCGATGAACCGAGTCAATCGGGCTAGTGGTAGCATAATAAACTACAGCAAAAATTTGATTACCTGACTCATCATCTACAGATTTTACCCAGCTGCCAAAGGGAGGCATGACTGGAAAGCTTAGATCTTCTGGCTCTAAACATTGAGCGAGAAATTCTGTAGTTGCTGTTTCAATCACCTCAGCAAGGTGATGTTCTGAGCGATTGCTGGGGCTGAACTGGGGTAAGGGAAGGCGCATGGTTTAGCGATTAGTGATTAGTCATTAATTATTAATGTCTTTTATCTATGCCTGTAAACTAACCCTTTTTACCAATTTTTGGTTTCACCTCTTCGATTTCCGACAGCTGAAACGTCACTAATTTATCCCAGTTACCTCCTTCAAACAGCACAGCTGCTTTACCATCACTAACGCGCTGTACTAGACCTTCAAAGCGATAATAGGTATCGTCTACATTAATTACGCGAACTATAGAACCTGGAAAAATCATGAATGCCTCAAAACTTGGATTGCTTCTACTAGGATAGGAGCTAAGGGACTTATTAGTCATCCAGTATCTTACAACCCATCACTTATTGAAACTTCAATCGCTGTCGATAATTGGCCACTGCTTGGGCCAACCCTAGGCCAAGAAAGTTGCTTAGTAGGGCTGAACGACCGTAACTGAGTAAAGGTAGAGGAATTCCTGTGATGGGAGCTAAGCCAATAGTCATCCCAATGTTGATCACGGTTTGAAACACAATCATTGAGAGCACGCCAATTGTTACCAGAGAGCCAAAGTTGTCTTTCGCATTCTGAGCAATGAGCACCAAGCGTAGGCACAACCACCACAAGGCTAATAAAATACACAAGCAACCTACAAAGCCTAGTTCTTCACCAATGGCTGAGAAAATAAAGTCAGTATGCTGTTCCGGGATAAAGTGGAGTTGAGTTTGAGTTCCCTGGTTTAGTCCCCTTCCCCAAAGTTGACCAGCACCGATCCCAATCCGAGACTGAATTAGGTGATATCCTCCGCCGAGGGGGTCTAGATCGGGGTTCAAAAAGAGCGTTAATCGGTCTTTTTGATAGTCCTTCAACAGATTCCAGAAGACTTTTCCTAACGGTCCGACAACTAGGTTAACCACCAGGGTACCCAAGGCTCCTAACCAGCGCCAAGGGAGACTGAGGAAGGCAATCACTGTAATCACAGCAGACCAGGTATACCATGCAGGTAAAGATATACTGAACAAAATGGCTGACACCAGAGGGGAAATCAACAGAACCAACCAGCCGGGATTGGCATTTGCCCAGTAAAGCATACTCAAGGTAATTGCCCCAAACACCAAGGATGTTCCCAGATCAGGCTGCCCAAACACTAATGCCCAAGGTACTATAGTTACTGCTAAAGCTGCTATTACTGCTGGAATGGTAGTAGCGGGTCGTTTGTGCAAGATGGCAGCTAGAGTAATAATCAACCCGATCTTGGCAAATTCTGAGGGTTGAACATTAAACCCTCCAATCGTAACCCAACGCTGAGCACCCTTAGCACTGGCACCGATAATCATTACAGCAATTAAGGACAGATTGGTGATGGCGTAAATTACCCAATGCCATTGGACCAGGGATTGATAGCGCGATCGCGCAATGAATAGAGCGATGAACAGTCCAATACCACCAATCAGCAAGTGGGAGACCCAATAGTTTCCACCATTGTCGATGGCTGCAGAGCGAATCATCACTGCCCCAAAGATGGTTAGCCCCACAGTCAGGAATAACAGTTGCCAGTCTAAGTCCTGCCAGGGGGCCCACAACAGCCGCCAACGAATACTATTTCTAATTCTAAATTTATTAATTTGTACCATCAGTTATGAGGTATGAGCTAGAGCAAAGGGAACAGGGAATAGGGAATAGGGAATAGGGAACAGGGAGTAGGGAGTAGGGAGTAGGGAGCAGGGAAGAAAAATTATCACAATTTATTTAGGGTTCCTATATTAGCTATGAGCTATTAGGTATTAACCCTGATAAAATTGTTAATGGTGATTTTCCATTTTCTATTTTTGAGTGGCAAGCCTTTGTTAATTAGACAGGGCAGCAATGGAAACTTTGGCAGCAATCTGAGATGCGATCGCTACCAGTGCTTTAGCGGAGGCTGACTCTGGATTACCAACAGCGATGGGCAATCCTTGATCCCCTCCCTGGCGTAGGGAAATTTCTAGGGGAATACAACCGAGCAAGGGAATCCCTAGTTCTTTTGATGTTTTTTCACCTCCTCCAGAGCCAAACAGGTCATACTGACGGTCGGGCAAGTCTGGTGGAATAAAGTAACTCATATTTTCTACTATTCCCAACACCGGGACTCCCATTTGCTCAAACATTTTCAACCCTCGGCGGGAGTCTAACAGAGCCACATTTTGGGGTGTTGTCACAATTACGGCTCCTGCCATCGGTACTGCTTGGGCTAAGGTTAGCTGAGCATCCCCAGTTCCTGGTGGCATATCCACAATCAGATAGTCCAATTCACCCCACTCTACCTGATAGAGGAACTGGCGAATAATCCCATTTAACATCGGTCCGCGCCAAATCACTGGTTGGTCTGGATCAATTAGAAAGCCCATGGACACTAGCTTGACACCGTGGTTGAAGGCTGGCTCGATCACATCCCCCTGTTTTCCTTTCTGAACCATCACTTTAGCATCAGCTAATCCCAGCATAGCTGGAGCATTGGGACCATAGATATCAGCGTCTAGGAGACCGACTTTAGCCCCCAACTGAGCCAAAGCAACTGCCACATTTACCGCAACAGTACTCTTACCGACGCCCCCCTTACCACTGGAAATGGCTAAAATATTTTTTACGCCCTCAATACCAGTGCGGTCAGGCAAGGATTTTTGCTGAGGTGTTTCAGCGGTAACATCCACCACTACCTCTTCTACTCCCGATAGTTGTTTCACTGCCTTCTGGCAATCCTCTACAATAAATTCCCGCAACGGACAGGCTGGGGTGGTCAACACTAAGGTAAAACTGACTGTACCGTTGTCAACCTTGACATTGCGGATCATATTTAACTCCACTAAACTCTTCTGGAGTTCGGGGTCTTGTACCGGTCGTAATACGTCTAAAACTGAATTTGTATCAAGCATCACAGATTGGCGGGCATAGCGTTTGTGTTAGCTAAGGCCACGAGTTAGGGGCTACGGTTCGATTGTAGAGCTTTACTAGGCGCAGTGATTCCCAATTCGACTAAGAAAATAGACAATCGAGGCGATCGTTACCAACTGTCTCGAAATGTATCTGATTATTTTTGTATTTGACTCATAGCCTAAGGCCTAAGGGGGGTTAGAAGGAATTCCGTAAAAACTGAGAACTATAGCAATCAATCCTAAATGATTTTAGAGAAAGCCTCATAGGTGCCTAAATTAGGCATGGTAAATAATCGATATTTAGGTGGGCTTGACCCATTAAGAATTAAATTCGCCACGGGTCGCACCTCAATAAACAATTCAAATAATTTCTTGGTGAGCTTGAAAGATGGACACCGTTGATGCATCTGTTGTAATACTTTGTTAGCCTGCCCCCAAATGTTCTCAATTGGATTTTCTGATGGTGCGATTGGGAGCAAAGCGTAGACAGTGAACATTCCACTGTTGGTCAGTATTAACTTGTGCAATAAAATCACGAAACTCCTGGGAACGGTGATAACTAGCTCCATCCCACACGCTTAACAATCTGTGCCCCTTCACTCCGGCGAAGGCAGATGTTTGATGAAATCAATTTTTGACGAACTGTTAGCTGTTTTATCAGTTCTTATTAAAAACCCATTGTAGACCCGAAAAACTTATCTCTTGAGTCAGTTTAATTCATCTAACAATGCTACTTTTTCAGCAAGCCCTAGTTAGGAGCGCAAAAGCCTGTACTAAAGAACTTGGCAGGCAAAGTAAACTGCTTGTACCCCATCAGCAGGTAGATATTTTCCACACTCTTGAGCAACAATCTTCCAGGATCGATCTTCTTCTAGGCGTTTTATCATGGCAGTGATTGCTGAATCAGACTTGTCATACACAGATTTGCGAACGCTAAATACAACAAACCCTCCTGGTCGAGTGACTCTTACAAATTCAGGCATTGCTGACTCAGGCATTGCTGCATGACTGAACCCTCCAGCACATAGCACTGCGTCAAATTCATCTGGCTGCAAAATTTCATTTGTTTCTGGGAAGCAGGCATGATGAAGTGCCTCATAAATTCCTCGCTTCTGTGCTTGCGCTAACATTTTTGAGGAGAGATCAACACCTACGATCGAGAGAGGATTGTAACCCAGATTGATAAGTTCAACTCCACCAATACCTGTACCAACCCCTGCATCCAAGATGCGCAGACCCTTATGTTTTGGCACGTGCCTACTAAAGAATAGGGTTGTATAGTGGCTACAGCCAGATGTACCGTCTCCAGCTAAGTCCAAGAGAAATTCATCGTAATTCTCTGCATGCTTATCATATGCTCTCTCTAGCCTATCTGGATCATAAGTGAGGGCATGCACATCTCGGTGAAATTGTCCAAGACGACCGTCAATGATCTTTCCTTCGATATGATCTTGTTGCATGATCTGGTTGCTCCCATTTCTTCTTGACATTTTTCAGTTCCTCTTGATGCAAAAATCTAGATTTTATACTAATCCATTCCTGCACCTTTTCAAGCCTGGAATATTTTTCGTACAAACTTACAACTAAGTCATAGGAAAAACCTAAGGGCTGATTGTATTGCAAAAAAGTTTTAAGTAGTAATTCCTCAGCATCCTGTTCTCGATTGTCATCAACAAGTCTAGCAGCAAGGCTAAGTAGTTTATTGTAGATCTCAGGGGTTGGCTCAGGCAGTAGGGTCAAACTTTCTTCAGGTAAATATACCTGATCAATTTCATTGCTGAGTTCATTGTTTAGGTAAGCATCTATTATTAAATGGATTCTTACAGAGCTTCCATTCAGAAAACCATGTACATCATAATTAGGCCGTAAAAGCCAGAGAGAATCTGGCTTTAAGTGAACTGCTGTACCTTGAAAACACATGTAGCTATCCGCTGATGTGGAAATTGGTACATGCAGCCTAACTTTCTGCTTCTCAGAGAGTTCAGAATAATCTCGATGCTCCCAAAAGCAACTACCTGGAGCAAGCTTGTTTAATCGAACCCACATCAACGATAGATTGCAATGCTCTAAAAATGAACGTATTGTTGGCAATTTATCAAGTTCAGGAGTTGGTGTTGGGCTGCAATCTTCAATAATTGTATCGGTGGAGTTTCCACTTTTACTAAAGAGTGAAAAAACTTCATATCCCTGACTTGTATACTCACGGTAAGAATTTTCTTGCCATGGCAGAGAAGTTGCTTGCTCAATTTCTTTGGCGGCATTATGGGAAAAGCCAGTTGGCAAATCCCGAACAATTCCGATAGTTCTACTAAGCATTAATACTCAATAATCCTTGGTTAGCGGTCAAATTGTGGAATTGACGCTCTGGTCTGGTGATGCCGTTGTGCTGTTTTCTGTACACTCGCACCAGAGTGGTGATGGGCATTTCCTTGATCGATTATACGAAAAAACCGGCTTTGGACTTAGAAGTCAAAGACTTACCGCCTCTGCCTCCGGCTATTTTATACCAAATCCGCGTGGTCATTACCTGGGGGGGCGACGAAATAAGCTAAAAGGCATATTCTATAAGCGTTCTAGCCCTTAGAGCTCGTTGATAATACTTTCGTTGTCCGTGCTCAAGCAGACGGTGCTTGTGAGGCGATTGGCCTGAAGATTAATCGGGTTGGAGGATTAACTAAAGCCAAGCGCATCCGAGACTTTTGTTTGGAAACGGGAATTCGGATGAATATTGAAGAAACTGGTGGTAGTGTGATTGCAGATACCGGAGCCGTACATCTGGCTCAGAGTACCCCAGAAACCCACTTGCGGGCAACTTGGTTATGCCATGATATGCTCACGGTTGACACAGCTACAGGTGGTGCCCGCAATCAAGGGGGTAAAACCTTTGCACCAGAAGCTCCCGGGCTTGGTGTAGAGCCAAAACTTGATGTTTTGGGTGAAGCGATCGCGGTGTATGAATAGATTAAACCATGGTTGATACCCACATTAGGCGTAATTTTGTGTTGGGGAGCTTGGGCATTTTTGCCTAAACTTTCGGCTCAGTATATTAGCGATAGAAGTGCCATTGTCTATCAGGGATTAGGAGGAGCAATTGTTGCAACGCTTATCTTTCTGCATCTCAGGGATGGCCTGGAAACCCATCCAGGCGGGATTATAGCTATTGTTGCAGGTATGCTCAATTTTTTGGGGGTGCTATTTTATATCAAGGCAGTTTCTAAGGGGTCAGTAGCGATCGTTTCTACCCTATCTGCCCTTTATCCCTTAGTGGTCATTGTTCTGGGATTAGTTGTTTTGCACGAAACATTGATCCTAAAACAAATGATTGGTATTGGTTTTGCCCTAGTTGCGATCGCGCTAATTGCTACATAAATCAGGATAATTATATTGTAAATGAATACCTTACCCATAATCTCGTTAACAAAATTAAAAGACCTCAATGGTTCAAACTCAGGCAACGAAGAACACAAACGCCTCTACAACATCTGCTTAGAGCATGGGTTTTTCTATTTGAAATATCATGGCATTTCCGCCGATTTAGTTCAACAAACCATCGACAGCTCTCGTAACTTTTTCCAGTTGCCAGAGGACATTAAAAAAGCCTACGGCCAAGACAAACAAACCGTTTATCCCAACACCTCTAGGGGCTACATTCCCCTTTATGGCGAAACCTTCCATGAAGATGTTGGTCCTGATCCCAAGGAAGTTTTTGACCAAGGCAATTGAACATCCACCTTCAGACAAGCCGTTTACTGGCCCTACCTTGATTCCTGATGATACTGTAGCCCCTGGTTTTGCTGCATCCCACTATCAGCTTCAAGGGGAAATTATGACTAAAATTGTTCCCCACCTTCTCAGGGCACTGGCTGTTGCCTTAAACCTTGACCCGGATTGGTTTGACCCTTATTTTGATGATCCAATCCTGATCCATCGAGCCAATTACTATCCTCCTGAGTATGGCATTGCCGGAAAACACACAGATACCGGCATCTTCACCGTGTTAATCCAAGAGTATTTCCCAACCCCTTCCCTACGGGTTTATGCCAAAAATGCCTGGATTGATGCGGTTTGTTTAGAAGATGCTTTTGTGATTAATTTGGGGGATATGTTGCAATACTGGACGAATGGCTTATTTGTCAGCACTGCCCATGAAGTGATTCATACAAGCCCCAATAGTCGGGTTTCTATCCCTGTTTTTGTCTTCCCTAATTCCCATACAATTATTGAGCCAATGGGAACAGATGAAAAGATTAATTCTACCGACATTATGCTGGAAAACTTTAATTCAGTTTGGGTGATTAAAACAGGGGCAGGTCGAGCTCGGGAATTAAAGTATTCTGAAAATGAAAAAACAAGACTAGCACGGTTACCAAAGTAGCATGATTGGGATTTGGAGGAAAGGGAAAGATCAGTGGCAGGATTAGGGTGGAGGAAAAAATTGCAGTTTTAAAACCCGGTGTAGGCACGACTGGGAATAAAAAACGATCGATATTTGCCCAACCCGCGAAACCCCAGCCGCGACACCAGGTCTTCTTTTTCCCCTTCTTGTACCCTGCTTGACCGAACCTACGTTTTGCGATCGCATTAATCTTTACCTCTACAATCCCATCTCAATAGTCAAATAGCTCTTTATCTCCTTAAAGGTGCTGCACTTGAGTCAATTTTGATATAACCAAGACACAAAATCCCCCTCACCTTCAAAATCCAACAACCTGAGGAGGTGACAACACGGTCAATTTCTATAGCGCTTCTGATAGTAATTAGGTAAACAGGATTTTTTCCCTCTTGCCTCTAGCATGCATCCCTCTTGCCTCTTGCCTCTTGCCTCTTGCCTATTATCTCCTTCACCCTTTATCGAAAATTAATAGCTAGCAATTTTTGAAAATTGGTATAGGGTACCTAAATGAATTGTAAGAATTTTTGATGCCATATTCCCTGTTCCCTACTCCCTACTCCCTACTCCCTACTCCCTACTCCCTACTCCCTACTCCCTTTGTTATATAAGCTATCGTGGTGATTAAAGACTCGCAAACCAGCGACAGATTGCCATGAGAAAATTTTTGATATTGTGTCTGTTTGTAATAGGGCTGGGTTTTGCCCTGTTTAACTTTAAAGGATTGGCAAATCAGGGGAATTTTGAGTCGATTGTAATCGACTTCCGGGAAGATATCCCAGCTGCTCAACTTAATGAGCAATTGCAAGCGATCGCAAAAGAATACGAGGTTAATCCCCAACTCAATAGTGAATTTTCAGCAGCGGATCACATATATATCCTAAACGGAGATAAACAACTGCTGAATACCCTGAAACAATCAGGACTATCCCAAGCAACAGAATATATTGAACCGAACTATACCTATAGTGCCTTCGAGGTTCCCAATGACCCTGACTATGGCAAGCAGTGGAACCTGCGCAGCATTAATGTAGAATCTGCCTGGGATGACACCAAGGGTAGTGGGGTAACAGTAGCAGTGATTGACACCGGGGTCAGCGCAGTCCCGGATTTGAAAGATACTCAATTTGTTGAAGGCTACGACTTTGTCAATGACCGGATTGAAGCATGGGATGATCAAGGTCACGGTACTCACGTAGCCGGTACCATTGCCCAATCTACCAACAATGGTTACGGTGTTGCCGGAGTTGCTTACGAAGCTACCCTGATGCCCCTGAAGGTATTGGCAGCTAATGGTGGTGGTACAGTGGCTGATATTGCGGAAGCGATTCGCTTTGCGGCTGATCATGAGGTAGATGTGATCAACATGAGTTTAGGAGGGGCTGGTGAAAGCAATCTGATGGCAGAGGCAATTGACTATGCCTATCACAAAGGTGTTGTCCTAGTGGCTGCTGCTGGTAACTCTAACCAAAATGCTGCCGCTTATCCTGCCCGCTATCCCCATGTTATTGGTGTTTCTGCCCTTGATTCCGCAGGTCTGAAAGCTCCCTACTCTAACTTTGGTGCTGGGGTAGATATCTCAGCCCCTGGTGGCAGTGAAAATGGTAAGATTTTGCAAGAGACGATTGATGGAGAGACAGGCAGCCCTGTATTTGCTGGCTTCCAAGGCACCAGTATGGCATCGCCTCACGTAGCTGGTGTGGCAGCTTTAATCAAAGCTAGTGGGATTCAAGACCCTGGTGATGTATTGAATGTACTCAAGCAGTCCACCCGAGTTATAGAAGATGACCCCCTAAACCACTATGGTGCTGGACAATTGGATGCTGGTGCTGCCGTTAAACTGGCTCTGAAAGGACAAATTACCTTCCAAGACTTCTTCCGCTGGTTACGGGATAACGGCTATCTCAATCCTCGCTTTTGGATTGACGGTGGTGTAATCGCCCTGTGGCCAAAGATTGCTATGGTACTAGGTTCCTATTTGCTGGCCTGGTTCTTGCGCAATTATTTTCCCTTTACTTGGAGTTGGTCTCTTGCCACTGGCTTAGTAGCCGGGAGTTCAGGATTATTCTTCCTGAAAGGTTTGTATATATTTGACTTACCCCAATGGCCCTTCCGAGTCATGGGCAGTTCGATTCCAGAATTGGGTAGCGCTATTGGCAGCAGCAGTTTTCTCAACCCTCTATTTGCCAGTGTTGTGATTCCATTTATTTTAATCGCCCTACTGTTAGGACATCCCCAATGGAAGTGGTTAGCAGTTGGTTCAGCTCTCGGTGTGGCCAGTTGCCTAGCCGTGAGTGCTGTGGTCTCACCTGAGCTAATCTGGCTTGGAGGCGGGGTTTTGTCTCGGGTGTTCCTGATTGCCAATGCCTTGCTCTGTTTTGGACTAGCTTATTTAGCAGTTCAAGGGGAGAAACAATCAGCATGACGATCAGCATCACAGGCGTGATTGAGCGCAAAGAGATGGGGTCAGGAGTCTGGGCACTGGTTTCTGACTCAGGGGGGGAAACCTATGAACTCAAGGACACTCCCGCACAGTTAAAGCAATCGGGACTGAAGGTCACGGTTACAGGAGAGGTGCGAGAGGATGTGATGACCTTTGCGATGATTGGTCCGGTTTTGGAGATCAAGTCTTTTGAGTTACTCCTTTGAGTATCTTACCTATTGAAGGAAGACAATCAGGATGTAACTATTCAGGTATCAGCCTATTTACCCATCACTCCATCAGTCATTGACCCTAGCTCCCTAAAAGCTATGCTCAAAAATCATCTACCTATGGGGTGAAATCCCAAGACTCGGTAATTACCGAGTCTTGTCAAAATCTTTACAAAAACCATAATAAAGCTCAAACAATACACCTAGAGCTTCTCCCTAACACTGACAAACTGGTTAATACCAAGGATTAGGCAGTGTTGACGTAAATTAGCAAAGTTGAGGGTCAGGCTGACTAAAATGCTCTGCAGACAGTGATGACACCCCAAAGGAGTATCTTGGGGAAAATTTCAGATGTTAAGCTAGTTGATAACACGCTTATCATAGTATTGATAAACCTACACCCTAATCCTTTCTCCTGGAAACCTTACTGATTCAGTAAATCCAATTCTGGGTATGAGTACCGATTCCCAAAGGGTAAAATAGCTGGTTGCTAAAGCAATTTAACCTGTTTTAAGTGCTTAAGACCGTGTCTTGATGCAAAGCGCGAGTGGGGGAAACCACGGCAGTCGCTCATGGGGGGAACCCCCCCAGGTCGGCGCTACCTCCCCAAGACCGCACCGGTAGTCGCTCATGGGGGAACATGAAGGCGCTACCTCCCTGCATCGCTTGATCAGTTCGTGTTTAGAGGAAAAGGAAAAAGCAAACTAATCTATAGAGATGGCTAGATAGAGTGGGTAATACCTTACCACCCAGCGATGCAGCGCGGTCTTGGGGGTTTCCCCCATGAGCGACTGCATCAAGAAGTGAAAAAAAATCCCCAGCTCACCAAAGTGAACCGGGGGTGTCAATCAGGGTGCATCTACCATTTCACTTTTCCGAGATTGGTGATAGCAATCCGGAAAAATCTGGGTAAAGTGGCACCCAAATGCTGGAATTAGGAAATTTTCTGATTCAAAACAATTAACAGAGTATGCCTTGGAAACCTTAAATAAAAAACGGCATCAATACCATGAGCCAACAAGAATTTTCCCCTAAAGGAATACTCCTCAATAAGCAAATAGTCAACAAATATTCAATATTCAAGAATTTTTAAACCTTCAGCCAACGCTCGTAACTATGAGCAAAATTGATCCCTTGAAATTGAGCAAAATTGGGCAACAGTGGCACAGGAATTCCATATCTCCGTAACCCCCTTAGGAAAACATGATGATTATCTGGTGCGCATCGAACGAGTGGCACCGGGAGTCTCATTGGCAGAAGAACAAGTCAGTTGGCCGGTAGAAGAATGGTTAACCCAGGCCAAGCAACTGATGAATGACCCCCTATTTAGTGTCCTGCAGGGTAGGGCAGCTGGGGTGGATGGCAGTTTTGCCATGCCATCTTGGGGAGAACCGTACTCTCAATCCTCTTTAAACTTAGTTGCCTTGGGTCAAGAGCTATACAATGCCCTATTTAAAGGAAGCTTGCGCGATAGCTGGATGATGGCGCAAGCGATCGCTCAAAATCAAAGGTCGGTTTTGCGACTGCGTCTGGGATTGAAAGGTACAGAATTACCCCGCCTACCTTGGGAAGTCCTCCATGCTGGGGATCGTCCCCTAGCCACAGGGACTGATGTGGCTTTCTCTCGCTACCAGATGACCAAAGGGTTGATTAGACCAGTTCCGAAGCCTTTGTCTCCACCGAATCAACCTCTGAAAATTTTGATGGTGATCGCCGGTCCAAGTGATCAAGAAAGTTTAGAACTCTTACAAGAAGCATCTCACCTGAAAGAAGAACTCCGCCATCGTTCACCCAATGGACCACCAGCGATTCATCTGACAATTTTGGAACAGCCAGGACGGGAACAGTTAACCCAAGCCCTGGAACAAGGAAAATATCAAGTCTTCCACTATGCTGGTCACTCTAACCTAGGGGAATCAGGTGGTGATGTCTACCTGGTTAGTAAAAAAACTGGTTTGACAGAGACCTTAAGGGGTGATGATCTAGCTGGATTGTTAGTTAATAATGGTGTCCAGCTGGCTGTATTCAACTCCTGTCGTGGTGCTCATACAGCTGCTTCACATACCCAGGAAAACGGTAACGATCAAAATCTTGCTCAAGCACTGGTTAAGCGCGGTATTCCTGGGGTTCTAGCCATGGCAGAGCGCATTCCCGATGAGGTAGCCCTGACCCTAACCAGACTATTATACCGTAACATCAACCAGGGTTACCCCATTGACCTCAGCCTCTCGCGAGCTAGACAAGGACTGATTTCTGCTTATGGCTCGAACCAGCTTTATTGGGCATTACCTGTTCTTTATCTGCATCCGGCATTTGATGGTTTCCTGACCAATGATGACCACAGTTATGACCGAACTCAAATATTTAGTCTGCCCGATCCTCCTGGAATGTCTGTAGGGTTAGACCCAGAAGAGGGTTTTTTTACGCCACCACAAGATAGAGATTATACCACATTATCAGAATTTGAGGAAGATTCAGCTCTTGTCCCTAGGGCAGAAGCTCAGTATGAGGATGAAAGTGTCACTGGTGTAACACCGGGTTTAGAATCCCATGAACTAGAAGCAGACGATCCCGCTGCTTTCATTAAGGGATTGCTGGATCAGCTGAATACAGAGGCGATTGGTGAGGAATCAACAATAGCAGCATCGAATTCAGAGGGGTTATCCGAAAACCCTTACTCAGAGGCTGCTCAGAAGAACCTACCAGTCCATAGCCCAAGCCAACTCCCTGCTCCTTTGAAAGCTTCAGCCGCAACCCTGACACCGGCGTCTACGGAGGGCTCAACCCAATTAGCTCCAAAGCGTGAGGATACTACGGCAGAAGTTGAGGCTAAAAAGGTCACTAATCCTAAACACAAGGGTTTAAGGTTACCACGTTCACCACTGTGGATCGGACTAGGAGCAACGGGAACTCTTGCCTTGGTACTGGTGAGCATGTGGTTTTTCCAGAACCCTCCTAGTCCTGGGCTAGGCAGACAATTACCACCAGGTCTGTCCAAACCTGTTGATTACTCAAATGTTAATTTGACAAAGGCTAATACCAAGACCGTCACAGCGATCGCAATTGAAGCATTCAGTGAGGATAATATTATTCGAGGAACCGAAGCTGTAAGGGCATTGCTAGACCGGGGTGCATTACCTCAGGCTTCTGCTGCCCTTAAGGAAGTTCCCTCAGCAAAATTGAATCAGTCAATGGTGAGTTTTTTAAGAGGGCGTCTGGCATGGCAGTCGATCCAGACCGGCTCGGATGAATACAGTCTGGATGATGTCAGACGTTATTGGGAAAGAGCAGTTAAACAAAAACCTGACTCTTGGACTTACCGCAATGCCCTAGGGTTTGCCTATTACGCTGAAGGCAAATACGAGCGAGCTAACCAAGCTTGGTATGATGCATTGTACAGGAGTAGCAACGGGAAATCTACAATTGTTGGATCTGAAAAATCCAGCAATTCCCCAAAATGGAATACCTATGCTGGCTTAGGGCTAGGGTTGTGGAAATCTGCTCAACAACAAAACGGGTCTAAGCGGGCGAGTTTGTCCCAACAATCTCTTAAGCTACGGCAACAAGTGATCGCCAACGACCCGATTAACTTCCAACCTGATGCCTTGAGCAAGAACTGGCTTTGGTCACAGCAAGCGATTAAAGATTGGCAATCGCTGTTAGAGGTTAGAACTTCTAACAATTGACGGTTAATAGTCAACCGTCAAGAGTGAACAAAGGGCAAATTAAGAGCAAATTAAATCACCACTAGCCTCGGCTGATTACTGATCCCGCATCAAGGAAGACAGAGAGCGGCGCTTACGCATATCCATCATGTTGGCAAGAGTCTCGTCTTTAGCATTGGTCTGATCAGTAGGCTCCGGTGGCAAAACCGTTACCTCGGTCTGTTGGTCATCACTCCTGTTTTGTGATGGTGGTAATAATGGTACTGATTTTACTGGTTGTTGTTTGCGAGTCGCCTTACGGCGTCTAGAATTACGGCGTCGCCTTCTACTGCTGACACTAGATGTTATCGGTCTTTTCAGTTTCGTTTTCTGGCTTGAAAATTTTAGAGCCTGAGTAAGCAATAAGCAACCGCTGGCGCAGCCTACAGCAACAACACCAAACAAAGACAGTGGCACAGCCTCTTTTGCCGCTGATGCCCGCAGTTGGGCCAGAGCTGGTTGTGGATTATTGGCTTCTTCCTCAATCGGTCCAGGATCAATCAGACCAATAGTTGCTATGCTACCGGCTAAGACCATAACAACCCAAAGCCCAACCCAAACAGCAATCTGATGATTGTATATTAGCGTTTGGATGGACTGGAAATAATCTTGCTTTTGAGCCTGATGACCTGATGGTTTAGACATCGACGCTCACGATTAGTTAAAAAACACGCTGACGGCATTTTAGCATGGCTAGTCAGTTCGACCAATGTCTTTAAGGAGGTTATTGGTGACACTACAGCGTAAATCCCAGTTTCAAGAATATTTAACCCCTGAGACTACTACTGAGACTACTACAGGGATCTCGACTCAAAATCCTACAGATTATGGTGTTAAGTTGATAGACTCATCCGGTTCTGCAATCCCTCAGCATCACCAAGATCACAAGACCTCTGAATCTTGGACAATTGAGAAAAGTGAGGAGCTTTATCAGATCCAAGGCTGGGGAGAACCCTACTTTGCCATTAATACTGCTGGTCATATCATGGTTTCCCCTAAAGGGAATGGGGGCGGCTCGTTGGATTTGTTGGAACTGGTAGAATCCCTTAAGCAGCGCAACTTGGGATTACCATTATTAATCCATTTTTCAGATATCTTGGCAGACCAGATAGAGCAATTAAACGCCTGTTTTGCCCAAGCTATTAGTCGCTACAAATACCCTGGTCGTTACCAAGGAGTGTTTCCGGTTAAATGCAACCAGCATCGACATGTGGTAGAGGATGTCGTGTATTTTGGTCAACCTTATCAATTTGGTTTAGAAGTCGGTTCTAAACCAGAATTGATGATTGCTCTAGCAACATTGCTCACTCCGGATTCCCTAATTATTTGTAACGGCTACAAAGACCGGGAATATCTTGAAACTGCCCTTTTAGCTAGACGATTGGGACATAATCCGATAATTGTCCTAGAACAACTAGAAGAAGTGCAGCTAATCATTGAGGTGGCAGCTTCGTTAGGAGGCATCACACCAGTGCTGGGGGTGCGAGCCAAACTGAGTACACAAAGCATGGGTCGTTGGGGAAAATCTGTCGGAGATAAAGCTAAATTTGGTCTGAAAATTCCAGAAATACTCCAAGCCATTGACCAGCTACGGGAGGCTGGGATGCTTGAGTCATTGCAGCTGTTGCACTTCCACATCGGCTCTCAAATATCTGCCATTAGCGTGATTAAAGATGCTATTCGCGAAGCCAGCCAAATTTATGCTGAGCTCAAGGGATTAGGGGTGAATATGCAGTATCTAGATGTAGGTGGTGGCTTGGCAGTGGATTACGATGGCTCCAAAACCAACTTCCATGCCTCCAAAAACTACAACATGCAGAACTATGCTAATGACATTGTGGCTGCGGTTAAGGAAGCTTGTGAGGAACATCAAATTCCAGCACCAACACTGATTAGTGAAAGTGGTCGTGCGATCGCATCCCATCAATCAGTCCTGATCTTTGATGTTTTGAGTACCAGTGATGTCGAATCTCAATCCCCTCCACTGACAACGGAACAAGACCATCTAATTATCCGCAATCTTTGGGAAACTTACTGTACTCTCGACCTTGAGAATTACCAGGAAGCCTATCATGATGCCATCGAGCTTAACCAAGAAGCAAAAAGCCTGTTTAGTTTAGGCTATCTGAGCATTACTCAGCGGGCTAAAGCCGAGCAGCTTTATTGGGCGTGCTGTCAGAAGATTCGGGAAATTATCAGGACACAAGACTATGTTCCCGATGATCTAGCAGACCTGGAAACGATCATGGCATCAATTTATTATGTCAACCTATCCGTCTTCCAATCAGTGCCAGATTGCTGGGCAATTAACCAGCTATTTCCGATTATGCCCATCCATCGGCTGGATGAAGAACCAACTCAAAGGGCTATCTTGGCTGACCTTACCTGCGATAGTGATGGTAAGATTGACCAATTTATTGACCTGCGGGATGTTAAATCGTTGCTGGAACTACATCCTTTGCGCAAAGCCGAGGACCAAGGGACAATTTCCAATTCCAAATCCCAAATCCCAAATCCCAAATCCAAAGAACCCTACTATTTGGGTTTCTTCCTAGTCGGTGCCTACCAAGAGATTATGGGGAATTTACACAATCTTTTTGGTGATAGTAACGCAGTTCACATCAAATTAAGCCCCAGAGGGTATGAAATTGAACACGTGGTTAAGGGAGATACAATTACGGAAGTTTTGGGTTATGTGCAGTATGATGCTGAAGATTTGGTGGAAGGTATGCGCCGCCGCACAGAACAGGCCTTGCAAGAGAATCGAATTACTTTGGCAGAATCTCAACGGCTGCTGCAAAATTATGAGCGGAGTTTGAGGAGTTATACCTATTTGAGTTGCTAAGCTCAGGATTTACCCAGTAACTCATTTTAGCAAAAGCTAAAAATCATAGGGTTTGGTGCTCAGTTTTGGGTAAGTTATGCTTAAGGAAAGCATTTCATTGTACTCGCTACAGCCAAAGCGATGGATATATGATTGATGGCACAGAAAAGCCCTAAGGTAATCTGTGCCATGAAGCACCAACCATTAACCTTGACATTACAGAATGTTTATTCTTAAGTTAGAACCGTCGTTAAGCACAAGTTTTATCGAGTGATTTAACTAACATGCCCACCAAAGAAAATCGCTTTTTGCAAGGGCGTAAAATCGCTCCGGGTCCGATTACGGCAGGAATCCCAATCACAGAGTTGATCGATCAGACGTTTCTAGCCTACAATTCTGGTCGATTACGAGAAGGCTGCCAATTATTGGTAGAGCGGATGTTGCAGCCAAACGTAACGGTGGGTTTAAGTTTGACAGGAGCATTAACCCCCGCAGGGTTAGGAATGGCGGCAGTGATCCCACTGATGGAGGCAGGGTTTGTCGATTGGATAGTATCTACAGGAGCCAATCTCTACCACGACACTCACTTTGGTATCGGATTGGAACTCCATCAAGGGCGGCACGATATTAGTGATGTGGTATTGCAGAAAGAAGGAGTTGTCCGGATCTATGACATTTTCTTCGATTATGATGTGCTGCTATCAACGGATAAGTTCTTTCGTCAGATCATTGAACAGCCTGAGTTTAAGGGTCGAATGGGAACGGCAGAGTTTCACTACCTCTGCGGTAAGTACATTGCTGCACGGGAGCAGACATTGGGACTCGAAAAGCAATCCCTGCTGGCGGCAGCTTATCGGTTAGGAGTCCCGATCTATACCTCCAGTCCTGGAGATAGTTCGATTGGGATGAATTTAGCAGCACTAGGGTTGCAGGGAACCGGACCAATCATTGATGTGTCCTTGGATGTGAATGAAACGGCAGCAATTGTGCTGGCAGCTAAAAACAATGGGGGAGCCAGTGGCATTTGGATCTTGGGAGGTGGCTCGCCGAAAAATTTCATGTTGCAGACGGAACCGTATCTTCAAGAAGTCTTGGGTATTGATGAGAAGGGGCATGATTACTTTCTTCAGGTAACTGATGCCCGTCCAGACACAGGGGGTTTGTCAGGAGCAACCCCATCTGAGGCGGTCTCTTGGTGCAAGCTTGATCCACAGAAGTTATCAGAAACAGTAGTGGTTTATTGCGACTCGACCATTGCTATGCCCCTACTCACAGCTTACTGCCTAGCTAAGGTAGCGCCTCGTCCTCTAAAACGCCTCTATGACCAACGAAAAGCTTTACTGGAGCAGTTGAAAAAGGCACATTTGGCTACCCAGGCTACAGCAGTCAGGTGAATTAGGATTTATGGGAACAGCGGATCTCGGAACAGGGAACTTTAGGAAAGAGCGATGCATCACTACTCCCTACTCCCTACTCCCTACTCCCTACTCCCTAAAACCTAGAACTTTTTACCTGACCCAATTGAGAACTGCTATAAACTATTCCTATACCTCGTCAAACAGGCAAGCTTGTACAAAACTCTAGCCCCAACATTGCCATCCCACTCATCCCCAGAGTCTCCGGGAGCAACTTCAGACAGATCAAAACCAATAATAGTTTTTCCAGCTTGGACTAGCGATCGCACTAAATACATTGCCTCGTTAAATTCCAAACCTCCGGGCACAGGAGTACCTGTATTGGGACAATAGGTGGGATTCAATCCGTCAATATCAAAGCTAATATAAACTTTATTCGGTAAATTAGCAATAATTTCCTGGCACTGGGCTGCCCAGGTTATACCTTCGTAAGTGTTAGCTTTGAGCTGCCAGTCATCAAACACTACAATCCGGCGATCGCTCTTTGCCATTGCCATTTCCTCTTGACAAACATCTCGGATGCCAACCTGAACTAAACGATTAATCTGAGGTAGGGTCAGAGCATTGTACATGATCGAGGCATGGGAGTAAGTAAACCCTTCATAGGCTTGCCGGAGATCGGCATGGGCATCAATTTGTAAAATGCCGTATTCCTTGTGTTGCTGTGTTAGGGCTTTCATTAACCCAAGAGGAACACTGTGATCGCCACCGACAATGGCAACCAGCTTGCCTTGCTCCAGCAGTTCCAGTGCCTGAGTGTAAACCAAGTTGTTGAGTGCAGCACAGGCTTGATTAACGATGGCTAACTGTTTTGCGATCGCATCATCATCCACATTGCCACCAGCTTCTAAATACTGAATAATCTCTTTAGCTATCAACCTCATGGCACGATTTTGGTCTTGGATAGCCGAGTTAATCGGTATAGTCCCGCACCTCGTTTCCCAAGCTTGGGGTACATCAAAGTCGTACCAATCTAACTGTACGGAAGCTTCTATTATCCCTTGGGGACCGTTTGCTGCGCCTTCTCGGTAAGATGTGGTCACGTCCCAAGGAACAGGCAAGAAAACGATTGAAGCCTCTTCAACCGAATAGGGCAAGCCAAAAAAGCAGCCATTGGGCACAGTAATCTCATTAGGATTAAAACTGGCTTTATTCATTAGCCCTTAGTAAATTTTCCTTATTTTACCCGACGCTCCTCCCTACGGGCATCCTGGTATTAGGGATTAGGCACACTTAACATTAAGTACAAAAACCCTTAACCCAACCCCTAACCCCTAACCCTATTACCATCAAAACTAAATTGAAAAATTACTAGCACTATGGTAGATATCAAAGAAATTCCCCTAGAGCAAATCCGCCGTCCCCTACCACGACAAAATGATCCAAACAAGGTGGCGGCACTAATGGAATCAATTGCTAAAGAGGGTTTGCGCGAACCCATTGATGTGTTAGAAGTAGATGGGCAATACTATGGTTTTTCCGGTTGCCACCGTTACGAAGCACACCAGCGTTTAGGAAAAAAAACCATTAAGTGCCGCGTTCGTCGCGCTCCTCGTTCCGTATTAAAACGGCATTTAGCGTGAAAATTAGCAATTTTGGAACAAAAATAGGTTCATACCTTTGGTGAATTCCCAAGGAAACTCCAATTGCTTAAAGTTAAGGTGTTTAAAGCTGACCGTGACCACTAGTTTTTACGAGGAACCTTGAGGAGAATACTATGGCAACGATTGTACCTGTCAATATTGGTATTGATGAACAAGACCGCAAAGAGATTGCTGAGGGATTGTCTCGTCTGCTAGCGGACACTTATACCCTATACCTGAAGACCCATGCCTTCCACTGGAATGTTACCGGACCAATGTTCAACTCCCTACACCTGATGTTTGAGCAACAGTACAATGAGTTGGCTTTAGCAGTGGATGCGGTAGCAGAGCGGATTCGTACCCTAGGCTATCCTGCTCCTGGCAGCTACAGTCAGTATGCGCAATTATCCTCCATTCCAGAAACCAGCGATGTTCCGGAGGCTGAGGAAATGGTGCGCTTGCTAGTGGAAGCCAATGAGGCAGTGGTACGAACTGCACGGTCTGTTTTCCCAGCCGCTGAACGTGCTAACGATGAGTCTACAGCTGATCTGTTGACCGAACGGATGAGCATACATGAGAAAACGGCTTGGATGCTGCGCAGTATTTTAAAATAAGCTTGTAATTATGTACATAGATCCCCCCTAGCCCCCCTTAAAAAAGGGGGGAATTAGATTCAAAAGTCCCCCTTTTTTAAGGGGGATTTAGGGGGATCTGAATCAGGGATTAACAAAATTGACATGCTCCCAATATGAAGGATGAAATAGTTCAATTTATCGGTTGTTCAACAACTGGTATGTTTTGCTCTATATGTATTCATGCCTAAATATTTATCTTTGTTCCTTTATCTTTCATACTTTATCCTTTATATCAAACTTTACATACTTAGGAATTGGACTGAAAAAAAATTGGAGCGCTAAAGTGTTCCTGATCAAACGAAGTAACTGCCTTGGGTAATCGAAGAGTAAACCTACTACCAACACCTCGTTCGCTGTATACTTGTAAGCTACCGTGGTGTGCTTGAGCGATCGCATTAGCAATTGCCAGCCCTAATCCGGAACCTCCTGTATGACGAGAGCGATCGCTATTGACTCGATAAAAGCGATCAAAAATTCGCCCTTGGTCTTCTTGGGCAATACCAATCCCCGTATCTTCTACCTGGATCACCGCGTGTTGGTCGCTCTTATCTAAAATAACAGTTACTTTACCACCCACAGGGGTGTATTGGATACCATTAATAATTAAATTAGAAACTAGGCGATAAAGCTGCTCAGAATCACCCACAACCTCCAGAATAGTTGGCACTCGCACCGAAGATGTCAACTTAATCTCGGCAGCAATTGCCAAAGCTGCCAATTCCTCAACTAAATCGCTAACCAGGTCATTGAGACAGCATGTCTGGTGACCTACAGATGCTGGTTGTCTATCTAAACGAGACAACAACAACAAATCGGCAACTAACTGACTCAGCCGCTGATTTTGACGTTCAACAATTTCCAGAATGTTTCGTGCTTCTTGTTGATCCAAGCTAGGCATCAAAAGCCCCGATTCAACCGTTGCCAGTGTAGCCGCTATCGGTGTTCGTAGCTCGTGGGCAGCATCAGCGGTAAACTGTTGAATCTGTCTGTAGGATTGGTAAATAGGTTGCATGGCCAACCCTGCTAAGCACCAACTCCCACTGCCGACTAAGATCATTGCCATTGGCAAACCCAATGCCAAGATTAATTTTATCGTATTGAGGTAGTCGTTGAGGTATTGGAGAGAGTGCCCCACCTGCAAATACCCCCAATCCCGCTGATCTTGAGTATGTAGCGATAGAGAAATTTGGTGATAGGAGTTGCCCTTACCATCGGAAATGGTTTGCCAAGGTGCTTGATTAAACACCTGGGGTAATCCCTCTGGGTAAGTGCCTGCAACGGCAATTAAACGTCCTGAGGTATCAAATAGCCGGATGTAGTAGTGACCTTGGCTAACAGCACTGAGGATGTGGCGCTGGGAACTCACCAGTGCTTGGGAACAGTCAACTCCAACTATACACAGATTTGGTAAAAGTTCCCCAATTATCGGCTCTACCTGTCCAGGTTCCTTGAGTTTCCATTCGAGACTATCATGGAGTGTCCCCGCAACGGATTTTAACTCCCGGTCTGAAGTGACTAAATGGGTATGAACGATCGCTCTGTAAACACCAAATCCCAACAGGCTCAAAATAAACCCCATGACGATGGCATAGGAAAGTGCTAATTTCCCACGAGTCTGGTTAAATAGCTTATTTTGATTCATGATTTTTTGAGATTGAGACGATATCCCAAACCATGAACGGTTTCAATCGGAATGCTGGAGTTGATTGATTCGAGTTTCCGACGTAGCAAACGCATTTGAGCCGCCACTACGTTACTAATCGGTTCTGCATTCACTTCCCAAAGTTGATTGCGAATTTGGTTGGTGGTCATCACCTGATTGGGATGCTTCATGAAATACTCTAAGAGCTGGAATTCTTTATTCGTTAGTGGAATGTCGAGTTTCTCACCGTTAGCAGCAAGACGATAAACCGTTCGGTTACCATAGTCTAAAATAAGGTCACCCACTTGAAGTTGTTGGGGCTGGAGTAGGGGTGTTCGCCGGTGCAAGGCTCTAACTCTTGCTAGCAACTCTGCCATTCGGAACGGTTTGACTAAATAATCATCGGCTCCCGTATCCAAACCCATCACTCTATCTTCCAAGCGGTCTTTTGCCGTTAGCATCAAAATAGGCAAGGGATTATTACGATAGCGTAACTGACGCAGTAACTCTAGTCCGGATAGCCCTGGCAGCAACCAGTCGAAGATAGCTAGGGTATATTGGGTTTCGTGGTTGTTTAAATAACCCCAAGCGTCAGTGCCGTTAACAACTAAGTCCACCACGTACTTCTCTATATTCAACGCTCGCTTAATTGCAGCACCCAAGTCTGGCTCATCTTCAACTAGCAGTACTCTCATAGATTCAAGTTCTCAATGGTTAGGTTAAACTCAGATTTTGCACCTGATCAGACAAAAATAAAAACGGCTCTCCTAGACTGATTATAGTAAATGAATAGTAAATGAGTAGTTTAAATGAGCTTAGTGTTCCTCCCTGTGTCAGCCTGAAGGCAATGGTCAAATAACACCTTGATGAATTAGAATTTTGCTTACGGTAAATGATAGTATTCCGCCAATAATTAGCCATTATGCACGATAAACTTAGTAAGTTATTACCCAATGAAACGACGCTTACCACGGATGCAATTGGCAACGGTAAAATCTGTTAATTTATTTAATATCTTGATTAATTTAGCTATCAAAAATTAAACATAAAACTGATATAATTGCTAGCATAATTAGCACATTTTTCGTTGCTATTTGCTGCTTTAATTCTAGCCTAATTATTTTTTTAGGAGCCAGGTTTTACTTCAATTACGCCCGAATTTCCAGATTTCCCATCATCCCCAAGTCCTCATGATCAAAAATGTGACAGTGATAAACTGTCTTGCCTGTAAAATCACGGAAAGGAATACGAATGCGGACAGTTTCACCAGGTCGCACTAATACTGTATCTTTCCAAGCTCGGTAGGGTTCTGGCTGACCATTGCGACTGATGACTTGAAATTGATTAACGTGCAAGTGAAAGGGGTGATCCATCACTCCGGTGTTAACGATTTCCCAGTCTTCAGCGGTATTGAGCTGGACTTGGGTATCAATGCGATCGCTACGATAGGGCTGACCGTTAATCAGAAAAACCATGCCCATCCCAGGAGCCATACCGTGATTGATTTCAAAGCGACGCACCTGCTGGGGTTCCGGTAAGGCTGGCGGAGCAATAAGTTTTGTCGGTAACGGAACAGAGGGAACAGGAGTATCGTAGTTGACTGTTGCTAGCACGGTGGCGGTGTTGCCATTGCCACCCATCATTCCTCTGCCACCCATCATTCCTCTACCACCCATCATTCCTCTGCCACCCATCATTCCTCTACCACTCATACCCATCTGGGTACGGCTGTAAGGCAGGTTCAGCAAGCGATACTGTCCTGGTTCTCTATCTGCACGCACCAAAACTTCTGCCCGTTGTCCAGGTGTCAGTAGCAATTGTGAAACTTCTATCGGTTCGGCCAAGGCACCGCCATCAGTAGCAATCAGGTAGAAAGGGTGATTTTCCAGAGAGAGTCGATAGAAACGGGAAGCAGAAGCATTGAGAATTCGCCAGCGCAACAACCCCTTAGCAGGGACTGAAAATGTGGGATTAAGTTGACCATTAGCGGTAATTAATTTGCCTTCCCGTCCTGTCATAGCTGACATGTGGTTTGAGGGTAGCATACGTCCGTTCCCATCAAGGGCAAAATCTTGGAGAACGAGAAATTCTTCCTTGGCTGCTTGAATTTCGGGAATTTCGTCCAACTCCCCGCGCACGACAAACAAACCTGCTAAACCCCCAAAGACTTGTTCCGCAACCAAACCGTGACGATGGGGATGATACCAAAATGTCCCTGCTGATTGATTCTGGGAGAGTTCAAACTCATAAGTTAGGCGTTCTCCCGGTGAAATGTCCAGAAAAACATTATCAGCATTCCCTGTCGGCGGAATGTGCAATCCGTGATAATGCAGGTTGGTAGGTTGGGAGAGATTGTTGGTAAAGCGGATGCGAATAGTATCCCCTGGTTTAGCTTCCAGGCGAGGTCCGGGAACCTGTCCGTTGTAGCTCAACAAGTATGCTTTTTGTCCCCCCAAATTGACTTGGTGGTAACTGGCTTCTAGGTCAAGTTCTAGTAAACCATTCCTGCTTTGGTGCAGCCAAGGTTGTGCAATAGGGGATTTTGGGGTTTGTTTGCTATTTCCTCCCATTGCCCAGTTAGTTCCTAAGGCTGCCCCAGTCCCGGCTAAACTGAGAGCAATAAATGTTCGGCGGTTAATCTTTAACATGGTTCATGGCTTTTAATTACAGCTGCGGAGGTTCCAAGGGAACTCTGATGTTGGTTGATAGTGTTAACCTCAATCTGTACTTAGTAGGACTGATAATCCTTAAAAATATTGGATTCACCGTTGCGACTAAACGCCAACACTGCAAAGGACTCTTTTCTCTCCCCCGCCTCCATTCCAGGTGTTCCCAACGGCATTCCCGGTACAGCGATGCCAGCAATGTCGGGCTTTTCCTTGACCAAACGTTTAATATCGTTGGCTGGTACGTGACCTTCGATCGCATATCCATTTATGATCGCTGTGTGACAGGAGGCTAAGTCCTGAGGCACGTTATATTTTTCTTTAACTGCACTCATTTCAGAGGTTTTAGTATCAGTAATCTTAAATCCGTGTTTGTCTAAATGTTTAATCCATTCTCCACAGCAACCACAGGAGGGACTGCGATACACAGCAATCTCTAGAGGTTGTGAAAGCGGTTTGATTTCCCGATCCCATAGGCTGCCATTTGCCCTAACGGGTTGAGTAGCAACAGCATTCGGGGCTTGAGGATAATTGGCAGTAGGAGTATCGTTACCTTTTCCCCACACAGCGATGGTCAAATATGTCGCTCCCAATACTCCCACAACAGCAATACCCGATAAGATCAGGGGGCGCGACTGTTGATGAATCCAAGATGTAAGATGTTTGAGCATTATCAAGACCTCACAGTCAATTTTTTACTTTTGGTTGGGACTCTACTTCGATGTTAGACTTTTGAGTTAGGTGGCGATCGCCTCGATAAAAACCCTCCCTATCCATCAGATTTCATTCCACCCAAATTACATCCTTCATACCCAGCCAGTTGTAACGTTGGATTCCCCAGGGCAAACCAACAAGAATGATGAGTAAGTCAGCATACCTTGCATTGGAGTGTATTAAAAAACTAAGTTAATGTGTTCAAATTTTCCTTTTAGCCGTACCCCCAAAGCCCGGGAAAAAGGCTGGCGTGGTAGCCGCATACCGAGCATATTTTTCACCAAATTCTGCTCGTATCTCACGTTCCTCTTGGAACGCCAGCCTGGTGTACACCCAAACCAGCACTGGGAACATCAGCAAAGTTAAAATTGTTGGCCACTGTAGCAAGAAACCCAGCATAATAAGTATAAAGGCATCATATTGCGGATGGCGTACTCGTGCGTAGGGACCGGTGAGTGCCAAAGTGTGGCGTCGCTGCGCTTCATAAAGTACCTTCCAAGCAGAGGCAAGCAGGATAAATCCAGCGAAAATCAGAACGTTGCTGAGGATATGAAGAGGGTCTAAATGTGGATTGCCTTCCCAGCCAAGCAGCGTATGCCAAAGGTGTCCAGCCTCATGGGATAAGAGGTCAAGTTCTGGGTAGCGGCTTTGCAGCCAGCCTGAAAGCAGGTAAATCGTCAAGGGGAAACCGTACATTTCGGTGAACAAGGCGACGATAAAAGCCGAGAAAGCACCAAATGAGCGCCAGTCACGGGGACTTTTTGGCTTGGTGAAGCTGAAGGCAAAAATAATGAAAACTAAGGAGTTGATAATTACCAGAGACCAAAGACCGTAGGCAGGTGGTTGATTCATTTGTGACCTCCTTCAGAATTGTTTCCATGACTGCCACTACGTCCACCGTGTCCGCCGTGTCCGCCATGCATAAACAGGTGCATCAGCGGACAGGCTAGTAGCAGCAACCAGGGTAAGACAGGAATTATGTGTGCCAGGTGTTCAGTAATCAGTAAAAAAGCGGCAATGCCTAGAAAGAATAACAAGGCGATGCCAGTGGGAGAACGCCACCGCCAAACTGTTCTAGAGTTTTGAGCCATGAAAACCTCCTAAGAATACAGCTATCAGCTTAATAATTTGACCTCTGAGTGCTCTTGTTTATGGCCCTTGCTCGAACTTATACTCTGAGGCGGTTCCCGATTTCTACCTACCCGTCCATCTGCCCTGACTTCCACCACGCCCCGAAACATATTCATGCCGCAGTGAAAGGTGTAGATTCCTGGTTTTTCTGGAGTAAATTCTACTGATGTGGTTTGGTTCACGAGTAAATCGACAGCCTTATGAAAATCAGGTAACAAAACTTTTTCTAGGCAACTGCTGGGGTCTTGGCGGAAAAAATTCAGCCGCACTGGTTGACCTGCCTGGACAACGATTCGATCTGGCATGTAACCGCCATCAACTGTAATATCTAGTTCCTGAACTCCCTGATGAGTTTGGGCTGATTGAGCTTTGGTTTTACTGAATATAAACCACCAGATTTCTACACCAATGAGTGCCAAGCCTCCTAAGGTAACGCCTATTTTCCGCGATAAAGGTTGTTCAATCCGGCTAAATTGACTAGTCGGTTCTGATTCAGTTCCTGGACTCTCGGCAGTGGCAATCTGGGCTAGTCCCAACAACAATCCCAGACTAACTAAACTGCTCCAAATATATTTTTTCCTGAACACTATCAACTCTCCTAAGCTCATGCACATCTAAATTGCATATTTTGCAAGTTTTGGAAAAACGCTCAAACCGCCTCCCCGTCTCCCCGTCCCCCTGTCTCCCTGTCTGTCCCAATCAGCCAATTAAATATGTGACAGCTTATCTCCTATGAATCATCAGTAGGCTTGCGGTTTAAAGTTGCGTAACCTCAGGGCATTTGTTACTACAGAAACTGAGCTAAATGCCATTGCCGCACCAGCAATTATTGGGTTAAGTAACCACCCGAATAAGGGGTAAAGAATTCCCGCTGCAATGGGGATACCAGAAACGTTATAAATGTAAGCAAAGAAGAGATTTTGACGAATGTTTCGCATGGTGGCATGACTGAGTTGAATGGCTGTGACAATGCCCCTTAAATCCCCAGAAATCAAGGTGACATCGCTCGCCGCCATTGCCACATCTGTTCCCGTACCGATGGCAATACCTACGTCTGCTTGGGCTAAGGCTGGGGCATCGTTGATACCATCTCCTACCATGGCGACAATTTTCCCTTCTGTTTGCAAGGCTTTCACCTGTGCTGCTTTTTGGTCGGGTCGGACTTCTGCAAATACTCTCTTGATACCTACTTCACGGGCGATTGCCTCCGCAGTTTGGCGATTATCCCCGGTCAACATTGCTACCTCCAAACCCATTTTTTGTAATTTTGCGATCGCCTCCACTGAGGATTGCTTGACGGCATCTGCAATCCCTACCAATCCTTCAACTTGACCATCTAGTACTATCCAAGCCGTAGTTTTCGCCTCTGCTTCCCACCTCTGACGCTGGGATTGTAAGGATTGAGTATCAATGCCCAAAGTATCCATCCAACGCTGAGTGCCAATTTGTACCAAGCGTTCTCCTATCATTCCTTGCACCCCCATCCCCGCTACGGCTGCAAAGTTTTGTACCTTGGGAAGGGGCTGTTGTACTCCCTGAGATTCGGCATAGCGAACCACAGCTTCTGCTAAGGGGTGTTCAGAATTACGTTCCACTGCGGCTATCAAACGCAGAAGTTGAATTTCATGACCGTTGGCGGTGCCTCTAACCGTAGCATAGTTAGTAACACTGGGTTTACCTTGGGTAATAGTGCCTGTTTTATCCAAGATAATTGCCTGAATTTTGTGTGCTAATTCCAAACTGTCAGCGCCCTTAATTAATATGCCATTTTCTGCCCCCTTGCCAGTCCCCACCATAATTGAGGTGGGTGTTGCCAAACCCAAGGCACAAGGACAGGCGATAATTAGCACACCCACGGTAGTAATCATTGCCAGGGTAACGTTACCCATAAAATCAAACCAGATGACAAAGGTAGTAATGGCGATCGCAATGACTGCTGGTACAAACCATCCTGTCACCCGATCTGCTAATTGTTGAATGGGGGCTTTACTTCCTTGAGCATCTTGGACTAATTTAATAATCTGGGCTAATACTGTATCCTTGCCGACTTTCGTAGCTTTAAATTTAAAACTTCCTGTTTTATTTATTGTTGCTCCAATTACCTCATCTCCAGCTTGTTTTTTAACAGGCATCGGTTCACCTGTCACCATTGATTCATCAATGGAAGATTCCCCTTCAACCACTTCTCCATCTACAGGGATTTTTTCTCCCGGACGAACAACAATTACATCTTCTACTACTACTTCTTGAATGGGAATATCTATCTCTTGTCCATTACGAATTACCCTAGCAGTTTTTGCCTGTAAACCCATCAACTTACGAATAGCTTCTGAAGTTTGCCCTTTAGCTCGATTTTCTAGTAATCTTCCCAAGAGAACAAGGGTAATAACCACAGAGGATACTTCATAATAAACGGCGGCTTCAAGCCCTTGAGATTCTAAAAATTCGGGAAATGCAGTAGCAAACAGAGAATACAAGTAGGCTACAGCAGTCCCTAAAGCCACTAAGGTATTCATGTCAGCATAATGATGTTTAAACGCTTTCCAACCTCCCGCAAAAAAGGCTTTACCAACCCAAAACTGTACTGGCGTTACTAGAACGAACTGTACCCAAAAATTTTGTAACCAGGCAGGAACCCAAGAGATTTCTGAGCCTATCATCATAGGTAAAACGCCAATCACTAGCAAGACGCTAATAATAGAACCCACGATGACTTTACGAGTTATCTCTTTTTCTTCAGCAACTCTTGCTTTTTTCTCCGCATCTTCTGAGGGAGCGTCCACTTCTTGTATGGGCTGGGCAGTGTATCCAGCGTCAGCTACGACTTGCTGGATTATCTTCAGATTTGTGCGCTGGGGGTTGTACTTAACTATGGCTTGCTCGATGGCAAAGTTAACGCTGCACTCGCTGACGCCAGGAATGGCTTGAATTACTTGCTCAATAGTGTTGGCACAAGAGGCACAGCTCATGCCTTTCAATCGCAGATTCACTGTTTCCATGACTAACTCCTGCCCTTCAAAATTCAATTGAACTGACCCCGTCTCCAACCGCTCCAAATAGGAATACCCTCTTTATCCCTAAGCTTCAAGGTAGCGTCCCCCTTCTTGACTTCGGAAGCAATAATGGCCGGTTGCTCTGCAAAGGTGATTCTTGAGCCTGTAACCTCAATTTTGTCGTCTCGCTCAATGCTAATTTCTTGGTTATCGATGTACCAAGCTGGACCTAAATGGACATAAACTGTCTCATTGTCAGTCCTTACCTGCAAATGCACACCATGAGACATACCTCCCATGGGGGTAAATGTATCTACGCTGATTACTTCCCCACTGATGGTTTCAATGGTATTGAGGTCGTACATTCTGCCGTAGTGGGAATTGTGTCCCCAGCCATGGCCTCCTGTTCGTCCCGGATCCATCATTGGACCATGATACTGCACTAACAGTGGATGCTGCTGTTGGTAGATCTGAGATTGGTTTGGTGTCATCCAATCAGGAACAAAGTTAGAAGCTGGGGTCGAAGCCTCAGATGATTGATTTGCCCTCAAGGGGCTAGCATTTAGCGCTAGCAGTGCTAAACCAGCTACAGCAGCACTGGTAACGGTTTTGAAAGCTAGGTTACTATTCATTTTTCAGACCTCCTAGTGATTCAACGGTCTTCAATAATTACTAGGGTTAAACTATCTACCCTACTGGAAAGTCTAGGAAGAGCAACAAAAGTTTAGAAACCTGAACTGGTTTTCTAAAGTTGTTCCGATATCTTAGTCATAGAAGTGCAAGCGACCAGAGCCAAGGTACAAACCAGAGCTATCTTCCCCTTCTGGAAAGACTGTAACCCCGAAGAGGTAAACGCCTCCTTGGAAGGGATTGCGTTTGGGCTTGAGAGCAATGGTCACTGTGTTACCGGGTTCTACGGGTCGCTCAAAAACAACCGTTACCTCACCAGGCTTTGATACTCCTCCAATCAAGACTAGGGATAGCTCCTGTCCCCCCCTGAAACTCTCACGGAGAGCAGCACGGCTTTCATTGACTTTAAACTCAATAGTTCCCACATTATTGCGCTGTTCGATCTTGACTGCTTTGAGAGGTTTCCCCGCGTCTTCTGGGACTTCGATAGTAAAGTAATATTTGGCAGATTCTACCCTGCGTTCATTAAAGGTTGTAGTGGCTCGGAGCAAGCGTGGAGAACTCTCGAAAGCCGTTTCTCCATTAGTAAGCTCGACAGCAGTAGTGGGTAGAGCTAGGAAGGAAGTAGGCACTAAAGTACTGAGGATTAGAACCCCAGTAGTAAAAAAACGAGTGTTAATTGGGAATAAAGGCAAATTGACAATAGTGTTAAACATTTTAGGCTCTCCAAATTACTAAGAGATTGTCTCAATGACACTGAATCTTAGGAATGATATTGATTCCAAAAATTTTGATATTGAAAGTACTAGCTCATTCCTGCATTCAGCAGCGCTCTCAAGAAATGTCCTTTAATTTCAATTTCCCTAACAAAAATGAAATCAGAATGAAATTGTGACAGTAATTAACAAATTTTAACAAATCAATTTCCTACTCTCAGAAGCTGAAGGCGTACCAAAGTCCTAACAAAAATAATTTCATCAATACCTAACATTTCATCCTGATTTCATATTTGCTTGTGATACTGAATCAAGACGACAGCAAACGACCATCCTGACATCTTAGGTATCTGGGTGGAGGCTATGGTGATTACTGGCACCCTCTCCTGAGCATAAAAAGCACTGATCCATTATGCACAAGACAGAAACAATCCTGGCTTCAACGTTTACCTTTTTGCTGGTGATAGCGATCGCACCAGTTGCTGTTTTCGCCCATGCCGGGCATGGTAATGAGTTCCAAAGCGGAACCGAAGCCACGAGCAATCCCGAAGGAATTGAGGTAGATGCGACAACCGCTAGTCAAATTGGGATTAAACTCCAATCCGTCTCTAGGCAGTTTTTGGATATTGGTATTAAAACCACCGGGCAAATTGAAACCCAGCCCAACCAACAGGCGCAAGTAACAGCACCGATTCCCGGTACAGTTGCTAAACTTTTGGTCAAACCAGGTCAGAGGGTCAAAAAAGGTCAAGCGGTTGCTGTCATCTCTAGCTTGGAGTTAATTCAATTGCGGGTTGAGTCTCTCGACAGACTGACTGAAGCTAAGGCAACATTGGGAGAAGCTGAGGCAAATCTCGAACTAGCTCAGGAAAATTTAGAACGTCAGCGTCAAATAGCTGCTGCTGAAATCGATGAAGCTGAAACTCAGCTAGCAGTAGCCCAAGAAGAATACGATAAAGACCTAGCATTAGCAATCGAAGGTGCTCTGGCTCGACGTCAGATGCTAGAGTCAAAAACTAAGCTAGCAGAGGCTAAAACGTTACTGAAAAGAGCATTTAGCCGTCGAGAGGTTCTTGAAGCAGAAGCAGAACTTAAACGGGCTCAAACAGCGGTTAAGGCTGCCAAATCTCGGGTTCAACTGAGCGATACTACCTACAAAACCCGACTGCAACAACTTAGTAATTCTGCTAATGAGCAAGGAAAGGTAACGGTGCTTGCTCCAATTTCCGGTAGAGTAGCGCAGTGGCAAGTAACCTTGGGTGAATCCTTTGAAGACGCAGGTGGGCAACTGATGACGATTGTTAACAATAATCAAGTCTGGGCAACTGCTAATATTTATGAAAAAGATTTATACAAGGTAAAAATAGGCCAAAAGGTCAGATTAGAAGTTTCTAGTCTGCCTAATCAGACTTTTACAGGTCAAGTTAGCCAAATCGACCCTATCGTGGCAGGTCAGACACGAGTAGTGCCAGTGAGGGTAAGGTTGGATAATCCTGGAGGGCAACTAAAACCAGGAATGTTTGCTCAATTAAAGATTTTCACTGATAAAACCAATGTAGCTACTTTAGCGATTCCTCAAGATGCTTTGGTGGATGCTAATGGTAAACAACTGGTTTATGTAGAAAATGGTCAGAACTTCTATGAACCTGTAGAACTTGCTCTTGGTTCAACTTTTGGGGATTTGGTGGAAGTCAAGAATGGTTTATTTGAAGGTGACCAGATTGTGACTGAAGGGGGGGTGATGTTGTACGCCCAATCCTTAAGGGGTGGCTCTAAAGCTGATCACCATGAACATGACCATGAACATGACCAGGAAGGACATAATCATGAGGCAATATCGACTAACCTTAATGTTGCTAGCCTACCCTGGTGGTGGGTTTTTCCTGTAGGAGGGGTAATTACAGCTGGTGCTTTTATGCTCGGACGCCGCACTGCTTCACAATCAAGACCAGCACCTATAGAAATTTCCGATGAACCGACCAATAATAACTATCATTCCACTGCTGATGTAAAAGGAAATGGTCAGAGCAATGGGGATGGCTATTTAGATTCGGCGATTCCTAATGGTTTCGCAAACAAGCAATAATCAGCAAGACTATAGGTAAGACCAAAATGCTCAACTCAATCCTGAAGTGGTCTATTGCTCGACGCTGGCTAGTTGTAATTGGCGCTATCATCGTCACAGTTTGGGGATTTCGCATTATTTCCCAAATGCCCTTAGATGTATTTCCCAATTTTGCTCCTCCCCAAGTTGAAATTCAAACGGAAGCACAGGGATTGGCTCCAGAAGAAGTGGAATCTTTAGTCACAATGCCTGTCGAAAGCGCTATCAATGGCATTCCTGGATTGACTACAGTACGCTCGTCTTCGGGAGTGGGCATTTCTGTAGTAAAAGTTATTTTTAAATGGGATACTAATATCTATCAAGCTCGCCAGTTAGTAACTGAACGGTTACAACAAGCTGCTGCCAGATTACCGGAAGGAGTAGAATCACCACAAATTTCTCCCCTTTCCTCGCCCATTGGTACCATTCTTTCCTACGCTTTTACCATTGACGAAGATGTAGAGACAGCAGATGTCTCCTCTAAAATTGACCTAATGGCTGTACGTCGATTGGTTGACCGAGATATTACCAACCAATTATTGGCAGTAGCGGGGGTAACTCAGGTAATTGCCTATGGGGGAGATGTGCGTCAGTATCAGGTACTGGTTGACCCTGCCAAGTTAACCGCTTTTGATGTTTCCTTAGCAGAAGTTACGGAAGCAGCAGCAGCAGCAAATACTAATGCGGCGGGTGGCTTTCTGATTAGTCCAGACAAGGAACTATTAATTCGAGGCATTGGACGAGTTGAGTCAATCGAGGATTTAGAACAATCGGTGGTAGTGGCACGTAATGGCACACCAGTGCTGCTTTCTGATCTCGCTGATGTCCGCATTGGTGCTGCCTTGAAGCGGGGTGATGGTAGCTTGGATGGAAAAAAAGCGATTGTGGTGCTAGTTAACAAACAGCCCCTGGTTGATACTCCTACTGTTACCAAAGCCGTAGAAGCAGCCATGGAGGAAATTAAAGGGGGTTTGCCCGGGAATGTCAAGGTTACTGTTACCTTCCGCCAGTCCGATTTTATTGATTCCTCAATTAAAAATGTCAGGAATGCCCTACGCGATGGCATCATCATTGTTTCTATTATTCTGTTTCTGTTCTTGATGAACTGGCGCACTGCCATTATTACCCTAAGCGCCATTCCTCTGTCTTTGCTGATTGGGATGATGCTACTCAATCTCTTTGGTTTGGGAATTAATACCATGACTCTGGGAGGATTAGCTGTAGCAATTGGGTCAGTGGTGGATGACTCGATTGTGGACATGGAAAATTGCTACCGGGGATTACGTAAAAATCAGCAAGCAGGAAATCCTCTCAACCCATTACAAGTGGTTTATAACACTTCAGTGGAAGTGCGAGTTAGTGTACTGTTTTCTACGGTAATTATCGCTGTAGTCTTCGCACCAATTTTCACCCTTACTGGTGTTGAAGGTCGTATCTTTGCACCGATGGGAGTAGCCTATCTAGTGTCAATTTTTGCCTCTACCTTTGTAGCCTTGACTCTTAGTCCAGCGTTGTGTGCTTTCTTGCTTGCTACTGTACAGTTACCAGAAGAAGAAACTTGGGTAGCGCGATTTTCTAAGAAACTATATCAGCCATTAATTCGATTTTCTATTCATTCTCCCAGTCTAGTTTTGCTAACAGCAGTAGCCGGGTTTGTGGCTTCTCTAATTATTTTTACCTCTCTAGGACGAGTCTTTTTACCAGAGTTTGAGGAGCGATCGCTTGTCAATGCTTTCACTCTCTATCCCGGTGTCTCTCTGGACATGACGAATCGGGTTGGCTCAGCCATGCAACTAGCTCTCAAAGATGACCCCCGGGTTGAGTCAGTGCAGTTACGTTCAGGGCGTGCTCCCGGTGATGCTGATGCTGGTAGTGTTACTCTGGGCCATTTGGATGTGGAAATTTCAGAGGAGGGGATGAAAGACCGAAAAGCAACGATTGAGAAACTCCGTGAGGAATTTGCCAAGTTACCGGGGGTAGCCCCTAGTATTGGTGGTTTTATTTCCCACCGCATGGATGAAGTCCTCTCAGGAGTCAGGAGTGCGATCGCAGTCAAAATTTTTGGTCCGGAACTTTCGGAATTACGAACTATTGGTGCTCAAGTTCGAGATGGGATGCAAGATATTCCTGGTGTGGTGGATCTAATTCTTGAACCCCAAATTCCGATCAAACAGGTGCAAATTAAGTTTGACCGCGCTGCTGCTGCTCGTTATGGTCTTAGTGTTGGTCAGCTTTCAGAAATTGTTGAAACTGCTCTCAATGGTAGAGTTGTCTCCCAAGTACTGGAAGAGCAACAGTTATTTGATTTGGTAGTGTGGTTGAAAGCCGAATACCGCAATAATCTTAATACCATTAGCAACCTGTTAGTTGACACTCCCACGGGCACTAAAATTCCTCTTGCCCAAGTTGCTAACATTAGTTATGGTAAGGGACCCAACACCATCAACCGCGAAAATGTTTCTCGGCTGATTGTGGTCTCAGCTAACGTTGCTGATCGAGATTTAGGTAGTGTAGTTGAAGAGATTCAAGCCACAGTCAAGGAGAGAGTGCAATTACCTTCCGGCTACTTTATCCAATATGGAGGACAGTTTGAATCAGAACAACGAGCATCTCAAAATTTACTAGTATTCGGTACTCTGGCACTGATTGTGATTGCTGTTTTAATGTACTTTGCGGTGAAGTCAATTTCAGCAACAGTAATGATTATGCTCAATCTACCTCTAGCATTAACTGGGGGAATTTTTTCCGTTGCCCTCGGTGGTGGTATTCTCTCTGTTGCTTCCATGGTAGGGTTTATCACTCTCTTTGGTGTTGCTACCCGCAATGGTTTACTTCTGGTAGATAATTACAACAATAAATTGGCTCAGGGAATGCCTTTAAAGCAAGTAATTATTGAAGGTTCAACGGAACGATTAGTGGCAATTTTAATGACCGCTTTGACTTCAGCGTTAGGGATGGTTCCTCTGGTAATTGGCACGGGGGCAGGGAAAGAAATTTTACAGCCATTAGCAATAGTTGTTTTGGGAGGGTTGTTTACGTCTACAGCTTTAACCTTATTGGTATTACCAGCTTTGTATGCTCAGTTTGGTCGCTTTTTCATATCTAAACCAATCACTCCAGAGATTTCACCTGAAGAATTAAATTCATCTTTTAAACGGGGTTCAGTGGTGGGTCAATAGTGACAGGGAGCAGGGAGCAGGGAGCAGGGAGCAGGGAGCAGGGAGCAGGGAGCAGGGAGCAGGGAGCAGGGAGCAGAAAAGATTGTCTAATTTATAGCTATAAAAAATGCTATAGTCAGTGTACATTTTTTTACTGAATATTAAAAAAAAATACTTTTAAAGGAGTAAAACTATGAGTTCATGGTTGCAGTCAAATTTAATTGTTCTCTCTAGTGTGGGACTGATGTTTATAGCCTCCTGCGGCAATAGTACACAGGATACTAATAAAACTACTTCCTCAGAGACAACTGCAAAAACTAATGAAGTTCACTCTTCCAATGATGGTCACAATCACTCCCACACCCATGGTCACAATCACTCCCAAGGTGGTCAAGTGATTGAATCTGGAAATTATCATTTAGAATTGTTGCCTATTGTAGAAAAACAGGGAATTCACTTAGACTTTTTTCTACAACAGGGTGAGGAACACAAAAGTGTATCTAATGCCAAAGTCAAGGCTCAAATCCAGTTACCAAATGGTGAGCAAAAGAATCTAGATTTTAGCTATGACCAGGCTGGTAAACATTACGCTGCTTTTTTACCTGGGAAAGCTACTGGGGAATATAAAGTGGTCATTCAAACTGACATTAACGGGGAAAAAATCAACGGTCGCTTTTCCTTTAAACAATAAATCTTGAATCAATATTTTGGGTAAATACATAATGAATCGTTTGGTTAGTGCATTACTAGTTACTTCTACTTTATTTCTGGCTCAAAGTTGTTCAACACCAGTGCAATCTGGAGATGCATCTGTTGAGGGAGATAAACACCATGGTCACCATAATCACAATGAGCATGGTCATCACCATGGTAGCCATGGTCACGGAAATAAACCATCAGTAAAGACTAAAGCTATACTCACGACTCCCTCAACCATTACTTTAGATAAACCCAATAATTTGGTAATTGATATTCAAGACTCGGAGGGAAATGCTGTTCCTAAGTTTGAAGTTTTTCAAGAAAAATTAATGCATTTAATTGTAGTCAGTGATGATCTTAATTTTTACGATCATATTCATCCTGATTACAAAGGTAATGGAAGGTTTGAAGTTGAAGCTAATTTTCCTAAACCTGGTAATTATACTCTTTTTAGCGATTACAAACCAACTGGAAAGCCAGAGCGAGTTTCTGTAGTAAAAGTAAAAGCACCAGGAACTAGTTCATCTCTAAGTGATATAGAAATCAAAAATGTCAAAGTATTTGGCAATACTAAGGTTGAGCTGAGTTTTGATAAACCCAAAGTTCAGGCTAATGAGGAAGTGATGATTAGCTTTAACTTAAAGAATGCTGCCAATAATAATCCGGTTACTGATTTACAATCTTATTTGGGAGAAGCTGGTCATTTAGTAATTGTTAAAAAATCAGCATCTATAACAGCATCTGATTACATTCATGCTCACGCACTTCCAGGTAAAACTACTGAACCGATACGTTTTGCTACCCAATTTCCTGAAAAAGGCACATATAAAGTGTGGGGTCAATTTAAGCGTAATGGTGAGATTGTAACCGCTGATTTCTGGGTAAATGCACTTTGAGCAAATATCTAATTTGGTAAGCAGTCAGCAATCAGCAGTCAGCAGTCAGCAGTCAGCAGTCAGCTATCAGCAATCAGCTATCAGCCGTGGCCAAAGGCTGATAGCTGATTGCACTTACCAATAATCACAATCAGGGATATGATGATTACTCTATTGGAGTTGATCAGATTTCTAAATCTTCTCCTGTTATCCTTTATCCTTGATACGTCAGCCTGGAAATGACCGAGTCTTCCTATCCCAATTACAGTGAACAGTTGCGACAACTTATGGCACAAGTAGGTATTCCTAGTTTTAGGCAACTCAGTCTCAGAGCTGATGTTTCGGAGTTGCAACTGAGGCGTTTGCGGAAAGGTCAGGTGTCGCAGATGCAGGTAAAAACGCTGCTGAAACTTGCTAAAGCGTTGCAGGTGTCGGTGAATCAGTTACTGGTTATGTTTTTGCCAGATTCTGTTTCTACGTTACAGGAGGAAGACTCAACATTAAAGCAGGAGTACCAGCGTCTAGAACAGCAGTTGGAACAGCAGCGCGAGACTTTAATGCAGGAGTTTCAGCTATCTAGTTTACAAGTGCTAGAATCCTGGCTAGTGCAATGGCCCACTGCTGCTTATGCGGCACAACAGAATCAGCAGTTACCAGCAGTGAGATTATTGCCCCTGGTAAAGCCAGTGGAACAGTTGGTACAAAAATGGGGTGTGGATGCGATCGCATCTGTGGGTGAAGAACTCCCTTACGATCCACAACAACACCAACTCATGTCAGGCACTGCTCAACCAGGTGATACGGTTAGGGTACGTTACACTGGTTACCGCATTGGTGATAAGTTGCTGCATCGTGCTAAAGTTAGTCCAGCTAATATAGCAAAGGGAGTAGGGAGTAGGGAGTAGGGAGTAGGGAACAGCGGATCTGGGAACAGGGAACAGGAAAGAAAAATTCTCACAATTCCTACACGGATGGCTAGAGTAGTAAATTAACAACTAAATTAAATTTAGTCATTATAAAATTGTTAATTGCTATTTGATATTTTCTATTAACAATTTTATAGTTTCTATTTGTCAGCTGTTTCTTTTAAGCTGATGTGGATTTAAATTGGTTATTACCTGTTCCCTGTTCCCTATTCCCTGTTCCCTTTGACTAATTTTAGATATCCCAATCTAAATGCTTAACAGCTTAATTAACTGCTTTGATACCATTAAGACGCCCATCTTCCATATTAACAATCCGGTCAGCAATATCGAGAATTCGATTGTCGTGAGTAACGAGTAAAATTGTACAGCCCTGTTCTTTAGCTAACTGCTGCATTAAATCCACCACTTCACGACCGGATTTACTGTCTAGGGCTGCTGTTGGTTCATCTGCTAAGACTATCTTGGGATTACCCACTAAAGCACGAGCGATCGCGACTCGTTGTTTTTGTCCTCCAGAAAGTTTATCTGGGTAGTAATTGATCCACTGACCTAACCCCACTGCTTCCAATATAGCTACTGATTTAGTAATAGCATCTTTAGTAGAAAGTTCTGGATGTAGTTCTGCTGACATTTGGACATTTTGGCGAGCCGTTAAACTTTTGAGTAAGTTATGAGCCTGGAAAATATAGCCAATATGACGCCGCACTGCTATAAAATGACGTTTATTGGCTCCGAGGAGTTGCTGTCCTAGGATTTTGAGACTACCAGATTGAGGCGATCGCAATCCTCCGATTAGGGTTAGTAATGTGGTCTTACCCGATCCAGAAGGACCAGTCATCAACACAATTTCTCCTTGGTGGATGTCTAGGTCAATATCAAACAAAACCTGTTTTCTTAGGGAACCCTTACCAAAGTAATGGTTGAGATGCTTAATGGAGACAACTGCTTCGTCCACCATGACACTTTTCGTTTCTACCTAGTTATTGGTTATTGATTATAGTTTTAGGGTGAGTATTCAGCCGTCAGCTGTCAGCTGTCAGCCTAATACTTAAAATAAACCTCGAATGGGAGAATTTAATAGTTCGGGATTAATGAGAATTGAAAGTCTGGGAATTTGGCCATTGCCCATGGCGCATAAGTTGATAGTTGATAGCTGATAGCTGATAGCTGATAGCTGATAGCTTACGTTTAAAAAATATCAGCGGGATCAGCTGCTTGGAGTTTCCCGATCGCGATCGCACCGGAAATAGAACACATGATAACCGTCAGAATCAACACTGTCACTGCCCTAGCTAGACTCATAGCTATGGGTAAACTGGTAGCATTTTTCGTTAAACTATACAACCCTAATGCCAGTCCATATCCGGGAAAATAACCTAAAATTGCCAGAATCAGAGCTTCTTGAAAAACAACAATCAATAGGTAGGTGGTTTTATAACCCATGGCTTTTAGGGTAGCATACTCAGGCAAATGATCCGCGACATCAGTATATAGAATTTGATAAACAATCACTGTACCCACGATAAATCCCATAGCGCTACCGAGGGTAAAAATAAAGCCAATGGATGTACTGCTTTGCCAGTAAGCTGTCTCCCAATTAACAAACTCTTCCTTGGATAAAACTCTAACATCCTTGGAAAGTTCGCGTCTCATCTTCTCGACAACTAGCTCCAAATCTAACCCTGGTTCTAATTCAATCAAACCGATATCAATCAGTCCTCTATGGCGGTCAGGGAAAAGGCGGAAAAAGTTTAAATCACTCGTGATCACATTTCCATCGGCTGCAAAGGAAGCCCCTAGGGTGAATAAGCCCCCTACTCGAATGCGACGTTGTTTCACTTCAGTCGTTATCTCTTTGCCCTGATTAAACTCTTCCGCAATAGGTCCATATTCAGGTCTGGAGCTGTCATCGAACAAAACGACATCTGGCATTTTAATTATATCCAGATTGCTGGTTACTCCAGATAAATTGAAGACGTTGTCAGTAGGATTAAACCCAATCACAAGCACACTACGAGTTTCACGGGTTTGAGGATTTTTCCAGAGGCCATAGTCCATATATATCCCACTAATTGATTTGACCCCATCAAATGCAATACTTTGATACAACCTGCGACTAGGAAAACTTTTCAGAGCGAGTATTGATTGCGACTGGGGACTAATCAAAAAAATGTCACCCTGTAAGCTATTATGTAGTCTCACATTACTTTCAAACAAAGCATCCCGAAAACCCATTTGCATAAACATTAAAATATCGGCAAAAGCAATTCCTGCCAGTGCCACCAGCAAACGCATTTTTTCATGGGTCAATTGTAACCATGCTAAAGGTATTTTCATGATTAATAGTTACTATTTAATGACCATTTTTGAATTCAAAATTAAAAATTAAAAATGAATAGCCTTATACTTTGTAAGTGTTTCCACCGGATACAAGCCCACGAATTAATTTATAGGTTAGTTTTTAATTTTGAATTGATAATTTTTAATTGGAGCAAAGCGATTGACTAATTACTAATAACTATTTTTACGATGACTTGGGAGTTAGTTAAATCAGCAACTGTTTTGCTGTCTTCTGGATTGAGACGAATATCTACTTCGACAACTCTGGCATCTACGTCAGCGGCTGGATCAGTGTCAAGAACATCCTGTTTGTCAATTTGTTGCCCAATTCTAACTACACTGCCATTGAGCTTACCTTCAAATGCCTTGCTTTCACTAATAATAGTTACTTTCTGTCCTAGCTTGACTTTACCAATATCACTTTCGTAGACTTCAGCAACAACCATCATTTGGTCAGTTTGCCCTAGTTCAACAATTCCCTTTTCTTGATCTACGGTTTCTCCTGGATAAGTGTTAATTTTCAAAATTTGACTATCTAGTGGAGAATGGACGTAAGCAAATTTTAATTCTGCTTCGGCTTGCTTGACTTGTGCCATAGCCATTTCTAGCTCCGCTTCAGCTTGTCTAATATCTACTAGACGTACTTCTTTTATCTCTTCGAGGGTAGCTTTAGCTTCGTTAATCTGTGCTTCTACCACAGCTAGGGTCTGGTTGCGGTTGACAATAGCTTCTTTGAGTTGTTCCCTGAGGGTGCTTATAGTTTGGGTGCGGTTGGCTATGGCTTCACTGACGCTCTCTTGGGCAGTTTCTACGTTTAGGCGGCGGCTGTCCAATTCGGAAATTGCGATCGCACCGTCTCGTTCTAACTGGTCATAGCGCTGAAAATCTGCTTGCACATTCCTTAACTGAGCCTCTAATCGCCTGACTGTGGCATCTTTCTCTTGTTGTGTTTCTTGCAGCTGAGTCTGTAAACGGTCAATGCGAGTTTGTAGCGCCTCCTTCTGCCCCCGATACTCTGCCTCTAGTCGTTTAATCTTAGCGTCCTGAGCAGCAATGGTTCCACTTTTAGCACCGGCTTTGACTTTCTCCAAGTTCGCACGGCTTACTTTAACCTCCGCTTTCGCCCGTTCTAAATCCGCTTGTAAGCGATCGCGATTTTCCATGATGGCAATTAATTGATTGGCACCTACTTTATCCCCTTCCTTAACCAGCAACTGAGCCACCCTTGGTGCTTGAAAAGTCGTTGGAGCAGCTAATTGAATAACTTCCCCCTCAGGTTCGAGACGTCCTAGAGCAGTTACAGCTCGGATAGCTGGGGTTGTAATGGGGGATGGCACTGGTTCTGGCGGGCGCTCACGGACCATTTCCAAACTGTATCGGCTAGCGGCCACAGTTGCCAGAATCCCAACACCAGCCAGTACAATCACCCAACGGCTGAGGGGCTTTGATAATCCCTGATCTTTTATCCCAATCTTTGGCTCCATGACTTCTCCGGTTAAATCAACTTCTGTCGGTTATATGAGCCATAACTATCTATTGTGTGCCATATTATATGGCTCCTTACTATTTAATTTATCATAAGGGAAATACAATTACGAGCACCGCTAACAGATTTTTTGAGCAATCCCTCATTACTGGGTCAGCTGAAATTCAGCAGATTGCATAGCAGGGGTTCCCGCTCGCAACTTTGCTAAAAGTTTAACGAAGGTTTTCTTTTCTGCGCCAGTCAGGTGAGCCATCAAACCTGTCACCCGATTAAAGTGGTCGGGAAGCATTTGCTTCAAGAACTGCCAACCGTTTGGAGTCAGCTGAACCATCAGCATCCGTCGGTCATCTGGGTGGGGCTGGCGTTTAACTAACCCTTGACGTTCGAGACCATCGAGCAGACCTGTGATTGTCCCACGAGTAACACCAGCCTGTTGAGCACATTCGGAAGGAGTCAAGCCTAACGAACCCGCTTTGTGTAATAACATGAGTACAGTAAACTTACCGATTGATAACTCGTAGCGACCCATATGAGTGTCAATCGCTTCGTAGATTTCAGTGGTAGTTTTCAGGAACGACAGACAAGTAAACACTGATGCTATATCTAGCTCAGGGTACTGTCTCGCCATATTTAGTAGTTCCTGCTCTGAGGGAAGGTCACGTTTAGTGAACATAGTCTATCCCCTTAAAAAAGTTTGCCGACTTATTATTATCGTGCCTTACTATAGTATTTCTCAAATAGGTGAGGTATACAAGTTGTGGATTTTAGGCAACAGGCAACAGGCAACAGGCAACAGGCAACAGGCAACAGGCAACAGAAAAAAATCCTGTCTACTCTCTTGGTGCGCGTTCCCTAGGCGTTCGCGGAGCGGCGACCTAGGAGTTGGGAACCTCGCGCCTTGTCACACCGCCTCATTAATATGAGAACCGCTATATATCCCTGGAATTTGGCCACTCTACGTTAGGACTTAAATACGCTAAAATTCAAGCAAACTGGGTGTTTAGATTCCCTATGCTTGACACATTCTCGACTCAACTCTATCAACTCCAACAATTTGCTAATAACCTGGTTGACAGCCAACTGACTCACCTGAGCCTAGTCAGCATCGCCATCATCTTTGCGGCTGGGTTGCTGACTAGCCTAACCCCCTGTATGCTATCAATGCTACCCATCACAATGGGCTACATCGGTGGTTATGAAAATCAAGGACGCCTGCAAGCTGCTACCCAATCGGTATGGTTTGCCTTAGGCTTAGCCACAACCTTAGCGGCATTAGGAATTATCGCAGCATCTATTGGGCGAGTCTATGGTCAAATCGGTGTTGGCTTACCGATTATTGTCAGCCTAATCGCCATTATTATGGGGTTGAATTTACTAGAAGCACTACCGCTACAGTTTCCATCTTGGGGTGGTATGGATTGGATTTCCCAGGAATGGCCGAAAGGGTTACGCTCTTATCTGATTGGTTTGACCTTCGGTTTAGTCGCTTCACCTTGCAGTACACCGGTATTAGCAACGTTACTGGCTTGGGTTGTATCAACTCAAGATTTAGTGTTAGGTGGTGCCTTGCTGTTGTCTTATACAGCTGGTTATGTGGCACCCTTGATCTTGGCAGGTACGTTTACTGCTTCAATTAAACGATTATTAGAATTGCGACAGTGGTCGAGTTGGATTACACCAGTAAGTGGTGCGCTATTGGTGGCATTTGGTGTGTTTTCTTTGTTGTCTCGGATTCCTGTGGGAATTTTTTGAGTGAGTACTTAGTGCTGAGTGCGTCGTAAGCTATCAGCTATCAGCTATAGCGGTTTTAAATTTGGTGAGGTACAGAGTTCCTGGTTTTAGGGAACAGGGAACAGCGGATCTGGGAACACGGTAAAAATCCTGTGTACCTCATTAGGCTAACAAACGCTATCTCAGCTAATGCGCTACGCGCACGCGTGCGCGTTCAGCTATCAGCTATCAGCTATCAGCGATTAGCGCAATGGACTTTTCTGGTGACTTTCAATTATCATTAATCTCGAACTATTAAATTCTATTGTTTGCGCAGGCTACGCTGGGTTTATTTTAAGCTGACCGCTGACCGCTGAATGCTACTGAGATTCTTTTCCTAAATCTGCTCATCTTATTAAGAAAGCAAGTAATTAACTAGACTGGATATGACTTTAGAAAACTCATCAGATAACTCATCAGAAAATTCATCAGATAACTCATCAGATAACTCATCATTGACTAGTAACAGTAGGTGGTGGCGTCGCTTAGTATCAGTGCTGGCTAACTTACGGTTAGCGATTATCTTGCTGCTTGCGATCGCATTATTTAGCATCAGCGGTACAGTTATCGAACAGGGGGAATCTCTGGCGTTTTACCAAGCCAATTATCCTGAAGACCCAGCCTTGTTTGGTTTCCTCAGCTGGAAGGTGTTGTTGCTCCTAGGGTTAGATCATGTCTACCGGACTTGGTGGTTTTTGTCCTTATTAGTGTTATTTGGTAGTAGTCTGACCGCTTGTACCTTCACTCGTCAATTTCCGGCTTTAAAAGCAGCCCGGAATTGGAAGTTTTACAAACAACCCCGCCAGTTTGGGAAACTTGCTTTGAGTGTAGAGTTGGACAAGGGGTCTTTTACTTCCCTCACGGAGTTGTTAGAGAAGCGTCGTTACAAGGTATTCCAAGAGGGGGATACTATGTACGCCCGTAAAGGAATTATCGGACGGATTGGTCCAATTGTAGTTCATGGCAGTATGTTGATTATCCTGGGAGGGTCAATTTGGGGCTCAATGACAGGATTTACGGCTCAGGAAATGGTTACCAGTGGCAATACATTCCAAGTTAGAAACATTATTGATGCCGGTCCGTTTGCTTGGCCCCAAATCCCCAAAGATTTGTCAGTACGGGTGAATCGCTTCTGGATTGATTACACTCCGTCAGGGGATATTGACCAATTTTACTCCAATCTGTCAGTTTTGGATAGTCAAGGTGAGGACGTTGACCAAGAGACTATTTATGTGAATAAGCCCCTAAAATATCGAGGTGTCACCTTTTACCAAACCGATTGGGGGATTGCTGGGGTTCAGGTGCAGTTGAATAATAGTCCAATTTTCCAGCTTCCCATGGCACAACTTCCCACTAATGGTGAGGGACGGATTTGGGGAACTTGGGTTCCCACAAAACCTGATTTAAGTGAAGGGGTATCCCTTTTAGCGAGGGATTTGCAGGGAACCCTGTTTGTCTATGATGGAACGGGTAATCTCGTTTCCACCGTTCGTCCTGGTATGGGGATTAAGGTCAATGGGGTGATACTTAAAATTAAAGATGTCATCGGCAGCACTGGCTTACAAATTAAAGCTGACCCCGGTATTCCCTTTGTATACACTGGCTTTGGCTTACTGATGTTAGGGGTACTGATGAGTTATGTCTCCCACTCTCAGATTTGGGCATTACAAAAAGGCGATCGCTTTTATATTGGTGGGAAAACCAATCGTGCTTTGGTCACCTTTGAACGGGAATTGATTGAGATTTTAGAGCAGGTCGGTGAATCCTCCCAGACCGTAGAACCTTTACTGGCTAAATCTGCTTAGTATATAGCGATGCAGCAACGGAACAGGGGAGGGTACTAAACAAAATCAGAAAGGATAACTGAGTAACCGAACCACTATGGTGATCAACCCAAACATCAAGGGCAAAGTTGGTGATGCTGGAGCCTAAGAGCTGATTTGTCAACTCGCACTAAACCTTGTAGGATAAGGTTTGCTCTAAACTAGAACAATTGAACTATTTAATACCCAAAAGACAATCATAGTAAGGCTTTCAAGCTTATTAATATTTACTTGACAAATTAGCTCTCATCATTAGATATATGACTACCAGGAACGGTATGGATTTCCACCTCTGAATCTGAATCGCTCAAACGCGCTTTTGCTCCTGCTTTCAGCAGTAAGAGGGGTTGAATTTTTTGTTGATACCAGTAATCCACCAGAACAAAAATGGTGGTTATCAGCGTTGGAAAGTCTATACTGTTCATAGGAGGTTTCCGGGTGGTCAGTGACATTTCCATCTTCGAGCCTCCTTTCTCTTGTGTCTAATTCACATTAGGCGTTAGTGATAAAATAATCAATGTCTGTCGCCTCTTCAATTGAACTTGCATCTCCTACGATAGCAAATGTTCTTTCTCCTTCTAGAGGAGACCTGAGGGGGTAAAATGCCAGCTAAAATCCTTACTGGGAGTACTTTAAGCCGATATGTTACTTAATCGGTGCCCCTGACCCAGGCGAATTAAATTCGCTACAGGTGCGCACCTAGAATATACATACTGTTTTGGCCTGAGCTTGGAGGTAGTTATAAGGGTTTGAGCTTCTAGAAAATCATTCGTAGGGTGAATTTGCCAGTTTATCTTTGCTAAGATAATTGGCATCAAAGCCTTATATAGTAAGCTTTTCAGGGCAAATGTCACCCCCTCAGGTGAAATTTACTTGGTCAATTTGAGCGCTGAAAAGCAGTTACTGAGATAGTTTCAAGTTTTTGGAGAGGTCTATTAAGTCCGCGCTATGACGGTTCTGAGGTAATTTAGGTGTTGGGTTTAAGTGTGAGCTTGAGTTCGGCTAATTCCTTCAACAGTTGGTCGATCAGCTTTTGCTGCAGTATCACGACCACCAACTGCTCTGTTGTCAGTGGCTTGAGTTGGGGGGGAGCTAGTTTTTCGGGTTTCAGTTGTTCGCTCATGCCGCTACCACACCGGATTTCAATATTTTGTCAACCACCCTCACCTAAATTCTTACATTTCATATAAAATCATTGGGGGCACAATAACTATAAAATCATTGAAGGCACAATAACATTGAGCAATCTTGGCAATAAAATCCATATACAGTGTGTCAAAAAAATTAAACACACTTTATATGGATTAATAAGCATGGGTTGATCTCAAGGTTTGGGTGTTCGAAAAAAACCAAAATCAGGTTGCAGATTGCGTCCTGCTATCAGCAGTCACCACTAAGTTTGGTGAATAACTCGTTGTGTCCAAGGTAAAACCCACGCTACCACTCTCAGCGAACTGAAAACCAGGTTTGCAACGCCCCTACATTAAGGACAGCAAATAGCTGAGTAATCATGTCGTCAGAGAAAAGTAATCAAATTTAAGAAGTTATGAGGTCAAAGTAGTGAGGATCCTCTTAATCTGCACTGAGAAGCTTCCTGTTCCATGTATTCGAGGAGGTGCAATCCAGACTTATATTGACGGAATACTACCTTATCTAAGCAAGTTTCATGACGTTAGTGTTTTTTCTGTCACTGATTCAGATTTGCCCAATCAACATGTCCTGAATGGAGTCAGCTACCAGCGCTTCCCCACAGGTGATAGTGATGCTTACTACCAAGCAGCTGCTAAATTTGTAGCTGAGGAAAAATTCGATTTAGTCATTCTTTACAATCGCCCTAAATACTTACCCTCTATTGCTGCTGCTAGCCCTAGTAGTCAGTTTCTCCTGAGCATGCACAATGAAATGTTTCATGAGGAGAAGATTAAACCTGAGGTTGCTGAGACTTGTCTAGAGAAGGTCAGAGGAGTCATAACAGTCAGCAAATTTATTGCTGATGGAATTGCCGATCTCTTCCCTGACTACCGACATAAACTTAACCCGGTATATGCAGGAGTTGACTTAGAACAGTTTCAGTCCCGATGGTCACCGGAAGGATCTAGACGTCGCCAAGAATTGCTAAGTTCTCACGGATTGACCGATCGCAAAATCGTTGTCTATGTAGGTCGATTAAGTATTAAGAAAGGACCTCATATCCTAATTTCTGCCCTACCCCAAATTCTAGAACAACATCCATCAACATTTCTTTTTATAGTGGGTAGCAAATGGTACGGCCATAACGAGGAAAATAAATATGTTCGTCAACTGAAAGAACAAGCAAAAACCTATGAAGACTCAATTTATTTGACTGGCTTTATTCCACCGGCAAATGTCCAGAAGTACTTCCTCATGGGTGATATCTTTGTTTGTGCATCTCAATGGCAAGAACCTTTAGCACGAGTTCATTATGAAGCAATGGCAACAGGTCTTCCTATGGTTACCACAATGCGAGGAGGAAACGCAGAAGTAGTCATCCCAGATATGAACGGTCTCTTGATCAGTGACTATGAGAATCCCGATGCCTTTGCAGAAGCAATTAACTCTTTATTGGACAATAAAGAGTTAGCTGAAAAAATGGGTCGATACGGACGCCATCTGGGTGATAAGTATTATGGTTGGGAGCGGGTTGCTTCAGACATTTCCCGGATTATTTCAGACTGCTGCCTACCCTAAGGATAGCAGGGTAATCCCATTTAAATTTGTCAACTGGGTATCAAAAACCTAGGACAGTTTTCAATCATACCTTTATCCCTTCTTAGGCTCATGAAAGCGTCATGAAGAGTTGGCACATTAGGTATTATTATTGGCAGGGTAAGGGAGAACTTCGTATCACCATCACGACACTGGTCTTGCCCTTCCATAGCACGGGAATGGCTGTGATCTCATTGGACTTGCTCAAGAACCCGTTGTTGAGCTAACACCAGATGATGTTCACTCGCCCAGGCACTCACCGTGTGTAAGCCAATGAGATTGGTTTTCGCGATCGTAGAAACCCCGAGCAGTTAAACCCATCAATATTGATCAGCTTAATCTCTAGCTGGGTGGGTTACTGCTCCACCCAACTATTGAAGCATTCATGCAACTGAGTTGGGTCAATCAATGCCAAGACTCCCGAAAAGGTATTGTGAGATGGAATACTATGGGGCAATTCCAAAAACGTCTCTAACCATTGCTGTTTCACTTTGCCATAGGTTTCAATGGCTACCATATTATCTGCCCCAGACAGAAGCCAAGATGGTGATGGTCACAATATCTACAAGTTTATGCTTGGGTTCCCGTTTGACTCTCCGGTCATCCAATGCCTCAAACTGATTAATCACGCTATGAATGAGCTGTTTCATCCTTTGTTGAAAGGGGCGATGGGGTGGGAGCACCAAAGCCAAGGAACATCAGGGCTGAGAGCATGTGAACAGACTAATTTAATCTCTATCCAATTTCCTGGATTCTGGAGAGATTGTCGAGTCTGAATTGAACCAAAGCCAACTTTGGTGCCAACCTGTGTTTCGTCAAGTACAATTTATACAAAATAGCCGCGGTTACCCTGGAATTTTAGCTTGCATGTCACCCCCTCAGGATATTATCATGTGTTTGGTAATTATTTTGATGCAGAAGTGTTGAATGTCAAAAAAAAGTGTCAAAAAATTTTTTCAATATGATAAAATCATCAAAGCTATAAAAATCATACTCGTTAAGTATGATTTTTATAAGTTTTCCAAAAATCCAAAAATATATTTTGGAAGCGTTAAAAAAAAAGATTATCTATCTCTCAGTACCTTTTTATTTGTATCTTGTTAGTTGGAGTATGTAATGGATAAGAGTGTGATCAGTATGGGAAATTTATTGAAACGGTTAAATATTAAAAAAATAGAACGATATCTAACTTTGATAAACCGGTTAATAAGATAAAAAAAATATTCAAAAAGTAATTTATCAATTGAAAAGGCAACTCAATCAAAAAAAAAATCAATTTGAAGCCCGAAATTTATTACCGTTAGCGAAGCGTGGCATACTGCCGATAGTTAAACTATTTGTACTTTAAAAAATTAACTATTATGGAGCCAAGGATCTCATCAAATTAAATTATTTTGTGGCTTGGACATTTGCCGTTCAGACGTAGGGTTAATAGTTATTCATTATTCAGATTTATAGCTATTTAATCACTTATTTAAGATTACAGCTAATAAAAATATCTGTGACGTGAAAGATTTTGGAAAAACACCATTATATAACATTCGTTTCAATCATATATGTCTCAATAAATTACCTATGTACATTGCTTTACAAAACTAATTTAGTGAAAGTAAAATAGGACTTTATAGGGTTAATTCATGAAAATATGTAAAGTTTTGTTGATCGATTCAACATTTATGATTTTGATGTTGATCTGTTTCTCTACTTATGTCTGCTAATACCACAAACTCATCCCACAACCTGCACTGCAGTACTTTTTAAAAAGTAACAGTTTCAGTAGCGAAACTATCGTGGACTGCCTAAAACTAGCTAGTTTTTGATAAGACTACATTCAGGATTTCATGATAGGATAACTACGAGATATCAATGATTATTATTAAAATTTATTTTTGGCTGCTTATAATATGATCAAGAAAGAAGATATCCCTACTCCTATTATTGATAACAAACAACGAAAGAACGTTAAAATAGCTGAAAATTTGGAAGATCGTCGTTTTTCTACTCTCTACATTATCCGACGATTTATTATTTACTTTTTAGGTATACAACGTCGCCGAATTACAAATAAGCCAGATATACAAAAGAATGCGAACGAGCTACGTCAGATATTTGAAGATTTGGGAGGCTTCTGGGTAAAAACGGGTCAGTTGTTAGCATTGCGAACCGATATTTTACCAGATGAGATTTGTGAGCAGTTAATACGTCTTCAGTATGAAGCGATTGGATTCCCTATGGCTTTAGTTAGATCAACAATTGAGTCAGAGCTAGGAGCACCCATGGAAAAAATATTTCAAGATTTTGATGAGACTCCTTTGGCAGCTGCATCAATTGGTCAGGTTCATAGAGCAACGTTGCGAAGTAAAAGAAAACCGGTAATCGTTAAAATTCAACGTCCAAATTTAGCCGAAGCATTCAAGCGAGATTTGGATTTAATTAAAGTCGTTGTCAACCTGTTAATTTCTTTTAATATTCTGAGTTACCTACGTTTAGATGAAGCAGTATCGGAGTTAGATAAAATATTTAATGAGGAATTAGATTATCGCTATGAAGCATCTAATACTCGTAATATGAGAAAAACCCTAAAGCAGCATAAAATATATGTTCCAAAGATTTATACCAAATATTCTAAACGTCGAGTTTTAGTTATGGAATATATCGATGGGGTTCTTGCCTCTGATTATATTAAAGTATCGAATAGGGATCCCGTCAGAGCCTCTCAATGGGAGGATGAAAATGACTTTGATGCTGAAAAAGTAGGTGAAAAGATATTTCTTTCATTACTTCGACAAGTATTTGAAGATAACTTGTACCATGGAGATCTACATCCAGGCAATATTATTTTCTTGCGTCGGAGCAAAGTCGTATTCATTGACATGGGTAGCGTGGGAACCCTGGATAGGAAATTGAGGGTGACTTATAATGAGTATACGAATGCATTGACATATGGAGATTTTAGCAAAGCGTCTAATTACATCATGGGGTTGGGTGTTGAGATTCCCAGAGTTAATGTACCTACAGTCAAGGCAGAGATGTCGCGTGCTCTAGAGAGTTGGTCCACCAAAGCGCAACTTAAAGGGGTAGAGTTTAAAGAAAAGTCTTTTGGTGCGGCAACGGCTGACTTATCTAAAGTGCTGACCAAATATCGTATTCCAAATAATTGGACTTTTCTCAAAATGAGTCGATCTTTTTTAACTCTAGATGGTACACTGCAGTACCTATTACCTGAATTTGATTTCTTCAAGACATCTAAAAAATATAATCGCCAGGCAGATAAACGTTCTCTCAAACAAAGTTTAGAGCCAAAAAGTATTAGAAATTCGATTAACCAGTTCTTTGATACTATTAGCGAGTACAATAACCTGATTTTACCTGAGTTGCGACAACGAACCCTCGCATTTGAGTTAACCAGTAATATTTTTGCACTGTTGCTGGTAGTAGGTTTCCAATCTCTCGCCTATTTACTCCTAATAACTGAACCAGTGGCAGTTTATAGTTTCCTTTATCAACATTATTTTAAAGCGATTGAACCTATTCATACTCAACTGGCTGAAGAGTTTTTTCAACAAATTCCCCATCTTCCATATCTGGAATGGATTGGTATTTTTATACTGATTGGTCTCAGTGCTAGAATACTGCTTGCAGGAGCAAAAGTTCTGAAGCGTAAAGACTTTCCTCAGAAAATATAACAGAGTACTCATAAGTGTGGATCTGAAATTCCCGCCTATACAGTCGTTTTTCCTATTGTTTGCATGATGGGTACTGGTTCCATCGAATGTGAAGGAGAAAGGCGTTGCTGATTCTGGGTATGGTTTCGCCCCCCTAGGGCATGTTTTCTTGCCTCGTTATATCCTAGAAGTAGTGTGATCAATGGGTGCATTACATGAATCGAGGGGAGGTGAAGTTTTGAACAGTGGGAGAGGTTAAAACCCTTGACCTGAATTCTTACTATGAAATGATGCACTTTCACTACTCACGCTGAGGGGGTGAGATGCCAGCTAAAATCATTACTGGGTAGTGCGTTCAGCCGATATGTTACTTAATCGGTGCTCTTGACCTTGGCGAATTAAATTCGCCACGGGTCGCACCTGAAAGATACATGGTGTTTTCGCCTGACCTTGGACTTCGTTATAAGGGTTTGAGCTTGCCATTAAATCCTTCCTAGGGTCAATTTGCTAGTTGATCTTTGCTAAGAGAACTGGCATCAAAGCCTTATAGAGTAACCTTTTCAGGGTTCATGTCACCCCCTCTCACTAACTAAGAGTCGTTTGCCTCAAATCTCCAATCATCACCGCCAACCCTATCCAAGTGATATGAGTGATGTAGAATGGGGAGTGTTGCGACCGCTTATACCGTTGCCGAAGGCATTTGGGCATCTGAGGAGGGTAAACTTGCGCTCCTATCATCAACGGGATCTGCTATGTGCAGCGTAGTGGATCCCAGTTGAACATGCTGCACCATGACTTTCAACCTCACCCAAGGGTCTATGGTTATTTCCGTAAATGGCAACCGCTTTGGGTATGGGCTGAGAATCCATGGCCAATTGCGTCATCCACTCCGATCACAAATGGGAGGTGAAGAAGACTCCAGTGTGGCGCTCGCGTAGCGTCGGTCTTTGCCCGCATCGCCAATTTAATGACTCGCCGACTGGCTTGTTGAGGTTTTGTTTACAAATCAGCTTTAATTGTTGATCAGTGATGTTTTATGCGATAGAATCAACTGTAGTAGTTAAATCAATCTAGGAACCTAAACGTTATGGCTGATAGTGAGGGAGTTAAGAGCGCTGTCATTCTACGCAGTGAAGAGGATTTTGGAGGCACACCTGATTTCTTGTCTGGGTCTTCAAGTAAGAGGAGCAAGAAAAAGAAGAAAAAGAAGCAGGCAGCAGGTTTAAAGCCTATTGAGAAGGCTGTGTTTAAACAAGCAAAGCGTTTCGATGAGGCAAGTAAGATCTATAAGGATCGCCATGAGAAGTCCAATCGTAAGAAGAAAAATGGTTGGATTAAGGATTTTGGAAAGAACTATACCAAGAGTATGTCTAAGTTAATGAAATTTTAGTTTGGTTTCTGGTCTACCCTTAACTTCGATGTAATGGGTCAGTTAATGGCTATGTTGAAGGCAAAAAAGGTTTGAGTTCTTCAAAAGTTTATTGATTGTTCATTACATCACTTTGAAGTTTTTCAGAAGGGCAGAGCTGGGCATGATACAACTTTTGACAAAGCTTGCTAAAATTTAGTTAGGAGAACGTCCATGAGTACACTTCAGAAAGAAAACACCATTATCCTAGACATGGGGTCGGCAAAGAAGGATGATATTAAAGATTTGCAATATGGTGAGGGTAGGCTTTTTAAGAGGATTGCTAGGGCCATTGAAGAATTGAAGCAGAGTGGTGAAGTTGCAGAAAATGCTCAACCAGTAATTGTTGTGGTGAAGAAGAAAAACGAGAAAGATTGGTAAGTTTTTAATCGATCTTGAGAAGTAATACGAATTTCCGTCATGGGTTACACTGAGTTGCTAACTCAAGTCTGCTTGACTTTCACCCAAGATTGAGTCCGCCTTTGGCAAAGCTATTGTTATTGGCTACTTCAATGAATCTGCATCGGGGGCTTTATGCCCCATCTAACCAGGTTAATTGAAGATATATAGGACCCTCTACTTCTTGTACTGGTCATGTTCAAGTAGATTCGTGAACTCCCCCAACTTAATTGGTTTAAGTTGGGGTTTCTAGCGTGGCCCTAGGCCACGCTACGGGAACACGGAAGAATGCCGAAGGTGCCCTTGACCTAGCCGAATTATATTCGCCACGGGTGGCACCTCAACTTATACCAAATCCGGTTGCCATACCCCCTTAATAAATAGACCTCTCCAAAAACCTGAAAGTATCTCAGTAACTGGTTTTCAGAGCTCAAATTCACCAAGTCAATTAAACCGTTGAATTAACGCGCTCAAAGGCTTGGGGCACTGCTTCCGCCGAGTGAGAAGCGAAAAGTTTTGACATTAGTTGTTTACAGAGCATATCGAATTGTGAATAACTGCGACCAAGATATGCCCACCTCCAAAATGCCTAACTTCACCGCAGGCACAATCTTTGTGGTAAAATGAACTCCTACACAGTTGTGTACTAACCAGTAGACATCGAGGGTTCTTTGAAGGTTTTTGCGAGATGAACCCATAGGTGTTGGTTTTACTCCGAAAGGCGCTCGTTACGACGTCCCCCAGAAGCATTGAAAGCTGAGCCATGATTGGCATTAATATCACTGTCGGTGACCTCATGCTCAGTTTCAGGATGCTCAGGCACAGGAGCTTGATATTTTTTTCGTTTACGACAATGATAAATCGTACGGAAACCATGGTATAGAGTGCTATAGCGGTGGTGAGGGTACACATCCTCACTCCCACATCCAGGACATGGGTGGGAAAATACTTCGATCATACAACCACCATTCAGGAAAGGCTTCTATTAACTCCAGCATGCCCCTATTTCATGACCTGCAAGGCTTTTCTCCTTCACATTCGACGGAACCAGTAGCCTATTTGGTCTTCAATTGATAATTTTTGTGAAGCACCTGCCCCAGGCTTAATTAGCCGGACTTTTTGATTTTGAATTTTTTCTTGATGTTGACGATGTAATAACTTGGTTTGTTCTATCAGTTGAGAGAGTTGTTGATGATTTAATCAAGCGCAATCGTTTGGTTTGTTTAGGATTTTTATGGATATAATTACAAGTGTAGCTCATTTTGATGTTAATAAAAATTAGTTATTATTTTAATAATAAACCATAAATATATTTATTTTTTGGATAGGTCTATTTAATACGTTTTTCCTTTGGATTATAATCATCAGCATTATTGTATTGATTCGGAATAAATTATGTATACATGAGTAAACAAAATACTTTTGAATGTGTTTCTTTAATGATAAAAAAAGTGATTATCAATGGTTTTGAAAAAAAATTTTTTGGGAGGTAAGTTTAGAATGAATTTCCAAAAAGCCTGACTTTAGCGGCTCTTTCAGAGCATCGCTAAATTTATGCGTTACCGTAGCGGCTCTTTCGGAGCATCGCTGTTGAAAAATCGGCTAATTAAAAGAGCTATATCAGCGCGCAATTACCGTCAATCTAATAACAAAGGCAATAGGAAAGAGGGTGCATCTTTGGTTAAATGTTTGAGAATATACTGAGGTAGCAACAAGTCGCTTTCTCAGGTCTCCCACTCTCAGATTTGGGCATTCAAAAAGGCGATTGGCCGTAGGCCACGCTACGCTCCGGAAGCTTCGCTTCCGCATTTAAGAGGTTTTAAGCATTTTGAATCTCAATCGCTATTTTACTGATAATTAAGCCCACCTACTTATTTAGCAAATAGGTAATAGGAAATATAGCGTTTATTATAGCTAAGAGGTACACAGGATTGTTTCCGTGCGCCCTAAAACCAGAAACTCTGTACCTAAGGAAATTGAAAACCGCTATATAACTATACCAATCCGTGTAGAAATTGTGATAATTTTTGTTCCCTTTTCCCTACTTCCTGTTCCCTGTTCCCTGTTCCCTGTTCCCTGGGGAGCAGGTCTTGCGTTGCTGAAACATTAGTACTATGTCCCATTAGCGGAAGCAATTACCCATGAGGGGGCTATAGATAATGTACAAATATAAATAAGTAAATGCTCCCCCTATTACCTATTACCTATTACCTATTACCTATTACCTATTACCCAAATAAGCGTACAAATGTTCTGCATAAGTGACATGCTCCCTGTTCCCTGTTCCCTGTTCCCTTTGGTATATAACCTTTCCTAGTTAAGTAGATTTCGCCCCCTTAGCCCCCAAATTTTGCCGTGGGACCGGAAGGTGCGCGCCTCAAGAATTTGTACCTGACTCAATTGCAAACCGCTCTAAAAGCTTTATGGCGTAAAGGATAAAGCCACTGAACTGAACTTACAGCATTTATTATTAGTTTTTATTATCACATATATAAGATATGATAAATGGTTCTGGCCAGTGGGTGCATCTCAAAGTTATAAATCTATCACTCAGGGAACTGTAGAAGTTTTTTAGCCTTGAATGGTCGTATTTTTGCATGCATTGAGATGCACCCTGGCCAGTAAACTGTTGTTGCTGTTCTTGTGGGGCTTAATATTTTATTTATATTTTAAACAACCATAATTTACTTATCCTGTGATAGGATGCTCTGGGTGCATAAAAATCCGGTAAGCGCAAGGAAAATTAACTAAAGACTGATCCAAGATATTATCAAAGATTAGTCTTATAATATGCAGGAATTATAGTACTCTTGTAATTATTTTAAAGAGTACTAGTAAAACTGTATTTTTATTGATTATTGCGCTTACCCTGTGCATAGGTAAAACAATAAAAAAGTGATTTAATGACTGAGATTAATCAATTCCCGTTAACAATGGCTGAAGAGTGGTGTGAAAATACTACCGAATACCCCTTGCATGAACAATTGGAAAAAATATCAGTTTTAGAGAAAGAAAAACTAGATTCATCAACTACAATCGACAGCCAGACTCTTCGCCAAATTGATCAGGAATACCTGTGTTGGGGGGATACGGTTCACTATCAAGAGCGACCAATCATCGTAACTGGTTGTAAGGGGGGATTGGTTTTCGACGATGAGGGCAAATCCTATATCGATACCGGAATGTGGCACTCAAGTTGTAACTTCGGCTATCGAAATCCAGAGATTGAATCAGAGGTTACTAAACAACTCCATACATTACCTCAAGCCAATGGCGACTTTCTACATCGTGAAAAATTATTAATCGCGAAACAAGTAGTAGATGCGATGTATGAAAGAACCGGTGTCAAAGGCCGAGTCTCTTTCAATGTTGGCGGCGCACTTGTGGTGGAAGATGCCCTAAAGATTATTCGTAAGAACACCCGCAAGAATAAAGTAGCTGTGATGATGGGTGGTTATCATGGTCGCTCTCTTGGTACTCTCAACCTTTCGAGTAGTCATAGATATCGACAGTACTTTAATGAGTTCTCAGAACGGGCAGTTATGTTTCCGTTTGCTAACTGCGCTCAGTGTTTCTATGAAAAAGAACGAGAAACCTGTGACTTATACTGCGAGAGCATGATTCGGAAGGCATTCTCCAACGAATTTTATGGCATCGCAAGTGAGACCAGTTCAGAAGTCGGTGCGATAGTTGTAGAACCTTGTCAAGGACGAGGCTACACCATCCCACCCAGGGATTTCTTTAAAGGGTTTATCAGTGAGTTACGACAAAAGCACGGACTTCTTGTCTTTGATGACGAAATTCAAGTTGGTATGTACCGTACTGGTAAATTATTTGCCTTCGAACATTTTGGGTTTGTCCCAGATATTATTACGTTGAGCAAATCCTTCACCAATGGTTTGAGTCCAGTTAGCTTAGTCTGGGCACGAGAAGACCTAGTAGCACCAGACTTTTTCACTCCTGGACACGCCCATAGCAACTTTGCTAACCATCCTCTGGGAACTGCTGCTGCTTTAGCAACATGGCGTTATATGCTGGCACAAGACTACGAAACATCAGTACCAGCAAAAGGTTTGTACTTTTTGACCAAACTCAAAGAACTCCAAGCCCGTCATTCCTGTGTCTATAGCGTAGATGGACTGGGACTTATACTGAACATGGTTTTTGCTGATGAAAAAGGTACACCTTACAAAGGGTCTGCCAAACTAGCAGCAAGCATTGCTCAGGATAATGATTTTATTTGGAAAGATCAGAGTTGGCGCATGATTCTCCAAACCGGAGGATATGACCTGAACGTTTTGAAATTTGCTCCTTATCTTGATATCAGCTACGAAGAAATTGATTGCACTATTGGTGTTTTAGATCAAGTGCTACAAAAGCTTGATATCCTATTATGTCCAACCGCTGAAACCGCAGGAGCTATTTGATGAGAGCAGCAGTTTTATCCAAAGCCAATCAAGTAGACATTCGCGAGTTTACTGAGCCTAGCAAAACTCAAGATAATGAAGTCATTGCTAAGGTAGAATTTGTGGGAGTCTGTAAAACAGACCAGCAACTAACCGCAGCAGGCTTAGATAAAGAGTGTATTCTTGGTCATGAAGTAGTCTGTAGCTTGCCTAATCAAAACGGTCATTTTGCCCTCAATAATGAGATTTCCTGTGGAAAATGTAGTTATTGTTTAGAGGGATTAACTAGTCACTGCATCAATCTTAAAGAACTTGGAGTAAATGAACATGGAGGGTATGCTGATCAAATTTGTGCTCCTATAAATTCCCTACATCCTTTTGAATTCTCCAATCCATCTTTAGGAGTGCTCATTGAGCCTTTAAGTTGTGCAGTAAGGGGAGTAAAACGGATTCTAGCTGCTGTTAATCTATTAGCTACGTCACACCCTAACGTCCTGGTGATTGGGGGGGGGATTTCAGGAACTCTAATTACCTACCTCCTAAATCATTCCCCCAACTTCAAGGGAGAAATTAAAGTTTACGATATCACCAAAGAGCCGCTCCCTTGGCTAAACAAATTGGGAATTGAACGGATCGACGTTCCAGAACCAAACCAGGCACATGTGGTGGTCGAATGTTCCGGTTCACCAGGGGGTCTGGCTACAGCACTGGATCTTGTTCGTAAGGGCGGTTTAGTCTGTATCTATGGTGTTCCTAAACAAGGGATTTCTTTACCAATTTCTCCCCATGAGTTATTTATGCGAGAGATAGCGGTAGTGACGTCTTTTGCTGGCGCTACAGACGAAACCATTGCGGCTGCGATCGCATCCATCAAGGGCGACGAGGCATTCTTTGAACAACTGTTGGGTCGGTTTATCCCTCTTGAGAAGCTTCCTATAGAATTGACTAATTGGAGTCCACAGCCTGGAACCCGAACTGTTGTAGATCTCGACGCTTGAGGAAGATTCTGATGCAGGATGTAGCTGTGATCTTTGATATGGATGGTTTACTAATTGATAGTGAACCGTTCTGGTCTAAGGTAGAAATCGAAGTCTTCAATGACCTTGGCATTCCCATGAACGAGAGTATGTCTTCTCAAACAATGGGTTTGCGAAACGATGAGGTGGTCAAGTATTGGTATGCTCGATTTCCTTGGACTGGTATGAGCCAAGCTGAGGTATGTCGAACAATGATCGCTCGGATGAGTGAGCTATTGATGACAATGGGACAACCGATGCCAGGTGCAATTGAAGCCGTAAACTTGTGTCGGGAATTAAACTTACCCCTAGCCCTAGCAACGTCATCTCCCATGGGTCTAATTGATACAGTACTCAAACGGCTCGATTTAAAAGATGCCTTTGATGTGATTACATCAGCAGAAGCCGAGGAATTTGGTAAACCCCATCCAGCAGTATATCTCACCGCTAGCCGTCGTCTGGGTATAGAACCAACAAAGTGTGTTGCCTTAGAGGATTCGGTTCGTGGCGTGATTAGTGCCAAAGCTGCCAGCATGGCATGTATTGCAGTTCCAGCACCAGAAAATCTAGAGGATGAACGTTTTGCGATCGCAGATGTCACCCTTAATTCACTAGAACAGATCACTGAGCCTTGGCTGAAAACGTTTTTAGCTCAATATAGCTAGGCTAAACCTAACCTAAACATGTAGTTGCGTAGGGTGCGTTAGGGGGGTTCTAATTTTCCCGGTAGCCAGAGTTAGGTTGCTGCCCCTAACGCACCACAGTTGCGTAGGGTGCGTTAGGGGGGTTCTAATTTTCCCGGTAGCCAGAGTTAGGTTGCTGCCCGTAACGCACCACAGTTGCGTAGGGTGCGTTAGGGCGGCCCTAATTTTCCCGGTAGCCAGAGTTAGGTTGCTGCCCGTAACGCACCACAGTTGCGTAGGGTGTGTTACGGGAGCACTAATTTTCTCGGTAGCCAGAGTTAGGTTGCTGCCCGTAACGCACCACAGAGTCAAACAGCGTTAATCAGATGCACCCACAGTAAACAAGATTGGAGCAAGATATTATGACAACCATGCAGGCTGCGGTCTGGTATGGTCCAGGACGTGAGAACTTTCGCTTAGAAAAAATAGACCGACCTGAACCTAGCCCAGGGGAAGTTTTGATACAGGTTCAGAAGTGTTTCTTTTGTGCGATGCACGCACGGGCAGTATTAGTGGGACACGCCAAACATAATCCTCCAGTCATTTTTGGTAGGATGCTGGCGGGAGATGTTGTTGCTGTAGGGGAGGGTGTTACTAAACTCAAACCAGGGATGCGCGTTACCGTCAACCCAGAAAAACCCTGTGGAGAGTGTTTTTACTGTCAGCGAGGAGCATTAGGCCATTGCCTCAACCCAACTAAGTTACAACCCGGTGGCATGGCTGAGTTTGTATGCGTTCCGGCTTCCCTGGCTAGCGGAATCGTTGAGCTGCCCTCATCAATTCCCTACGAGTTTGCTGCCTTTACAGAAACACTAGCCTGTATCCTTCAGGGTATTGACTTATCTAATATTGGTTTGTCCGATTGTGTGGTAGTTATTGGTGATGGCGGTGTCGGACTGAGCTTCCTTCAGCTAGCGCGCTTGAGAGGTGCTACCAAAATTATTCTAGCTGGCAAACATGATGATTCTCTGGAACAGGCATCAGCCTTGGGTGCTGATCTTACCGTTAATGTTACCCGAGAGTCTCTCAAAGACATAGTGATGGCTAAAACCCAGGGTTATGGTGCTGATGTGGTTATTGAAGCCGTTGGCTCTGGGGAAACCTATGAAGAGGCATTAACCCTGCTCAGGTGTGGCGGTACCGCAGTTGGGTTTGGTGGAACACCTCCGGGAACAGAGTTTCGGGGCAATCCTAATTTAATTCATTATCGTTCCCTCAAGATTTATGGTAGCTATCGATATACTCCAGAGCATTTTCGTCAGGCCATAGACCTGATTTGCACAAAGAAGATTAATCTAGAACCGATTATTACTAATACTGTTCCCTTTTCAAAATTAACAACAGAAGCAGTTGATATCCACAATCAGCCGGATTGCCGAGCCTTAGTAATTGATTTTGCAGAGGGTGATTAACCTATAATTAAGTTAAGAGTTTGACAGCATTTTTGAATTTTGAATTTTGAATTTTGAATTACTTATGATATTAGCAGGTGACTTAGGCGGAACAAATTGCCGATTAGCGGTATTTGACGAGAACTTCTCTATAGTTCAAAAAAGCACTTATAAGTGTAAAGACTATCACAGTTTTGAAGATCTGGTTGGGGCTTTCGTTAAAAGCTGTGAGCATCCCATTAAAATTGCTTGTTTCGGCTTACCTGGTCCAATCCAGGAAGGTGTGTGTAAATTGACTAATTTACCTTGGGATAAAGTAGAAGCGGCTAAATTAGTTTCAGTTACCGGTGTTCCGGTTAGCTTGCTCAACGATGTAGAAGCCAATGCTTATGGCATAGAAACCCTAAAGGATGATGACTTAGTTACTCTTAATGTCGGCACTAAAATACCAGGGGGCAATCGAGCAGTAGTATCACCTGGTACTGGCTTGGGAGAAGCAGCAACCATTGAGGTGGAAGGTCGAGTTCATGCGATCGCATCTGAAGGTGGGAGTACTGACTTTGGTCCTTTAGATGAGCTTCAAGTGGGACTGATGCGTTATGTTGAGCAAGAATACAAGCGGGTTAGCTACGAGATTCTTCTAGGAGGTCCTGGCTTGGTTCGTATGTATAATTATTTGCGGGATAGCGGTCATGGCAACACCCCTGAATGGTTAGCAGAAGAAATGAGCAAAGGAGAGCCAGCCGCAGCAATTAGTAATGCAGCTCTGGCCAATAAATGTCCCCTTTGTGTGCAAGCTTTAGAGATGTTTGTCTCAATTTTGGCATCTGAAGCGGGAAATGCTGCCCTTAAGTTTTTCGCAACTGGGGGTGTTTATCTTGGTGGAGGAATTCCCCCTCGCATTCTCGATAAGCTGCGTGAACCTCTGTTTATGGAAAATTTTATTAATAAGGATAAAATGGTAGATTTGCTGAAGTCTATTCCTATCTATGTGATTCTTAATGACCAGGCCGCTTTGCAGGGTGCTGCTTGGTATGCTCATAGAAGTCTATCTTCAAGATAACTAATCTTTATTTATAGTACGTAAGTATGTTATAGCAGTTCTCACTGGATTGAGAACTGCTATACCAATTACCAATTACCGACTAACCCAATTACCAACTAAATAGTTGTAGCATCCATAACGGAAAATGGTCTTAGGTGTTTTGTTCATTAATACTTGGCTTATCAGCACCTTTGCCAGTTTTTGCTAGATATATTCCCTCTATAATCACAGCAAAACCTAGTAAGTTAAGAATACTTAAGCTTTCTGAAAATAGAATCCAGGCCAGAATAGCAGCAACTAGTGGATCGAGAAGCAATACTAAGGAAACAAAGCCTGAAGAAAAGTGCTTGAGACTGTATACTACTAAACCATGTCCCACAGCTTCGCATACAACAGCTAGGGAAATCACTGCTAACCATCCTGACCAAGAAATCGGGAAAATTTGATCGCTGAATATCAGAACCACTGGGATCATAAAAAGTGTTCCCAAAGCACAGCGCCAAATCAGTATTCCTTCTACAGAAAACTTGGTTCGTAGTTGTTCTAATAGTAAAAAGTTGACTGCATAAAATACAGAAGATGCTAAGGCAGCACTATCACCGATAAAGTTATTGGGCGACTTTATAAAATCCTCTATTTGTAGAGTAGTTGCCCCTAACAATGCAAGTGCCAGACCAATCAGGAATCTACGGTCAAAGCGCTGCTTAAATAATAACCATCCTCCTAGAGTAGCGAAAAATGGTGTTAAAGCTCCTAGTACATTACCATTAGCAACGCTAGTCTTAGTTAAAGACCAAGTCCATAGAAATCGACCACCCAGATGAGATATCGCTACGCCTACCAAAAGTAGGATATCGCCAATTTTATAACCTGACTGTGCGTCATATTTCTGATTCGATGTTTGAGTTCGTACTTGGTTTACTCCATTCCACAAACCAAAGACTAGAGTAGCTATCCAAAGACGATTGAATACTGTGGCATTAGCACTTATTTCTTGAAGAGAAAACCTGATTAAGATGGCTGTTATAGATAAAGCAAGTAAGGCAATTACTAATAATAGTATTGGTAGTAATTCTGATGAGGTTTGCTCTCTATTGTCTTCTGTTAGTATTGCTTTCATCGTTTGGTGTTAGATTTTGACTAAAAATACCGTATTTTCAATTACTCAGCTATTACCTGATAGCTAAATTAAGGCAATCATTCGGTTGATCAACCGTTGATACTCCAGAGGTTAGAGCTAACCTCTAGAGAGGAGAGTTTTTTTACTCCTGGGTGATGCTGACGTTACTTGGGTCTTTTTGGTCTGTTATCTGACACTCATCATGAATAGCTAATTAGCTGATAGCTTAGTATAGTTTGGCTAAGCTATAACCTACTATTCTGCTCCAAATAAATAATAGTCTAATCATAAAGTATCCTGGTCACCAAATCAAAGGTAATCAGTATCAAGTTTTTATATCACGTCTGGAGGATTAGTGATGATTAACAATATCGTAATTTTTACTATGGACAATTAAACGGATTTGATATAGAGTACTGTCCGATAGTATTGGCAATGTATTCCAGGGTTTGCCTTACTATTATTATTGCGATATTGCTTATTGCGATATTGCGATATTGCGATAAGCAATATCCCATTCTTATTACTTTCCCGTAGCGGCTGCGAAGGAGCATCCCTTAGGGGCGACCGGGCGAGCATCTCCTTGAGCCTAATCAGTGAGTGCGATATCTGCTATTCTTTACCAGATATGGTAAACTTTAACCTTATCAGTAACTAAGCACCTAATTTGGGATCATTTCCCATTCCCTTGTCTACCATTAAAGTGGCAACTGATCCAAAAAATCCCCAAACAGTCAACTGCTAATGCCACTAAAGCGATGACCAATACCATCCAATGCACCTTAACTGGAAACATCGAGTCAGTAGCTCAGGTAAACTATATCCTTAGTCAGGATGGCATTCGATTCAAAATCAAAACCTTGCCCACTGATGATATTCCTACTGGAATCCATTCCTGGCAAGTCGCCCCCAATACGAGCTCAGATGGTGTAATTGGCTCTCTCTACCTAGAAGCGATGACTGAGACAGTCCAGGAGGAGCAATGGTTAATCGCTGGCCGAGTAGTGCAGTTAGGCAAACGGGGACAGTTTGTACAACTCAAAGTGTCCAGACCAGGACAGAAAACCCTGAAAATCAGTGTCTTAGGCTCTAACAAGCACATGAAGATTGGGGAACTGTGGGAAGTAGTTGCTAAGCGCCAACGGGATACCCTGATTTTACATCGAGCTTTACCCCAAGGAGAGCACAATTCCAATAGCCGCCCAGGGAAGAAAAACCGCAGCCACAAACCGGTCGAGTCTAGGAAGTATAAACATGAGTCAACATTTCAACAAACCCAAACAACCTTGTTACAGCAGGCTCTGACCAGGCTATCAGATGACCATTATCCCTCCAAATCCACACTAGCTGCTCCCCCGACGGAAACCATTAATAGAGTCTTAGCCACGTTGAAACAGAAAACCGATGTCAACGATTGGCAATTAGACTTGCCTAAACAGCGAGCTCGAACAAGATGGGAATGGGAAGCGTTCTCCCCTTCAACCCAGCAACAAGCACGAGTGAGTTTGAAGGGAAACTATATCCACGTATATTATTACCAGTTTCCGGATATCCCATCTGCAAGTGTTGATTCTCAATCCTATGATCGTTTAATTGTTACTCCTTTAGGAGCAGCTAGAAGCATTGGTGCCAGTTGTTTCAAAATTCTGATTGGTCCCTATGAAGTACTCTTAGACTGTGGGACTCGACCCAAAGGCTACGACCCTTTGCCCGCCTTGGACTATCTGGATAATCCTCACCTGCTCCTGATCTCCCATAGCCATCAAGACCATCTTGGTGCTGTGCCTGTCTTTCACAGCCGCTACCCTGATGCGCGGATGATTTCAACTCATGGCACCAGAGAAATTGCCCATGTCATGCTCAGGGATGGACTGAAGATACAGCAACTGAATGAAGACTCTCCAGAGTTATTTGATGAGGCCGATTTAGAACAAACCTTGTTTCAATTGGAAACTCAACCAGTAGGCAAAGACTTTGAGGCATTACCGGGACTAATGGTAAGGTTCATCAATGCCGGGCATATCTTGGGTGCGGCTTGTATCTATCTGCGCTATAAGGATATGTCTTTACTCTATACCGGAGACTTCCACACTACCAATAGTCGCACCACTAACGGCTTGAATTTAGCTGAGCTTCCTGAAGCGGATATTTTAATTACTGAGTCTACCTATGGTTCCTCTGTCCACCCCGCTAGAAGAAATCAAGAAACTGCATTGATGGAATCCATTGCTGAAGTAGTGCAAGCTGGGGGCAATGTCTTGATTCCCTCTTTTGCTTTGGGTAGAGCTCAGGAAATCCTTTTAGCGATCCGCACCTCCAAGCTATTTAATAAATTAACAGTTCCCATCTTTGTGGATGGATTGGTCAGAGCAGTCACAGAGGTATTTCGAGAAAACCTGGACTTGTTACCTGTTCCAGTTCAGAACTTAGTCAAGATTAACGGCCAGGAGCCATTCTTTGATAAAACCAGTACACCCCCGATTATTTCTATCGAACACCCTCGGGAACGTCCGATTGCGATCGCAAAACCCAGTGTAATTGTGGCCAGTTCCGGTATGCTCACCGGTGGACCGTCAGTCTATTATGCCTCAGCACTGCTAGAGCGAGAGAATGCTGCCATCTTTATTTCTGGCTACACTGATGAAGAATCCCCTGGCCGCCTCCTGCAAAGTCTCAAAACTGGGGACACTGTTGAACTAGATGGGAAATCAATTACCGTCAAAGCTCAAATCAAACGGTTTAACCTCTCTGCCCATACCGATAAGGTGGGACTCGGACAAGTAATCAACAAGGTAAAGCCCAAGCACCTAGTCTTAATTCATGGAGAATTAGAAGCCTTACACCAAGTAGCCCGGTCTGGAGACAATCAGTCCTTATGCTATATCCATATTCCTGCTGTGGGGGATAAAATTGAATTAGGAGTAGCACCGGAACAGCTTTCCCGACAGCAGATTGCTAAGATTCAGCAACCCCAGGAGTTTGACGTGATGGTAGAGAGCTTTGGGACCGATGCTTGGTTGCGAGTTCCCGAAGAAGTGGTGGAAAAAGACCCTCGATGGCAGACCTTGAGTATCAGCGGCATTATCAAAGCGCGATGGGATGGTGTGAATCTCAAGCTTGCTCCCATGCAACCGGAAATGATACTTCAGGAAGAAGAGATTGAAGCAGGGCTTAAGAGTGGAAAGCATTGCTGTGCCGTGTGTCAGTTTTTCAGTGGTAGATTTTGTCAGTCTCCTGATAGTCCTTTGTTTGAGCGGAGGGTTGATCCCTTGGCAATCTGTGATCAATTCCAATCTAAAGTCCAGGATTTGTCAACTCTTGACACTGAACTTCTGTGGTCAGAGGAAGTTGATTACTAGCAGGATCCCTCTCCTACTCCATATCTCCGAGATTTTCCCGAGATTATCCATTTCAAAAAGGCGGCACCCAGATTCGAACTGGGGATAAAGGCTTTGCAGGCCCCTGCCTTACCACTTGGCTATGCCGCCACTAGTTGTTTAGTATATCATAACTATATCAGTTTTCAATTTTAATAATATCTCTGAATTACCCATGTTAAAAATTTTCCCGCGTCCACTGCGTCCCCTTTGTCCGGTGCTGACCTAGTCAAGGAAGACGCAAAGAACGCTGATAAGTAGGTTTTTTATTGGTTAATTGTGCCGTTGGGCATAGTTACCTGATTTAAATTAGTGTTATCAAAATTAGCACCATTGGTCATAGCATCCCTGAGATCAGACCTTTCTAAGTCTGCCCTGGCCAGATCGGTACCATTGAGATTGGCACCAGTGAAGTTAGCTCCTGTTAAATCTGTATTACTTAAATTGGCACCAGTCAGGTTAGCACCGCTTAAATCCGCATTGGCTAAATCTGCTCCAGCCAAATCGGCACCGGTGAGATTGGCATTGCTGAAGTTAGCCTGACTTAAATCAGCACGGCTGAAATTAGCACCAGTCAGGTTAGCATTAGTCAAATCTACTCCTGACAAGTCCACATTCGTACAATCTGCCCCACTGAGGTTAGCACCCCTGAGGTCTTTCTCGATCAGGGGTGTACACTTGTTAATATGCCCTGACCCTATATTATCCGCAAACGCTGTGGGTTCCTCTTGAGACACACTTACCTGTATTGGCTCCGCTTCTGCAACTGCTCCAGTTTCCAATCGCTCAGGTTCTGCCACTGGTCTAGGTTCTACAAAACTGGCTAACCATCCTATACCCGCAAGAGCAAGTAAGACTGTACCCATACCAATCAACATCAGACCAGACCCATTACTATGATGTTTGGCGACTACGGATTTAGAATGCGTTCGCTTTTTAATCTCAGCAAGGGCTTTTTCCATAAATTCTGGGGGAATTTGTGCCTCTTTACCTGCTTCAATCAACTCCTTTACAGAGTAGCTTTGGTTGTGCTGAGCATAGAGTTGAGCCGCTAAGGCGAATGCTTGGTGGGCTTGGTCTTCAGGGATACGATCTTTTGGGAGTTTCATAATTATTAGGAAGCTTAGGAAGCCAGTCAGAGCTGAGATAGTATAAGAGTCAGGCTGTCAAGCCTGTCACTTTCTAATCTAGCAAGCCAGACTTTTAAGTGTTAATGGTTGCTTAATCAAGCTTGGTGACCTAATGGCTAAACTAATCACGGAAGTGAGGGTAATCTATCCCGCCAGTCAAGAAACTGACCTTAAGGTGACACGAAGGCTATTGTTAACTAGCGTAGGCTTTGGATTTATGCTTCTTTATCTTGCGAATACTTGCTAATATAATTAGATCTGTTCGCTCATTTCGCTCATAGTAACGTGGTCACCCTTCCTGTTCAACAAGAGCATCTGTTTAACCGCAGCCTCAACACCATCAAAGGTGTAAAACTACTCTTTGTCGAAGCAGAGCTGCTTTTCGATGTCTCTTGCCCTGATCTTGATGCCCTCAAGCAGCAACTGGAAAATCCCTTCTCGATCTTTGTCTGTGGAGAATTTAATGCCGGAAAATCCAGTGTGCTGAATCGCTTGAGTAATGACGAGCTAGCTGCTGTGGGCATACTTCCGACCACAAACTCGATTCAACCCTATTACCCAGAGGGGTTTGATGGCATTGTCTTTATTGATAGCCCAGGCACAAACTCGATCATTGAACGTCACCAAGCACTGACAGAGGATTATCTACAGCATGCTGATATCATCCTGTTTGTTACCTCAGTGGAACGACCTCTGACTAAATCAGAGCTGGACTTTCTCTCGTTAGTCAGTAAGATCTGGGTACGTAAAGTAATCGTTATTATTAATAAAGTGGATCTGATCACCCCACAAGAGAGTGAACAGATTATCTCACACGTTAAAGATGGACTTCGTGATGTCTTTACAGAAGTACCACCTTTATTTACAGTATCAACACGCACAGGTAAAGACATCGACACCCTACGAGACTTCTTACTAGAGTTTCTGGTAGAAGCTGAAAAAATACGGCTAAAACTTCAGGGTCCTCAGAACTCTTTATTAGTTTACCTAGAGCAGTTAGAGAAAAAGAACTATCAGGCACGGGAGAAAATCATTGCCGAAAAAACGATTTTTGACCGATCCCTGTTGCGAATCAATGAGCGCATTGAGCAATATGACCTTATTTTTGGTGTCTTTAGAGAAAAAATTCGTGACCTGTTTACCAATCTAATTCAACAATTACATAAGGTAATTCAGGATAATTTCGCCTTCATTAGCCTATTAAAAAAGCGTATTATTAGGGAAGACGATCTCCTGGAAGAAAAAGTAGCTAGGGCGATCAAGGAGGTAAAACTTGAGCAACAGATGGAGGATATTGTTAACGAAGCAGCATCAACCCTTGTGAAATATCGAGAACAAATTATTCGCGAAGCTAGGGAAGATTTACAAGTAGCAGCCAGCCTCTCAGAAGACTCATTTCAGGTTCCCGAACTTAATAGTGGTAAAATTGATACCACTGCTATCTCTGACAATCTTAAGGTAGCGTCAGAAAAGGGACTCAACAACTTTTTGACCTTGGGAACTGCTGCCGCAGCAACAGGAATTGGCGGACATGTGGTAGCAACTGCTGCACTATTTGATCTGTCAGCTTTTGTACTAGCTCTGATGTTGACCATGTTTAGCTTCAATGCGGTTCCTAAGCAGCGTGAAAAGGCAACCCAACAGCTTGATGAAACCTTGCGTGAGTTGCAGAATAACTATACCGATAAGCTCAAACAAGGTTTGCAGCAAGAATTAGTAAATAGCCTCAAGCAGTTCACTGACTCTCTGAAGCCGAGACTGCAGGAAATTGACCATAAACTCGCTGCCAGTAATTCATTGGAGGATAATTTACAAAGTCTCCGGCAGGAAATTAACGATATTTTAAAGGAGGTAGAGCAGCTATAGCTGTCACGGCTGTTTCATCAAATGATTTTTAATATTCATAGTCGCAAGCTCACGGTCTACCCTGATTCGGAACGAGTCTTTGTTCATCTATTTGGCTCACAACCGACAGCATTCTGGCTAGACAGCTCTCGCGTAGAACCTGGTCTATCTCGTTTTTCTTTTATGGGAGATGGTACAGGACCAAACAGCCTGCTAGTACAATACTCGATTACTGACCAAAAACTCACCATTAACTGCTCGGGGAAAATAATACATCGTAGAGAAAGTATCTTCTCCTATCTACACAGAGAACTTGAGCGCCGATACAACTGTTTAGAAGGACTTCCCTTTGACTTTAACTGTGGTTTTGTTGGCTACTTTGGTTACGAAATAAAGGCAGAATGTGGAGGAAAGCTCGTCCATCAATCGCAATTTCCAGATGCGATGTTTCTCTTAGCAGACCGAATTCTTGCTTTTGACCATCAAGAGCAAGTAACCTATCTGTTGTGTCTAACTAAAAAAGGAGAAACTCAGCAAACAAATGCTTGGTTTGAAGATATTGAAAAACAGCTTTATACTCTACCTCCTCTGCCCCCCATTGACTTAGACTATACTCATCGAAAAGTTAGCTTTCGATTGAGTCGTTCCTACCAGAGATATCTGGAGGATATTCAAGAAAGTCTCGATCAGATTAAAGCTGGAGAAAGCTACGAAATTTGCTTGACTAACAAAATTTATGCCAATATCGAACTTGACCCTTTGGCATTTTACCGAAGGTTGCGCCAGCTCAATCCTGCACCCTACTCTGCCTTCCTAAGATTTGGCGAGCTAGCAGTGGCTTGTTCATCCCCAGAACGATTCCTTAAAATTGACCCCTCAGGTTGGGTGGAATCTAAACCCATTAAAGGAACTGCCGCACGAGGCCAAACAGAAGAAGAAGATCAACTGCTGTGCGAGGGGTTACGCACTCAGGAAAAAAACCGTTGTGAAAACATAATGATTGTAGACTTGCTTCGGAACGATTTGGGCAGGGTTTGCGAAATTGGCAGTGTCCATGTCCCTAAGTTAATGGATGTGGAAACCTATGCCACAGTTCATCAACTGGTGAGTACAATTCGGGGTCGTTTGCGTCCAGATGTAAGGGTGGGAGACTGTATCCGTGCCACATTTCCTGGAGGATCGATGACTGGTGCTCCTAAGATCTCAACCATGGAGATTATTGATCGATTGGAACTTCAGGCCAGGGGAATCTATTCCGGAGCGATCGGGTTTCTCGCACTCAACGGTGCTGCAGACCTTAACATTGTGATCCGAACTGCTGAGATTACTCCCAATCAAGTATCGATTGGTATCGGTGGTGCTCTGATTGCCTTATCGAATCCCCAGCTGGAATTTGAAGAAACCCTACTCAAGGCTGAAGCCCTAGTACGTGCGATTGTCTACACGGTTTGTGGAGAGTTTTCCCCAGAATTGTTTGAGATTGATGGTTTACAAACCGAGATGGTGAATTGTTGATATAGCATTTCTCAATGGGTGAAGTCTCTCGTCCAGGGTTTTAGGGAGTCGGGAGTCGGGAGTAGGGGTAAGTAAATTAAATTTACCTTCCGAGCATCACTTGGGCGGTAGAGGTCGGAACTTAGTTCGGTAGAGTTGTTGAATTGCCAAAGCTACCAAACCAAGGGTAGTAATACCAAAGATAAACGTGGCTAGGGTACTGACTCCCACGACCAGCGTCCGAACTGCGATCGCAATTTTGAGGGCTGTCTGGGAGTTAGACGTTAGGGGTTTATTAGCAAAGGTTGTAGCAATGGAGGCAGTTAGAAAATAAATAGCGCTCGTCAATCCTCCAGAAATCAATGCTCCCGTAAGGCAGCGCCAGGGGGAAGGTAGCGCTTGAGTACTCTTAGGGGTTTCCGTGTCTTGGTTAGATGTTGTCATTAGTCATTAGTGACCAGTATTCAGCAAGTATTAACCAGGGTTTTAACTATTATCCGGTAGCTTGTTATCTATACTACGTGTTATCTCTACTAGTTGAACTCTCAGGAGGCTGACCGACAGGGGATTCTAAGCTGACACATCTCAACCAGTTATCGATACCAGGGTCAATAACGAAGCTACCAGATCTAATATTACCTTTGTGTGTAATACTTAGTATTAAGATGGAAAGATAACTGCTTCCAAGCTTTGTAGAGCTTCTTTGAAGTCTTTATTAACAATAGTCACATCAAATTCATCAGCAGCTTCAATTTCGGCTTTGGCAATAGAAAGGCGTTGGGCGATTACTTCTTCACTATCCTTACCCCTCAACCGAATCCGCTGCTCTAATTCATCTAGACTGGGGGGTAGTACAAAAATACGGAGAGCAGAGGGAAAGGTTTTATTGATTTTCCTTGCCCCAACCAATTCTATTTCTAAAATAACAGACCTACCCTGATCAAGAAGCTGCTTGACTGGCAAACTAGGTGTACCGTAGTAATTACCAGCGTACTCAGCCCACTCTAAAAGCTCACCCCCTATGATCATTTCTTCAAACTGGTCACGAGTGACAAAGTAATAGTGTTTCCCATGCACCTCCCCAGGACGAGGTTGCCTGGTGGTTGCTGAAACCGAAAGATCAAGTTCCGGGTGTCGCTTCAGGAGCTGCCGTAGCAAGGTTCCTTTACCAACACCAGAAGGACCAGTCAATACAATGAGTCTTCCTGCTTCCATGTTGAGTCTAGTTAAGCTTAAAGCTTAATGGTTACCATTGTGACTATCTTTATTGATTACGAAGCGATGGGCAACAGTTTCTGGCTGAATTGCCGAGAGGATGACATGGCTGGAATCGGTCACAATTACCGCTCTGGTGCGACGCCCGTAGGTTGCATCAATGAGATATCCACGCTCTTTTGCCTCAGTAATGATCCGCTTGATAGGAGCAGACTCTGGAGAAACAATTGCTACAACTCGGTTTGCTGAAACAATGTTACCAAAACCAATATTAATCAGCTGAATGTCCATGAGCAACTAACGGCAAAAGCCGGATGAGAAGCTAGTATAAGTATTCAAGTACAATAGTAGCGACATTAATTTAGCCTTACAAGCCTAAAATCTGGTAAAAAACCGGATTTTAAGGAGTCATCCGTCTTAACTGTTGAGTCCATAGGGTATTTTGTTGCCGGATAAGCAACCCATAGCTCAAGCTAGCGCAAGGGTACGTGGGTCAGTAATCCTGGGATGATAACTGCTGATAGGCAAGGTACACAGCCTCCAGAAACAAGTTAGCCGTGACACCTGAGGGTACCTTTTCCAAGGCAATCATGTCTTTAACCTGATCAGCCAGTTGTCCGCTTAACTTAGCTTTTGCCTGAAATGTCATTGCCTCGCGCCGCTGCAAATACTCTCGAATCATAGCAAAGTCTTCTGGCTGCAAGGGGGACAAATCTGCCTCGGTTTGGAGCTGATTGGCTAAGGCTTGAGCCTGATCGGAGATCTTGAAGCTAGCAGAAGCAATAGGCTGCTCTTCTTGGACTACCAGGGTTCCTGCTAACCAATCTCCCAACCGTTTCTCTCCCTTGCTAAAGATAATTAAAAATACTCCCAGGAACCATAAATCATCAACAGGTCTGAGCAAAGCACGTAGGGTAGCTTGCTGTAGTCTCACTGGTCTAGCATCATCACGAATAACACGAATTTTGCCATAGCGCTTACCTGGTGTTTGTCCCTGCCATAGGGTTTCAAACAAAACAAAATAACCGATGTAAATTGAAAAGGTAATAAATAGATAAATGGCTACTAGCCAAAGCCTTAACTCATTAATACCAAAAAAATAGTCTAATAGCTCCAGCAGTTGGGAAGATAAAAAGCCCCAAGCAATTAAAAATACTACTAAAATTAATCCTAATACAATATAATCAATTAACAAGGCATAAGCTCGACTGCCAATCCCTGCTAACGTTAATTCTAATTCAACACTTTCTGGGGTTTGTATAGTGACTCGATTAAAAAAATTAGTCGGTGTTGATTTTAGCTTCCCCATAGCTGCAAATCTATGCCTTCTTTACGACTACATAGATCGTAGTATATCACTGATTTAATGGCTTGCCAGAAGGGAACTAACAACGCACCACTAGCAAAGCTCAACCCAAAAACTAGCACTAAATACAGCCAGGCAAAAATTGCTGATTCTTGAGGAAACAAAAGAGATAAAATAGTTTGTATGCTGAATGTAGCTATCTGTACAGCAATCGAAATTGGTAGTGATATTAAAAACCCAACAACTACTATCCCTTGAATACGTAATATAAATCCCTGAGTTAATTTCCAGCTGCGACCAATTGCTGCCCTGGCACCGATAGAATTTTCTTCTATAGCAAGCGGTATTTCATAAATTAAGAAGCGAGATATAAACCAGCTCAATCCAAAGAAAAAAACAATCATCAAAATAATCACAACCAGAAGTCCTATGATAGTCATAGCAATACTATTCTCAGGGAGAGTATTGAGATTATCTAAAAGAGTAATGCTATTGCCGAAAATTAAACCAAGGACTCCGATCAAGATACCAATAACAAAAGAAATGATAAATACTACTAGGATTGCTGCTCCAAGAGTTATCAAGGATACTATAAAAGTTATTAAGGATACTAGGATGCCTGCTCTGAAAAAACTCCACATCCGAGGATTTACATGGCGGCGAGCCTCATTCACTGTTTCTGGACGTTCAATGATTTCCTTAAACGCTAGACGTGAAATTAGCCCAAACATGGCACAAAACTTAGCCCAGCCATATATGGGAACTAATAGCCATAGATAACCGATAAAAGCTAGACGATAATATAACTTAAAATGGTCGCGGTAGATCCGCAGACCGACATTAACAACATTACCAATACTGAGTGGTCCTAAAGATTGGCTGGGACTAGGCTCATAAGACATGGGTCGATGGGGCTATTGATGGCAAGACGAGTTTTAACGCTATCTTAAGCGAGGTTTAGGAAAATTACCCCGAAAACTTTATGAATATTAAACGTTGGATTGGGCGGCGGGAAGCAAATTGGAAACAGTTGGATACTCTCCTGCAACAAGTGGAGAAACATCGAATCAAGTCTTTACCAGCATCCCAAATCAAGGAACTCGCTAGTTTGTATCGCTCCGTCTCAGCGGATTTAGCCCGTGCTAGAACTAACCAAGTAGGCAATACCCTGGTCAAGGATTTACAACGACTGACCTCTCGGGGCTATAACCAGATTTATCAAGGTTCTCGCCGTCAAGACTGGCAAGGCTTAGGGGAGTTTTGTCGCTGGGGTTTCCCTGCTATAGTGCAACAGACGTGGAGTTATATTGCGATCGCAACAGCAGTGTTTCTCCTCGGAGCCTTAATTTCCTGGTGGTTGGCTTGGCAAGATCCAGTGTTTATGTCCCTGGTGGTTCCGGAACAGTTAATTGAACAAGTACGCGATCGCCAGGAATTGTGGATGGGTTCGATTTTGGGGATGAAACCCTTAGCGTCCAGTGGCATTATGATTAACAATTTATCGGTATGCTTTCGGGCAGTGGCTGGTGGGATTACCTGCGGTGCCTTTACCCTATATGTCATGGCATTCAACGGAATACTGATTGGTGCCATTGGCACCTTAGTGGGTCAAAATAACTTAGCTTATCCCTTCTGGGCATTTGTGTTTCCCCATGGTTCCCTGGAATTACCCGCTATCTTCTTTGCTGGTGGAGCCGGTTTACTCATCGCTAGAGCAATTCTGTTTCCAGGCCAATATCGCCGGGTAGATGCATTGAAATTTTATGGCTCCCAAGCGGCTCAGTTGATGTTTGGGATTGTGCCGATGTTGATTATTGCTGGTATTATTGAAGGGTTTTTCTCTCCGAGTCCCTTAGTGCCATCATTCCTCAAGTATTTGGTTGGAATCGGACTGTTTAGCCTTTTGGTTATATATTGTAGTAGCCGGAAAGTCGAGGATGCTTCAAAGTAGATTCCGAGCTTTGACTCGTAAGTAGCTCTCAACCAGTTGCTGACTAATCTGATTGGCTGGTGCATCCAAGACCAGAACTCCTTTTTGCTTCAACCGGGCAAAGGCAACTTGGCGCTGGGCAATTAAATCCAGAGCGACAGCACGGGTATAAGCGACTTGCCCCAGGTCAGGGTTGAGATCAACACTAATTCTTTTTTTCGCCTGCGCCTGGTATCTGCTGTGCCAAAGCTGGTCTTGACTGGGAATTTTCCCTAACTGAGGGGTATTAGGGGGAGTGTGCGCCAATTGGTCAACAAGGGGGTCTCGAAGGGTGACACAAAAAGGTAAGTAGCGAGGGGTGAGGCGTTCTAGGGCTGCTAGCAATTCAGCGGAAGCAGTAACATCCACGATGTCTGTAATCATTACGACTAAAGCACGACGAGTTTGCTGATTCACCAGTTTTGTAACAGCACCAAAATAGTCTGGTTCTAATAACACTGGCTGAATCGGAGTAAGACGTTCTATGAGTTTCGATAGTTGATGTTGACCCCGTTCTGGTGGAATCCAGGTCGTGATGTCTCGATCGAAGACACCGACGCCCACGCGATCGCCCCGATGTAACCCAGCTAATGCTAGGGCTAGAGTACTATTCAATCCCCAATCAAACCGCTTCAGTTGAAGTACCTGTGCGGTCATCAACCGTCCCCGGTCCAGTAATATAATTAAAGTCTGCTCTTTTTCCGGTTCCAGCACCCTGACTAAAGGGCGAGAGCGGCGAGCGGTGGCTTTCCAATCAATCAGGCGAGTGTCATCACCAATGCCATACTCCCGCAGTTCAGCAAATTCTGTGCCAGCACCCAAGTTTCGGGAACGGCGCATGGTACCAGTATTTTCCAGGGTCAGGCGAATAGAAAGCGATCGCAAACTGACTAAGTCTGGATAAACTGCTACGTTCTGACTCCCTGGGATTTTCCAATCATCCCACACCAAGCCCCAAGGACTCAACTGCCGCACGTGAATATCTCCCCAGTGAAACTGACCTCGCTTGGCTGGGTGAACCGTATAGGTTAGTTCCTTGTTACTATTCCGGTCAAGGGTAGCAGTTATGGTTGGGGTGGAAACTGCAAACTCTAATGGATAGTAGTCCTTAATCAGAATTCGAGCAACCTGATTTCTAGATTCCACTGAGAGCACAATCAGATTATCTCGCCCAATCGATAACCGTTGTAAAGGCGTGCGGCTTACCTTCACTCGGTTAGGTTTGACCCGTTGTCCATCCCATAAGGCTATACCAAGGACAATGCCATCAAAGACAAGAGTACTAATTAGACTGATTTGTTGATTAAAAACAGTAGCGAGTAATAATGCGATCGCAATACCTAGTATTAACAGTAAATAGGTTCGTTTTGAGGGAATCATATTTTTTTTTGAGTGCTGAGTGCTGATCCACTCACCTAGGCACTGGAACTTGCTTGAGTAATGAAGCAATTACTCCATCGATCTGTAACCCATCTAACTGCACCTCTGGTTTCAGAATCAGACGGTGACGGAGTAGAGGGAGTGCGATCGCTTTTACATCATCCGGTGTCACATAATCCCGTCCTGATAACACAGCTTGGGCTTTACTGGTTTGTAACCAAGCTACAGCAGCTCTCGGGGAGGCTCCCAAGGCTAAATCAGGATTTTGCCTAGTTTGTTGAATTAAGGCTAGCAAATAATCCAGCACCTTCTCGTCTACTTGGACAGCTTTAACCTCTTGACGAGCACTAAAAATTTGTTCTACAGTTGCTAGAGGTTTCAGACGTTCTAAATCCAAACGGCGTCCACGAAATCCTTTCTGAGTATTAAGCAACATTTGCTTTTCTGCTGCCGGGTCTGGGTAATCCACTACCAGCTTGAATAAAAATCGGTCTAACTGAGCTTCTGGTAGGGGATAGGTGCCTTCAAATTCTAGAGAGTTTTGGGTAGCAATCACCCAAAATAATTCAGATAGAGGCAAGGTTTCCCCGTCCAAAGTGACTTGCTGCTCTTCCATTGCCTCTAGCAGCGCTGCTTGGGTTTTGGGTGGGGTGCGGTTAATTTCATCAGCTAGCAAAATCTCAGTAAAGACTGGTCCTTTTTTGAGGGTAAAGTTACGGGTATTCAGGTCAAAGATATTAGTTCCTAAAATATCCGATGGTAGAATATCTGGGGTTAACTGAATCCGCCGAAATTCGGCTTGGATTAGTCTTGCTAGAACTTTGACAAGCAAGGTTTTACCAGTTCCTGGTACCCCCTCAATAATCACGTGTCCACCACTAAGCAATGCTACGAGTAACTGTTCGACTAGCGTCGATTGACCGACAATTATTTTGCCAAGGGTTTGCTTGAGGCGGTTCAAGACAGGGATATCATTGGTCATTTGGTTGATTAGCTATCCTGTGGGACAGTTTTCGTGGTACCACAATAGCATGGGCAAACTCTGGTTGATTGGGGTTGGGATTAGTTACCTTGATATCCGGTAGTTTAAACAATCGAGCAGTTGTGATCATCGAATCAATCAATACGAATTTTCTGCCATTTTCCCAGCCATTTTAGTAAGTCTGACTCCCTAATACGACGTTTACTAGATTGAATTTCCAGCAATTGTTTCAGTTCTGTAGCTGGACGTCCAGTGTGCTCCACCCAAGCATCAATTAGAGCTTGATCCTCTAGCAGAGTCTGTCCTAATCCTAGTGCTTTTTGCAGTTGCAGTTGTTCGTCTTTTCCCACAACTTCCAACACAAACTCACTGCTGCCTGCTTTTTGCAAAACACCTGCTAATGCTCGGATGTAGGCTTCGCTGTTATCCACGACTGGTTCAGATAAGGTCAATGGTTGTCCAAAGCGGCGATTCAGAGCCCAGATGGCAACCAGAAGAATGATTAATCCTTGGATAAAGGCTGGCAACAGAGGGGTTTTCGCTAAATAACTGAATAGAGTCTCACCTACCTCTCGCTTGATCACATCTACATCTTTGTAACCGTGGAGGTATTCATCCACCCAAACCGGATTTTGGTTAGTTAAATTCTCCTGTGGTTTCAAGGGAGTAACCAGTTGGGCTAATAATTCATAGTTAGCCGGAAAGTCCTGATAGGCATTGGCAGCAAGATCCGATGTAGTGGCAAAGATCACTCTACCATCACCAATAGGCTTTTCCCAAACCACAGCACCAAAGCGATCGCTTAAAATTTTCTTCCCCTGATTACCCTTGTATCGCCGCCTGGTGTTAACCTTAACCTTTCCCGTTGAAGCCTCTTGGAGAGTACTGAAATCAGCGTCTGTCACCGGCTGCTTGACTCCCAAAATCACCATCGTATTGCCCTTTTTAATCCATTCTCGCTCTATACCATAAATAGCATCTACTGTCAACAAACTAGTGACACGCAATAAGGTAACCGAGCCTTGAGTATCCGTCTGATTAGCTAAATCCTCAAACGGTTTTTGCCAACGCTGTACAGGAGTTCCCCGTTTTTCCATGTAAGCGTACCAAGCGCCATAGCCATAGGGAGCGCGGCTGTAAGTCGAGCCGCTATTGATTTTATTATTAGCTGGAGCAGCTACCAGGGTAATGATCATTAGTACCGCGATTGCGATCGCAATCATTACTCCTAAGCGACGCCTAGGAAATTTCATCCTTCATCCTTGGCCAAAAGGCCACGCTACGCGAACATAGTTAAACCTTTATCTGCTGATAAGCCTCCTTGCACCGTTCAAAAACCTGACTAGAGACTTCGGCGTTACTAAAACATAACTGCTGATGGGTGATCAGTAAGATTTGGTATGGTTTAGGTTGCGGTAATTGCTGAATCAGTTGTAGATACTCTCCATCGGTGCGACTGGGATAGCGAGGGGCAATGCCAGTATCGTGTAATTGCTGCAACATCCCCATATACAAACAACGACAGGCTTCGGTGTAGTTACCCTGCTGCTGATAGTTTTGCGATCGCTCCCACCAATTGACCACTGATAATTCTGGAACTGGTCGTTTTGTCACTCTGTTTGCAGCTTGAGTCAGTTGCTGATAATAAGAAATAATATAAGGATTTAATTCTCTGATCAGTCGCACCCCTAGCCAGCTTAGGATTACAGCAACAAGTAACCAAAACGTTATCCTAATCACCTGGCCTAGTATAGGAGACAGTAACCAAGATGGCAGTGATCCTTGGGGTTGCTCAAGAGACACCTGAGACATTGTCAGCTCCCACCACTCCCCAAATTGTCGTTGCATCAGCTGCAACTGCCAATCCAAACTGTTTTTTTCAAAGGAACCAGTAGACATAAGATACTGATAACTAATAATGTCAAACAGCGGATTTAGGGCATGGATTAAGTCATCCGTGCATCCGTGTTATTATTGTGTGTAGTCCACCCTTCTATCCTTTCCCATTTACCATAATCTCAAATAACAGTACTTGAAGCCGGTAAAACTGCTATTTACTAACATGACAAGTCTCTATACTGACATTGAGATCAATGTCCCAAAGCAGAAGGTTTGGCAAATTTTGTTCCATAAACAGCAGTGGAAGTACTGGAACACATTTCTGTTTGATTGTGACTCAACTTTACGGTTTGAGCAGGGGAAAGAAGTGTTTCTGTCCCTGCGACGGCTTCCCAATGAAGAAGAGACAGAATTTGAGCCATTGGTGACACAAGTTCAGCCTGGTGTGTGTCTAAGTTGGGTGTCTTCTATCCCTGGCTTTCGTAGTGAATGTGTATTTGATTTGCAAGAAATAGGAGTGGGTCGTACCAAATACGTCCACAAACACTCTTATTCAGGTATGCTTTCTCGGGTGTTTTTACCGTTTATCCGAGAGGATGAGTTACGGGGTATTAAACGAATGGCATGGGAGTTGAAGCGTTATGCTGAGGGGTTTTAGAACGTTAGTATGGCGCTAGCACAGCCTCACTCCGGGTGAAGTGTTAAAGATGACACTGCAAAACCGACATAACCACACCCGGAAGCACTCGTTTACCTGACAACTAGTTAGTCAAGATAGCCCATAAGTTCATCTGTCCCTTCACTAACATTTGTAGCAATAGGGCGATTTTGGGGTAATGGCTTTATGCTCAGCTGTTTCCTATCGATGTATCCTGAGGGTCCAGTTCCTTTAGCAGTGAATTGGATTTCCTTGTCTTTATTGCTATCTGTGCTGCTCATATCCCTCCTGGGACTCCTGAGTTAGAGTCAAAAATACTTTAATATATAGCTACCTCTGGTCTAAGTTGACCAAGTTAGGCTTACAGTAAACAAAAAGTACTGTCAAGGTTATAGTATCACATTTGATAGGAGTTTTATACCTAAAGCTGCTAGAACGCCCACAGCCAAAGTGATCCCTGATGGGGTTTAGCAGATTTTGGGAATGATTGAGATATCAGTATAGCTACCCCTACAGCTACCCCTACAGCTACCACTACAGCTACCACTACAGCTACCACTACAGCTACGAGTTGAAGCTATTGAGGGCATCAGATCTCGGTTAGGTTGGCCTCAACAATCATGATTCTGCCAGCAATGGTGAACAGATTGATCGGCCATAACCCAATAGTTGAAGCCAATAACCAATAACCAATAACCAATAACCAATAATCATTAACTAATCACTAATAAATCCTTAGCCTTGCTCTGGATTGTTCTATAGTCCTTAAGGATTGGTCCTAGTCCTTCTTCTTCCTTTTCAACATAATCATCTAAATCTCCAAATACTCTTTTAATTTCTTCATATATCAGAGTACACTTTAAGTTAAGTTGCTCATTAATATCAGATATCAATTTCTTTTTATCACTGTCTAATTTTTTGCTAATCTTGCTAATTATCATTTTTCTTTTAAGATAAAGCGTTCCCCCCGAAACTAAAATCCCAACTCCGGCAAACGCAGCACCGATAAGATCCAATATTACTATTTCCGTTATCGCCATAAATAGGCCAGCAATTACTGTTACTGCCGCTCCACCTAATATATTGGTAGCGACTCCACTAGCGTTAGATTTTAAAGTATTGATAAATTCAGCATCTTCAAGGAGCTTAGATGCTTTTTGCTTAACGTCTTCAAACACCTCATGACGGCGCTCCATAACTCGGAGAGATAGATGGCTATTACTGGAATAATTCTGGATAGTATTTAAATCTTTTATTAACGAATCAATCAGGTTTTTAATATCCCCTAAAAAATGCTGTGTCCCCTCTTTTAAGGTTTCCTCTAAGGAAACCTGTAGCTCTGGTTCATACTTGGCCTTAATCTCATCGATCCAGGCTTGGATCGATGCATTTTTATTAACGGTACCAACAACGGACTTATTGATTAGTTTAGGAAAGGTGAAACCAGCGCTAAAATCGGATTTTATTTGCTCAGCAACTCGATCATAGTTGGCGGCTAACTTATCCACCAGTTTAGTAATGTCATCTTGAGACTTTTTTTCACCGACAGCTAGTTTAGTTTTGATTCGTTCTACTGATGATTTATCCAGCTCTAGTTGCCGTTGGATAGATTTTAATTCCTGGTCTAATTCATCAATCACGTTTTGAGTGCGATCGCTAATTGATTTAAGTTTAATTTTGTAAGTCTCCCCACCGGTAACCATATCATTGATAAATCGTCTCACTTCCCTAAACCCACTCCCGTCTTCATTCCCATTGTTTTCTAATTCCGCTGAGGTCGCAAAAACTATAGGAGACTCAATATGTCGTTGACTAGCATACTCTTTAACTCTCTGAGTATTTCGGCTTAATTCTTCTGGTTTAGTTAAATCAGACTGTTGAAGTATAAAGACTACTTTTTTACGCCATTGCTCACTGACATAATCCAGGAGTTCCCAAGCTGTTTTATGATAGGGATTCTTAGCGAAGAATACAAAAAACACTAAATCACTATGAGGAATATAATTTTCAGTAATCTCTTGGTGGTTTTCCAGAATCGTATTCGTTCCGGGAGTATCGACAATTGATAACGTTTTCAAAATGTCAATGGGTAAACCAATTTTTCGTAAGGTTGGGCTAATCTCTTTTTCAAACTGCTCCTCTGAATAAACAATTTGTTGAATAACATCCGTACATGGCTCAACATCAGTTTTACAAATGTTTTCTTGAAGTAGGGCATTAATAAAGCTACTTTTTCCGGCTTTGACTTCTCCAACAATAACTAATAAAAACGGTTCATTACTATTTTTTTGTATCGTCCTGATTTTTGACTGTAATTCTGCTTTATTGATTTGACTAGCAAATTTATGCAAATCTTGTAATAGGTGATCAAGATCAAGTTTGTGGTTGTACAAGACTTGATCAATAATTTGATTGTTCATTAATTTTACTCCCCTAGATTAGACTATCCTATATTAGGACAAAAGAATTATTCAATTTTATAGCTATGGTAGATTGATTATAGTTACTTTAAAAGGATATCGCAAGGTAAAAACACTGATCAGGTAAGCCTTCAGCTCTCAGGTGTAAGCGCTCAGCCCTTGATTAGTAATTAATCATTAGTCATTGGTCATTTGTCTAATGTGTTCGGGAACGGAACATCGCATTATGAATCGGGGGGTAGAGTGCCAATGTTGACGAGACCCGAATCCCGTCATATCGTTTCCGTTTACATTGTCAATGGTAAACATTGATGAGGAGATGGTCAGATGGGAGGATGGGGAGAGAGTCAATTTAGGCAAATCCAAGTTGTCAACCGATGCTACCAAATTTGAGATCAGCTCCCAATTACGTTTTCCGCTAATTCGAGAAACTGCTCAGCATTGGTAATCTGCTCAGTAGCCTGTTGAGCAGTAACTGCATTTAGCTGTCCATAATCTCCAGCATTTCGCAAGTCCTGTGCATCGATCATGAATCTGTGAAACTCAACAGGCACTCTACCGGTACGGGCAAAGTCCCGACCAAAAGCTGAAATCACCGCAGCATGACTTGAGAAAGACATACCTTCACCTGCAAGAAATGCCTCGGCAATATAAAACATCGTATAGTAGGCGCGAGAGGCGGCATAGTCGGGGTAGCCATTATCCAACAACACTCTGGCAGCACCAAGGCTTTGACGCGCTTTTAACAATAAGTCGAGCTGTTCCGGACTCAAAATACTATGCCTTCTCTACGAATATTTCTCAATAGAGGACTAGTGTAGTGGGTGAATCGATATTCATCTATAAAAAGGCGGCTAATGACTTCATTATGCTCTAAGGACAACTGAGCTACCACATGACTGGTTCTTTTAATTTCTTCCCCTGGGTTAACTGTTCCCTTGAGAACAACTAAAACATCGATATCAGAGCCGAATTTCGCATCTCCACGAGCCTGTGAACCAAATAGTACCATTTTGAACAGGCGTTCGCCGTAAATTTTATCGAAGTGCTGACGCAGTTGAGGAAGAATAACCTTTAAAATCTCTCTCACGGTAACCAACTGAAATAGACAAAATTCGCTTATTGCTTATTGTTTCAGTTTAATCCCTCTTGGCTAGATTTGTCTAAAGACCATTGCTCAGGACTGAGCCACTGATCCAGTATAATGAAGTTAAGTCGAAATGGCATAGTGCTTGTAGATAGCAAGACTAATCATGGCAGCAACACACATACGCTTTGACTGGGCGATCAAAAAACAACTGCGGGATAAAGCTAATTATGTTGTCCTCGAAGGCTTTATCAGCGAATTACTCGGAGAAGTGATTACTATTGAATCAATACTAGAAAGCGAAAGTAATCCTCAGACACAAGATAATAAACTAAACCGGGTGGATATTCTAGCTCTCAATAGTGCTGGGGAGTTATTGCTAGTAGAGGTGCAAAATAGTTCGGAAAATGATTACTTTCAGCGGATGTTATTTGGAGTTTCGACTCTGATTACCGAATATCTGGATAAAGGAGAGCCTTATAGTAAAGTCAAAAAGGTCTACTCCATTAATATAGTTGACTTTCCCCTCGGCCAAGGAGAAGATTACATATATCAGGGAAAGTTAGATTTTATTGGACGTCATATCCAGGACAGACTAGAGCCATCAAATCTCCAGAAGGAGTTGTTCAAAATTGAGCAGGTGTACCAGATATTTCCGGAATATTATATCTTGAGAGTCAAACAGTTTAATGATGTGACTAAAAACAGTTTGGATGAATGGATATATTTCCTGAAAAATAGTGAAATCAAGGAAGACTTCCAAGCCAGGGGATTAGCCCAAGCCAAAGAAAACCTGAGGATTGAGAGTCTACCTAATCAAGAAAAGGCAGCCTATCAGAAATATCTGGAAGATAAACGGTATGAAATTAGTATGCTAGAAGGGGCAGAGGCAGTCGGAGAATTAAGAGGCAGAGAAGAGGGGATAAAACAGGGTAGAGAAGAGGGGATAAAACAAGGGATAGAACAGGGCATAGAACAGGGCATTCAACAAGAACGTCGTGCTAGCTTGGAGCGAATACTTCAACTACGATTTGGAACAATTACTTCAGAGATATCTGAAACAATACAAGGCTTAGATATCCAACAATTGGATACCTTGATGGCAATGGCATTAACAGCTAGTTCTTTAGATGAGTTTAGCCAACATCTGCCGAATTAATGGCCAGGTGTTAAACTATAAGTCTAAAGGAAATTAAGTCGAGATGGCATAGTGCTTGTAGATAGCAAGACTAATCATGGCAGCAACACACATACGCTTTGACTGGGCGATCAAAAAACAACTGCGGGATAAAGCTAATTATGTTGTCCTTGAAGGCTTTATCAGCGAATTACTCGGGGAAGTGATTACCATTGAATCAATACTAGAAAGCGATGCAGAGGTGCGACCCGTGGCGAATTTAATTCGCCTACGGAAAACGCACCATTACGGTCTTGGGGTTTCCCCCATGAGCGACTGCATCAAGACAGTGAAAGTAATCCTCAGACACAAGACAATAAACTAAACCGGGTAGATATTCTAGCTCTCAATAGTGCGGGAGAGTTATTGCTAGTGGAGGTTCAAAATAGTTCGGAAAATGATTACTTTCAGCGGATGTTATTTGGAGTTTCGACTCTGATTACCGAATATCTGGATAAAGGAGAGCCTTATAGTCAAGTCAAAAAGGTCTACTCAATTAATATAGTTGACTTTCCCCTCGGCCAAGGAGAAGATTACATATATCAGGGAAAATTAGATTTTATTGGACGTCATATCCAGGACAGACTAGAGCCATCAAATCTCCAGAAGGAGTTGTTCAAAATAGAGCAGGTGTACCAGATATTTCCGGAATATTACATCTTGAGAGTCAAACAGTTTAATGATGTGACTAAAAACAGTTTGGATGAATGGATATATTTCCTGAAAAATAGTGAAATCAAGGAAGACTTCCAAGCCAGGGGATTAGCCCAAGCCAAAGAAAACCTGAGGATTGAGAATCTCCCTAATACAGAAAAGGCAGCCTATCAGAAATATCTGGAAGATAAACGGTATGAAATTAGTATGCTGGAAGGGGCAGAGGCAGTGGGAGAATTAAGAGGCAGAGAAGAAGGCAGAAAAGAAGGAATATTAGAAGGAATTCAACAAGAACGTCGTGCTAGCATAGAACGAATACTCCAACTACGATTTGGAACGATTCCTTCAGAGATATCTAAAACAATACAAGCCATAGATATCCAACAATTGGATACCTTGATGGCAAGGGCATTAACAGCTAGTTCTTTAGATGAGTTTAGCCAACATCTGCTTTAACCATTGACCCTACCCTAATAGGGATGCGAAGGGCGAACAACCTTTAACCCAACGACACCACAACTCCTAAACTTTCATTCCCAATCCTATCCACTGCTGACAAGGCATAAATTCCTGACTCTAGCGCTATCTCCAGCGTGGATGAATTCAGAATTTTGTACAACCTCCAAACCCCATCTTCTTGTCGATAAAGGGTCCAATAACAAGTTTCTCCATCACAAACTTTCTGCCAACTTAGCTTACCATCTCTTGCTCTAACATTACCTGGTGTCTTAGGTGGCTCAGTCTTTAACCACTCCATAGTAGGAACAACAGCAGGTTCAGAATAAATAGAGCTTTTGAACTGGTCAACCACCTCTAAACGATTTTCTGTGAATACTTTCATGCTATAGAAAATATTTCCTAGGGAGAGTTGAGACACTAGATCGCGGCTAATTTCAACTTGTTCTTCATACTCAGAAATCGGCCACTCTTCTCCATCTAACTTACTGAGTCTATTCCCAGAATAAATGTGTCGATTTTTAGGATTATTTTCTGTCCACCATTGGAGTAAAACCGGATAACTTTGGGCAGGAGGCTCAATGCGCCAGTAAAGTTGAGGAGCCATATAATCCACCCAGCCTTCTTCTAACCATTTTTTCGGGTCAGCATAGATAGCTTCATATTGATCTAATCCCTTAATTTGAGCAGGTTGTCCAGGACGATAAATTCCAAAGGGACTAATCCCAAATTTAACTTTTGGCTTAGTAGCTTTAATGCCAGTGTAGAGACGCTCAACCATCTTATTCACATTGTCCCTGCGCCAATCACCCAAACTCAGTTCACCCCCAGCTTCCTGATAAGCTTCATAGGTTTTTTGATCAGGAAAATCTTGATCTTTGATAGGATAAGGATAGAAATAGTCATCCAGATGAATCCCATCTACATCATAACGACCGACTACATCCAGAATCACGTTATAAGTCCAGTCCTGAACCGTTTTTACTCCTGGATCCATCCACAATTGTTTACCGTGTTGATAAACATAGTTTGAATGGGTAACGCTGATGTGAGGCTTGACTTTTGTAGAAACTTGTGATCCTGTTGCAGCGCGGAACGGGTTAAACCAGGCATGTAGTTCAATATTGCGCTTGTGACATTCTGCGATCGCAAACTCCAGCGGGTCATAAAACGGTTCTGGTCCTTGCCCTTGGGTACCTGTTAGCCATTCACTCCAAGGTTCTAATAATGATGCATATAAGGCATCTCCGGTCGGTCGTACCTGGAAAAACATAGCATTGAGGTTAAGTTCCTCAATCCGGTCAATAATCTCGATTAGTTCCTCTTGCTGTTTTTCTGCTGCTAGACCCTTTTGAGAGGGCCAGTCAATGTTCCAGACACTGGCAACCCAAACTCCCCGAAACTCTCGCTGATGGCTAACCTCCCTAGTGGTTTGGAAAGCAACCGTGTATTTTGAGTTTAGGTCTGGGAACTGACCCAAATACGCCAAAGCTTGATAGATAAACCCTGACACATCAGCACGAGTTGCCACTTGAGTGGGTCGCAGTCGGTTGGGATTGGGATAATTGACGATTATGTTAGCATCCGTAGCAGTAGCTATCCTGTCTCGGGCATAACCAGGAATTTTATCCACATCTTGATAGAGTTGAGGTAGCGCTATATTTACATCCGATATCTCACTCAAGGGAAGGTTCAACCCAGCTGCGATCGCTACCAAGGCTTCCACTCGAAGAAGATTAGCGTCTGGGCGGAAGCGATTACCAGGATAACCCGACATAAAGCCAGTTTCGTAAGCATATTGAATCGCCTGCTTTGCCCAGTGTTTCTGTGATACATCAATAAAGCTCGGAGCAGATCTTTGTTTTTCAGGTTGGGAAAAAGCGTTTTTTAATATGGCAGCAAACTGAGATCGATTCATGGGTAGATTAGGTCGGAATCTGCCATCAGGAAAACCGCTAATCATTCCCTGATTTGCTAAACCTTCAATAAATGGCTTTGCCCAGTGATTTTCCGTATCAGGGAAGCCAGTTTGAGAAGCTACCATAGTTTTATTGCGAGGCATATTGGGGGCTTAACCGCAATTTTAGCCGCAGTATTATAGCAAGTGGCAAATTAATACCAAGTTGCGTTTACAGATACCTTATTCACCGATGGGGAGATGGCCAGAGGTCGTGATGGCAGGGAATAACTATATTGAATACATGAAAAGTCCCTAGATCAGACAGAGTAATTGATGATCTGATTAGGAGCGATGGTAATAATGAGTGATTCAATAGTCTTGCTTTTGAGATCCGATCATCGGTGCCATCCCCTCATCCGATGATCTCCTCATCCAGTCATTGTCTGCTCGCGCTCGTTGCCATACTTAAGCAATGTCAGGAGGTAGATTGTTAGAATCTGACTTGGGTGCTGACCGGATTTGCTGTAGTTGAGCTTGTATTAAATTTCGTAGGTCCTCTCGAGAGACCTCTGAACCAACCGCTAAATTACCAGGTGTATCAAAGAAAACAGTACTAGTGACGGTGTCGATTGCCAACATCTGAAACAAAATGTGAGTGACTGGCACCCCGCACGCCATAAGTTGAGGATCCCAATCAGAATGAAAATTGGCAGCATCTTGAACAGTCGGAAAAGCATAAATAACATTTTTCTCCAGATCAGGGTTAGCACGATTACTCAGTGTCGTCAACACCCAACCTTGGTCAAGATTTTGGAGAATGTAATATTCCAGATGGTTTAGTTGTTCCGCCAGAAGTTTGAGTACTGGAGCAATCGCTTCAATCGCTTGAGGCGTCGTTCCATCTTGTGGGGCATTATCAATCAAATTGTTAATTTGTTCGTCTAATTCCATAGGAGCTATAGGGTGAGGAATTTGGCTGCACATAGTCTAAACCTAAATCAAATTTGTCGAGAGTACGTGTATGTTAGGGTCGTTATTGAATGAAAATCATGATGAGGGAAGTCTGCCTGGGCGTGGAAGGACTATTTGAACTGCTGTATAAAGAACTCCGGCAGTCCACTCGTGCTTCTAAGCAAAACTGCCAGGACGTAGCAAGACGTATCGCTGATGAAGTTAATCGTATTTGCAATGAAAGTAATCGGATTCAAAACTCTGGGGATGTGGACAGCTGGGCTCAAAACCTAGCTAACCATCGTCTCAAGCAAGTTTGTCATTACTACAAACTGGGGTCGCTCCAAGGAAGGGTAGAACTACAGAGTACTCTTAGTGCGATTATCTACCGCTACATTACACCCCATCAAACGCCGACCAGTTACCAGGCGCGGCTGAATATGATTGAAGATTTCTTACAGGGATTCTATGCCGAAGCCTTAAATGCCTTTCGGCGGGAAACCTCCCTGAAGGAAACCTATCGTCCCCGCAGTCTTCTGGAACTATCAGAATATATGGCGTTTACAGAGCGCTATGGTAAACGACGTATTCCTTTACCCGGTCGCCGTTCCCAACAGTTGGTCATTCTACGTGCTCAAACCTTTTCCCAACAGCAACCTCCAGAAACCTCTGTGGATATGGATACAGCAGCGGAAGGAGCAGCACAGGAGTCAGATGCGACTTGGAATGATGCGGCGATTCAGCAGGTGCGGGAGGCAATGGTGTTATCGGATTCTGAACCCCTAGACTCCAGCCTGCGGGAAACTGTAATCAAAGAATTATTTGCCTATCTCGAAGAACGCCAGCAACATGATTGTGCAAATTACTTTACTCTGCGGCTCAAAGACCTGCCAACCAGGGAAATTGAGGAGATTTTAGGCATCAATCCCAGACAGCGGGACTATTTACAACAACGGTTTAAGTATCATCTGATTCGGTTTGCTCTGTCTCACCGCTGGGAATTGGTACATCAGTGGCTGGGAGCAGATTTGGATCGAAATCTGGGGCTAACACCAAAAGAATGGCAACGATTTCAAGCAAAACTGAGCTCCCAACAGTCAGAATTACTTAAACTCAAACAACAAGGTTACTCCAATGAACAAATTTCTAAGACCTTGGGTTGTACACTAAACCAGGCACAGAAGCGATGGTTTAAGTTGCTCGAAATTGCCTGGGATATTCGTAATAGTTCAGTATCCGGATCCGGTAGATCTAAAGATGAATAGTGACATAGATAACAACATGGACGCTTTCTATAGCCGCTTAATGACTTGGCTAAAAGAGTCCCGTCCCGCTGCTTCAATACCATCAAGCGGTCAAGTAAACGATACTGTACCTCTGGGTGAGACGACAGCAGCGGATTTTGACTTTGATGTATATCCCCTGGATTTATCAGAATCACTGGACTTGGAAAACTTGAACATTGTCCCTAATCACAATGGCGAAGCGGCTTTAGACCGCATGTGGGTGAATCCACCAGAATCGATCACCCATGATGACCTTACACTAGGCGGTGAAATCCGCCCCTACAACTTGGGAGAGATGTCAACCGTGCAAACTCGTTTCCAGACGCTATTGAAGCGCAAACTACAAGCTCAAATTGAACTTAACCCACCTCTGTTTCCTTGGGAGACAGAACTTTCAGACTATGAAACTGATATTGTTGACGCAATAGCAGAGTCTTGGGTTTCCGGAGTTAGGTTTTGGATGCCACAGTTGTCTAACTTGGCAATACCTACTGCTATACCAGAAAACGTTTTATCTCAATTACTAGAAGCCTGCTCTGAGGCAGTGTCTTCTCAGTATCAGCTAGGAGCTAAACTGGTTACGGCAGTTCAAAAGCTGTTTCCTGAGGAATTCTATGCCCTTAACTCCTGGAGTGGCAGGATCTTGATGACACCTACCCGTTCTCCAGAAGAACAACTGCAATCCCTACCTTACGAAGAAGCTAACAATGAGCAAAAGATGGTCTTGGCTCTGTTAGCAGCTAAGGAAATTCTTACCACCCTCACCATTCCAGTTTCACCAAATCAAACTCCTGTGGAGCGCCAGTGGGAGACTAGTGCTGGTTTAGTGACTCTGCGAGCCGAATATCATACTGAAGATGGTGTGTCTCAGCTACGGGTCAGCACTCGTTTGCCTAGAGGTGGTAGCTTGACTCTAGGTACACCTCAAGCCTCGGCAAAAGCAGAACGTACCTATCCAGGTTACCTGAGTGTAGAATCCTATGATTTACAACCCAATCAGATTTGTTCTATTGAGATTCGCTTCGATCATGGAGAACAGAAACCTTTGACCTTTGCAATCTGCCCGACAAATTAGTCAGAATACTTGCAGGTTAACAGGTTGCAGGTTAACAGGTTAGTAGGTTGCAGGTTAACAGGTTGCAGGTTAACAGGTTGCAGGTTAACAGGTTGCAGGTTAACAGGTTGCAGGTTAACAGGTTGCAGGTTAACGGCTTAACAGGTTAACAAGTCGCAGGTTATAACCTTGGCCCAAAGGCCACGCGTGCGCGTTCAACATTCCAACCTTCAACATTCCAACCTTTAACATTCTAACCTTTAACATTCCAAGCTTGACATATAACCTATAATGCATCTACCATGTTAAGTCAGTTTTGGCAGCGTCTTGAGGCGAAGCCATTTCCTCCTACAGAGGAGTCGATTTCGTTAAGGGTGTTGGTGCAGGCACTGGTAGTAGTAGGAATTGTGGCTGTTGATGTCGCCGCATCTACCTTCTGGAGTCTTTGGGCAGTACCCTTAAGTATTGTGGGAGCAACCTGGAGTTGGTATCGTCGTCGCCAACGTAACATTGCTCTGAAATTCTTGCTGGCATTGGGGATGTTGCTGGCATTGGGAGCCTTTTTGGGCAATGTGTTCAGTCAGCTCAATGATACCCGCTTGGCTCTAGCTCAGTTGTTAGTTCAGCTGCAAATTCTCCATAGCTTTGACTTGCCCCGCCGCAAGGATTTGGGCTATTCGATGGTAATTGGGCTAATCCTGTTGGGGGTCGCTGGTACTGTGAGTCAGACTCTGGCGTTTGCCCCTCTGTTGTTAGTATTTTTAGCGATCGCATTACCGGTTCTTGTCCTGGATTACCAGTCACGCTTGGGTATATCTACGGTAAAAAAAAGTAATAAATTATACGGTTTTACTCCCAACTCCTCACCCATACCCCTAAAGCGTCTCATTTTATTTATCGGGGTAATTATGGCGCTAGGGTTAACCATTTTTGCTCTGATGCCTCGTTTCCCTGGCTATCAAATCCAGATGTATCCCGTCAGTGCTCCTGGGGAAATGGCAAACCGGAGATTTGATTCACAAAATAGGTTAATTGTTAACCCTGGCTATGTAAGTGAAGGGAAACAGCAAGGGGAAAATGGTAGCGGTGGCTCTCAAAACGCTAAGGGTGAGGGTGAGTTGGATGAGACATTTTACTATGGCTTTAATAGCAAGATTAACCAGAATCTGCGGGGAGAACTCAAACCTAAGGTAGTGATGCGAGTGCGTTCTCAAGCACCGGGATTTTGGCGAGTGCTAGCGTTTGACCACTACACGGGTCAGGGTTGGGAAATTTCTCGGGATAATCAGGTTCAGAAAATAACTCGACCAAGCTGGTCCTATCGCTTCCAACTCTTACCTGCATTGATCACAGGTCAAAGGAAAAAGGTAATTCAAACCTATACAGCTGTATCAGAACTGCCCAATCTGATTCCCGCTTTGGCGTATCCTAGCGAATTATTCTTTCCGTCGCGGGAAATAGCTATTGGACCAGAAGGCAGTTTGCGATCGCCTTTAGGTTTAGTAGAAGGACTGACCTATACCGTAATATCAGAAGTTCCATTTCGCGATCGCACTACGTTGCAGCAAGCTGGGGATAACTACCCCAAGTCGATTCAAAACTACTATTTGGATATTCCCCCCCAAATTGCAGTGAGGGTCAGGCAACGTACTGAAGAACTTTTAGCCACTTCAGAGAAACCTCTTACTTCTTCCTATGAAAAAGCCTTGTATCTAGCCCAGGCGGTTAAGCAGCGTTATCGCCTCCCCCAAGACCCCTCACAATTCCCTTTTCTAGAAGAAAATCAAGATTTGGTGGAAGCCTTTCTCTTCAAGTATCAAGGTGGTTATCCCGATCACTTCTCCACCACCCTCACGATGATGCTCCGTTCCATAGGCATCCCAGCCCGATTAGTGGCTGGATTTGGTACTGGTGAATTTAACCCCTTTACTGGGTTTTACATCGTCCGGAATACTGATGCCTATGCCATGACTGAGGTTTATTTCCCTAAATACGGTTGGTTTGCCTTTGACCCCATCCCAGGTCATGAATTGCTGCCCCCCTCCGTCGAGCAATATCAAACTTTTAGTGTCTTGCGCCAGTTTTGGCAGTGGGTAGCAGGTTGGCTCCCCTCACCAATCACTGGTTTACTGAGCAACCTATGGCATTTCACTATTGGTACCATTATCCGAGTATTTGTTGGATTGTGGAAGATGGTATCTAGTGGTTGGTTAGGTATGTTGAGCGGCTTGATATTAGCGATCGCATTTGGTTTTCTGAGCTGGCTAGGTTGGCATCAGTGGAAAAACTGGCGCTATCGTTTCTGGTTGGCAACATTGCCACCAATGGAACAGATTTACCAGCAAATGATCAAGATTTTAGCAACCAAAGGGTATGTCAAACATCCGACTCAAACTCCCCTAGAGTACGCTAGCCGTATCGGTCAAGACCAGCCTCAAGGATCCGCTGAGGTCATTGAGCAGATTTCCCATGCTTATATCCGTTGGCGTTATGGAGATCACAGACCTAATATTAAACAACTGCGGCAGCGACTGAAGCAGTTGAGCAAAAATAGGTTTAATTTTTAAAGTTGAATGTTAAAGGTTGCTTGAACGCGCACGCGTGGCCTTTTGGCCAAGGTCAAAAGTCAACGGTCAACACTAAACGGTCAATAAAAAGACTTTTGCTTTAACGGGGTTCATCTCAGTATTTATCTAATGACTGTTCTTCTACCTGCTGTCTTTTCGGTCGGTTTAATTATCCTGATTGGATTTATTGCTGGTCGCACTTTGTCTCTGGACAAGCAAACTCTTTCTCAGCTATCTCTTTATATTCTCGTACCAGCGTTGATAGCAGACAGCTTGTATCGGACAACACTGTCTACCGAAAGCACCACTGGTTTAGTTGCTGGCTTGATCATCACCGCTGTGTTGCTTTACCTACTGAGTTGGGGGTTAGGCAAACTATTGAAATTACCAGCAGTTGTCCAAAAAAGCTTTATGGTTGCTGCTATTTTTCCCAATGCTGGAAACCTCGGGCTTCCTCTCAATTCCTTTGCTTTTGGTACACCGGGTTTAGAACGCGCCATAGTATACATGATCACAGCTGCCTTGTTGATGTTTGCTATAAGTCCCGCCTTGCTTAAAGGAGGTAGTATTAGTTCTGGAGTGCGCTTAACCCTAAAACTACCGCTACTCTGGGCAATGTTGGCAGGATTAACCTGGCGTTTATTGGGCTTAAAACTGCCTTTAGGGCTAGATAAGGGTATTCACCAGTTGGGTATGGCAGCAATCCCTATCGATTTAATTGTGTTGGGGATACAATTGTCGCGCACCCGTTTGGTGATAGGACGGTATGAGGTACTTGCGACTACCTTGCGTTTGTTGGTAGCTCCCCTCATTGCCCATACCGTTGGTCAAGCATTGGGACTGGAGGGATTAAATTTACAGGTGTTGGTGTTACAAAGTGCCATGCCTGTAGCCATTAGTACAGTAGTTTTGGTCACTGAGTTTGGGGGAGATGCTCCCTTAGTAGCACGGACAGTGGTTTTATCTACCTTAGTCAGTTTCCTTTCTCTTCCCCTAGTTTTGTGGGCGACTACTTAGTTAGCATTTATGCATTAATAAGAGCTAAACTAGAGAATCTACGGACATAGAACTGTAAAAGATTTAACAGGATCAGTAATTATCTGGATTACGAAAGCTAGGTTATTTTGTCATGGTTACATACAGAGATTGTTTCTCGAAAACAAACCGTTAAGCAGCAGATAGCATCAACCGAGTCCCCTAACCGAAAATGTTTAGGTCAAGGCTTGGATGCATCAGCGAAGAGAATTGAAAATGCGATGTTCCTTCGGAACCGCTTCGCGATTGACCCTTCGCAGCAGCGTCGGGCAAAGCCTGAAAGGTCACGCTACGCGATGTTCCTTCGGAACCGCTACGCGAACGCAAAATCTACTACATCTGATAGACCATCCTTTTGAACTAGCGCTTTGTGAATTAAAAGCAGTCATGAATACTCAACTTGCCAGCCCACCTGCTCAATACGACAATTTAAATATCCCTACTCCCCATACCTCATGTGAAGAAGAAGGTATTGTTACCGATACAATTGGGGAGAATGGCAGTATTACCACCTTCGCCATCGCAGAAAAAGGGGGTGCAAGCACAAAGCGCCTTGGGAAAAGAAGGGGCAGACCTGCTCGAAGCTTTGAGTAACAACTTAACTGTTATCGAACAAAAACAACATCTCTGAGGCATTCATCTTGAACCATTGTCAGTGGAAAGAATCTCAATATTGGCACACTTGCCAATTTTTTAGTAATTATAAAGATTAGGGAATATAGCAATCCTAAACAGTTCTTACTCAGAAGCGATGCAGTCGCTCATGGGGGTTTCACCCACTCGCGCTTTGCATGGCTGACACTGAACAACTCAGAACTGAGCACTATTTTTAACGAAAGTATTGTTCACAAATGAATTAGGATTGCTATAGGGAGGAATGTCGCCCTCAAGGGGTGAGCAATCCACTAACAACTCCCTGATCCATTAGCAGCTTATGATTGCAGCATTTAGGCAATTTGTCAATAGGCTGCAGTATATCTTCGGAGTAATATCAGGATGCATTTAACTATAAAATTTACCTGTGCTCAGGGAAATAGAGATTATATTATACCAAAATTAAATTGGCTTAGAGGGTATTTTAAAATCCCAAATTTTTACCAAACAAAGTATGATATTGACTTGATTAGCCACACTATTATCTAGTAAACCGAAACAAAAAAAGAACTTGGGTAATCAGCAGAACAGTATAAATACTAGTTCGTTTTGTTTGGCAATAGATGAATATTTTAATTTTGGGCAATCCTGAAGATACTCACGCTGCACATATCAACCATGCTCTGACTAAGGCTGGAGGCAAGACAAACTATCTTGACACTTCTCTGTTTCCTACTAAATTACGACTATCTTGGCAGCCACACACTAAAGATGGAATTCTCACCCTATCCGATGGATATCAATTACGTCTGAGAGATATTCGTAGCATCTTTTGGCGTAATTTTTCCGGAGTTCAAATTCCCCCAATCAAAAATCCATTACAGCATAGAGTGGCTTTTAATGATGCTATGAGTACCCTAAGAACGTTGATGCAAGGAACCTCAATTCACTGGGTAAACTCATGGCAAGCTTATCAATTGCATAAGGAAAAACCTCTACAATTGAGCAAAGCTGAACAAATGGGTGTAACTATTCCCCATACTCTCATTAGTAATGATCCAGATGCTATCATTAAGTTTACGAAGTCTTGTAAGCAAGTAATTTTTAAGCCAGTCTATGGTGGTGCTCATGTCAAGTTTTTAACAGAACAACATCTACAACCTGAACGACTAAACTTAGCCCTGCGGCTTTCTCCTATAACTATACAGGAGTATATCCCTGGTACAAATATTCGCACCTATGTAATTGGGAACTCGATGTACTCGGCAGAAATTCGCTCCAAGTCTCTTGACTTTCGAGAAGATATCGATGCTCAATTGATTCCGGTCAGGCTGCCAAAGACCGTCCAAGAGCAGTGTAAAGCTATCACTAGAGCGTTTTGGCTCCAGTGGACGGCCATTGACTGGCGTTTAAAGCCAAATGGTGAATACGTGTTTCTTGAAGCTAACCCCAGTCCGATGTTTTTACACTTTGAGCAACAAACTGGTTTCCCTATCACCCAAGAATTAGTTAATCTTCTGATGAGTGATATCAATTGAGTCCTGAGTCGGAAAGTGCTGAGTTCCGACTCAACAGTCAAGTCCCTTGACCGTAGGTCACGCTTTCGGCCAAACGCTCCAATTCAAAGTTCAAAATTATTAATTCAAAATGATTCGGACAATTCTATATTTTTAATTTTGAATTAATAATATAGAATTCCCCGGGGGACTTGTACCCAGAATTAATTAATTCAAAATTTATGATTTTCTTTATTTTGAAGTTTGAAGTTTGAATTTTGAATTCCCCAAAGGGGTCAACGGTTAACAACATTAGTCTTAGACTTACAAGCTAAGGTGTGAAAACCATTCATGACATGAACCGTTGGAGTATCGGGCATGGGTATTGTGTACCAATCATTCTCCGATTCTTCTCGGCTGATTATACTACCCTGGGAATCGTATTGTTCAAAACGCGATGTACGTATGGAACGCTCAGGGCAATTAACTTGAACCGTGATAATGGCAGAATACACTCCTGGTTCGAGAGGATTACCAAATACTATCCTACTATCAAAGGAGTGGATGGGATTGCCCATTTCATCAGTGGTGCTGACCAAAGAATCCACATCGAAGTAGTGGATATTTCCTGTCTGAGCATTTGACATGACTCTGATCCAACGCCTTGATTGTGTCTGAGCTATAGCAGTCTGACACAGGCAAGCGATCGCAGATAAGATTAACAGAAATTTACCCATAGAATTTACCAATAGTAGTATCAAACTATTAAGTATCAATTTAGTATCAACGGTGACAGCTCGGAAAGCTGCCACTGTGTTATAGTTAATAGTAAACTCTAGCAGGATTTATTTAACTGTTTCCGAAACAACCAGGCCAGCCCTATCACTCCTAAGGAGGCAGAAGACACTGGTTCTGGTACAGACTTAGACTCAACCTTGTCTAGGGACTTCAATGCGGCTATTTTGGGCTCAGCCTTGTCTAGGGACTTCAATGCGGCTATTTTGGGCTCAGCCTTGTCTAGGGACTTCAGTGCGGCTATTTTGGGCTCAGCCTTGTCTAGGGACTTCAGTGCGGCTATTGTGGATTCCCCTAGGATCTGATTGGCAGCTGTGGTTAGGTGGAAGCTATCCCAGAATAAAAACTCGTCTGGATTAGCACAGGCAATTAACTTTACATTTAAGCATTTTTCCGTCACATTCGTGAAACCAAAGTTTCCAGGATTGGCCAACATCTGATTAAATAGGTCATACTTATCAAACGATATCAGGTTAATGTCAGGTAATGATTGGCTCAAAACGTTAAGGGTGGAGTCCAACACAGAGTTATGCTGCTCGGTCAAATCCGTGAGGCGAGTCGATAATACATTACCTGGCCTGAGTCTTGGAGGCATCTTTCCCAAATCCGCTAAGTTAAGCACTAGGAAATTGCGAGCACCAAAGTTATACAGGGAGTTCAGTGCTGTCTCTATATTGCCTACGACCTGAGTCGGATTAGGAGGGTCAAAAGTCCGGTAATCATTGCTACCCGCCCACAGAATATAGAGGGCGTTGGGGTCAGCCATCTGATCAGATACAATCAGGTCATTGGTAAACCCTGCGACTTGGGTGAGTAATCCCGGTAAGCCTCCGAACTCACCAATACCACCGAATCCGGTTTCAGCACCACCAAAAGCAAAGTTGACGCTTTGATTAGTCGTGGCACCATTGAAGAAAAAACTCGCCCTCGGGCCATCGGGAGTGATAGTGATTGGAGAAAGTATCGGGACATTCGGTAACAGCACCGACAAGTCAGTAGATGGCTTCACCTCTATGTCCAAAGCATCTGCTAGATAATCTACCCAGATCGGACCATTGCTAAAACGTCCCTCAAAGTAGGGTGGACTCTGGGGGATGATGGGAATGATGGGATTTACCCGATTGCGTGCCTTACTGAGATTGAAGACATTGCCAGGATCCGATAGGCTATCACCAAACACATAAAGATTACTGAAATCTAAATCATATGCCCTAGCTTCAGAGGGCAAAATTAAAGTGAATAGAGAAAATCCGAAGGCCGTAATTGCGTTTTTCATTTTTGATTGTCTGTGATTGTGTGCAGCCCTTTCAAGCCAAAACTAAAAACCTACAGACATAGAGTACTGGTTTTGGGTGATCCTCTTTATTAAGAGCTGGCAAAATTTTGGGATTATAGTATAAATAAAAAGTAAAGTATTACAATAACTTTAATCAGAGTATATTATTTATTTCATAAAAATGAGGTACGCACTATTATTCTCCTATTCCCAATTCCGAAGTTCCCTCTTCTGACTTCCCTACTACCTGCTCCCTTTTGAAGTTATCAATCCTACTTATTATTTATTAGTTAAAGTTTCATAAAATTATCATTTTTGCTTAACCATTCTATTATTAAGCAACGCCGAAATTTCCCCATATAATTTACCAATAGTAGTATCAAACTATTAAGTATCAATTTAGGATCAACAGTGACAGCTCGGAAAGCTGCCACTGTGTTATCGTTAATAGTAAAATCTAGCAGGATTTATTGAACTGTTTCCGAAACAACCAGGCCAGCCCTATCACTCCTAAGGAGGCAGAAGACGCTGGTTCTGGTACAGACTTAGACTCAGCCTTAGTCTCAGCCTTGTCTTGGGACTTCAGTGCTGCTAAGGTGAATTTCGCTAGGATCTGATGGCCAGCTGTCGTTGGGTGGGTGCTATCCCAGAATAAAAACTCGTCTGGATTAGCACAAGCAATAAACGTTGTTCCATCTAAGCACTCTTCGGTCACATTCGTGAAACCAAAGTTTCCAGGATTGGTCAAAATCTGATTAAATAGGTCATACTGATCAACGGATATCAGGTTAATGTCAGGTAAAGATTGCCTCAAAATGTTAAGGGTGGAGTCCAATACAGAGTTATGCTGCTCGGTCAAATCTGTGAGGCTAGACGATAATACACTATCTAGTCTCAGTGATTGAGGTATCTTTCCCAAATCTGGTAAGTTAAGCACTAGGAAATTGCGAGCACCAAAGTTATACAGGGAGTTCAGCGCTGTCTCTATATTGCCCACGACCTGAGTAGGATTAGGAATATCCATACTCTGATAATCATTGCCACCCAACCACAGAATATAGAGAGCGTTGGGGTCAGCCATCTGATCAGATCGGATTAGGTCATTGGTGAACCCTGCTACTTGGGTCAGTAATCCCGGGGACAAAGCTTCGAACTCACCAAGGCCAGACACTCCGGTTTGAGCACCACCAACAGCAAAGTTTACGCTTTGATGAGTCGTCCCACCATTGAAGAAAAAACTCACCCGAGGACTATCGGGAGTGATAGTGATGGGAGAAAGTGTCGGGGAATCTGGTAAAACCAAGGACAAATCAGTAGATCGCTTCACCTCTATCTCCAGAGCATCTGCTAGATAATCTACCCAGATCGGACCATTGCTAAAACGGCCCTGAAAGTAGGGTGGACTCTGGGGGATGATGGGAATGGTGGGATTTACCTGATTCCCTGCCTTAGTGATATTGAAGGTATTGCCAGAATCCGATAGGCTATCACCAAACACATAAAGATTAGTGAAATCTAAATCATATGCCCTAGCTTCACAGGACAATATTAAAGTAAATAGAGAAAATCCTAAGGCCGTAATTGTGTTTTTCATTTTTGATTGTCTGTGATTGTGGGTAGACCTTTCAAGACAAACCTAACAACCTACAGACATAGAGTACTGGTTTGGGGAAATCTCTTTATTAAGAGCTGGCAAAATTTTTGGGTTATAGTATAAATAAAAAGCCACGTATTACAATAACTTTAATCAGAGTATATCATTTCATGTTAATGAGGTACACACTATTATTCTCCTATTCCCAATTCCGAAGTTCCCTCTTATGACTTCCCTACTCCCTGCTACCTTTTGAAGTTATCAATCCTACTTATTATTTATTTAAAGTTTCATAAAATTACCATTTTTGCTTAACCATTCTATTATTAAGCAACGCCGAAATTTCCCCAGAGACTTTACCAATAGTAGTATCAAACTATTAAGTATCAATTTAGGATCAACAGTGACAGCTCGGAAAGCTGCCACTGTGTGATTATAGTTAATAGTAAAATCTAGTAGGATTTATTCAACTGTTTCCGAAACAACCAGGCCAGCCCTATCACTCCTAAGGAGCCAGAAGACACTGGTTCAGGTACAGACTTAGAATCAGCCTTGTCTTGGGACTTCAGTGCTGCTAAGGTGAATTCCGCTAGGATCTGATTGCTAGCTGTCGTTGGGTGGGTGCTATCCCAAAATATAAACTCGTCTGGATTAGCACAGGCAATAAACGTTGCTTCATCTAAGCAGGTTCCCGTCACATTCGTGAAACCAAAGTTTCCAGGATTGGTCACAACCTGATTAAATAGGTCATACTCATCAAAGAATATCAGGTTAATGTCAGGTAAGGATTGGCTCAAAACGTTAAGGGTGGAGTCCAACAAAGAGTTATGCTGCTCGGTCAAATCCGTGAGGCCAGTCGATAATACACTACCTAGCCTCAGCCCTTGAGGTATCTTTCCCAAATCCGGTAAGTTAAGCACTAGGAAATTGCGAGCACCAAAGTTATACAGGGAGTTGAGTGCTGTCTCTATATTCCCCACGACCTGGGTAGGATTAGGAGGGTCAAAACTCCGGTAATCATTGCTACCTGACCACAGAATATAGAGGGCGTTGGGGTCAGCCATCTGATCAGATACGATCAGGTCATTGGTAAACCCTGCGACTTGGGTCAGTAATCCCGGTAAAAACGCCCCGAACTGACCAATCCCAGCCAATCCGGTTGTAGAACCACCAAAAGCAAAGTTTACGCTTTGAGTAGTCGTCGCACCATTGAAGAAAAAACTCGCCCTCGGGCCATCGGGAGTGATAGTGATTGGAGAAAGTATGGGGGAATCCGGTAACAGCACCGACAAATCAGTAGATGGCTTGACCTCTATGTCCAGAGCATCTGCTAGATAATCTACCCAGATCGGACCATTGCTAAAACGTCCCTGAAAGTAGGGTGGACTCTGGGGAGTGATGGGAATGGTGGGATTTACCTGATTGCTTGCCTTACTGATATTGAAGACATTGCCAGGATCCGATAGGCTATCACCAAATACATAAAGATTACTGAAATCTAAATCATATGCCCTAGCTTCAAAGGGCAAAATTAAAGTGAATAGAGAAAATCCGAAGGCCGTAATTGCGTTTTTCATTTTTGATTGTCTGTGATTGTAGGTAGGTTTCAATCGAACACTAAAAACCTACAGAGATAGATTACTGCTTTGGGTGACTCTCTTTATTAAGAGCTGGCAAAATTTTTGGGTTATAGTATAAATAAACAATAAAGTCTTACAATAAATTTAATCAGGCTGGATATGGTATCATGTCCGGAAGCATCGATAGTGTAAAGCGTGGGTAATTGATAATTGGTAATCGGGAATTGGTAAGTGTGATTACTACCAAGCTATTCCCTATTTCCCCTTACCGATTACTAAAACAAACAACAACAAAGAACACGACCGAAACAACCGGACACGATCTGACAGTTTAGTCGCTTTTAAAAAAAATACGGTTATGGCATTTAGATACTCTACCAGTGGTGCTACATCAGTCATTTCCAGAAGAGTAGCTGAAAAATCTTCTACTTATTCTCCTAGCAAGAATGAACTCCATGATGTCCAGGAGCCGATTATCACTGCTCCCCTAGAAGTGCGCCGAATTATAGAGCGAGTCTTGCAGGCAGAAAAGGATAAACTCTATATGAAAACTCCCCGTAATATTAATGATGATATCCTAAAAATTGTCAAGGAAGAAGTTCAATGAAGCTGCTATCAATTCAGCTATGTAATTTTCGTCAGTTTTATGGTAAGACTCCCGTGATTGTGTTAGCCAGTGGCGAGCGAAACACTACGATTATTCATGGGAATAATGGTGCTGGTAAGACGACAATCCTGAATGCTTTTTCTTGGGTACTCTATGAGAGATTTAGTGCTGCTTTTGCTTCAGAAGACCAACTGCTGAATAAGCGAGCTCTTGCTGAAGCTCAGTTTAATAAACCAGTAGACTGTTGGGTAGAAGTAGCATTTGAACACAATAATAAACGTTACCAAGTCAAACGTCTATGTCGTACTTACAAAACTGAGGTAGGAGTCGAGCAAGGTAACACAGAATTGTATCTACAAATCGCTGGAGATGATGGACGCTGGTTATTGCCTCAACAACTACCTGAGGATATTATTGGTCAAATTTTACCAGCTAGTTTGCACCAATACTTCTTTTTTGATGGGGAACGAATTGAACAACTGGTACGCTCGGATAAAAAGTCGGAAGTTGCGGAAGCAACCAAGACCTTGCTAGGGGTAGAAGTTTTAAATCGTTCCATTAAACATTTAAGGGAAGCGAAAAAAACCTTAGACTATGAATTGTCTTTAATTGGCGACTCGGAAACTAAGCAATTGCTTAAACAACAGAGAAAATCGGAAAAGACGAGCCAGAGTCTACTAAAGCGTCAAAGGGAAATCAAGCAGGAGTTAGAGGATAAAGATCAGCTAAAGAAGACAATTGGTCAACGCTTATTAGAACTCGGTGGCGCTCAGGAGTTACAACAACTGCGGGATGAACTAGAAGCTAGAGAAAAGTTAATTAGAGAACAGCTAAAACAAAGTCAACATATTTTGAAACGAGCTATATCAACTCGTGGCTATACGGTGCTGCTCTCAGAGGTAAGCTCAACTTTTAAAGAGATTGTCAAAGACTTAATAACGGAAAGAGGAGAATTACCTGTTGGGATTAAGCGGCAATTTGTTGGGGATTTACTCAAACACAAGCGCTGTATCTGTGGTGTAGAATTAACTGAGGGAACTCATGCTCATCAGCAAGTAGCAGCATGGATGGATAAAGCCGGAATGGCTGAAGTGGAAGAAACCGCAATAAGGATGGGTTCCCAGATTGATGAAATTAACCAACAGGTGCCTGAGTTTTGGCAGGATGTTGACCAACAACAAGATACTATTGCTCAGGGAAGAACTGAGCTTTCTAGAATTGAGACCCAACTAGATGATATCAAGAAAAAGTTACGTAACTTTCCCGATGAGGATATCAGTCTGCTCCAACAACAGTTGGATGAGATAGATACTAGGATTCGGGAGCTAACTCTAGAACAAGGAGGAAATCAACAACAACTTGAACAGTTGGATACAGACATTGACTTAAAGGATAAGCAGATTGCTAAGCACAAAATGAATGAAAGTAAGCAGGCGTTGATACAGCGACGGATTGCTGCTGCTCAAGATTCTATTGAACGGTTAATTGAAGTTAGGGAACGTTTAGAAACTCAGTTTCGGACTTCTTTGGAAAAGCGGGTTCAGGAGATATTTATCTCAATTTCCTTTACACCCTACATTCCTAAGTTGAGTGATAAGTATGAGTTAACCTTAGTAGAAAGTACTCTTGGGGCAGAAAACCTAGTTGCTGCCTCTACCGGCGAAAATCAGATTCTAAGTTTATCCTTTATCGGGGGAATTATTGACCGAGTTAGGGATTGGAGTCAAGAGCATTCTCTGATGGGACCTGATAGTAGTACTTTTCCTATTGTAATGGATTCTCCCTTTGGAAGCTTGGATGAAATCTATCGTCGGCGAATTGCTCATATCTTGCCTAGACTAGCGAATCAATTAGTAGTTTTAGTGACTCAGACTCAGTGGCGAGGAGAAGTGGCTGACGAGATACTTCCTTTTCTTGGTAAAGAGTATGTGTTGACTTACAATTCTCCTAAGTCTGATTGTGAAGAAGATGTTATTGAGCTAGCTGGAAATCGTTATGATTTGGTAAGGCGTAGTCCAAATCAGTTTGAATATACTGAGATTATCGAGGTCGATTATGATAGCTAGTTTGTTGAAGCTTCATGGTTGATTACCCAAGTAAGTGGGGATTTTAGCGTGAATTAGACTGTGCTTTAAGGTGATACCGTTTTTTTTAACTAATTCTCCCTCTACCTATTTGGTATTATTCCGGTAATCCTTAAGCCAGTCTTATAAAGAGATAATTTTTGCTCCATGACCAACTAATGTTGATGCTACTATAATTAGTTACTAATTTGTTATTATATCAAGTGAGTGTGATGCTCTTTAAGAGCCGCTACGGGATGAAGCGTTTCGGCAAAGCCGTTCGCTTTTAGCGTGGCCTACGGCCTCCGCTACGCGAACGCAAAGCGTGGCCAAACGCGCCCCGCGTGGCCCAAAGGCCAAGGTCTCAGCTTCCGCGCTTGTGCGAACGCATAAAGTAATCCCATCTAGTAATCCGATTTGTTTTGTCAATAATACTACCCTTGACAATAGGTCAAATTTATGAAATATGAATCCTGACTCCCTACTCCCTACTCCCTACTCCCTACTCCCTAAAAACCATAACCCATAACTTTCTGCATCAACCGATAACAAACAGCTATATATAGATATATATAAGCTAATAAAATGTCTTACAGTGAATTTACTCTAGATACACTCAAACATCAATTTAAGCTATCGATTCAAGAACGAGTTAACTTATTTGAATCAGTTGAACCAGTTACTCCTAGCCCTTTATTAAAAGAGATTCTAGCAGAAAACCTTCCTCTAGGATTGGAAATCGATACGGAAAAAGCCCGCTCTGAATTGATTGTTGCTCCTATTTTAGTGGAAATTCGCAAGCAATTTAACCGTAAAATCAGCCTTTTCTCTGGAACAGAGTTTACTATTGATAAAAGTCAAGGATTAAATGGTAGGTGTGATTTTATTATTAGTCATTCTCCTGAACAGTTCGATGTTACTGCTCCCATTGCTCTTCTAGTAGAAGCCAAAAACGATAACCTTAAATCCGCTATACCTCAGTGTATTGCTGAAATGGTTGCTGCTCAACTTTTTAATGAGCAAAAAAATAATCCTATTCCGTTTATCTATGGTGGGGTTACAACTGGCAGCCTCTGGAAATTTATGAAATTAGTCAAAAATTCGGTTTCTATTGAGTCAGAAGAACACTTTATTGGTAATTTAGAGGCTCTGCTCGGTATTCTGTCACATATTATTAATAGCACTCGTCCTCAATCTCTTGCTGAAAGTTAGTGATAATTCTGGGAGGGCGGCGATAAAAGTCGGCAAGTATAATAGAGACTACATCAAGAAGTAAGCAATAATATTATTGGTTTTATATAATATTATTGTTATGATAATCAAAATAATAATTGTAATTATCCTTTGAGAGGTTGATGATAATTATGTATAATAGAGTTAATTGTTAGAAGTAGTCAATCTTATTGAAGCGCTTAGGGTTGAGCGTTATCTGGCTGCTTATGTTGAATAATTTAACGAGGGAATTGTGCTATAATGTAAGGTTTAAGATTATCTCACGTAAAACTTATAACGTAAGTTGATAGCTGACGGCTTAATGCTTACAATAGCAATCCATCCCCTACCCATTGCACAATAGAATAGTTCCTTGCTCTTTCCCCTACTATGTCCATTGTCCTAACCGATACCAAAAACTTACTCTGTGACCTAATTGCTCAATATGGCTCCCGTGTCGATTACTTAGCCATTCGCTTAGAAGAAGCCGAAGGAACTAGCATTTTATTACGGGGCGACAAGATCGAAACCCTTAGTGAAGGTATGTCTATCGGTGGACAAGTAAGAGCATGTTATAAGGGAGGATGGGGGTTTTCGAGTTTTAACCAGCTTAGCGCTATTAAAGAACGAGTCGAAGATGCGATCGCAGCAGCTAGGATTGTGGGTAATGAAGAAACCACCCTTGCTCCCATTGAACCAAGACAGGATGTTTGCCAGTTACCCCTGACTGGTACAGACCCTAGGCAAATTCCCTTGGTGCAGAAGAAAGCATTATGCGATCGCTACAATCAAATTCTCAGAAGTTATGACAGTAGCATTGCTACTACTTCTGTCCGGTATGGGGATGTTAACCAGCGCATCATCATTGCTACTTCCGAAGGTACCTTGATAGAGCAGTCTTGGGCAGATCTGGAAATGCGTTTTGCTGCTACTGCTCGTAATGGCGATACTGTCCATACTGGTAGAGAAACCATTGGCTCTCGCCAAGGCTATGAAGACCTGACCAATCTTGATCAACAAGTCCATGGAGCAGCTCAACGTGCTATAGATGCTTTGTCCTTACCACCAGTTACGGGTGGTAACTATACAGTAGTCATTGACCCCATCCTGACTGGTTTGTTTGTCCACGAAGCCTTTGGACACCTATCTGAAGCTGACATGGCTTATGAAAATCCTGACTTACTAGAAGTGATGAGTATAGGGCGTCGTTTTGGCCCAAAAGAATTACAAATCTTTGATGGAGCTGCTCCCGAAGGACACCGGGGTAGCTATTTCTACGATGATGAGGGCACTCCAGCCACTACCACTCAGTTGATTAAAGATGGTGTATTAGTTGGACGTCTTCACTCCCGTGAAACTGCTGGTAAGTTAGGCGAAACCCCTACTGGTAATGCTCGTTGTCTCAATTATCACTATCCCCCAATTGTTCGGATGACTAATACTTGGATAGGACCTGGAGCTACTCCAGTAGCACAGTTGTTCGATGATATCACAGTAGGAGTTTATGCTCGCAATTGGCTAGGAGGTATGACTAATGGTGAAATGTTTACCTTTAGCGCTGGAGAAGCTTGGATGATTCGCAATGGTCAAATTGCTGAGCCTGTGCGAGATGTCACCCTTTCCGGTAATGTATTCAAGACTTTAGCTGATATTGAAGCTATTGGTGATGATTTCTATTGGGATGAATCTGGTGGCTGTGGTAAAGGTGGACAAAGTGGCTTAGCTGTAGGTTGTGCAGGACCAAGTTTAAGGATTCGGAATGTGGTAGTTGGTGGAGAAGCTGACAGTTGAAGGATGAATGTTGTTCGCGTAGCGTGGCCAAAGGCCAAGGTTTGGAGGTTGTTCGCGTAGCGTGGCCAAAGGCCAAGGTTTGGAGGTTGTTCGCGTAGCGTGGCCAAAGGCCAAGGTTGTTCGCGTAGCGTGGCCAAAGGCCAAGGTTGGAGGTTGTTCGCGTAGCGTGGCCAAAGGCCAAGGTTGGAGGTTGAAAAACACAGGAGCAATGACTAATAGACCATTAGCAAAAGTCTAAAACTATTCTCTACAATCGAAGCCTATTGTCTGTGATTGTTATTTAATCCGAATTTCCCTACAACTGTAGCAACAGTAATGAGTATGCAACGGTTGGTGATATCACCTACACAGTGTCAAGACCAAGGGATTGTTTTAACTGATGCCCAACAGCATTATCTAATTAGAGTGTTGCGGCTGAGAAAAGGCGATCGCTTTATTGCTATGGATGGAGAAGGTAGCTGGTACGTTAGCGAGCTAGAAGGTGATTTGACTCAAGCTAAAATTGTTGCATCTGAGCACATTCAAACCGAATTGCCTAAACAGGTAACCTTGATGGCGGCTATGCCTAAAGGGAGTGGATTTGAGCAAATTTGTCTGATGGCAACGGAGTTGGGAGTGACTCGGATTGTTCCCTTGAAAAGCGATCGCACGTTACTCAATCCTAGCCCTCAAAAGCTCCAGAGGTGGCGACGGATTACCCAAGAAGCAGCTGAGCAATCAGAACGGGAAGTTGTACCGAAAATTCTTGACCCTGTTGACTTTTCCGATAGTCTTCAGTTACCGGAAACCCTAGAAGCCTATCGCTATATTTGTGTAGCTCGGGGAAAGGCTCCCCATCTACTCAATTGCTTATTAGATTTACGATTAGGATTGGATACTGCTCAAACAGACCCTGCTCAACATCCTGGCATTGTCATTGCTACCGGACCGGAGGGTGGTTGGACAATTCAAGAGCTAGAACAAGCTACTGCTGCTGGATTTATCGCTGTTTCTCTAGGAAGTCGCATTCTTCGAGCTATCACTGCTCCTATTGTTACCTTGTCTATAGTAGCAGCAGTGTCGGAATCATCACTTACGACAAAAGGTGAGGATTTTGCTTAAGCAATTAATAACATCCATGGGCAACTGAGGCAATAAACTGGGTTTGTCCATGGTTCAATTCAATTACTATAGCGCTAATTTAATTTCACACTTAAATCTAATCATCCCATACAACCCTTAACTCCTCTAAAAGGGTAGCGCTATTTTTATTTACGGGATCGCTTTGTTTAACTATAGCGCTATAACAAGCTCACTGAAATTTAAATAGCGCTAGATAATTTTAGTTCCAAATAAATATAGCGCTACTTAAAAAAGATTAAATCCAATTACTGTATACACCCCGTAAGCCCTGAATAAGGTTAGCGCTATAGCAAAGCTTCCATGAATCCCACAATTAAGTTAGCGCTATAGTAAAACTGTCAATCCCAATCATCCCATACACTCTTTACCACCCCTAAAAGAGTAGCGCTATTTAAATTTCCGGTATCACTTTGTAAATTTTTGTAAAAATTTTGCACAGACAGAAATAATGTGTTAAATTAAGTATAGCGCTAATTAAAGGAGCAAAAAAAATGACAGTGGTCGGAACTACCCAAGCAGCTTTTCTTCTAGGGATTTGTGTTCAACGAGTCCGTCAACTTCTCAAAAATGGCAGAATTAAGGGCGCTCAAAAAGTTGGCAGATTTTGGCAAATTCCCCTATTTAATGGCTTGCCCAAGGTCAGTCCCGGTCGCCGTGGACCAAAGGGAACCTGGAGAAGAGGTTTCCAAAAGGTAGCCACTTATGTCCATGTCAACCAGAACATCATTAGGCAAAATAAAAAGAACAACACCTACGAGCCTGTCCTAACCGTCAAACAAGGTAACCGCAACACCTACGGTCATTATGTGGAAATCAAAGGACCGTCTCGGTTGGTTTATCAACCCAATTGTCCCAAGGATTGTGGAGCTACAGTGTGGCTGGAAGTTGATCCTTCTGTGGAAATTTTGACCAAACTTTTTGGCTAGTGGGATTTTACTATTTTTGGGTCTTTTTAGGGAACTAGCGGTGAATCCTTATCCCAATCTGGGGTCAGCGCTCATGCCAGTGTAAGATTGTGTCAAATTTTATTGGCGCTGATTGCTGTTAAGACCTTCTTGCCTTGCTGCCCTCTGCCTTCTGCCTTAAAAAGATAAGCAAAGTACTTCACCCAATTAAAAACTGCTATACTATTTATTTATCTAAGTATACTTGTGGAATGTAGGATAGAGTTCCATCAGCAATCTTGATTTATATAAAAATCTATTTAGGCTATAATATTTGGTATATAGCAATGCTACGACTTGTGAGGTACACAATTTCTAGATTTTAGGGAACAGGGAACAGGGAACAGGGAACAGGGAAGAGATAAGATGGAATAGGGATGCGCTGCATTAAAACAGGGAATCAACGTCAAAGAAGTCTGTACCTCATGATTCCTAAAAACGCTATAGAAAGGGTGAAGCTTCTTAGAGCAATAAATTTGGAACTGGTTATAAAGTTATTTTTTGTCGTTTTACCGAAAATACTTTTAGACTGTGACAAGTAATTTATATTCAAAGAAAACCGTAGTTGTTGCTAAATCGGATCCAGCTGACTACACAACAATTGCGGAGGCGATTAAAAATGCCCAACCTGAAACCATAATTTTAGTAAAGCCAGGGATTTATAGAGAAAGCATTGTTATTGATAAATCTCTAGAAATTTTAGGAGATGGGAAAGTCTCCGATATTGTTATTGAGGCCACTAATCTGAACTGCATTCTGATGCAAACAGACTATGCAATAGTGCGAGGCTTAACTTTGCGAGAATGCACTGTAGGTGTGTGTGTCCCCAAGGGACAGTTAATCCTTGAAAATTGTGATCTGACCGCCAATGACTGTGGTATAGTTATTTGTGGTTCTCAAGCAAATCCCATTATTCGTCGCTGCTGTATTCATGATGGACAAGGTAACGGGATTCAGATTAAAGATAATGGTCAAGGAGTAATAGAAGACTGCGACATCTATGGTCATACTTATCCAGGAGTTGAGATCTCTAAAGGTAGCAATCCCACTATCCGTAACTGTCGTATTTATGATGGTAAACAAACCGGAGTCTGGATTACAGACAATGGATTAGGCACCATAGAAGACTGCGACATTTATGGCAATACTTATCGAGGAGTCGATATCGATACAGGTAGCAGTCCCACCATCCGTAGCTGTCGGATTTATGATGGTAAACAAACCGGAATTTTGATTACAAATAATGGATCAGGCACTATAGAAGACTGCGATATCTATGGCAATACTTATGGAGGAGTTGATATTGATACAGGTAGCAATCCCACCATCCGTAGCTGTCGGATTTATGATGGTAAACAAAATGGAATTTGGATTACAGATAATGGATTAGGTACCATAGAAAACTGCGACATCTATGGCAATACTTATCAAGGAATTAAGATCACTAAAGATAGCACTCCCACTATCCGTAGCTGCCGGATTTATGATGGTAAAAAAACCGGATTTTTGATTACAGACAACGGATTAGGTACCATAGAAGACTGCGACATCTATGGCAATACTTATCCAGGACTGGCGATCACTAAAGGTGGCAATCCTATTATCCGTCGCTGTCGGATTTATGATGGTAAACAAACCGGAGTTTGGATTACCGACAATGGATTAGGAACTATAGAAGACTGTGATATCTATGGCAATACTTATCGAGGGGTTGATATCGATACAGGTAGCAATCCCGCTATCCATAGCTGTCGGATTTATGATAGTAAAAAAAACGGAATTTGGATCACAGACAATGGATTAGGCACCATAGAAGATTGTGAAATATATGGCAATACTTATGGAGGAGTTGATATTGATACAGGTAGCAATCCCATTATCCGTAGCTGTCGGATTTATGATGGTAAACAAAATGGAATTTCGATTACAGACAATGGATTAGGAACTATAGAAGACTGCGATATCTATGGCAATACTTATCAAGGAGTTAAAATCACTCAAGATAGCACTACCACGATCCGTAGCTGCCGGATTTATGATGGTAAACAAAATGGAATTTGGATTACAGACAATGGATTAGGAACTATAGAAGACTGCGATATCTATGGCAATACTTATCAAGGAGCTAAGATCACTAAAGGTAGCAATCCTACCATCCGTAGCTGTCGGATTTATGATGGCAAACAAACCGGGATTTTGATTACAGACAATGGATTAGGCACCATAGAAGACTGCGGCATCTATGGTAATATTTATCCAGGAGTGGGGATCACTAAAGGTGGCAACCCTACTATCCGTAGCTGTCGGATTTATGATGGTAAAAAAAACGGAGTTTGGATTACAGATAATGGATTAGGAACCATAGAAGACTGCGACATCTATGGCAATACTGCTCCAGGAGTTGAGATCACTAAAGGTAGCAATCCCACGATCCGTAGCTGTCGGATTTATGATGGTAAAAAACCCGGTATTTTGATTACAGACAATGGATTAGGCACTATCGAAGATTGCGAAATCTATGGCAATGCTGCTCCAGAAGTTGAGATTGATAAAGGTAGCAATCCCACTTTTCGTCGCTGTCAACTCGAAAACCATCCTTTTCCAGGAAGCAAAATTGAAAAAGGACGTAATCCATTCTTTCGTCTATTCTTATGACTAATAAACCCTTATAGTTAGGAATTGCTAGTATACTAAGTCTTTCTATTGCCTTATGGCCTAAATTTTGAGGCATAATCAGTTTGAAAGACTGGGCAATTATCAATAATTATAAGTTAATGACATGAGGTGAATTGGGATAACTTTTTCAGTCCAATTCGTTGACTGTCGGAAATTTCATCAATTTGGGATAATCACGATAGCCCTGGCTTGAGCAACAAAGCGTGAAAATCGTTCACTGTTGGAAATTTCAACAGTTATCGTAAATTCCAACAATCTAATAAATTATGCGATCGCTTGTGCGATCGCATTCAATTCTATTCCCTACTCTCTTCAGATTCTTCCTCCATAGGCTCAGGCAAATCAAAAATAATAATAAATTTCCCATCAGGCATCAGTCGTTTAAGCGCCTGCAAGTGACCCTCCGCATCAGACCGGTTCCGGTAACGACCAACAACGACCCGTTGCATTTGTGGCAATAGCCGAACAATCGCCCATGAATATAGGCGTTCAGAGTACGTCATAATTTTAGGTATCTCCTTAACTGGGGGACTAGAGCCAGCCTGAGAGCGTGGAACATCCGTGGCTGGCTCTTAGACGTTTTCACGTCTATAATCCTATTATAGCAGATAAATAATCTTACATTATAACATATTTTAAAAACTTTTGTAACAAACTTGTGAGGGAGTAGGGAGTAGGGAGCAGGGAGTAGGGAGATAAGGGAGGTTTTGATTAGCGCTAGATAAATTCGGCCAAAGTATAGCGCTTACTTAAAGGAATACCTTAATCATCCCAAATATCCCTTAACCCTTAAAAAAATAAGCGCTAGATAAATTCGGATAAAGTATAGCGCTTACTTAAACTAATCCCTTAATAACCTCAAATATCCCTTAACCCTTAAAAAAATAAGCGCTAGATAAATTCGGATAAAGTATAGCGCTTACTTAAACTAATACCTTAATAACCTTAAATATCCCTTAACCGTTAAAAAAAGTTAGCGCCTTAAAGCCATAAAACTAGCGCTATACTATTAACAGGGTTCCAGTAGCATATCCCTAGGAGCTACCTAATATCTAAAACTTGGTGATATAACACCTGACGCTATCATGCTTAAGCAAATTGCTGATGCCTTTGAGCACCATGATTATCAAACTGCTGCGCGATTAATTAAAAAACTTCTGAAGCAAGAGCCCAATAATCCCTGGACACAGCTTTATCTAGGACGGCTCCAGGAAGTCAAAGGTAAGCTAGAAGCAGCTGAAAGAATCTATCGACAGTTACTGAAAGGAACACCTGTTCCTAAAATTATGGCGCAAGCTCGTCAGGGACTAGCACGTTTAGAAGCTACAGCAAAAGAAAAGCGCCGAGAAGCCTTAGCCCAAGCAACTGCTGACCCTGATAGTAATCAATTGGGAGTATTAGTCCTAAAGCCGATCAGCCAACAAGATAAACCAACAGCAGCTCAACACTTAGCTCGCATCCTGGGGATAGACCCTTACACGGCAAGGCTACAGCTACCTACTAGAGGCTGGCGTTTATATCGCACTGGACCTGTGGGAGAACTTAAGTATTATGGCTCCTTACTGCGAGAAGCATCAATAAAATGTTTGTGGGCATCTGTAGCAGATATCAAAACAATTAATATCTATCAAGTTAAGTATTTTTCTGACAGTAGTGACCAGGAAACTACTGTAGTATGTCACAACTCTCAGGGACAGTTGGGTTCCTTTAGCTTTAACTGGTCGGAAGTGACCCAACGAGTTGAAGGACGGTTGCCTTTGTTTGAGAAGGTAGTAGACTTAGATGCGCGACGGAATTTAACTCGCAAAACCCAAACCTTAGACTATGCCCTGGTTTGTGACTTGCATTTACCAAAGCGCCACAGTATTCTCAGACTATGCGATCGCAATTATCAATTTCAGCAAGGAATTGCTCTAAGCCCCAAGTCAGTTTCTCGTCAGAACAAGCAATCCCAAGACTCTCGTTTACACCAAAGCACTACAAGAGTCAACTGGAACAACTTAGCTGATTATTTAAATGTTCGGCTACTTGAGAAACCAGTATGGTCTGACTTTACCACCTTTGCGCAAACTGCACTAGACTACCAAGATCTGCTAGAAAAACTGGAGTCTCATATCGACTTATTTCGCCTGGTCGAGACTCCTTGGGATCCAGCATTTCAGTTGTATAGTGGACTGGTGTTTCTTGACCGAAAAATCGGGGAGTGTGAGGGGTAAGGCGCAAGCCTAAGCGTTTAGATATGGGGTTAGCCTTACCCCTCACATAAACGAACTGAGCAACGCGAATCCTTTTGGGAAAAACTTTCAATTCAATCAGGAACTTTGGATGGATTTAAAATTGTAGTCTACAATAGAAAGCAGATATACAAAAAAAGGAGGTGATTAAAAGAGTGCTTGTAATGGAGTTCAAGGCCGTAACTAATAAAGCCCAAAAAGTAGCAATAGACGAGGCGATCCGGACATCACGATTTGTCCGAAACAAAGTATTACGCTACTGGATGGACAATAAAGGAGTCGGCAAGAAAGAGCTTTACCGTTACAACACTGATTTAAGAGCTGAGTTCAAGTTTGTCGAGGATTTAAACAGTCATGCTTGTCAAGGGTCTGTTGGTGCGATTCGTTAGCTAGAAACCTTATCCTGATGAACAGGATTTGGGGGATTAGCTGCTTGGGTTAAGAACCCAAGACAACTTGATAATCATGATGGTGAAATACCATCCCCCGAAGAATCCGGGTGACAACCTTACCCTGATGAACAGGAATAACAAACCTGCCAATCGATGCAAGGGTCGAACGTCAAAATATCCTTAACCTGAAAGATAGATTGATAGGTAAAAGAACTCAAGGGTACGAGAGGAAGATACGTCAGAATCATCGTAAGCTTGGAATGGCGAAATTAAGGATTGATACGCCATAGACAAAAGTCAAAGGAAAATACGGAGTAATGGGTTCAACAGTCCATTATTGATTCTCCAATAAATTTCCCGGTGAATAGTATCGCCCTAAAAGTTCATAGAATGGTTATCAGGAACGAAGTAATTCCATAGGTTCTCTCAATAAAGGTCGATTTATTGAGTAGGTAGTTAGCCGCATGGCCTATGTGAAAAGGATAGAGTCAAAAGCCAAAGTCCATATGTAATGTATGGGATATGCTGACAGACTCACGTTATAGGAAGAGATATGGTTGCGAGTAGCAATGAATAAGTCCAAAACTCGGGGGTTCACCCCACAGTCGGAATGGAAGAACGTCAACTGGCGAAAGCTGGAAATGACCGTATTCAAGTTGCAAAAACGAATATATCGAGCCTCTCATCGTGGTGATGTCCGCGTGGTAAGAAAGCTGCAAAAGACTCTGATGAATTCCTGGTCAGCCAAGATGATAGCGGTTAGACGGGTAACCCAGGAGAACAAAGGTAAAAAGACTGCCGGAATAGACGGGAAAAAAGCTTTAAATAATAAGCAAAGACTCGCCTTAGTAGCCAACCTGAATACTCAAAAGAAGGCAAAACCTACCAGAAGGGTATGGATTCCCAAATCTGGAAGTAGGGAAAAACGCCCATTAGGTATCCCGACTATACACGACCGTGCTCTACAAGCTTTAACCAAACAGGCATTAGAACCCGAATGGGAAGCCAAGTTTGAGCCTAACTCATATGGTTTCAGACCAGGACGCTCATGTCACGATGCCGTCGAAGCAATATTCAGCAATATATGCCATAAACCCAAATGGGTATTAGACGCAGATATTGCCAAATGTTTTGACAAAATAAATCATGAAGCGCTTCTAACTAAAGTGAACACTTTTCCATCATTAAGAAGGTTAATAAAATCCTGGCTTAAAGCTGGAGTAATGGAAAAGGATACACTCACTCCCACCAACGAAGGGACACCGCAAGGAGGAGTGATATCACCCCTGCTCGCTAACATTGCCCTCCATGGCATGGAAGAACGAATCAAACAATATGCCGAAACATTAAAGATAAAAAGGAGAAGTAAAAAACAGAAACGGCAAGGAATAAGTTTGATTAGATACGCAGACGACTTCGTCATCATCCATGAAAATCAGGGAGTAATAGAAGAATGCAGAACGATTCTAGAAAATTGGCTGAATGATATAGGGTTGGAATTAAAACCAAGTAAAACAAGAATTTCCTATACTATGAACGGGTTTGACTTCCTAGGATTCAACATCCGTCAATATAAAGTAGGAAAAAATCAGTCTAAACAAGGATTTAAAACCATCATCAAACCATCAAAGAAAAAAGTTTTAGAACATTATGAGCAGCTCTCAAACGTCATAGACCGTCACAGAGCTGCTCCCCAGGAGGCTTTGATAAACCACCTAAAACCTATTATAAGGGGATGGTGTAACTACTACAGAAGTGTATGTAGTAAAGAAACCTTTAATAAACTTGGGCACATGTTATGGAACAAACTACAACGATGGGGATACAGGAGACACCCAAATAAATCAAAATCCTGGGTAATCAACAAATACTGGGGAACCATAGAGGAAGACAACTGGATGTTCATGACCGACAGGAATCACCTTCCTAAACATGTCAAAACTGAAATAGTCAGACATAAAAAGGTACAAGAAGCCAGAAGCACCTACGATGGGGACTTAATATATTGGAATACCAGAATGCAGAAACACCCTGAAATGACCAGTCAAAAGGGAAGGCTTTTGAAAAGGCAAAAAGGGGTATGTACTCATTGTGGTCTTACCTTCAGAGATGGAGATGTAATGGAAAAGCATCACATAATACCGCGCTCTCTCGGTGGAAACGACACGGATAAAAATCTTGAATTACTCCACCTACATTGTCACGATGCAAAACACAGAAAGAAAATCGAACTCAATGAGTTGGATAGAAATCCGTTCTAAGAGGAGCCTCTGTCATGGACTTAAAGTACTATAATGAGGAGCCGTATGATGCGAAAGTGTCACGTACGGTTTTGAAGACAAGTCAGGGGAGGCGACTCCTCGGCTTAGTTCAACAAAACGTAGAGCGAGCAATTCATAGCTTTTATGATAACTGTAAAAAGAAAATTCCTGGGAAGAAAGGCTTCCCTAGATTCAAGAAATCTTCTCGCTCGGTGGAATACAAGACTAGTGGATGGAAGTTATGTCCAGACAAAAAGTCAGTCAACTTTACCGACAAGAAAGGAATTGGGAAGCTCAAGCTCAAAGGAACGTGGGACTTATGGCGTTTTGATGTAAAACTAATTAAAAGGGTTCGCATAGTAAGTCGGGCGGATGGATACTATGTTCAGTTCTGTGTAAAAGTAGATAATTCTGAAACTGTTGAGACAACAGGTAAGATTATTGGTCTAGACGTTGGACTAAAAGATTTCTATACTGATTCCAATGGATATAGGGAACCATCACCTCGGTTTTATCGAAAAGGCGAAAAGCGTCTAAAGTTCTATCAACGTCGGGTTTCCCGGAAAAAGAAAGGCTCAGCCAACCGTAAGAAGGCTATTAATAAACTAGGCAAGACACACCTTAAGATAAGTAGGCAACGTAAAGAACACGCCAAGAGACTGGCACGTTGCGTAGTCCGATCTAACGATCTGGTAGCCTATGAAGACTTAAGGGTTAAAAACTTAGTCAAGAATCACTGTCTTGCCAAATCTATTAATGATGCAGGTTGGTACCAATTCAGGAATTGGTTGGAATACTTTGGTACTAAGTTTGGCAAGGTAACTGTTGCAGTTAATCCTGCCTATACTTCACAAAATTGCTCCAATTGTGGCGAAGAGGTCAAAAAATCTTTGTCCACTAGAACCCATATTTGTCAATGTGGTTGTTCGTTAGATCGAGACCACAACGCTGCAATCAACATACTGAATAGAGCCTTAAGTACGGTGGGGCACACCGGAACTTGGACTATTATTAGTCCGAACGCTGGGGGAGATCGGGCCTCTACTGTTCTTGGTCAAAACCAGGTTCAGCAAGCTGGGTCGTTGAACCAAGAATCCCCTGGCTTATAGCCATGGGGAGTGTCAATTATAACTAATCTATTAACGAGGCTGTTGCATCTGAGCAGCCATGTCCATAAACTTATTCATGCTAGGACCAGGACGGCGACGAGGCATGATCATTGGTACGTATTTGGTCGCAAAGGTCGTTTCCGGCTGCCCTTTTGCAACAAGTGCTGCTGCTGAATTGAGTGCCGCTACTGGTGTTGGCTCAGGAGTAGCTGCCTTGTTTTTAGCTTCTGCTTCAGCTTTTTTCTTAGCCTTTGCTTCAGCCTTAGCCTTTGCTAGTTCTTCTTTCTTGGCTTGACGAGCAGATTTGGCATCAGAAGCTAATGGTGCTTCTACGGGAGCAGTTTCTGCTGTTGCCTCAGCTTTAGCCGGTTCTGGCTTCTGTTCTACCGCCGGTTGCTCAGGGGTGCTAGTTTCGCTTTCGTCTAGCTCCATGTAGAAACCCTTGGATTTTTTTTTGCCCTTAAACAAACCTGCCATTTACAAATACCTCTCTAAATTAGTTTTAATGGAAGCTATTACCAGAGTGCGATCGCAACTGGGGCTACAAGCTTGACCCAGGACATATATCGGTAATCGGTAATCGGTAATCGGTAATTGTGCTTAATCCTTACTGATCACCTTTACCAACTAACCATTTACTAAAAATCTGACCCTGTCCTGGCTTCAGTGAATAGCCCCAGTGCTTATCTTGGGTGACTCGTCGTTTGATGAAACTTAACCAAACGTTGCATTTGTATAATAATTATGAGTGATTACTTTACTTATTGCAACATTTTAGAGATTTTTGTTCATCAAACTTTACATTAAACCCTTGATAAGTATATTTACTTAGATTTTTAGAGCTAAAGACGACCAGGTAATTTAGAAAAGTTTACGATTCTCTCAGAATTTTGGGGAAAGCTATGGAAATTCGACGGATTGCTGAAGTTTTGCGCAATGGTCAACCAGATCAGTCTTTGACCATTCAAGGCTGGGTAAGGACAAAACGGGAATTAAAGGACTTTGCCTTCATGGAAGTCAACGATGGCTCTTCCATGGCAAATTTACAGGTAGTGCTCAATCCAGACTTGTCAGATTATGAGACTATCGTGAAGCAGCTTAATACTGGCTCATCAGTAGAAGTCACTGGTATACTAGTAGAATCTCTTGGCAAGGGACAGCGAATTGAACTCAAAGCATCCTCGGTGAAAGTGTATGGGGAAGCAGATGCCAATTATCCCCTACAGAAGAAACGCCACTCCTTCGAGTTTTTGCGCACCATTAGCCATTTGCGATCGCGTACCAATACCCTAGGTGCAGTGTTCCGAGTGCGGAATGCCTGCTCCAGTGCCATTCATCAGTTTTTCCAAGAACGAGGTTTCTTGTGGGTTCATACGCCAATTATCACCGCTAGTGACTGTGAAGGAGCGGGGGAGTTGTTCAGTGTCACTAACCTAGACTTAAACAACATTCCCAAAACCGATAATGAAGCAGTCGATTACACTCAGGACTTTTTTGGACGACCGACATACCTGACAGTCAGTGGTCAATTACAAGCAGAAATTATGTCAATGGCGTTTCGGGATGTGTACACCTTTGGTCCTACATTCCGAGCCGAGAATTCTAATACCTCTCGACATCTAGCAGAATTTTGGATGGTGGAGCCTGAGATGGCATTCTGCGATTTGAAGGGAGATATGGATTTAGCAGAAGCCTTTCTCAAGCATGTATTTAAGTCAGTATTGGAAAACTGTCCAGAAGATCTGGAATTTTTTAACAAGCGGATAGATAACAATGTTCTCGCTACTGCTGATAATATTATCAATAATCAGTTTGAGCGGATTACTTATACAGATGCGATCGCATTACTGGAGAAAACGGATCGTAAGTTTGAGTATGAGGTAAGTTGGGGTGTAGATTTGCAGTCAGAACACGAACGGTATCTAGCCGAAGAGTTGTTTAAAAAGCCCGTGATTGTCACGGATTATCCAGTAGAGATTAAAGCCTTTTATATGCGCTTAAACGACGACCAAAAGACTGTAGCAGCAATGGATGTGCTTGCGCCTAGGATTGGGGAGATTATCGGTGGTGCTCAGCGGGAAGAACGGCTGGATATATTAGAGAAGCGAATTCAGAATCAGGGCATGAATCCAGAAGATTTATGGTGGTATTTAGATTTGCGACGTTATGGTACAGTGCCCCATGCTGGATTTGGTTTGGGATTTGAGCGATTGGTGCAATTTATGACTGGTATGGCAAATATTCGGGATGTAATTCCGTTTCCCAGAACTCCGTTGAGTGCAGAGTTCTAACAATTTCAACTATGGTTGGTTCTGCCCACAGCCATTGATGGAAATATGGGTAGTGGTAAAGATTTAGTGGTTTGGCTACCGTCTGGTAAAGGTAACGGTAGCTAACATCACGAATTGTGCAGCACTACCCAAAGCTAAATTGACAGAGTATTAATTAGCTGAGTGCAGCATGACTACGGTCATAGGTAGAGCGGAAACTAGGATGGGGTTTACCTTGGATAGTACCCCAGTAGTCAGAATCTAAGCTATCTAGTCCTACTTCGGAAGCAACGCGACCGAGCATAGATTGCTGACGATTTTTGATCATGTGATGGTGATTCATCATCAGAGCCCTAGCTTTTTCTTGAGTAGACATTTTCCTTTCTCCGATTGCTTATATTAGATTGTGATGGAATTAATTTCCCTTACATTTATAACTATAGCAGTTATTCTGTATCAAAAACTACAAAATGACTTTTATTTACAAATCTTAATGAACTAGCAACTATCACGACTTTCCTTTAAAATATCCCAGAGCCACTGCTCTACGCGATCGCTCATGGCCTGATTAGAGTATTTAACTTCGAGGAGGCGACGGCATTCACGGCGGTCAATTCTATCCAAGTTTGCCAAGGCTTCTACCAAGCCTTCCACAGAATCGGGTTCTACCAAAAAGCCATTTTTACCATCTTCGATAATTTCTGCTGATCCACCACGGTCATAGGAAATGACTGGCACTCCACAAGCAAGGGCTTCCATTGCCACAGTACTAAATGCTTCCACCCAATGAGGGGTCATAAGTAAAGCTCGACACTGGCGCAAGTATTTTTGGAGTTGATCAGTTGGGAGAAAACCCAGGTATTCTAGAGGGGCATTGGGGTAATCCTGGAGAATCTGCTCCCAATAGGGTTTATTTTGTATCAGACCCATAATTTTTAGTGGCGTAGCCGTGAAATCGGATGCTGCCACTGCATCTTCTAGGCCTTTTTCTGGAGAAATTCGACCCACCCAGCCGACCCAGGGTGAGGGAGAGTCACAAAAGGAATACACAGACAAATCAATGCCATTGCCCAAACAACGAAAGCGATTCTTGAAGGAAAATGTTGCCCCTTGAGCCATTGAATGAACCCCAATTGTGCCAGGAAAATTAATGGCAATTTGTTCGATGATCTGATCCATCGCCTCGGTTAATGAACCCATACTCACTAGGTGAGCAATGGGACAAGTGAAAAAGGGGGTTAGGTAAAACGGTAACCAGTCGTAGGCAAAGTTCACAATCAAGTCATAGTCAGTTTGAACTTGCCGCCCATAGTCCCACATATTAGCCAATACCGAGGATGGAGGGATGATAGTAGGAGTGTCTCTTGTTTGAGTTTGAATACTAGTTTCCAGAACACCATCAATTTCTACCAGAGGCATTCCCCAAGCTGTAGATCCTTTAGTTGCCACAATTGTGATCCTGTGACCCCGATTAATCAATTCCGTAGCAATGTTACGTACAGTCAACTCAACCCCACCACCTAACCCTGAACCCAACGGACCAACTGGGGTGGAAATTAATAGCAATTTCAGGGAATTTATTTGGCTCATTAATTGAAAATTAACCCTGTTTACTTGATAAGTAAAATCATAATTATTTTTACATTAATAAAATAATTCAAAGCGTTTATTAAATAACTAAAAGCACGGTTTTTAAAGCTTAGGAAATTTTTAGTCCATGTTACCGATTATAGCACGGTAATGAAAGGTTATGATACTTTTATTACCTGTTCCGAAGTTTCCTAACTAGTCGCTATTATCTTGGTAATGGTTTGACGTATTTTCTGATGAATTTAGGTGATTTTGTGCTGGTGGCAAACTATCCAGATTCGCTGCAGGGCGAATTTTATTAAACTGATCGATTGCCCATGTTGCCGTTTCTCGCACTTCGGAATCCGGGTCATCGGTAGCGTGACGCAACATCTGCAAGACTTGATTTAGTAATTCATAAATTCGCGTTGCATCCCGAATAGCATTTTTCCGCACTTGAGCGTTGTCATCCTGCAAAGAAATGGCTAGGGCTTTGTTAATCGGTTTTAGGGTTTTGGTGCTAATTTGGGATAAGGCTTCCAAAATCAAGCTACGCTGCTTAGAATCAGAATCTAGCATTAAGTCCACTAGGGGCTTTACTGCCCTAGAATCACCCTTTTGGGCTAATTCCCAGATAGCTTGTTGTCGCTTTTTTGGGTCTGGGTCTTCTAATTCTCTGATTAATTCCTCGACGATACTAAATTTAGTCAGACGAGTGGTCTTTTTGACATGTAAGGAATCAGCTAATGACTGAGGTTGGGGATTGCTAGGATTGGCGACATCATAACTAACGCTATGGTTATCATCCCTTTGAAGACGGTGGTTTTGGGAGTCAGTTGACACTTGGACTTTGAGGTTATTGACTCTAGGATCTTGTAAGACATGATTTTCTGTGGAGGGCGCTAATTGTGAGTCTACGGGTCGTTTTGGTTTAGTCAACCACTTGAATAGGAAAAAAACGCCACCAGCCATGATGATGGCTGGGATAATCAGCCAAGATGACAGGCTCTTTTCCTCGGTAGAAGGTTCCGTAGTAGTCGGTTCGTCTGGGACTGATTGACCTGAGTTTGGAGCTGGACTCGTGCTGCTGGTTGTCGTCTTAGCAGCGTAGGCTTGCTCTAATTCCTTCCTAGTAACCGAATCAACAATACCCAGTTTTCTCAATCCAATAGATTCTTGGAATAAAGCGACTGCTTTCTCTGTCTCCTCACCATAAACACCATCTTCAAGCCCATCGTAGAAGCCAAGATGCTTTAGCTTGGCTTGCACAAGAGCCACCTCTTTTCCCCGACTCCCTTTGAGCAGAATTGGCTGGTCAGTTTCTGTGGCAGAAGTGGGAGCTTGAGCGATTAGCAACGGCTCAGGGAGGTTGTTGGTTGAAAATGCGTTCGCTTTTTCTAATTTCGCCCCTTGACTGCTTCCCAGCACCCAGCCTAGGTAGTTCAAACAGGTAACTAAAAGTATGATAGACCAATAGCGAGTCATAAAATTATACAGGACTCGAATGTGAACGCCAATTCTAGCTTACGCACTTAACACACAACGCTAAATCCCATGTGCTTTACTCGTTCGAGCAACAGAATTTCATCTCAATTGTATCCTGAACGGCTCAAGGAATGGGTTTCTGGTAGGATAGTACTACCTTCAATCAGGCTCACTAGTTGTTTCCACTGCCAGTTTTCCCCTCTAGCTAGCCGCTGTTGTTTGCGAGCCTTGCTTTGATCAGAGTTGCTATTTGTTCGCGCTGATTGACTAGATAAATGCTAAGCAATGTCACGCACACACCAGTCCACTGTAGAGCACTGAGTACCTCAGACAACACTAAATTCCCAAATAGCAGGGCAAATACTGGTGTCAGAAAGGTTAAGCTACACAGACTAGTGAGATTCCCCTTGGAGGCAAAGTAGAAGAATATACCGTATGCGATCGCACTCCCGAAAACAGTGGAGTAAGCTAATGCGATCCAGCCAACTCCATCAATATTCACCCATTGCTGGGATTCTATGACACTAGAGAGGGCAAATAACGGTAATCCTCCTAGGATCATATGCCAACCAACTGCAGCAACTGGGTCAGCATAGCGGCTGATAATGGGAACCATTACTGTTCCTACTGCCATGGAAAGGGATGCTAAGAGCATCAGCCACTCTCCATGATCAAACAGCTGTTCCCAGCTTAATTCTATAGCTTGAGCGTTGCCAGTAAAAAGGCTGAAAATCCATTGATCGGGCAAGCCAATCAAGCTGATTCCTACTATACCAAATCCTAGTCCTAACCAACCCCACAGTCCAATAAGTTCACCAAAGAGGAATCCCGATAGCAGGGCGACCACTAGGGGTTGACTATCAATCATCACCGAACCCAAACCCGCGCCAGTGCTAACCAATCCCTCGGCTAGGAAACCCTGAAACATTGCCCCATCCACTAAGGCAAATACGCTAATCCACAGCCAGGCTAGCCAACCTTTCGGCTGGGGGCGACCCATCACAGTTGCTGCTCCTAATACTAAAACTCCTGCTGGTACTAACCGCACCCCAGCCATAAACAGAGGGGTTGTGTTAGGGATCACCCCTTTCATGGCTACCATAGCTGTACCCCATAGAAAAAAGGGGGAAATCAGCAGTAGTGACCCTATCGGTGGCAGTATTGTGTTGGCTTTTAGTTGCATAATCCTGATTTATGGTGAAGAACGAAAATAACCGACACTCAAGCAGCTGTCAGAAATTTAATTTAGATATTGACTTTACCGATTGACTTGGCTCTGGAGCACGGGGGCTCTGGAGCACAGGAGTGAGTTTTGGAGTTTTTCTAGCTTACTGAGTAACATACAATTTCAATGGGCGACAGCTTAAACGAGCTTTTCATATTTGGTTAAACACTTGTTTATTTATTTATTTTGAGCAGCTTAGGAGCTGATCGCTTTATAAAATGATGCAAACTATATATACAAGCTCCAGTAATCAGTTAAATCTAGACTAGATACTCACAATCACCTATGCCTTGGCCGTTTAAACGCAAATCTCTCAAACAAATTGCTCGAATTGAAATCACGGGGGCGATCGCTGGTGGTACCCGTAAACGGGTCCTCGAAGCCCTAAAAACTGTTGAAGAAAAGAAATTTCCGGTCTTACTATTACGGATTGACAGTCCTGGTGGTACAGTCGGGGATTCTCAGGAAATCTATAGCGCCTTGGTGAAGTTGCGAGAAAAGGTGAAGATTGTAGCTAGCTTTGGCAATATCTCCGCATCCGGGGGTGTTTACATTGGCATGGGAGCGGAACATATAGTAGCGAACCCTGGTACAATCACTGGAAGTATTGGTGTGATTCTGCGGGGAAACAATATAGAGCGCTTGTTGGATAAAATCGGTGTTTCCTTTAAGGTCATTAAGTCAGGTCCATACAAAGATATCTTGGCGTTTGACCGGGAACTGACTGAGCCGGAAAAAACTATTCTTCAAGAGTTGATCGATACCAGTTATCAGCAGTTTGTACAAACTGTTGCCCAGAGTCGCAAGCTAGATGTAGATGTGGTAAAAAGTTTTGCTGATGGTAGGATTTTTACTGGTGAGCAAGCACATAACTTGGGGGTCGTTGATCGCCTGGGAACTGAAGAGGATGCCCGTTGCTGGGCAGCGGAATTGGTGGGTCTTGACCCAGAGAAAACCAAGTCTTTCACCATCGAAGAACCCAAACCATTGTTGAGTCGCTTGCTACCGGGTAACCTTATGCGCAATAGATCTCAGATATCTGTTGGTATAGATTGGTTAGAGTTTGAACTATCAACTAGCGGTCAGCCCCTATGGTTGTACCGACCATAAGATAACATGGAGATTTGAGATTACACCAGCGCGTGTATGATCTCAAATCTCCCAGGGAAATTCGGAGGATCCTACCTTGCAGTGGAGAGTTAGAGCAATTCGAGGCGCAACAACTGCCTCAGAAAATACAGTAGCAGCGATTCGAGAAGCAGTGATGGAACTGCTAGATGAACTCGAAGCTCATAATGAAATTGACCATCAAGAAATTATTAGTGCTATTTTCACCACGACCCGTGATTTGGATGCTAAATTTCCAGCTGCGATCGCAAGAGAACGTCCGCATTGGGATCATGTTCCTTTACTTGATGTCCAACAGATGCATGTCGAGGGTAGCCTAGAGCGTTGTATCCGGTGTTTAATCCAAATCAACACTCCTGTTTCTCAACTTGAAATTTATCATCCCTATTTACGTCAGGCAAAAAATTTAAGGCCTGATTTGATCTTAGCTCAAGTCAACCGTTAGTTATCAGGTTATTTCTAATAACCACGCGGCTTCTAGCAATTAGCCAGTCGTAATTTAAAGTTGTCATTAGTTTGTCATTAGTCAAAATAAAATTGTTAATGGTCAATGGTCAATGGTCAATTAACAATTAACAATTAACAATTAACAATTAACAATTAACAATTAACAGGAACACAATTTTATTGAGTAAAATTTATCAATGGTCAACCGTCCATGGTCAACCATCAACAGAAAGATTTTCAGGTTGATTCCGTTTTTCTATCAGATGATTTGTGGTGGAAACGAATTCCTAAAAAGATGTCGTATACAAAGTTCCAAAAACTCTTTCGAGCCAGAAGTCCTAGAGATTGATCACAACCTTTTTCATCTAAAAGGGGTTTAACAGCACGGTAGGCGGGCTGATACTTGTACCAGGGTATGGTCGGCCACAGGTGATGAATTAGATGATAATTTTGTCCCATAATTAGTAGGTTGATGATGGGACTGGGGTAAATTCTAGCATTTTTCCAGCGATCACGTTCTTTAAATGGACGATGAGGCAAATAATCAAAGAACAATCCTAGGGCTATACCTACAACTAATGCTGGCACAAACCAATAGTTCATGATGTAGTCTAAAAAGCCGTATTGACAAGCAAGATATATGATGATGGCGATGAATAGACGGCTAAAAAACCACTCCCAGAGCTCATACTTACGCCACAAACGGCGCTTGAAAAAAAATATTTCGTGATAAAAAAAGCGAACTGCAATTAACCACAGCGGACCACCAGTAGAAACAAAATGATCGGGATCGTTTTCGGGATCGTTAACATTGGCATGATGCTGCATATGAACCCGCGTGAACACTGGGAAGGTAAAACCTAACATCAGGGCGCTACCATGACCCATCAGGGCATTGACGTAACGGTTTTTGTGGGCAACATGGTGAGAGGCATCGTGAATGACTGTTCCTACCATGTGTAAGGCAAGGACATTAATGCTAAAGCAGCAAGCGTTAGGCAAATCCCAAAGCCAGTAACCACTGGTGGAACAGACCACCAAGATGATCGCCGCCACAAACATAAGTAACGTTAAGTTAAACTTATCCGGGGCACCCAGGAACTCCTTGGGTACTGTCAGCGGCTTGATGGCCTCCGACATACTTGTTTTTTCTCCTTTCTACTGTCTTTTGGTAGTATAAGGTAAAATGGCTAAATCATAAAGATTTGTTAAGATTAGAACTTCTAATCAGAAACTAAAGTCAATTTCAGGAAAATCACTCTCGTCACCAGGGGAGTCACCCTCCGGCACTGCTTGTGATACCCTTCTGCTTCTGCGAGGCACAGGGGTTTTCAACTGTGGAGCTGATAATCTTCTACAAGTTAACCTCTGTTTCAGCTAGCGATACAGCAAGGTAACAGGTGAGCAAGTGTGCTCAAAGGGAGGCAGCGCTAACCTATGGGCGTTTCCACGGGGCTGGAGAGCGATGCAGCGGTGTCAAATCAATTACCTTAATGAGAGGAGAGGCTTGTCTTGATGCAGCCCCTCCCCACTCGCGCTTTGCATCAAGAAAGCTCGTTGGTTAAAACAAGTAGCTCGGTTACTCAAAATAATCCGGTCAATCCTATGGGGGGTTTTCAGAGCTACCTTCACGCACCAGACAGACTTCCTTTCGACTCACCATACAGATAAACGTCCTGTGAAGCTCCCTGGTTGAGTTCCGCTTCAATCAGGTTAACCACTATCCCTGCCAACTTCTCCAAGTTGCTTAAATCATCGGTTGGGATCGCCAAACAACAGAAATCAAAACCAGTTTCTCAATGTTGAGCCTGTACTGCCAACAGCTCACCCATTGGAACCATCTCTGGTAAATAAACAAATAGTGGATAATCACCGATTAGATTGTCCCGGACTCAAGAAACACGAACAACTATTAACGTTTGGCATTGTTTACTTTCAGTCAGTATGAAGTATTATAGCCATCAACATTTTTTTGTGTAAGTATAACGAATAATGCTTCATATCAAAACCGCTTCATTCTTGAATGATTAGTACATTTTATTGTATTTATTATATCTGGATAAAACTATATTTCATAACTATTAAATAGGAAATTTTATGGATAAAATAGGTAGTTTAAATTATGGTTATTGAACAAGTTTTTAGTCAAGCATAAGTGAGACACTAACAAGCCCATTTTCTCCTTGAGCCTTAATACTTGATACTTCAGACTTTCTCCTTGATCCCCTGTACTAATCTAGCAATTTAATACCGGTATATCTTACTAATGGAGCACATAATCTGTTTCCCTTGATAGTTCCGCTGTTTCTGTGTAATCCAATAGAAATGTCCAAGTAATACTGCCAAACAGCGATGAATTACCATCGGATGCCAACCCATTTGTTCAAATCGGGGTTCAGATGGGTCAAACAAACGTAACCATCCCAGCGGTATCACTGAGTGTACGATTTCTTCTTGGGAAGCGATCGCGCTTTAGGCGCGGCGCTGCCTGTTTAACTGATGTCCACAAAGCTAAGTGGGTAAAGCCTTTATGAAAGTTGCCTATTTCCAAAGGCTGAGTAAAATTCACCATTGGTTAGGCTTGGAGTATACAAACCCCAACCCAATGATGATGTTCGCGAAACTGACTTGCCTGTTGTAACAACGCTCACAGTCTATATTCTGGTTTTTATAGATAGAAACAACCCATCTGCTTGAGAACCCACCCGCATCACTGGTGCTTGTCCCATGTCATGATCACAAGCAATGGGGATTCGTTGCCCCAAGGCTACCATCAACAACGGGACATCTAGAAAGCCACGATGGTTACTCACTACTACAACAGCAGATTTATGAGGAATGCGATCCTCATCGATATTGGAACAATTTATTCCCATTGCAGCAAGAAGGGCATCAGAAACCTGTAGTGGAAGATGGTCAGACTTCAGTTTCAGTCATCAATTTCTAATATAGATTAACATTTCTTAACATTTTTTTAAAAATAGATCTATTGACAGATGCCTTAAAGTAGAGATAATCAGGTGCAAAACAACTAATGGTGATAGACTGCCAGTGACTACAAGTGTGTAGCTTGACACATTAGGCATTAAGCCAGTAGTAGAAAAAGCCTGTTAAATCTAAACTAGACTACTAACTTATGTTAATAATTAATTTTCCTTATAATCAAGTGACAGAAGGTGGCCTTGATTCCATTCCTTCAAGGGAGTGGGATAACTTATCGGCTGCTTATCATTACTCCTTACTCATAAGTAACAGACTAAGGAGTAATGACTCGAAACCCCACAACTAAAATAGGTGGAATGAGTTACAAGATAATAAACAATTTTGAGTAACGTCAACTAAAAAGTAGCGACAGATACTTTTTAGAAAAGGTTAAAACTTAAGTAAATCTGATTAGATAAATACTACATATAGTAACAACTAAAATTAATACTAGTAGCCATACACTAGGTTAGAAATCACTTAAATAAGTTAAATCAGTTGGCTGGAGGGCGTTTTTAACACTCATATGATTCATACGAATACTACTAAAAATACATTTGCCATTACAACACCCCTTTACTATGTGAACGACTTACCCCATATCGGCAGTGCCTATACCACCATGGCATCTGATGCAGTAGCTCGTTTTCAACGGTTACAGGGCAAAGACGTACTGTTAATTACTGGTACAGATGAACATGGACAAAAAATTCAGCGGACTGCTGAAACTCAAGGGGTAGATCCTCAAGTACATTGCGACAAGATAGCTGCTGGATTTGATGTCCTCTGGCAAAAGCTCAATATCCAGTATGACCGTTTCAGCCGCACTACCGCTAACCGCCACCAAGCCATTGTCAAAGAATTTTTCATGCGGGTTTGGGATAAAAGTGACATTTATCTGAGTCAACAACAAGGGTGGTACTGTGTCTCCTGTGAGGAATTTAAAGAGCAACGGGAACTTCTACCTGGAAACCGCTGCTCGATTCATCCCAATCAAGAAGCGGAGTGGCGAGATGAGCAAAACTACTTTTTCCGGCTCTCTAAATACCAAAAACAGCTAGAAGAACTTTACCAACAGCGACCGGATTTTATCCAACCGGAAAGTCGCCGTAATGAAGTGTTGAGTTTTGTCAGTCAGGGACTACAGGATTTTTCGATTTCACGATTGAATGTCGATTGGGGCTTCCCAGTACCGGTTGATCCCAGCCACACCATCTATGTTTGGTTTGATGCCTTACTAGGCTACGTGACTGCCCTATTGGATCCCGATAGTGAACCAACTCTTGATAATGCCTTACAAAAATGGTGGCCGATCAATATACATCTTATCGGTAAGGACATCCTGCGCTTTCATGCTGTATACTGGCCTGCCATGTTAATGTCAGCCTCTCTACCTGTTACAGGTCAAGTATTTGGTCATGGCTTTCTGACCAAAGATGGTCAAAAAATGGGAAAAAGTCTAGGCAATACCCTAGACCCAGTGGAGTTGGTAGATAAATACGGTGCTGATGCAATTCGCTATTATTTTCTAAAAGAGATTGAATTTGGGCGAGACGGGGATTTTAGTGAAACCCGTTTTATAGATATCGTCAATGCGGATTTAGCCAATGACCTAGGTAATTTGCTCAATCGCACCTTGGGGATGGCTAAAAAGTATTGTCAAGGTATTGTTCCAGGTTTAACTGGCTCAGATATTTCACAGGTCAATCCTCTGCTCGAAATTGGCTTAGATCTCGGTTCACAAGTCGCTAGGGCTTATGAATCCCTAGCGTTTAGCCAAGCTTGCCAAAAAATATTTACTCTGATTCGAGCCAGTAACAAATTTCTAGATCAGCAAGCTCCCTGGAGCTTGTATAAACAAGGAAAACAGCAAGAGGTTGAACAAGTGTTATATACAGTTTTAGAATCAGTGCGCTTAGCTGCCTATCTCTTATCACCGATTATTCCCAGTATTAGTACGGAGATTTACCAACAACTAGGTTTTGCCATCGACTTTAGCCAAAAAGAACACATCTTTTTGGCTGCGCCCTATGTATCCCATGCATGTTGGGGGGTTTTACCTCAAAACCAGAAGCTAGGAAAACCCAAACCGGTATTTGCACGACTGGAACTCACCTAATTTGGTTCCGTCTTATTAACCAAAAACTTAATCGGCATATTACCTTAATGCTGATTAAGTAAAAAGTTTTTTAATTTTTTTTTTTTTAACAAAGAGGTATAATAAAAATGCTGAGCCATTATAATCATGACCCAATTTTTACACCTGAACAAGTCTTAGAAAACCGTGGTCGTGTTGCCATCTTTATCGATGGTTCAAACTTATTTTATGCTGCCCTACAACTAGGGATTGAAATTGACTACACTAAGCTATTGTGTCGTTTGACAGCAGGATCTAGGCTACTACGCTCTTTCTTTTACACTGGTGTTGATCGTACGAATGAGAAGCAGCAGGGCTTTCTGCTCTGGATGCGTCGTAATGGCTACCGAGTAATTGCCAAAGATTTAGTTCAGCTACCAGATGGCTCAAAAAAAGCTAATCTGGATGTAGAAATTGCTGTTGACATGATGGCACTAGTGGGTTCCTACGACACAGCAGTTCTAGTCAGTGGTGATGGTGATCTTGCCTATGCAGTCGATTCTGTCAGTTATCGGGGAGTTCGGGTTGAGGTGGTCAGCCTACGCTCCATGACCAGTGATAGTCTAATTAATGTAGCCGACCGCTATATTGACCTTGATACCATCCAAGAAAGTATCCAAAAAACACCCAAACAAAACTATACTTACCGTCCGTTGTCTGGGTTCAATGTGATGGATGAACAGCACAAATAGTTTGGTGATTAGTGATTAGTAATTAGTAATTGGTGATTAGGGCCTGTCTGATGGGGTCCAAACTACGATTTAAGTGTGTGGGCGTTTCTTTCTCATGTCTTGTAGCATTCGGGCAGTAATTAGTGGCTGAAAACCTATAGTTTATGTCCGATGCTTTCCCCTCCTATAGTTGACATACAGACTTTATTCTTGCATCTAGTTGGGTAAACCATCTAAAAACTGAAAGCTAAGCAACTAAGTCAAGTATAGCTGAGGGGGTAACAGGTCGCCTATAATCATTAACTCATCTGGGTTTGGTCAATTCAGTTACAAAACTTATATCCAACTTGAAGGAAATAATCAAAGATTGAGTTCTCAGTAATTGAAAATCTTCTGCCGAGGGCTGAGCGGGTGAAAGGTAGGCTATAATCCTTATCTGGTCAGGATGCGCGTCAATTCAGTTACCCAACTTATCAACTCGATTTTTCGACCACTTGGACGAAATAATCAGGGATTGAGTTCTCAGTCATTGAAAATATGCTCATGATTATCTAGGTATAGTTTGGGATAATAGTGACCTTAAACCTAGAGCTGGCAAGGAATTTGGGGCGCTTGTTGTCCCCCAGGAACTATAGAGGTTATAAAAACTTCTAATAACTAAGGAGCCATGTAAAAATAAGTTGTAAAAATTTTATCTAGAATAAATTGTGGGATATCGCTCCCATAAAAAAAACTGTTCAGGTTATTTTTACAGGAATCCTAAGGAGTAATAACTAGTATAGCATTTCCTAGAAAGCAATTTTTATAAAATTTAATTTTTTAAATCGATACAAGTCTTTCTGAGTAAGCTTTGTATCGATTATTTTATAGTCATTTATCCTAATCACACGCTCCTTTTGCCATATGTTTTTATACTCCAAGAGATGTCTGATTTTTTTTATTTTGATTTTCACGGTTTACTCATTGTCTGGTTGTAAGAGTGAGCCGAAATCATTAAATCAAGTTCAGGAAGACACTAAAGTTACTGAAAAAATTGAAGGAAGTCTAGTCTTTAAAAACGTCACTCTAGATCAGTCAGATAAGCAAGGTCGTCCTCTATGGAAAGTTACAGGAGATAAAGCGACTTACTCTCCAGATAGAAAAATTGCTTACATTGACAAACCCAATGGGGATTTGTATCAAGATGGGAAACTGATTTTACAGGTGTCAGCCCAGAGTGGGGAAATCCTAGAGAATGGTGAGATAGTGTTTCTCAAAGGTCAGGTCACGGCTACTGATCCCCGTAATGGTGCTGTGTTACGAGGTGATGAGTCTGAGTGGAAACCTAAGGAAGATTTGTTAGTTATCCGCAATAACGTTAAAGGTAATCACCCTAAACTACAAGCATCCGCAAAGGAAGGGCGTTACTTAAGTCGAACCCAGAAGTTGGAATTAATTGGTCAAGTAGCAGCCATATCGAAAGACCCAAACTTGCAAATGAAAACAGAACGTTTGCTCTGGCAAATCGAACAACAGAAGGTAATTAGTAACAAAAGGATACTTATTGAGCGCTATAAAAATAAGATAGTAACAGAACGAGTGGAAGCAGACAATTCTGAGGTAAACCTTAAGGCAAATATAGCAACTCTCAAGAAAAATGTGCAGTTGACTTCGGTCGAACCACCGGTCGTGATATCGACTAATTCAGCAGTTTGGAATTTGAATGATAAAACTGTTGTGTCGGATCAGCCGGTTAGAATTGTTCACCAGCAGGAGAAACTGATGGTAACAGCTAACAGGGGACGGGTAGATTTGGGTAAGAAAGTAGTTAGGTTAACGGGAGGAGTACAAGGGGAGGGAAGCCGTAAGCAAGCCAAACTATACGCTAATCAGCTAACTTGGGATATCCCCACCCAACAGATGGAAGCCTCAGGTAATGTAATATATGAACAAGTTTCACCCGAATTTAATACGACTGGTGATAAAGCAGTGGGTAACCTTGAAGCTCAAGATATTGTAGTAACTAGTGGTGTTGGGGAAAGAGTGGTAACAGAAATTATTCCTTGAGCTGGTTTAAAGTTGAACGGGCACGCGTGGCCTTTTGGCAAAGGTTGAAGGTTGAAGGTTGAAGGTTGAAGGTTGAAGGTTGAAGGTTGAAGGTTGACTGTAGCCTAAATTAATTTATTGCTGAAACTGCCTTTGGAGCCGTTGCTCAACCCTTTAACTTAACTGTTGACGGTTGAAGGTCAACGGTCAACGGTCAACGGTCAACAAAATTTCAAGCCAACTCGATATCTATTTGCTATTTTTTATTTTCAATGAGCAAGGCACTGCTGATTTTTTCAATACGCTTGGGATCACCAATTATCAATGGTTTATGGGTTTGATTGCTACTCTTTTGGGTAAGGGTACCCCACTCGACAGACAGGCGTTGCAGTAGCTGATCCTGTTTTGCCCGAAATTCTAGGATATCGTTGCCACCGTTAATGATGGCAAACCACACTAAACCGCGATCGCGTGTTGGGAGAAAACCAGCTAGAGCACTAACTTCTCGCAGAGTTCCAGTTTTTACCACAGCCCCTTGGGGAATGTTACGGTCGAGCATGGTTCCCTTAGTATCCCGTCCAGCTAGGGGGAAGACATCCCTAAGATTAAGCTGGTAAGGCTGTAAAAAGCGCTCAATAGCCATGAGCATAGCACAAGCAGCACGGGGGGAAATTCGATTCTCCATACCTAAACCAGAGCCATTAATCAACTGAATTTCGCTACTGGGTACACCAGCTGACCTAGCCGCCAACCGAGCAGTTGTCTGAGCACCGCCAATGGCTTGAGACAACATCTGAGATACGTCGTTGTTACTGTAGATGTTCATCTCTCTAAGAATATCTACCAGGGGCAAGGACTTGTGGAGTAACAGATATTCTTGCTTCGGAATGGGAGTATCAGATACGACTACATTACCAGCAATTTCTAATTCGGGTTTCTCGGTTCCTTTGGCCATGGATTGATACTGGCGGACAATCTGCCAAGACCAGCTGCTGGATTTTAAGGCTTGCTTGAGTAGGCCACCAGCAATTTCTGGGTTATCCTTATCATTCATAGTGAAATTGCCAATGATGACTAAATTCCCAGTGACCCGGCGGATTCCCAGTTGATTTAGGCTATTACCCAATGCGATCGCTTCTTCCCACACAAAAAACGGGTCGCTACCACCAGTAATTACCAAATCTCCCTGCAATACCCCATCTTTAACTATTCCGGTGGCACTGACTCTAGTTTCAAATTGATGAGCTGGCCCCCATTGCTGTAATGCCGCTAGACTAGTGGCAATTTTCGTGATTGAAGCTGCGGGTATTGGAACATTTCCCCGGTGGGTCGCCAGTCTAGTCAGTCCTGATTGAATCCATACTCCTTGCTTAACTGCTGAACCTTGAACACGCCATTTTTCTATGAATTCATCCACAATCGCTTCAGCAGACGGGTCTGGTTCAGCTGGCAAGCTAAACAAGGAGGTATCCCGCCAAGCCATCAGTTGAGCTTGATCAAGGTTGATCGGTTGTAGATTTCTCCATAGTTTCACAGATATAACGACAAATGCACCGGCAAGGATCCCAGCAGCAAGTTGTTTTAGCATTCACTACACCACATTTGTTTCTTGAGGCTGCTCTATTTTAGCTAAGACCGCTAGACATGCCCCACACCTCAATGCGCATTGAGGTGTGGGGCATGTCTAGCGGACAGGATCTTTAATGGTTTTGAGATCGTCTATAATCAAAGTAGTAGGGAAAACAAATTAAGAGCTAACCGCCACCTACTAATTAAAAATAGAACTTATTGTATTTTTCCGGCGCGGAGGGGCATCCCGGAGACGAAACCTTAGAAGAGTGGAGCCTTAATCATAAAGTTTTAACCCTTTTATGCATAGCCGACTAACCATAAAGGCTCCACTCTTCTTGCGGTAACTTCTGACCGTGTCGTTAATAAAGCTTACCGAGTATCCGAACTGTTAGGTGGAGTTGGTAAGAAGCCCACACTGTAATCTACTCGCTTTGCCAGACGCGGAGCGCGTTCGATAAGCGTGTGGGAGTATGTCACATAGTGAATGCTGCTACTGAACAGTTCTGTTGAGAATATGTCACCATGCAAGCCTTAACCGGTCCCAAACCTCAAGTTAAACAGATCACATTGTTTACTATTCCAGGTAATGGTCCTGGTAAGATGTGGAAGGTTTCTATAAACTTTGAGCAATGGCATCGACTGGCGCACGAATCGCAATAGACGCTATGGGCGGGGATTATGCCCCCCATGAAATAGTTGCTGGAGCTATTAGAGCACAAGCTGAGTTAGGGGTAGAGGTATTGTTGGTAGGGGATCCTGAGCAAATTAGATCCTCTATTTCCCAACACCACGGATCAAGTCAGATAGAAATTGTAGCTGCTGATGGTGTCGTTGCCATGGATGAAGAACCCTTGGTGACCTTGAAGCGTAAGCCCAAGGCTTCTATTAACGTAGCCATGGACTTAGTCAAGCAAGGACGTGCTGACGCTGTAGTCTGTGCTGGGCACTCTGGGGCAGCCATGGCAGCGGCTCTATTGCGCTTAGGGCGTCTGCCAGGGATTGACCGTCCCGCAATTGGCGCAGTGTTTCCTACCATCATGGCTGGCAAGCCAGTGATTATAATGGACGTGGGGGCAATTGTGGATTGTCGCCCTAAATATCTAGAGCAGTTTGCCATCATGGGCTCAGTATATAGCAAGTATGTCTTGGGCATGGAAGAGCCTAAGGTGGGTCTGCTAAACATTGGTGAGGAAGAGTGTAAAGGCAATGATTTGGCCATCCGTACTCATCAACTGCTACGAAAGAATTCCAGAATAAACTTTATTGGCAATGCTGAGGGTAGAGATGTACTCTCAGGTCAATTTGATGTAATTGTGTGCGATGGTTTTGTGGGCAATATACTGCTCAAGTTTGCCGAAGCAGTAGGGGAGGTGATGCTGCAAATTATCCGAGAAGAACTGCCTCAAGGGATACAAGGTCAGCTAGGTACAGCGTTGTTAAAACCCAACTTGAAGCGGATTAAGCAGCGTATGGATCATGCCGAACATGGCGGTGCTCTACTCTTGGGGGTGGCAGGAATTTGTATTATTAGTCACGGTAGCTCCCAAGCCCCATCGATTTTTAACGCCATTCGGTTGGCTAAAGAAGCCATTGATCACCGAGTACTAGAGCGGATTAAAGCTAATCACTTCAAAAGATCTAAGGAATCAGTGGCTACTAATTCCAGCAGTGAGGAGTAAGGCATGATCGACTGATCAGCATTCCAATGCTACCATTAGCGCAACTGTTTTTTTGTTGACTGTTGACCGTTGGCGGTTGGAAGTTTATGCTTAACCCTTAACCTTAATAGTGTCAAGCATGGGGACTAAACTTTGACTAGCTGATCAAGTCTCGTGTTAGAATTCCTTAGCGGAATTGCCCAGGGTCTTAGGCTGGCGATCCATAACGGTAATTACAAGAGGGTTCCGTCATAATGGCAGATTGTTAGCTTGAGCGTCCCACAAGCCTCACAAAATAGTTGTTTAAGGCTTGTGTGCTATAGTTGAGTGTGGCATTGATGGCAAGATTGACCAATGACCAGTCTTTTCGCCTTATCCCTAAGCAGCGAACTTGGGAAGAGAAAAACATGGGATGCAACTGATGGAGAAGAGCCTTGAATCAACTAGGAACAGGCATTGCTATTACCGGAAGTGGTTCCGCAGCGTCAGAAGTTACCCTCGATAACCATCAACTAAGCCAGATAGTTGATACATCGGATGAGTGGATTACCACCCGTACTGGAATTCGGCAACGGCATCTGGTGGATGCACAAGGGAGTCTAAGTCAGATGGCTACTGCGGCAGCAAAGAATGCGATCGCTATGGCTGGAATTGCTCCTGAAGACCTAGATCTGATTATCCTAGCCACCTCAACCCCGGATGATCTGTTTGGCAGTGCTAATCAAGTTCAGGCACTCCTGGGAGCATCAAAAGCAGTTGCCTTTGATATAACCGCAGCCTGCTCTGGGTTCGTCTTTGGACTGGCTACAGCGTCCCAATTTATCCGCACTGGCCTTTACCAAAATGTCTTACTGATTGGTGCGGATATTCTCTCAAGGTGGGTAGATTGGTCAGACCGAAGTACTTGTGTACTATTTGGAGATGGTGCTGGGGCTGTAGTTTTGCAGGCAAATCAATCCGATCGCTTACTGGGATTTGCACTGTGTAGTGATGGTACCCAAAATAGCTGTCTTCAGTTAGCCTATCAACCACAAGACAAGGAAATTGTCAAGGGTTTGACTGTGGCTAAAGGGACTTATCAACCCATTACCATGAGTGGCAAAGAGGTTTATCGCTTTGCGGTGCAAAAGGTACCGGAAGTGATTGAAAAAGCATTATTCCGAGCCGATATCAGCACTGAACAGGTGGATTGGCTGCTCTTGCATCAAGCTAATCAGCGGATTCTGGATGGAGTTGCCCAACGTCTTAAGATTCCTAAGCACAAGGTTCTAAGTAATCTCGCCCAATATGGTAATACCTCAGCGGCTTCTATACCTATAGTGTTGGATGAAGCAGTGCGGCTTGAGAAAATTAAATCAGGAGATATTATAGCTATCTCCGGCTTTGGTGCAGGATTGACTTGGGGAGCAGCAGTTTTTAAGTGGGGAAGGTAATTGAAGTACTCCAGCAGCATGCTGCTGACCCCTTTGGGGAATTAAAAATTAAAAATTAAAAATTAAAAATATAAAATTGAACAAATTTTGCAATTTTTTAATTCCGGGTACAAGCCCCCACTGATAGCGAGGGATTGCTCCCTATCAGTGGTCTTCAATCAGTGGCGGGTACAAGCCCCCACTGATTGTCATTTTGAATTAATAATTTTGAATTTTGAATTGGAGCGCGTTAAGCAGCGTGACCATAGGTCAAGGGACTTGAGCAAGTTAATCATTGTTGACGGTTAACAATCAACAGTCAACCGCCAACGACTAACTAACTTTTCAAGGGTTACTTATAACTGAAACTATAGAGTGAGGCTTTTCCAAACCATGAGACTCCATCAGCTGCTGATTAGCCATCACCTGTTGAGGAGGACCATCAGCAATAATTTGCCCTTCGTCAAGTAGCAAAACGCGATCGCATACTTCTAAAATCAGTTCTAGGTCATGGGAGGAAATCAGTATTGTCTCCTCGGACCCTTTCAAAAAGCTAATCAAGCGACGCCGGGAACGAAGGTCAAGATTGGCACTGGGTTCATCGTACAGCACTAGGGATGGACCCATGGCTAAAACCCCTGCGATCGCTACCATACACTTCTGACCCCCAGACAGGTTGTGGGGAACTCGAGCCGCTAAGTGTTCCACACCCGTCAGGGATAGGGCTTGTTGAACTCGCTGTTCAACCTCAACCGCTGGTAACCCCATATTCTCTGGTCCAAACGCTACGTCATCCCAGACCGAGGGGGAAAATAACTGGTCATCGGGATTCTGAAACACCAGACCAATTTCTGGGCGAAACTCACCCGCTACCACGGGTTTGCCAAATAACAGCATCCCTCTTGCCCTAGTTGGTTTTAAAACGCCGCAGATGGTCAGAAATAGGGTAGTTTTACCAGCACCATTCGGCCCAATCAAACCTATCCGTTCCCCTGGCTTAATGGTGAGATTGATATTGCGTAAACTATCCGGTTGGTCTGGGTAGGAAAAATACAGACTATCAATGGCAAGGGCGTAGTGTAACGAAGTAGATGACTGATAGGGTTCAATGTAATCTTCTCGGTAAAAAAATTCTTGTTTTTGCTGGGTCACGGTAAAAGTCTGAAGGATGAAGTCTGTTCGCGTAGCGTGGCCGTTCGCGCAGCGTGGCCTACGGCCTTAAGGCCAAGAATGAAGTCGTTTCGCCTGATAGCGTTCGCTGTAGGCTAGGATAAATTCTCAGCCATATTAATTACGGCTAATCACCTGACGGGGTGACAAACAGCCTTAAAAGCTTTACGGGGTGTGGGGTGTGGGGTGATGGGTGTAGGGAACCCACCCCTAACCCCTCCCAGGAGGGGAAAAATCAGGAGCTGGCGGAGTGGCGACGGGACGGTTAAATCAGGTCTCGGACCGATTGTTATCCCACCGACTCACTCCAAATTCCCTGTCTTGATGCAGTCGCTCATGGGGGAAACCACGGCAGTTGCTCATGGTTAGAAGTTACCGTAAGACAGGCTCGCCTTAATCAATAAGTTTTACCCCTTTTGTGCATAGCCGACCAACCATAAAGGCGAGCCTGTCTAAGGTTTCGTCTCCGGGGAGACCCCCAAGACCGCACTGCCTCCCCAAGACCGCGCTGCATCGCTGTCAGCCAAGCAAAGCGCGAGTGGGGGAAACCCCCACATGAAGGCGCTGCATCGCTTTTATTTTCCCCACCCCCTACCCCCCACACCCCACACCCTGTTTAGTTTTTAGCCTTGTTGTCACCCCCTGAGCCTAATCACTTATAGTCGGGATGAGGGAATTTTGTGAAGTGTTAATTTAAGTGTTAATTTTATTTAATTTAAATTAACAAAACTCCAACCCAAACCCTAAACTTATAAGTCATTAACCGGAATCAATATTACCTTGATTTGATGACCATTAATTAGTCATCATTGATTAGTCTGAATGCGCTTCGGTCATGCTTGTGTTAACATAATTTCTGCGATCACAAATCCTACTGAAATCAAGCTAGTGAGTCCCAGAGCAATGTAGTGTTGGAAACCAGCAGTGTTTGTACTAGACGACCTACGCTTTCCCCTAGGAAGGGGTAATGAAAAGCTCTGTGTTCTAGTCCCTATTGTCACACCAGAACTCTCAGAAACCATAAATTGAGAGGTGTTACTATACCCTCGTAAAATCATCGCTTGATAGACTTGCTGGGATTGCTGGTAACTGCGTACCAAAAGTGTTCCGGTTAGGGAAGCTAAAACTCTCAGGTTACGGTAACTACGGGCGAAGAATTCCAGTAACGAAGCAACTGGGTGACCTCCAAATTCCTGCCATGAAAGCTTTGGTCCTTTGCCACGAAAACCTCGCAGCTGCATTGCCCGCTTCATTTTAGCTAGGTCGTTACTAAATTGCTCAATATAGCGGTAAGACAACAGAGTCATATCCGCAACCAGTGAGGGCAGACCAAGCGATCGCATAGCTTTGATGTTGGTCAAAAAGGGTGCGGTCCCAAATAAAATCACACTAATGGTGAGAATACATAAGAAACGGGTGGCAATCAGCACTAGGGTTAGCAGTCCTTCCTGCCGCAGGGCGATTGGACCAAGCTCGATGATCACGGTAGTGCCTACTGTGAAGGGGAGTAGCAGTGTAATCCCTAACAGAAACAATCCCGGATAGCGCAACCGATTCAACAGAAAAGACAGTGGCAGGCGAGAGACTCGATAAAAAATTAGGGTCAGAGCTACCATCGGTGGTAGCACTATCAAATGCTGTACAAAAGAAAACGCGAAAATTAGGGTCAATAGGGCAATTAGCTTGGCACGAGGTTCCCAACTGTGGATGGGCGAGTCCAAGTGAGCGTAGGCATCAAGTCCATGTTTCATTTAGTCATTGATTGTAATTGGTGATTGCTAATTGGGTCTAATCAACATAGGAGCCATAGGTTCTATCGTTCCACTTCACCCTTAATACTTCATACTTGATACTTCACCCTTCATCCTTCATATTTTCTCTATGACCTATGACTGGCTTCTTTGATAGTCTTGGTTTTTTGCCTAGCGATAGTAAAAACGCTTTTCACAGAACAATCTTCTGTTATATAATACCCAGACTACCGGTAAGAATAGGATTCTTCTTCCATCTTGGTTATTTAATTTCCTTGAAATTGGTTGATATTGACATCTTAACGGGTTAAAACAGTGTTGATTCTGTGGTTAGCCCAACGCCCGAGGGTTAAAACCACGTTTACTTTAACCCTGTCAACAGACTCCTACATCCGGCAGGCTCTTCTTAACAACTGTGGGTTTACTTCAATTTTTAATTTCGCGCCTTTCTGTTGGTGCGCTTTCCAGTGGGGGTTTGAACCTCGCGCCTTGTCGCACCACAACCATCATACTTTGATTGATTAGTTTGGTGGTGGCAAAACCCTACAAAAATTCTGTTGTTTCGGTATGAAGCTCGAATGGCAACCCAAATATAAACCGATGCAGCGCGGTCTTGGGGAGCCAGTGCCGCCAAAGGGGGTTCCCCCCATGAGCAACTGGCGTGGTTTCCCCCATGAGCGACTGCATTAAGACAGTGAGTTTTTCATAACTTTACATTGCCTTCATATTACCACAGGATTTTGCCTGGATATAGCGACCCTGCCATCTAGATCGCTAACTCTCCCTGGAAGATTTTTTAGGTTTAGAGGATTATGGTTCAAAATTTAGCCCCAATTTCTTCTCAGCAGCTGAGGGATACCCTAGGGCATTCCTTTAATGATGCCGAATTTTCCCGGATTCTCAAACAGATAAAATTTATCGAACCCAAAGTCGGCCAGTTTTGGCAAGCTGAACAAGCGGAAGCTGGTATTTATATCGTGATTACCGGCAAGGTCAGATTACTCAACAGTGCTGGGGAAAAATTTGCCACCTTGACAGAGGGAGACTCGTTTGGAGAATCTACCTTTTTTCCCGATGCATCCTTTTCGCCTTACTCAGCGAGGGCTTCTCGGAATCTGAAGCTTTGCTATCTCACCCCTGAATTGTTGTTTCCACTAATTAGCAAATATCCTAACATCCGAGAGCATCTGTATGATCTCGCCCGTAGGCAAAATTCAGTACTGGTTGACTCCGACACCCAGCCCACTCCATCACCCCAACCCATCAGCCCATCACCTCCTCCCCCATCCACACCTGCCAAAACGATTAGTAAAGCCTATTTTCCCAATCCTAATCAACGAGTGGGACATTTGTGGCAACGGGTAATCCGACGCTATCCATATTTTGCCCAGCAGAGTGGTTCTGACTGTGGTGCCGCCTGTTTGGTAATGGTATCTCGCTATTGGGGTAAACGGTTTAGTGTGAATCGTTTGCGAGATATCGCTAATGTTGACCGTAATGGTGCATCACTGCGGGGATTATCAGCAGCAGCAGAAAGTATTGGCTTTTCTACTCGTCCGGTTAAAGCTAGTCTTGATCAGCTAGCCAAACAAAAACTACCAGCCATTGTTCACTGGGAAGGTAAACATTATATTGTTGTTTATCAAATAACCAAAAATTCCGTTATTGTTGCTGACCCAGCCCTTGGTCAACGTACCCTCAGCCACCAGCAATTTAAAGCAGATTGGAGCGGTTATGCACTGCTGCTACAACCGACTGCGTTACTCAAGGATGCTAAAGAGACCACTACTACCTTCTGGCAATTCTTTGAGTTAATGAAACCCCATGGGGTAGTGGTGCTCGAAGTGTTTATCGCTTCCTTATTTATCCAGATATTTGGATTAATTACACCTCTATTTACCCAGCTAATTTTAGACCGAGTCGTGGTGCAGCGCTCTGGGCTAACCTTAATGGCGGTAGGGTTAGGGCTACTGATGTTTAGCCTATTTCGAGTCGCGATGATGGGATTGCGGCAATATCTACTAGACCACACGGCTAATAAAGTAGATGCAGCGCTGATTGTAGGATTTATTCGCCATACACTGCGGTTGCCTCTTTCGTTTTTCGAGTCCCGCTATGTTGGTGACATTATATCACGAGTCCAGGAAAACCGCAAGATTGAGCAGTTCCTGACCGGTGAAGCCTTATCAATTCTGCTGGATTTACTAACGGTATTTATCTATGTAGGATTGATGTTTTGGTACAGTTGGAAAATGGCGTTATTGGCCTTAGTGATTGTGCCGCCATTTTTCCTACTAGCCTTAATCGCGACACCGTTTTTACGGAAGATTTCCCGGGAAATATTTCAGGCTTACGCCAAAGAGAATAGCTATCTGATTGAAACCCTTTCTGGTGTCCGAACGGTAAAATCAACAGCAGTAGAACAAACAGTACGTTGGCATTGGGAGGAGTTATTAAATAAGGAGATAAAACAGGGATTTACTGGGCAAGTTATCAGCAATCGCCTCCAAATTTTTAGCAATGCTATTGAAGCCGTGGCCACAACAGCCCTACTCTGGTATGGAGCGTGGTTAGTAATTCAAAATCAGCTAACGATTGGGCAATTAGTGGCCTTTAATATGCTGCTAGGAAATGTGATTACTCCCTTCCAGCGGTTAACCGTGTTATGGAATGAATTCCAGGAAGTAGTAATTGCTATGGAACGGATTAATGATGTGTTGGATGCTGAACCAGAGGAGGATTTGCAGCAGCAGGCGCGTCAATCGTTACCCCCAATTAAAGGTCACATTTGCTTTGATAAGGTAACCTTTCGCTATCACCCAGAAAGTGAGATAAATGTACTGGAAAATCTTTCCTTTGAAGTGAAACCAGGACAAATGGTAGCCCTAGTGGGACGCAGTGGGTCTGGGAAAACTACGATTTCTAAATTGATATTGGGATTGTATCCTCCTACGGATGGTAAAGTCTTAATTGATCAACTCGATATTACGAGTTTGTCCTTAGGGTCTTTGCGATCGCAAGTGGGAGTAGTAGACCAAGATACGTTTTTGTTTGGTGCAACCATTCGGGAAAATATTAGCTTAGGTCATCCCGCTGCTAGTTTAGACGAGATTATGGAAGCAGCACGATTAGCGGGTGCTGATGAATTTATTAAACAGTTGCCCATGGGCTATGAAACCCAGATTGGGGAAGGGGGAGGAATGTTGTCTGGTGGACAACGGCAACGGATTGCGATCGCAAGAGCTTTATTAGGGAATCCTAAGTTATTAGTTTTAGATGAAGCCACCTCCCATTTAGATGCCGAATCCGAACGGATTATTCAGAATAATTTAAATCAGATTCTCAAAGGGAGGACAACATTAGTCATTGCTCATCGCTTATCTACAGTCCGCAATGCGGATTTAATTTTAGTGATGGATAGAGGAGTATTGATTGAGAGGGGAACCCATAAAGAGTTAATGGCAAAACGGGGACATTATTATTATCTGAATCAACAGCAATTTAAGGCTGATGAAATTGAGTGATGAGTTATATAGCAATTCTCTCTCCCATGAAGGACAAAGGGATCCCCCTAAATCCCCCTTATTAAGGGGGACTTTCAGGCTGATAAGCGTACCTCATAAATGCAATAAACGCTATCAAATAACGTCTAACAGTTTTGACCAATAACTAATCACTAGTTACCTACTCCCTACTCCCTACTCCCTACTCCCTACTCCCTACTCCCTACTCCCTACTCCCTACTCCCTACTCCCTACTCCCTACTCCCTGTTTTATTTGCTAAATCACTAATTACTAATCACTAAACCCATGCCAAATACATTAAACAGACAAGTAAACGGAGATCCTGCCCCCCAACAACACCAAGAAACCTTGACTTCTCCAACACCAGCTTCATCTCGGGATGATTGGTCTGAGGCCACTCAAGAACTACTCGATAGTTTACCCCAAGTTTGGACAAGGGGACTGATGTACTTTCTAATCACATTTGTTGGCCTGATTTTGCCCTGGGCTATACTATCTCAAGTGGATGAAACCGGTACGGCTAGGGGACGACTAGAACCGAAAGGAAACACGGTGAGGCTGGATGCAGCTGTGGCGGGAACCGTAGAATATATTAAGGTAAAAAAGGGAGATAAAGTAGACGCTGGACAACAGTTATTAGTATTAGAATCTGAGTTAGTTAATTCAGAGCTAAGGCAAGTACAAGATAAGTTAAAAGGTCACTTAAATCGCTTGTCTCAGTTAGAGTTGCTGAAAAATCAATTAGTGGTAGCATTGGCAACTCAGCAGCAACAAAATCAAGCTCAAGTGTTGGAAAAACAAACACAAGTAGACCAAGCGCTACAGAATCTGGAGGCTCTGAAGAATTCCTATGATTTACAACAAGAAGAAAAGTTAGCTCAAGTTAATCAGGCGCGTCAGACCTTTAAACTTAGTCAAAAGTCTTTTAATATAATTGAGAATCGTTTGGATAATGCTGAGCGGGAGGTGAACCGTTACAAGGATGCCTATCAAGAAGGCATTGTTTCGGAAATCCAAGTAGTAGACCGGGAAGATTTGCTACAGGAGAGGCAACGGTTGTATGAACAAACCAAGTCAGAGATTGAGCAGAGTAAGTTACGTCTAACTGAACAACAGAGTAGTTATGAACGAAGCCTTCGACAAGCGCGAGCAGAGATTGAACAGGCACAGTTACGACTAAAGGAACAACAAAGAAGTTATCAGACTCTGAGCCACTCGGGTAAATTAGCGCTGCTGAGGGTGGAGGAACAATTGAAGAATTTGGATACACAAATAACTACCCTCAATTCAGAAATTGCTCAAAGTAAGGGTGAGATTAACTCGTTGCAGCTTCAGTTAAAGCAACGAGTGTTAAAGGCACCGGTCAGTGGTACGGTGTTTGAATTACCGATTCAAGCGGCTGGAGCGGTAGTGCAGTCAGGAACTATGGTGGCGGAAATTGCACCCTCAGGTTCGGTGTTGGTAATTCGAGGGCAGATGGCAACGACTGAAAGTGGTTCTTTAGAGACAGGAATGCCAGTGAAGGTCAAGTTTGATGCCTATCCCTTTCAGGATTATGGAGTCGTAGCAGGAGAGTTAGTAGACATTTCTCCTACTACCTCTGAGGTGGATACTCCTAATGGTAAAAGAGCAGTTTATGATTTAGAAATTGAACTGAAGCAGGATTGTATAGCTTCGGCTGATAAGTGTATTCCCTTGCGTCCTGGAGATACGGCCATGGCTGAGGTGATTGTGCGCCAGCGTCGGATTATTGATTTTATTCTCGATCCCTTTAAGAAGTTACAGCAGGGAGGGTTGAAGTTGTAGATGTCGTAAGCATTCAGCTATCAGCTATCAGCTATCAGCTATCAGCTTAAGCGCTACGCGCACGCTACGCGAACAGCTATAAGGGGCTTGTGGCCACCCTACTTGAGGTAATTTTGAATAAAATAAGCTGTTCGCTTAGCTTGAGCCTTGCCCTATGGCCACGGTACGGGAATGGCTGACAGCTGACTGCTGACGGCTGTTCGCGTACCGTGCGCGTAGCGCATATGCTTACTATGACACTAATAATTATAAAACCACTAATCAAGAAGTAAATTAGGTCAAAACTTATGGTTAATTCCCAGAAAAAGATAACTATTACTAAGGAAGATATTTGGCATCAAGTTAAGCTATCGGGTAATATTCCTGAACTAGTTGAGGAGATTCTTAATCGTCAGGTAATCAAGGATGCTGTCGATCAAGCGGGGATAACTATTGAGGTTGAAGAACTTCAGGAAGTAGCTGACCAAACGCGATTAATGAACAACCTCAGTAGTGCTGATGAAACTTGGGCTTGGTTAGAACAACGTGGTATGTCTCTGGATGATTTTGAAGAAGTTGTCTATGACACGGTTACCTCTGGAAAGTTAGCTGATCATTTATTTGCGGATAACGTTGAGTCTTATTTTTATGAAAATCAGTTGGATTATGCGGGTGTGGTGATGTATGAAGTGGTATTAGATGATCAGGATTTGGCTCTAGAACTTTTCTATGAAATTCAGGAAGGGGATGTGAGTTTTTATGATGTGGCTCACGAGTATATTCAGGATCAGGAGTTACGTCGAAAACTTGGCTATCGGGGGATAATGTACCGTAACGATTTGAAGCCGGAAATTTCTGCTGCTGTTTTTGCTGCTAATCCCCCAGAAGTGCTTAAGCCGATTGTGACTGCTCAGGGGGTGCATTTGGTTTTGGTTGAGGAGATTGTTCAAGGGGAATTGGATGATCAGCTCAGGTATCAAATTATCTCGGATTTGTTTAGTGGATGGCTGAAGCAACAAATTGATAAAATTGAGGTGGTGAAAAATATGGAATCAAAGTTAGAGGACTAACTTTAGTAGATATTGCTCAATTAATCAAATAATCCTCTGATAAATACCAGAGGATTATTTTATACCTAATTAGGTATTTTATCAAAACACCTATTGAGCAGCGTCTCCCAGCATAGCAGCCATTTCTTCGGCTGATACTTAAGTGAACAGATAATTTATTTATAGTCCAGCCGAATAGAGAGCTGAGATTTTAATCCTAGCCATTGATAATAGTTATCGATGGTTTACTGGATTGAATTTATTTTAGTAGTGCTCTTATTTATGAATGAGACACTTCAGGATTTCAGTAGAATTTAATCTTTTTAATTGTACCATCGGGATAGTATTTTATTTTTTTATCCTTCCTCCGCCGAGGATACCGTTGATGATATTCTGATCGAGTTCAGTAATGAAGCTTTCAGAAACAGGTGAAGTAGCAAGGTCAGATATTGTAATGTTAGCCATTCGTAAATGTCCTATTTGTAGAATACAATCTTTTTAATTGTACCATCGGGATAGTATTTTATTTTTTTTATCCCTCCTCCGCCGAGGATACCGTTGATGATATTCTGATCGAGTTCAGTAATGAAGCTTTCAGAAACAGGTGAAATAGCCAGGTCATAGATTGTAATGTTAGCCATTAGTAAATGTCCTATTTACCGTAATTAGTCTTGTTTAGGATTAGACCTTTTATTGCCTCATCCCATGACTATCCTCTCGAGTTTATTCCAGGATTGCAAGGGGTTAATCAATTAAAAAAGTGACAAAAGTAATTCAGTTATATCTTGGTCGATTGCAAGTATATATATACTAGGTGTTTAGAGGTTTTATTGCCTTATTCCATGACTATCCTCTAGGCTTTATTCCAGGATTGCAAGGGGGTAATCAATGAAAAAAGTGACAAAAGTAATTCAGTTGTGTCTTGGTTGATTTGAAAAATAACGCTACTAGTGGATCAAGTCATAACAAGTATCAAGTAAACCTGAACAAATCTCTAGGTTTTTATAACCAAAATTAAATTAGTTATATTTTTGTTGCTTGTGCGTCGCTCCCTTGAAAGCTAGACCTGATCAAACCTCATCAAACAATTCCACCCAAGGTTTATCTTGGGTGGAATCAGAATCAGTAGTATAGCGCTATGGGCAATGGCATTGGCAAAAGGCAACAGGCAAAAGTTGACTACAACAGCTTTTGCTGCTTGTATAAATGTCAAACACCTTAATAGGTAGTGCTATAGAGTTCCAGGGATGGAGTTGAGTGAATTCACATTAGGTATTACTGCTTGGGAATCAAAAGCGTTCGCGTAGCGTGACCTACGGTCAATCGCGTAGCGTGGCCTACGGTCAATCGCGAAGCGTGCCCAAAGGCCAAGGTCAATCCCATAACTTAAGTTTACTGTAGCGCTACATACCTATGCTCTGAGTAACTCAATGGCTATATTATCGTGATGGCATCAGTTGATCAGCTTTCTGCTTGCTTTAGGCAGGCGCTTTAGAACTGAACCCACACCGAAGGCACCAACCAAAGCTAATGTACCCCAGGCCGCACTCGGTTCAGGAACTCTGTAGCTCAGGGGGTAGGGTGTAGGGTGTGGGGTGTAGGGTGTGGTGAAATTGACATCTCCCCCGGTTAAAACACGGGGGATTCTCAAAGGATGTTACGCGGTAGGGTAAACCCGTACCGCTATCGCCGAAGGCGACGCTTCGCGAACACCCTTATGTCGATATAATTTAGACAGGTGGGCGACCGATGAAAGGCGCATATTAGAAGTGGAAGGGGTAAGAGCCTTCCCCAGACCCGGGTTCAGGACTGGTTTCCACTCGAAGGGGCGTATTAAACGATGGAGTCAATGGAGAAAATAATCTAAGGATTTCCAGAAGTTATGGGTCTCACAGCTAGAGAGAAAGTAGGGATTACCGAACCATCGGATAAGGTAAATAACCGAAAAGGAAAAGAGTCAAAGAGTTGACCACAGAAACCGTTGGTCAAAGGCACCGTAAAAATTAATATCCCTGCTAAATTCGATGATGGGGATATGAGCTCCGAGGTTAGTCTATCATCTGCTAGACAATCTGAACTCTCACATGGACTCGGTGTAGAGACGGCAACTCAAGACTTGTATCTTCTATATGCGTAACCGGGTAAGCCGAGATTGAGTCCTTAACCCTAAATAGGACATAAGGTAGCCAAATCGCAAGAGGAGGTATAACTCTCAGTCCGGTAGAAGTCTGAACCAAGCAAAAGCCGACAACCTGAAAAGGAATGGGAATAAATAACCAGTCGGATAGAGGGAAAATTCCCTTGCTCGAAAGAGCGCTGAATTTCAGAGCTAACATCCGAGCCAAGGAAATTAATTACTTAGTTAACTTAAATTGTACATGGAAAAGATAGAACCGGCGTCAATAGACGTGGGTATCGTAACTGAACAAACCACCGATTGGCATACCATTAATTGGAAAAATGCCTACAGAGAGGTTAGGAAACTAAGACAAAGAATTTTCAAGGCAACACGTCAAGGAAACTGGAAAAAGGTCAATAAACTCCAAAGGTTAATGCTAAGGAGTAAGGCAAACATCCAGGTATCAGTTCGCAAAGCATCCCAAGATAACAAAGGTAAAAGGACGGCAGGAGTAGATAAAGTCAAAGCATTAAAACCCAAAGAAAAGGGAGAAATGGTTGACACATTATCAAAAAACAGGAAACAATGGAGCCCAAAGCCAACTAAACGCATCTACATACCAAAAAGCAATGGAAAGAAAAGACCATTAGGGATACCAAGTATCGCCGACAGATGCCTTCAAGCCATTGTTAAAAACGCTTTGGAACCAACCTGGGAAGCCCAGTTTGAAGCCACATCATACGGTTTCAGACAGGGAAGAAGCACTCATGATGCCCGACAAAGAATATTCCTCAATATCAATGGAGAAAACAATAAGAAATGGTGGGTAGTAGAAGCGGATATAAAAGGATGCTTCGATAATATTGACCACCAAGCATTAATGGAAACCATTGGTAATTTCCCAGCCAGAGGACTAATCCATAACTGGCTAAAAGCAGGATATGTGGAAAAAAACATATTCCACCCCACGGAAACGGGCACACCACAAGGAGGTATCATCAGCCCACTCCTCGCTAACATAGCATTACACGGATTAGAAAAAGAACTGGGAATAACCTACAGGAAAGAAAAAACAAAAAAGGGAGAGGACACCTGGAGAAATAAATCGAATAGGACATTAGTACGATTTGCGGATGACTTTGTAATCTTAACAGAAAGCAAAGAAGACGCCATGACAGCTAAGTTAATCACTAAAGAATGGCTGGCTAAAAGAGGACTAAGTCTATCCGAAGAAAAAACCAGGATAACTCACTTGACCCAAGGTTTTGATTTTTTGGGATGGAACTTTCGTAAATACAGAACCACCAAAAAGAAATCGGGATACATCACCCTCATTAAACCGTCAAACAAAAGCTTAAAGGGAATCAAGAAAAATCTAAAAGTAGAATTGGCCAAGCTGAAAGGGGTCTCAGTCCAAGAACTAATTGGTAAATTACAACCAATAATAAGGGGTTGGACAAACTATCACAGCGGAACAGTGGCAAAGGACACCTTTTGTAAATTAGAAAATTACATCTCTTGGAAGCTAGTTAGATGGTGCAAAAGAAGGTACCCGAAAAAAGGATGGGAATGGATTAGAAATAAACACTACGGGAGTTTCTGCCCTGGTAGGGAGGATAACCGAGTCTTCGGAAGCAAAGAACTATACCTGGAAAGAGCCTCATGGACAAAAATAATCAGACACACAGTAGTAACCCACGATTATTCGCCAGACAATCCGGAACTCCAAGAATACTGGGATAAAAGGAAAAAAAGGCAGGATAAGAAAGCTGCGGAGGCCAGACTAACAAAGGGCAGAAACAAGATAGCCGTGAGGCAAAACTACATCTGTCCTTACTGTGGCCAAAGACTAGGAAACTACGACAAAGTACACTTACACCACATTGTTCCAATTGAACATGGGGGACAAGATAAGTACAACAATTTGGTATACGTTCATGAGGATTGCCACCGAACTATCCACGCCTTGGGGGCAACCAATCCAGAAATACAGGGAAAACTGTACGATGGAATCAAAAAAACCCCTCCTAAAAATCGGAAACAAAAGCCAAAAGGTACAAAACCGATAATAAAGGAAAAGAGTTGCACAAGATAACGTGTTCTTCGGAAGTTGGTTGCGCCGTGTACTTGGAGACTTGTTCGCACGGTGCTTAGGGGGCGACGAGGGGGTAACCCCTCCGACCTACCCAATTAGTGAACAAATTATATCGATGTGGAACTGTCAAAATCCCGCTACCCACCTTGGCCAGGTCGATTGGCTGTGTGGTTACTTTACGGAGTATGTTAGCAGCGCCGTTCAAATCGGCGTTAATTAACTTTCCGGAGGCAGTCCTGTACAACCCACGCCTAACTCTTTTTCCTGAAGGGATCCATCCGCTGGGTTTTGCACCATGTTTTGGTAATGAATCACCGTCCAAGAAAGACGCTTTGCTTGTATAGGATTCTTCAGTGACAATCAGATTTATTCCATATTCACGACATTGCTGCTTTAACCTTTCAATTAGTCGCTTAGTAGGAATGGGGACAAACTGTTGGTTTCCTTTCTTTCCCATGTTAGAAAGGCTTTTCTGTCCTTCGTTCCAACCAAAAACCAAATTACCTATTCCATCATTTAGGCAACGATTAACGAGGAATCTAGCCGCTTTATTTATGGCGTCCCGCATCTGATTATTCCGCTTCAACTGAATTTTATCCAGATGGGAGTCCCAGTACTTTTCCGACTTTCCTGACTTATACTTAGCCACAAGGCGACAGTAACCTTGGTTCATTGACTTAAGCTTTCGACCGTCAATAATAAAGCTCTTTCCTAAGGTCGAAACGCAGGTTAGCCAGTTATCGCCACCATGGTCTATTCCAATCGCGTTAGAGTAATCAAGATTTGGATTATCAGTTACTGGTTGCTTTCTATCATCAATAACCCAATCTATCCATAGCTGTCCGTAGTAAGGACGAACGGTAACCTCTTTCACCCAATCAGGATCAATGAAATCTGGAGGAGATAATGCTATTTGAACTAATAATTCAGGCTTGCTTTCCTTGCTAACGGAGGGGTGAAACAAACCTTCTTTGTATATGAGGGAAGCCCGTGGGAAAGTCACCGCAGCAAAACCTCCAGACTTTCTATAGCGAGGGAACCTAGGTCTATCTACTTTTCCTTGGTAGTACAAACCCACTAGTTTGTTATAGCTAGAGTACGCTTCCCCTACAGTTTTTAAAGTTTGCTGTGCAGATTGAGCCGCCATCGCCTTATAGTGGGGCGACATTTTTAGAGCTTTGTCTATTTCAGGGTATTTAGTCGTACATTTGTAGGTTTTCCACCCTGCCCTTAGCTCATCTCCACGCCAGTAGGTAGTATAAGCTTTTTGTTCCTCAAGCCACTTGTAGTGTTTTTGTTTTGCATAGTAAACAGCGCAATTAAACAGGCTGTTAGCTTGCTGGCACTGAAACTCCCAGAACACTTTCTCTTCGTTTGAAAAGTTAGCTTTTATTGGGATCGTCTTGTACATTTGACAACCTCGACCCTTTTGTTATCATACTACTAGTGTATACGTATGGTCTAGTAATGTCAAACAAAAACCGATCTAAATCTCAAAAAAGAATGAGAGGAATTCCTGTATACTATGACGAGATCAAAAAACCACACACTATCATGTTCACAGATACTGTGTGGAAGTGGTTGCAGCTTTCCGCGAAGGACTCAAACACCAGTGCCGGAGAGCTTATAGAACGTTGGGTTAGAAGCCAAATAGAGGACACGACGCCGATATTTCCAGTCTCTGTTTTTCATCCCGGAGACGAAACCTTAGAATAAGGCAGCCTTAATCATAAAGTTTTAACCCTTTTGCTCATAGCCGACCAACCATAAAGGCTGCCTTATTCTTGCGGTAACTTCTGACCCCGGCTAAAGCACGGGGGTTCTCAAATTTCAGGAAGTTTTGATAGAAAGTACGATATGCTCATCTTTCCCCTAGAAAAGATGGGGGATGCCAACCATTAATTGTCCATCGAAACCGTGCTTCTACAACAAGGGGATTATTCATTTTGAGCGTAATGACTGTTACTCGTCCCACAGGGGTTAGTCCTTGAATTTTTGTGAAATCCACATTCCATGAGAAATGTTCATCCCAATTCTGAGTGCGGGGATTAAATAAGTGAACAGTTTGATTGGTTAAAGGGTCGAGGGCAACAGTTGTATCCGATTTAAATTGGTTGCAGGTATAGCAGGCGAGGCAAACATTGGAAAATATGCTCTTTCCCCCTTTAGATTGTGGTAAAATCTGATCGTAAGTTAAAGGAATACCACTATTTGCCTCACTGGTTTGACAATAACAACAATAACGGCGATCTTGGCGATCAATCTCATTCTTCAAAGATATTGGAATATAGGCCATGAGGTTACACAATACTTTGAGGAACTGGGTAACCGCGCCATTTCAGGAGAGCCGCTGCATGAGCTTTGCGTAGCATAAAACGATCTGCTGAAATCTTAAGCTGCTCAAGTTCAATCTGTTCTGCATCTGTTAAAGAACGCTCTTGATTTTGAGCTAACAACCAGTAGTGACGCTCCATTTCTTCCGGTGTTTTTTTACTCTGGGCGATGGGCCACAAAGCTTGGTCTTCCAACCTATCTAAGGCAGCTAGATCTGCTTGAAATTCTTCAGGTACATCAGACCAATTGGGGGGACTACCAATTTGTAAAGCATGGAGCATGACAGCTTCAAGAGAGCGTTCAGTTGCTTGGGCAGTGTTGACCAAGCGCTGATAGAGGAAGTCAGGAATTTGCAGAGTAATGGTTGTTGAAATAGAATTCATGACGGGAGCTCCTGAAAGCGCAGTCCGTATAGAGTCTATTGTAGCTCAGGGGGTAGGGTGTAGGGTGTAGGGTGTAGGGTGTAGGGAAAAAAGACCGAGCTTCCTGACAGAAAACAAAAGGGAGATGCTCCGATGAAGGTTTGCTATTACTGTCGCCAGAGTGGGCAGGACAAAAGTTTTTAGAGAAATTCAACTACTTGCCGCCTTTGGATTGGCGACGTAATTCTGTACTTATCGGAGCAACATCAGAACAGCAAAAAAAATACAAGAATTATTTACAAAAAGTTGCAAAGCTGGGAAACTTGGGACAGGAGTGGGTTTGGGAACAGCTTTGCTTGGAGTTGGGGGGTTAATATAGCTGTTGCCTCATCAGCAGTTCTAATCCGAGTAGGAGTACTTGCAGCAAGAGTCCCCGTGGTACAGGTTCCCACTACCGCAATCTCCAATTGCGCCTTCAGGGGAATTGTTGTAGATGTCGTCTGCTTACCGAAATCATTATGGGAATAGATATTTATCCTTGAGATGCAAAATCAGCCCTTGCTCCTGGTTGGACGAAGATACAGCTATGTTAGAAATCGCATTAATTTTGTTGTGGTTATAGTTTGAAAACACGCCCTAGTGCCTGATCATCTTCATCCAAAAATTAAATCAAACTTTACACAAACAACATAAAAATCCACCAAAATCTAAAATTAGATAAAAATCATCCAAAAAAACGACAAAATAAGCCACAAATTGGCCAAAATCATCCAAAAAATCCACAATACTAGGGAAATTTGACTATTAAAACCAACACAAAAGCCAACATCCACCCTCGATCATCAAAACAATGAGTTAAAGACTTTTTAGTTACAAATATGTCAGGACATCAGTCAAAACCTGATTTTGAGGGTGCATGTACTAGTACAGGTAAATATTTAACAGGGTTTCAGCGCAAACTACTACAAAAAAGTCTACGAGCCGATTTACCCCAGCATTATCGTCAGCGCATTGAAATTATGTTGCTAGCCGATGATGGTAACTCTCAAATTGAAATTTGTCAAACCTTGGGATGTTGTCCAGCTACAGCCAGACATTGGATATTGATGGCGCGGACTGGGATGGCGCACAACTGGCAGAATAACCCCATTGGTCGGCCTAAGGCAGTAAATCAAGAACATCTAGAGCGATTGAAGGAACTGGTAAGCCAGAGTCCAAAGGAGTTTGGCTATCCATTTCGGCGCTGGACAGCTAACTGGTTGAGTAAGCATTTAGCTCAGGAATTTGGGATTGAAGTCAGCGATCGCCATATTAGTCGGTTGCTAAAACAAATGGGATTGTCTACCAAAGGCAAACCCCGTAACCCCGAGTCTAACACCACTGAGAATGATACACAGTCGAATGATAAAGCTTCAAATACTAGTAGCGTTCGCGTAGCGGCTCGTACCGAGCATCGCGTAGCGGCTCGTACCGAGCATCCCGTAGCGGCTCGTACCGAGCATCCCGTAGCGTGGCCTACGGCCAATCGCATTATCATTTGTGACCTGCAATCAGCTTCTAGTGCTGATTCTCGAGAATTGTTATCCACCACTCTCTCTAGATCAGATTTAGACATCCATGGTTCAAAGTGCATCTACTCCGTTGATTTCCCCTGAACAACTCAGCCATACTCTCGGTACAGCTCTTCCAATACAGGAATGCCAGCGCTTTCTCAAACACTTGACATTAATAGAGCCCAAGGTAGGTAAATTTTGGCAAGGCACTCAGGCATCAGCTGGTATCTACATTATTATTGCTGGAAAAGTAAGGTTGCTGAATCAGGCCGGTGACTTAATTGCCAGCTTAGAAACAGGGGCATCATTTGGGGAATTGACCTTGTTTCCCTCCGCTGACTTAGCCAGCTATAGCGCTAGAGCTTCTCTGAAGCTAAAGCTATGCTTTGTACCGGGGGAAGTCTTGTTTCCCCTGATCAATAAGTATCCCGAAATCCGAGAGCATTTTTGGAGTCAGGCGCAAGCTCGTAATGCCCTACTAGTTAGCTCCCCTACTCCCCCTATCACTCCATCTGACTATCCCCCCATCTCCCCATCCCCCCATCTGACCATCTCCCAGTCTCGGTCTGGGGAAGCCAAGTCCCAGAAATCCCAGAAAAAAGTTAGCAAAGCTTACTTTCCTAACCCGACCCAGCAAGCAGGTCATTTATGGCAACGGGTAATCCGACGCTATCCGTTTTTTGCCCAGCAGAGTGGCTCTGACTGTGGTGCCGCGTGTTTGGTAATGGTATCTCGCTATTGGGGTAAACGCTTTAGTGTGAATCGCTTGCGGGATATCGCTAATGTTGACCGCAATGGCGCATCATTGCGAGGACTATCAGCAGCAGCGGAAAGTATTGGCTTTTCTACTCGTCCAGTTAAAGCCAGTCTTGACCAGCTAGCGAAGCAAAAATTGCCAGCTATTGTCCATTGGGAAGGTAAACACTATATTGTCGTTTATGAAATTACTCGGAAACGAGTGATTGTTTGTGACCCTGGCATTGGTCAACGTAGTCTCACCCATCGAGAATTTAACGCCGATTGGACCGGTTATGCACTGCTGCTACAACCAACAGCATTACTCAAGGATGCTATTGAAACGACTACTCCCTTTTGGCAATTCTTTGAATTAATCAAACCCCATGGGTTAGTAGTGTTAGAGGTATTTCTTGCTTCCTTATTTATCCAGATATTTGGATTAATTACACCTCTATTCACCCAGCTAATTTTAGACCGAGTCGTGGTGCAGCGCTCTGGGCTAACCTTAATGGCGGTGGGCTTAGGGCTGCTGATATTTAGCCTGTTTCGAGTGGCAATGATGGGGTTGCGCCAATATCTACTAGACCACACGGCTAATAAAGTAGATGCAGCACTGATTGTAGGATTTATTCGCCATACACTGCGGTTGCCTCTTTCGTTTTTTGAGTCCCGCTATGTTGGTGACATTATATCACGGGTTCAGGAAAACCGCAAGATTGAGCGGTTCCTTACCGGTGAGGCGTTATCAATTCTGCTGGATTTAGTAACGGTATTTATCTATGTAGGATTGATGGTTTGGTACAGCTGGAAAATGGCGTTATTGGCCTTAGTAATTGTGCCGCCATTCTTATTGCTAGCATTGATTGCGACACCGTTTTTACGGAGAATTTCCCGAGAAATATTTCAATCGATGGCTAAAGAAAATAGTTATCTAATTGAAGCGCTTTCCGGTGTAAGTACCGTTAAATCCACCGCAGTAGAACAAACAGTACGTTGGCATTGGGAGGAGTTATTAAATAAAGAAATTAAGACAAGTTTTGATGGGCAAGTTATCAGCAATCGTCTGCAAATTTTTAGTAATGCTATTGAAGCCGTAGTAACCACAAGCCTGCTGTGGTATGGAGCGTGGTTAGTGATTCAGAATCAGTTAACCATTGGACAATTAGTGGCATTCAATATGCTGTTGGGAAATATTATTACTCCCTTCAAGCGGTTAACCGTGTTATGGAATCAATTCCAGGAAGTAGTTATTGCTATGGAACGGATTAATGATGTGTTGGATGCCGAACCAGAGGAGGATTTGCTCAATCAAGCCCGTCAATCGTTACCATCCATTCAGGGTCACATTGCCTTTGATAACGTCACCTTTCGCTATCACCCAGAGAGTGATTTAAATGTACTGGAAAATCTATCATTTCAAGTGAAACCAGGACAAATGGTAGCCCTAGTTGGACGCAGTGGTTCAGGCAAAACGACGATTTCTAAATTGGTGTTGGGATTGTATCCACCCACAGATGGAAAAGTATTGATTGATGGCCTTGATCTTACCACTCTGTCCTTAGGGTCTTTGCGATCGCAAGTAGGAGTAGTAGACCAAGATACGTTTTTGTTTGGTGGAACGATTAGGGAAAATATTAGCTTAGGTCATCCTGCCGCTAGTTTAGACGAGATTATAGAAGCAGCACGATTGGCAGGCGCTGATGAGTTTATTAAACAGTTGCCCATGGGCTATGAAACCCAGATAGGAGAAGGGGGAGGGACATTATCTGGTGGACAACGGCAACGGATTGCGATCGCACGGGCTTTGTTAGGCAATCCTAAGTTATTAGTCTTAGATGAAGCCACCTCCCATTTAGATGCAGAATCTGAACGGATTATTCAGCATAATTTCACTCATATTCTCAAAGGTAGAACAACATTCGTCATTGCTCATCGGTTGTCTACAGTCCGGAATGCGGATTTAATTTTAGTGCTGGATAGAGGAGTATTGATTGAGAGGGGAACCCATCAGGAATTAATGGCAAAACGTGGCCATTATTATTATCTTAATCACCAGCAATTTAGGCAATAGGCAATAGGTAATAGGCAAGAGGCAAGAGGCAAGAGGCAAGAGGCAAAAGGCAAAAGGCAAAATTTTGTTTTAGTTTTAGTTTTTGAGATTTTTAAAATGTCACCAATAAAAGACTTTAAAGATTTGCTAATTTGGCAAAAAGGTATGCTCATAGCTGAGAAATGCTTTTTTCTAACTCAAAAATTCCCAAAAGAAGAACTATATGGGATGACTCAACAAATAAGAAGAGCTTCATCATCTATTCCAGCCAATATATCAGAGGGCTATGGAAGAAGAGCTGCCGGGGACTATAAACGCTTTTTAAACATTGCTCAAGGTTCAGTTAATGAGTTACAAACTTTTCTGATTCTAGCTGTTAGAGTTGGTTTAGGTACGCCAAAAGACATTGAATTGATTTTAGAAACTCTTAAAGAAGAAACTAGAATGATTGCCTCTCTTATCAATAAACTATCCTAGGTTAGAACTCTTGCCTCTTGACTTTTGCCTCTTGCCTTTTTCCTATTGCCTATTGCCTCTTGCCTCTTGCCTCTTGCCTCTTGCCTTTTGCCTCTTGCCTTTTGCCTCTTGCCTTTTCCCTATCACTAATCCCAATAACTCAGAAATAAAATTATGCCCAATACATTAAATGGACACTTGAATGGACATCGTCCAACTCAGCTACAAGACACTAATCATGATCAAGATAGTTTAAACGCCACAAACTTAGCTAAATTGACTGATGATTGGTCTTACGCTACTAAAGAATTACTCGATAGTTTGCCTCAGGTTTGGACAAGGGGATTACTGTACTTTATAGTAGTGTTTGTGTCTATTATTTTACCCTGGTCGATGCTCTATAAGGTAGATGAAACCGGTACAGCTAGAGGACGACTTGAACCAAAGGGTAAGACCGTGAGGCTGGATGCTGCTGTAGCCGGTACCGTCGATGAAATTAAGGTTAAAGAGGGGGAAAAGGTTGAGGCTGGACAAAATTTATTGATTTTGAAATCCGGGTTAGTTCGTACTGAATTGCAGGAAGTTAACGATAAATTAAAAGGGCAATTGAGTAGGCGATCGCAGTTAGAATTACTAAAAAATCAGTTAGTGGTAGTCTTGACAACTCAGCAGCAACAAAATCAAGCCCAAGCCTTGGAAAAGCAAGCTCAAATTGACCAAGCGCGACAGACTATAACTGATCTTAGGAATTCCTATAACTTACAAAAAGACGAAAAATTAGCTCAAGTTAATCAGGCTAGGCAAACTCTTCAACTTAGTAAAACTGCCTCTAAGTTAATAGAAATTCGTTTAGCTAATGCCCAGCGAGAGGTGCAACGCTATCGTAAACTTTGGCAACAAGGAGTTGTGCCAGAAATTGATGTATTAGATAAGGATGATGTGGTACAAGAAAGGCGACGCTTCTATGAACAAACTAAGTCTGATCTTGAACAAGCTAAGTTACGGATTATGGAAGAACAAAGTAGTTATAAACGGACAATGGGTCAAGCCCAGGCAGATATTGATCAAGCAAAGTTACGATTAAAAGAACAGGAAAGGAGTTATCAGAGTATAATTCATTCCGGTAAGTTATCCGTACTTAAAATAGAAGAACAACTGAATAATATAGAGACCCAAATTACTACCCTAAATTCAGAAATTTCTCAGAGTAAGCGTCAGATTGACTCCTTGCAGCTTCAGTTAAAGCAACGAGTCTTAGAGGCACCGGTCAGTGGAATGGTATTTCAGTTACCGATTCAAAGACCTGGTGCTGTAGTGCAGCAGGGAACTATGGTAGCAGAAATTGCCCCAGAGGATTCATCATTAATTATTCGAGCCCAGATGGCAACCACTGAAAGTGGTTCTTTAAAGAAAGGAATGCCAGTTAAATTGAAATTTGATGCCTATCCGTTTCAAGAGTATGGGGTGATAGCAGGAGAATTAGTGGAAATTTCTCCAACTACCTCTGAGGTGGAAACGCAAAATGGAAAGGTAGCAGCATACAACATAGAAATTGCCTTAAATCAAGATTGTCTTCCCACAGGTAAGGAGTGTATTGGGTTGCGTCCTGGAGATACAGCGACTGCTGAGGTGATTGTACGCCAGCGTCGGATTATTGATTTTATTCTCGATCCGTTTAAGAAGTTGCAGCAAGGAGGTTTGAAATTATAGGTAATTTCCGGGATGTGATATCAGTCACTTCAGGGCATTATCAATTAGTGCATTTATCAATTTCTTGAGGTACTTTCAGTCTGGATTTTAGGGAGCAGGGAGCAGGGAGTAGGGAGCAGGGATAAAGGCCCTTCATCAGGGAGTTTAACCGATTAGCGACTACATCAATAATAATTGCTAAAACATTTATAACACCATGCTTTTTCATCCCCTATTCCCTATTCCCTATTCCCTATTCCCTGGGCGCAGCACTATAACTTTCACAGTTTAAATTACTAGGATAAACACGATGTCACCAGCTATCACAATTACCAAAGACGATATTCTTGAAGAAGTAAAGCTATCTTGTAAGATTCCTGAGATTATCGAAGCAATTACTATCCGCAAGTTAATCGCATCTGCTGCCGCTGAGGCGGGTATCCAAGTAGAAACAGAAGAACTTCAAGACGCAGCAGATCAATTCAGGATACTTAGCCAACTCGGGAGTGCTGAGGACACTTGGGCATGGCTAGAAAAACATGGGATGACCTTAGACGAATTTGAAACCATGGTATACAATGGCGCTATTTATAGAAAGTTAGCTAACCATTTATTTGCTGATAAAGTTGATTCTTATTTTTATGAAAATCAGCTAGATTATGCTGGTGTGGTCATGTATGAGGTAATCATAGATGATGAAGATTTAGCGATGGAAGTATTTTATGAGATTCAGGAAGGAGAGATGAGTTTCTATGATGTTGCTCATCAGTATATTCAGGATAAAGAATTACGTCGATCTGGGGGATATCAAGGAGTAGTAAGTCGTGAAAATATCAAGCCGGAGATTTCTGCTGCTGTTTTTGCAGCTAAGCCACCGCAGGTTCTCAAACCCATTGTGACCTCTAAGGGCGTACATCTGATTTTAGTGGAGGAGATTATTGAACCGCAATTGGATGATAAGCTGCGGTATAAAATCTTATTAAATTTATTTAGTGAATGGATTAAGCAACAGGTTGAGCAATTTGAAGTTACGACAAACCTTGACTTAGATTACCAAGCTGCCTAGGTTTTGAGTGGAATTTTGAATTTTGAATTTTGAATTTTGAATTATACATTCTAATCTTGGTCTTTAAGCTTTTTAAATTCAATGCCCTCTGATCATGATCAGGGGGCATTTTTGATGATTTATATTGCTAATTTAATTTCCCGATATTGAGACTGTATTGGTGAATTTAATTATTAATTAAAACCTGGTTAAAATATAACGACGCGAATTAATAATATAAAGACCACCATGAGTAAAATTAAGTTCATTGTCGGTTACATTATTGAGCAACATTTTATTTTTGTGGGATATATCAATATCTCTATAATCTTAGCCGTTTGTTTTGTCAGCTTAGCCTGTAATTTTCTCGTTAACAATGTTAATTTGAGTCGGGACAATATTTGTTGTAATTACCTTATTTATATTATCTATTGTTGTGATACTTATCAAGTATATTATAACTAATACATGACAAGTTTTACATATTTTTGGCTTGTTTTTAGTCCAATTTAGTCTCGTTTTGGTTGTCAAAACTGTAAAACCAATCATTATTAAGCACATAATCCAAACAGTTATGTCTTTTTAAGGCTAGTCACTTCAGTCAAAACAAAACAGTACTCAAAAGCTATATAGCAGTACGGATTAAGGTTAGGACATTGATACAAGCTCAAAAGCTGTTATAGTAAACTTTTGCCTTTTGCCTTTTGCCTATTGCCTTTTGCCTTGCCCGTAGCGCTATAACCTCCCTTTAGCCCAGACCAGGCTTAGGTCGCGCGTCCAAAAAAAAAGCCCGCCTGGGCGGACTGGATTTTCAAGGGAGTTTTGAAGTTCTAAGTTTTAACCCGAATTTGGAATCAGTATTAACGTCTCAAGACACCAGCTTCCTGCTCGATTCGGTCTAAAGCCTTCTTGGCTCTAAAAATAACTCTCAATAATGCCACCTGACTACTCCAAGCTGAGCGTGGTAACAGGGGCAAGGGAGACTCTACCTCAGTCTGAGAGTCATCAATGGATAACTCTAGATTACTAGTCTTCAAATTACTAGTCTTGTGATCGGAAACTGGAGTATTATCTAGCGCTATTGAATCAGTGGAGATATTAGTCATAGGAATGGCTTGCTCAAAGGGATAATTAGCTTGATGTAGCTTGATGTCGCTTGATGTCGCTTGATGTAGGGTGGGCAGTGCTTGATCGAGATTCATGTGCTGGCCATAGCTTTGGTAGCCACTGCCTAGGGTGTGGGGTGTGGGGTGTGGGGTGTGGGGTGTGGGGTAGGCTGTTTATTATTGGCCTTTTTCGGGGGAGATCGTTCACACCGGGATTGAGCTTTGCTCACGCTACGCGAACGCGTACGGCGATAACGCCCAGAATGGATATCTAGCAAGAGATACACTGTCTCATACTATCAGACAAAAAGGAAGTGCATGAAGTTTAAGCTATCGCCATCGCACAAAGTGAACAGCCTAGCCACTGCCCACCGAGGATTAATCACAAGCTTGATGTAGGGTGGGCAGTGCTTGACAAACGATTCATGTGCTGGCCATAGCTTTGGTAGCCACTGCCCACCAAGGATTAATCACAAGCTTGATGTAGGGTGGGCAGTGCTTGACAAACGATTCATGTGCTGGCCATAGCTTTGGTAGCCACTGCCCACCGAGGATTAATCACAAGCTTGATGTAGGGTGGGCAGTGCTTGACAAACGATTCATGTGCTGGCCATAGCTTTGGTAGCCACTGCCCACCAAGGATTAATCACAAGCTTGATGTAGGGTGGGCAGTGCTTGACAAACGATTCATGTGCTGGCCATAGCTTTGGTAGCCACTGCCCACCAAGGATTAATCACAAGCTTGATGTAGGGTGGGCAGTGCTTGACAAACGATTCATGTGCTAGCAATAGCTTTGGTAGCCACTGCCCACCAAGGATTAATCACAAGCTTGATGTAGGGTGGGCAGTGCTTGATAAACGATTCATGTGCTAGCAATAGCTTTGGTAGCCACTGCCCACCAAGGATTAATCACACAAGATCTTAAATTAACTGCTACTACTAGCTAAAGATGGCACCAACTCCTCTTGTTCCTGCCAACCTTTTGGCCAAAGTATACGATCAGCACTAAAGTGAAGTGGATCATTGTCTGGCCAAGGAGCATCAATTGGTTCCTCAATCAGAACAAATTCGCCATTATCAAAAGGGTTACCTTCTGCGCGATGCTTGATTTCAACTCGCTCCCGAATACCCTGTTTCTCCTGAGTAAGAGCGCGGTGGTGACAGTAAGGATTATTCCCTCTGCGGTCAAAGAAAACATGAGCAGTCCAACTGCAGCCACCACGACACAGTTGAGCAAATTCACAACTCTTGCAGAAACCCCACAGATGGTCTGTGCCTTTAGGAGTATCAGCCCCTAGATTAAACCGCAACTCCTCGGTCTCTTCAATAATTTCACGTAGGGAGTGGTCTCGGATATTACCTCCAGTGTAGGCGGAAGTCGGCAATGAGGGACAACCTTTGATAGCACCATCGGCTTCGATGCCTAAGCTAGATAGTCCAGCATTGCACCCCTGCCAAAATGCCCAAGGATTATCCTCTCCCCGTCCCCGCAGCAGTCGTTCATAGGGACCATAGTAACCAATATTATTACCAGCTTGAACCTTTACCCCTTCCCGAAAAGCCCGACGGGCCACCCGCGCTATCATCGGGTATACATCTAGCAACTCATAGGGTTGCAGCAGAATCTCACTATTATCCGCCGCATTCCCCATGGGTACAGTCAACTGAATTTGCCAAGCGAAGACTCCTGCATCCCGGATGCGCTCGTAAATCTGGGGAAACTCTGGTGCACTGAGCCGATTAATTTGAGTGTTACAACCGAAGGGGATACCGGCCTCTTTGAGATGGCTCATGGTCTTAAACGCCCATTGCCAAGAACCTTTCCTACCCCGCAACCGGTCGTGTGTGGCTTCTAAACCATCCACGGACACAGAAACTACTCGAATCCCAGCATCTTTCATCCGGCGGGCTGTATCTAAGCTAATCCCAAACCCTCCAGTGGTCATGCCACAGACCATTCCAGCGGAGGTAATCGCTTTGGCAATATCGAGCCAGTCAGGACGTAGAAAGGCTTCACCTCCAATTAAGGTGACTTCTGTAATCCCAACGTCGGCCAGTTGTCTGACCATGTCTAGGGCTTCTGTAGTGGAAAGTTCTTTAGCCCTGGTATGACCAGCCCGAGAACCACAGTGTTGACAGGCTAAATTGCACTTAAGGGTGATTTCCCAGACGGCATAACTAATTCTGCGATAGGTCATCACAATTCTCCCATGTTAAGTTATCTCGAAAGAGGGACAGACATCAGCTGATATAGCAGTTTTCAATGGGGTGAGGTACAGATTTGTGGGTTTTAGGGAATAGGGAATAGGTAACAGGGAATAGGGAATAGGGAATAGGGAAAAAATCCTGTGTACCTCATAAGTATATAAAACCCTAGAGTAAGCCAATCACAAATTAGTGACTTGGGTGTCAAAAAACTACCAATTAAAGATATCAATTCAAGTAGGGTGGGCAAAGTAATCTAATTTAGACTATTCAAAATAATCAAAATTTTTTTTGCCCACCGGACGAGCTAAAAACTGGTGTTTTTTTTGCTACTCCCTTACCGACTAACTATCTGTAGCATCCATAAACTGAAATGGTATGATCTGTGTCTGTCGGAATCAACCTGAGCTTATTGCTCAAACTTCCTTAAGATAGTATCGTCTATGACAACACCATACATCAGCTGAAGCGGCGGCCAAATCACCCCATAAATTTGCTGATTACTTCCCTTTATGCCCATAACTTGACTAGCCCCACCAAAAACAGCTTCTAGTTCTTGTTGATCAAGATCCCTCAGACCATCTTCAGCAGCATTTGACTCCAACAATTGGCCAGTATAGTCTTCAAGCTCCTCTTGGGTGAAGTCATAGCCAGCGCTTTGCACGATTTGGCGACATTCATCTTTACTGTTTACTCCTTGAATTTGGGCACGGAATGCTTGATCAGTGCCTAGCCTTTCGTAGAAGGCTTTAACATTTTCTAAAGACATAGTTTTCTCCTGAAATTACTGAAATACTGTTCGTAGCATCGGTTAAAAAACAGAGCTAAAAACTGGTGTTTTTTTGGCTACTCCCTTAACGACTAACTATCTGTAGCATCCATAAACTGAAATGGTATGATCTGTGTCTGTCGGAATCAACCTGAGCTTATTGCTCAAACTTCCTTAGAGAGTATCGTCTATGACAACGCCATACATAGGCTGAGGCCACCAATCTTTAGGCGGCCAAAAAACCACTCCATACATTGGCTGAAAAATAGGTTGTTTTATGCCCATACCTGTAGTAGCTCCACCAAAAACAGCTTCTAGTTCTTGTTGATCAAGATCCCTCAGACCATCCTCAGCAGCACTTGACTCCAACAATTGGCCAGTATAGTCTTCAAGCTCCTCTTGGGTGAAGTCATAGCCAGCGCTTTGCACGATTTGGCGACATTCATCTTTACTGTTTACTCCTTGAATTTGGGCACGGAATGCTTGATCAGTGCCTAGCCTTTCGTAGAAGGCTTTAACATTTTCTAAAGACATAGTTTTCTCCTGAAATTACTGAAATACTGTTGGTAGCATCGGTTAAAAAACAGTACTGTAGCTAGGGCAGTATTTTCTGAAATAGATGAAGTTTTCATCCCTAATAAAATTTTATTCAATAAAAAAAATAATTAAGTAGGGTTTTAAAATTTTGTTGCGACAAAACTTTAAAATTATGTCGTCAACTTTGCTGTATGGGATAAGAAAATTATTTCGTTAGGGGGAGGATAGCAGCATCATTACTATGGCAGCAACACATGACGATAGTGATCAGGACTTACCCACAACTGCGTCATCAAGCCAATAAGTAATAATACCAATTAGTAAAAGTAGGACTACAGATGCAGATGAGGAGATGGGTCAAATTCCTATTAAGGGTAATTCTACGGAGATGAGATGACAATAAAAACAACTAAATTTCGAGATATAACTAAAACAATTATGTCCCTAAAATCTGTGGCAATCAAATTTTCGATTGGCGAGTTAGCCCCAGGGGGAAGCGTTCGCTTAGCGTGGCCAAACGCGCCCCGCGTGGCCAATAGGCCAAGGCCAATCGCATTCGATATCTGTGTGGAAACTTCCACCTCTTCCGCTAAACTAGCTAATATAGCGTTTCTAAATGAAATCTAAACCTAGGAAGTCTTTTTTTCTTGTTCAAGAAAAGTCTGTATATCTTTCCCCTATTGCCTTTTGCCCGCCCCCCTTATTAAGGGAGGGGGGATTCCTCTAGCCTTTTTCAGCAATTCGTGTGTTTACAACCCAGATACAAACGCCCTTATCATTGACCAGTGTCTCCTCCTGCACCTCTGACTCGTCTATCCCAAGGACAGCTGAACGTATTAGAAACCTGTCCCCGTAAGTTCCAACACATTTACTTTGACCAGCTGGGAACACCGGTGTCTCCCGAACAACAAGAGCGTCTTACTTGGGGAAGCCGCTTTCACCTATTAATGCAACAGCGGGAACTTGGGTTACCAGTGACATCCTTAGTAGAAGAGGATACCCAACTCGACTACTGGCTGAGTGGTTTAGTCAATGCCGCACCAGAACTTTCCCACCCAGAGCCTGAAAGCTTCCGGGAAGCGGAACATTGCCGAACCCTGTATTTCCAAGGTTATCTACTTACAGTTATCTATGACTTATTGATTGCAGGGGAAGACTCAGCCCAAATTCTTGATTGGAAGACCTATCCTCAACCTAAAAATCGGGATTGGTTAGCCCAAGACTGGCAAACACGCCTGTATCTCTACATCCTAGCGGAAACTAGCGATTATTGGCCAGAACAAATTTCCATGAGTTACTGGTTTGTCAAATCCCAACCCTCTGCCCAAAGTCTTAAATTTACCTACAATAGCGCACAACACCAGAAAACTAGAGAGGATTTGACTCAGTTGTTGACCCGGTTGGCTGGGTGGCTACAAGGGTACCAAGATCAAGGTTTAGCTTTTCCTCAAGTAGCAGCATCCCTTGGTCGATGTCGTGATTGTACCTTTGCAGTGCGTTGTGAGCGTTACGGGAATAGGTTGAGTAACGATAGTACAGAATTACTACCCGATTTAGCTGATATCCAAGAAGTTTCCCTGTGAGCTACCATCTCTGATTGGGTTAGCTCCTAGCACGAGTAAGAGTTAAAAACAGTTAAGCAGAGATCCCCGGGGGAACCTCTGCTGTAGCTAGTGCGCTAACCAGCCCATAGGCTACAAAGTCTGGTCAAGTAGATTTGACCAGGCTCAGTGCCGCTGGCTTCTTTGCGTTTCCTAAGGTTATAATAACACAAAATCTCTAAATAACACAAAAAACTTAAAATACCTATTGAATCGTTTAACCCTTAGTAGGATAATTGGGATGTCAAAGTTGTCAAAAGATGTGTCAGAAGAAAAACAAGTTAGCTACAAACTATTTTTGCCTGAATCCTTACGGGCAAAATTCAAATCTATGTGCGCTCTCAAGGGAGTCACCATGAATCATATCTTATTGGAGTTGATCGAAGAATGGATAGAGGAAAATAAATCTGCTTCATCCCCTAAGCAGAAGAAGAGTTAATCGGCTGATATAGGTTGAACAGTGCTGAATGCGAAATGGTGAGTGCTAAGTGCTGAGTTATTGGTAACCAGCTCATAGTCTGTTATTATAGCCCTGCTCTTGCTGAGGGTAACACCAATACCTTTTAAGGGCGCACGGTGTGCGCCTTTAAGATAACTAAGTAACGACTAAGTAATGCGATTGGCCGTAGGCCACGCTACGCGAACGCTAATGAAAGACAATTCTAAATTATTTGAGGAACTCAAAGATCAAGCCATTGATTCAGACCATGAGCAAGGGTTGATAGCCCTTAGTGAGGAATTGCTGAAAGAGTTTGATAGCGGTTCATCACAAGCGGTCACTGATATGGCTCGTTATCGGTTAGAAAAACATCGAAGTGCTTACAAAAAAGCCTACACAAAACTGATGGCTACCATTGGTCTATAGCATTTACATTTAAGTTGTGAAAATACTCGCGCTTGGGAAAGGCAATAGGCAATAGGCAATAGGCAATAGGCAATAGGCAATAGGCAATAGGAAAGAGTTAATCAATCATTGTATAGTAATTTTTGGGAATATCAAAAACTGTAATATATTTTAACAATTATTTTGTCAAGGCTATATGAAGGGTTTCTATGGAAAACTATCGACTGGTATCAGTCAAGATCAAGGGGTTTAGAGGCTTTCCTGAACAAGCCGGAGAACGGGAATTTCGCTTTGATCAAGCTTGCACATTAATTGTAGGAGCTCAGGGTGGAGGCAAAAGTAGTACCCTGAATGCCATTGAGTGGTGTCTATTTGGCAAAGATGTCGCTAATAAAAGTGCTACTAAAATTGAAGAGCGCAAGAATTGGTTAGTGAAAAACCAATCGTCAAGGGAGACTACTGTCGAAGTTATCTTTGAAGGGAATGGGGAAATCCTAAAGGTATATCGGAGTGACCGCAAACGTCGTGGTAATCCCAAGTTTTACTATCAGATTAATAATGGCTCGTATCATGAAGATGAAGCTGAATTGCGGGTGCTGCTGGGTGTAGAATTGTCTGACTACATGAGTTGTGTGTATCTACATCAAGAAACTATCAGTGCGCTACTGATTCAGGAACCAAAAGAGCGCAAAAATGCTCTGGATCGCCTCATGGGGTTGACGGATTGGCGCAATCTATTGGATGGAATTAAGCGAGCTAAAGCCCAGGAAGAGTTTAAGAAAGTTGATCAAGAGTTTAGTCAGATTATCAGCAAAATTGAGACGGCAAAAGCGATTAAGGAAAATGACTTAGGTCTAGCAGAAGAAGAAGCAATTTTTCATGATATTCCCCTGAGCCAACTATCCCTCAATGGAGCAAAAGCTATTTGCCAAGGGGTTGAAAATGCAGTTGAAAATTTTGCCAAAGACTATGGATTGCTGGTGCCCTCTTTACCAAGATACCAAACTACTGATGATTTGGAACGATTTGTAGATGGTGGTAAGGAGGCGATTAAGCAATTACGTAATGCGCAGCCCGACTGGGAACGGCAGAAAGAATTGCTGAATCAGCAAAGTGAATTAAATCGTTTGAAAGCTAACGTTGAGACCAAGGTTATGGAACTCAACCAAAAAGAAAACGAAATTCAGCAACTCGAAGATAAATACGGCACGCTATCAGAAATTTGGGCAAAAAAAAATAAAATTGAACAAGAAGAGTTACCGGCAAAGCAAGGGAGTATAAACACTATCAACAATCGTGCCGGTATCATTATCGAAACCATAAAATTTCTGAAGTCAGTACAGGAAGATAAAGCCCAGAATTGTCCCGTTTGCTCTACACCAATTAATCCAGTTCAGTTGCGTCAAGAATTAGAATCCTGGCAGCAAGACATGGCGTTACAGCTAAAACCGATTCAGAAGGAGATTCGGGAATTAGAAATAGCAGTAGAGGAGTTCCAGAGACTGATTAAAACCTTGGAGCGGTTGCAACGGGAAGGATTAGATAAGCATAAGGGATTACAACAAGCAAAAAATGCGATCGCAGTAGCTTTAGAAACAGAAATTAATGACTATGCTCATGCTCTGGCTCTCCTCAATCAAGCCATTACTGAAGTAGATCAGGAATTAGCCAGGATTCGCACCGCCGTTGAGCAAAGTAATCAGCGTATCGATAGCATTGATCAAGACTTAGAAAACATTAAACGGATTATTAGTGTCTTGCGTTATCGCCAAGAGGTGGATAATTTGTTTGCGATTCAAGATTGCCCTGAATATAAAGAGGTTGAAGCAGCAAAAGCTGAATTGGAAGCCTTCTGTGACCGATTGTTGACTATTGGTGAAGCTGTACAGGAAGTGCTAGGAAACTCAGCTAAAGAAAAAATCGATGCTACTAGAGCAGCAATTTCTAGTATCTATCGTCAGCTGGCTCATCGAAGTGACTTTCCAGATATTGAGATTGACCCAGACAAATATGAAGTGATGGCGGTGGGATATGGAGAGTCAGAAGTTGCCTTACGACTGTTGAACAAGGGTGATATTAATTGTGCTGCTTTGAGTATATTTCTAGCCCTAGCCACCTCAGAGCAATTGACTCATAATATCGGCTTCATGGTGCTAGATGACCCGTCGCAAAATCTAGACCCAGTCCATAAAGAACGGTTGGCTCAGGTGTTGGATCAGGTATTGGAGAAAAAGCAATTGATTATTGCCACTTCAGAAGATGATTTCGTCGAGCAGCTGAGTTTCAAGCTAACTAAGCCCAACCAACTCTACCGATTGGGACAGTGGACACCAACTCGTGGACCAACTATCGAGGGTAATGGGTAATAGAATGTAGAATTAAGAATGTAGAATTAAGAATATGGATGCATCAACATTAAACCATTTAAGCAGCATTAAACAACACCTGAATAGTCGGTCTAGAAAGGACAATGGCTTTGGCAAAACTTGTCAAATTTTCCTAGCGATTACCTTCTGTCGCTTGGGTTTTCAGGTAGAAAACTATTCCTCTCAAGGTGTAGATATTGATAGTTGGAATCACTCCTACTTTCCTAATCTTTCCATTGAAGTGAAGACTACCACCAAACATACGGTGACACTAGGACAGAAGGATGTGGATGGTTTGAATAAAAAAGCGAGAGAAGGATATGAACCTATCTTTGCGGTTTTGAGATTAGAGTTATTGTCAAATTGGATTATCGCTAAAGCCAAGGGAATTAAGGCAGGTAATCATCCTTTAGGGAGACTACAAACCTCAGTAAGGGCAATTCCAGAACTCCAAGATCAGGTGAATCAGATATTCTCTAGGGTTGTCAATGACTATGGCGCTATAGTATCAAGTATTCCAGCGGAAGAAGTTCTCACCTACTTGGATAAGTGTTTGGATAGGGAAAAACTAAAAGTATTGCCAAAAGGAAGTGTTATGGGACTGCCTGCAGAGCATAGGTTTCAGGGTTAGGGTGTGTTTTTTGCCCTAAGCATTCAGCTGATAGCTGATCGCTAATAGTTGAATCCTTAGGGTTGCAGCACACCATAGCCTTGAACCTTTCTCAACTTCAATTAGACTCACTAATAGACTCACTAATCAACAACTGAGCAGGCAATCGCTGAAAGGAAAGCCGTTCATTGTTCACATCTACAAAGATAGTGTCCCCATCATTAAATTCACTCCTGAGAATTCCCTTAGCGATAGGAGTTTCCAACTCCCGCTGAATAGCTCGCTTCAGGGGTCGTGCTCCAAACACTGGGTCATACCCTAATTCTGCCAAAAAGTCAAGAGCTGCATCGGAGAGTTTTAGGGACATCTTGCGGTCTGCTAACCGTTGCTCTAAGCGCAGGGTTTGCAGCTGGACAATATTGCGCAACTGATGTTTTTGCAAGGTATGGAAAATAATAACCTCATCAATCCGATTGAGGAATTCAGGGCGGAAACTAGAGCGCATTGCTTCCATGACCCGACTCCGCATTTCCTCATACTTGGAGTCATCCCCAGCTACATCCAGAATATACTGGGAGCCAATATTGCTGGTCATGATAATAACGCTATTCTTGAAATCTACGGTATGCCCTTGAGCATCAGTAACTCGACCATCATCAAGGATTTGCAGCATGACATTAAAGACATCCGGGTGTGCTTTTTCGATTTCGTCAAATAGAATTACCGCATAGGGACGTCTACGGATGGCTTCGGTTAACTGACCTCCTTCTTCATAACCCACATAGCCTGGAGGAGCACCAATCATTCGGGAAACGGTATGCTTTTCCATATACTCGGACATATCGATTCGCACCATAGCCTCTTCGGTGTCAAACAGATAGGCTGCTAAGGCTTTTGCCAATTCTGTCTTACCGACACCGGTAGGACCGAGGAAAATAAAGCTAGCGGTGGGACGATTGGGGTCAGCTAATCCCGCACGCGATCGCTGAATAGCATCGGCAACAGCAGTAACGGCTTCCTCTTGGCCAATCACCCGCTTGTGTAGTTCTTCTTCCAGGTGCAGTAGCTTCTCTTTCTGAGACTCAACCAGCTTACTAATGGGAATTCCAGTCCACTTAGAGATAATTTCCGCAATGTCAGCTTCTGTAACTTCTTCCCGCAGCAAGGATTTACTACTGGTTTGGTTCTCGGCTAGCTGTTGCTCAACGGTTTCCAGGGATTTTTGCAATTCGGCTAACTTGCCGTATTTTAACTTAGCGGCTCGGTTAAGGTCATAATCCCGTTCTGCTTGTTGAATTTCTACGTTAACTCGATCAATCTCTTCCTTAATCCCCTGAATCCGGTCAATCACATCTTTTTCTGATTGCCACTGGGCATTCAACGTACGCTGTTCTTCTTTAAGATCAGCCAGTTCTTTTTCCAGCCTTTCCAGTCTTTCGATGGAAGCGAGATCAGTTTCTTTTTGTAAAGACAACCGTTCCATTTCCAGCTGGATAATTTTGCGGTCAATTTCATCGAGTTCTTCTGGCTTGGAAGTAATTTCCATTTTTAGCCGTGCTGCCGCTTCATCCATTAAGTCAATGGCTTTGTCTGGTAAAAAGCGATCGCTAATATACCGAGTAGACAAGGTCGCTGCTGCCACTAAAGCACTATCGGCAATTTTCACCCCATGGTGAACTTCATACCGTTCTTTGAGACCTCGTAGAATCGAGATAGTATCAGCTACACTAGGCTGGTCAACATAGACCTGCTGGAAGCGTCTTTCGAGTGCTGCATCTTTTTCAATGTACTTGCGGTACTCATCGAGAGTAGTAGCACCGATACAGCGCAATTCACCCCGTGATAACATTGGCTTGAGTAAATTTCCCGCATCCATTGCTCCTTGAGAAGCACCAGCACCGACAACGGTATGGATTTCATCAATGAACAGGATAATTTTGCCTTGGGAATCGGTAACTTCTTTTAGTACTGCTTTCAGGCGTTCTTCAAACTCTCCCCGAAACTTAGCCCCAGCAATCAATGCGCCCATATCCAGAGCAATCAATTGTCGGTCTTTGAGGGATTGAGGCACATCACCAGCTATAATCCGTTGTGCCAAGCCTTCAGCAATAGCAGTTTTCCCAACACCAGGTTCCCCCATCAGCACTGGGTTATTTTTAGTACGGCGCGAGAGAATTTGAATTGTGCGCCGAATTTCATCATCTCGCCCAATAACTGGGTCAAGCTTTCCCTCCCGCGCCGCCTCTGTCAGATCACGTCCATATTTTTCCAGTGCTTGGTATTTGCCCTCTGGATTTTGGTCGGTCACTTTCTGATTCCCTCGAATGTCAGCAATGGTAAGTTTAAGCCTATTTTCATCTAGTTTAAACTTCTGGAATAATGACTTACCAAAGCGGTCATCTTTCAGATAAGCGAGGATCAGATGCTCAATGGAGATATAATCGTCTTGGTATTCTTTACGATAGGACTCTGCTCGGTCTAGCAAGCTATTCATGCTGCGTCCTAGGTAAACCGAGTCGCTATTACCAGAAACCTGAGGTTGTTTTTTGATAAAAGATTCCGTTGCTTCCCTTACTCCTGGCACAGAGACTTCCGCTTTGTTCAGAATACTGGTAGCGAGTCCATCTTGATCCAGCATCGCCTTCATCAAGTGTTCGGTTTCGATTTGTTGTTGCCGTGCGGCTTTAGCAACATCTTGGGTGTGTGCGATCGCTTCCCAGGCTTTTTCGGTAAACTGGTTAGGGTTACTTGGTTGCATCTCTAATAACTCATTCCTCTAACTGTTCACAATTCTAAAAAAGCCAGTGAGATGCCATAGATCGGTCTTCACGTCTTCTGTTTGGGATATTGCCGTCCTCAAAGCCAGGTAAGCTGGTTTTCATTTAAATTCTATTGTTCTGACAGCAGGAGACTAGGGGAGCTTCGGGAGCAGGGGAGAGGGTTTGACGGTTTTTTTTCAAAGCGATGCAGTGCGGTCTTGGGGAGGCAGTGCCTTCATGTGGGGGTTCCCCCCATGAGCAACTGCCGTGGTTTCCCACACTCGCGCTTTGCATCAAGAGACTGAATAATAACCAATTTAAATGCGCAACAGCTTAATAACCCAAGTTGCTAGTTACAACATGCTGTTTCCAATGTGTAATAACAGATAAAAATCAATAATTGCTGCTATTAATCCTAGATGGTTAATGGTTTTAATTTCGGCGTTGCTTAATCATTCCATTATTAAGCAACGCCACTTATTGAATTTATCTAGCTCTATCAAGTAGGTGCTTGAAATCCTCACGCCAGCTATCGAAGTCAGTAAAAAAGTTGAAGCCACATACAACCTCAAGGGATCTCTCGGAAACAATATCTAGTATCCGTGATGCACGTTTACGGGTTTTATCTTTTGGTCCAAAGGGGTTTAATTGCATACTAGACCCTGGAGGGAAGGCGTAGTCACCAATAAACAAGACCAAGTCAAAGATATATATCATGAAGCCCGGTGTATGCCCACCAATATAGAAAGCTTCAATGCCATGCTCGGTGAAGTCACCGTAAATTTTGTTGTCAATCGGAAATTGCTCGGCAAGTGGATGCTCAGCATCGTTAAGGTGCAGATAAACTTTAGCATCCCTTGAACCTCCCCACCCTAAGAGGGATGGGGATTCCCAGGCACAACAACTATGTTGCTGTTAACTCCGTGGGCGTGACTTCCCCCCGCACCGGAGGTAGCTGAGTGGGGTCAATTCCCAGTTTTTTTAGACCCCGCATTTTGATGTTTATTGCCCCATTAACATCGGCGTCATCATAGTGACCACAGTTGGTACAGACAAACTTTTCTTTCTTTCTGTTACTTTTACTGACGTGATGGCATTTCGGGCATTTTTGAGACGTGTGCTTGGGATTTATTTTGACTACTGGTATGCCTGACTTCGCAGCCACGACCTCTACCTTTTTAACCAGTTCACCCCAAGCTGCATTAGATATTGATCTGTTTAAACCTCTTTTTGCCGACTGTCCATTGCGTTCGTGAAACGTCGGCTTTGCCGAATCATATCCACCATTCTCATTAGGTCTAGGTTTACAGCGAGATTTCATTGCCTTTATATTAAGATCTTCAAGTACCAAGGCATCTGTATCTTTGACTAACTGATTAGCTACATCCCAATGATAGGCACTACGATTGTTTGCAATACGCTCATGAAGTGAGGCCACCGCTTTGTAAGACTTTCCTCTATTTTTAGAACCTTTTTTCTTTCGGCTAGCAGCCTTTTGTCTCAGTTTTAAGCGTCTTTCTCTGCGTTTAAAAGACTTTTGTTTAGCTGGATTAGCTATTGTTTTCCCATTAGAGATACTGACTAACTTGTTAATTCCTAGATCGCAGCCTTTGACTCTTAGAGGATTGATTTCGCTATTACTCCTTATCGGAGTAGGTGGAACTGACTTGTCTTCGATTTGAAGACTTACAAACCAACCGCGAGCCTTCCTCCGAACAGTGACTGATTTTAAAATAAAACCCTCAGGGATAGGGCGGGAATTGTAAAAACCCATCCATCCAATTCCTGGGAGATATATATTGTCCCCATCAAGCTTTACTTGACCAGGAGCATATTTGAAGCTCCTAAATCGTGACCTTCTTTTTGGTCTAGGGTATCCAGTTTCTCCTTTAAAGAATTTAGCAAATGCAACATCCAATTGTCTTAGAGTTTGTTGCAATACAGTTGAATGAATTGATTTATACCAGGGTCTTTCTTTCTTGAGTATGGGAAGACTAGAACTTTGGGCTTCATAGGCACTTCGTCTTGGATTCTTTCGACTTTTCTTCCAAGGGTAACCTACTGAATAATTTTTGCTGACTGAACAAGTTAATGGACAGGCTTCTCCACCGCTTTTCAGATCACAGTAATTGCCTAATCTAGGAGCTTTTGCTTGATTGTAAGAATCATTTCTGTCTCTAAGCAGGTAATTATACTGCGACCTCAACATGTCTAACCACCGATTCATTACGGCTTTTTGTCGTTGAGTGGGCTTGAGTTTGTAAGAGTATCCTAGTTGCATCTGTTCGACCTCTTTCAGTGCTAATCTAATTATAGACCCCCAAAATGATAATGTCAAGTAAATGAGTGAACAAATTAAAAGAAAAGTAGGAAGACCCAGATTACACGAGGAAGCTAAAAAAAGTTACAGCATCAAGGCCACTGAAACTGGTTGGCAAGGATTAAAAAGGCTGGCTGCTCGTTCGGGATTAAGCCTTTCTGAATACTTAGAGTTCCTAGGGAGGACTGGGACTTTGCCTGATTGAGGGAAAAATTCATCCCCACCTTAAGAAGGATGGGGTATTCTTTTTCCCTGGCCTTTGGCCACGCTACGCGAACAAACTCCCTTTTTGATAAATCACGATACTGGTTGGATGCACCCATGAAATCCCTATGGGTAAAGTAAATAGCTTCTACTGGCTCCAAGTCTCGATTGAATGCTGATGGACAATCAATCCATACCGCACCACTATCCGTTTCAATGCGATAAGCAGCATGCTCAATACCAAGACGAGGCACAGAAATTAATTGTGTGACGTAGTTATTGATCTCGTGTGGGGTCACTCGATAGGTTTGCTCTGCCTCATCCCAAGTAAGGAATTTGTCATGGCGTGCTCTACAGAACGGACAGACATCAGGCATTTCACCAATCATGTTATAGCCACAAACGGTACAAACCCATTGCTGATGGTTCACAGTTGAAGCCAACATTTCAGCTTCATTAGCCATATTCAGAACCTCAATGTACTGATGTTGACATTAATTTATTTTTATTTTCCTAGTATTTACACCATTTATGCGCTTAGTTAATGAGGATTTTTTTGACAACAGATTATTATCAAATCTGTATATAGCAAGTCTTATACCTATGAGGTACAAATTTCTGGTTTTTAGGGACTTCGGAGCAGGGAGCAGGGAGCAGGGAGCAGGGAGCAGCGATGCAGCGCGGTCTTGGGAAGGCAGCGCGGTCTTGGGGGTTCCCCCCATGAGCGACTGCCGTGGTTTCCCCCATGAGCGACTGCATCAAGACGGGAGCAGGTAAGAGGGAAAAGGTAAGAGGGAAGAGGTAAAAAATAATGTGTACCTCATAGCTATGATAAACGCTATATTATTCTAGTTTATGCTTAAATAAAACTGGGTTTAATAGTGATAAATTACCAGTTTTTTTATAGTTTTTGATGAATCTGAATAGCAGAAGTATTGTCCACACTTCCAACCTCGACTTTTTCAGCAACTTTGGGATTATCTCAATCTTGTTCAATCCAACAAAGCCTCAGCATGATGGCTGATATGGTCTTTTATAAAGGTGGCGATAAAGTAGTAACCATGGTTATAGCCGACCTGAAGACGGAAAGTCAGGGGCTGATCTGCCTTTTCACAAGCCTTCTCAAACACCTCAGGGAGCAACTGCTGCTTCTCGTAAAAGGGGTCAGCGGTGCCTTGGTCAATCAAAATTGTATGGTTATAGTTGGCTGTCAGCACCAGTTCGCTGGCATCGTAAGCTCGCCATTGCTCTTGGTCTGTCCCGAGGTAATTGGTGAATGCCTTCTGACCCCAGGAGCTGCGCATGGGAGCAGCAATGGGAGCAAAGGCAGAAACGGATAGGTACTGCTTGGGATTCCTTAAAGCACAAATCAACGCACCATGACCGCCCATAGAATGACCAAATATACCTTGTTTCTCCACTTGCGCGGGGAAATTTTGGGCAATTACCTCCGGTAACTCGTGGACAACGTAGCTATACATTTGATAGTGAGCTGACCAAGGTTCAAGGGTGGCATCTACGTAAAAACCAGCACCAGACCCCAAGTCCCACTCATCGTCCTCACCTGGAATGCCTGTATTCCGAGGGCTGGTATCTGGAGCCACCAACATCAATCCATACTTGGCAGCAAATCGCTGAGCCCCTGATTTTACCATAAAGTTCTCTTCTGTACAAGTCAGACCTGACAGGTAATATAGAACTGGAACGGATTGGACTTTCGCCTGAGGGGGTTGGTATACGGAAAACCCCATCTCGCTCCTACAAGTCTGAGAGTGATGAGTGTAAAAACCTACTGTACCGCCAAAGCAACGGTTTTCTGAGACGAGGCGAAGGTCTGTGGACATGGGGCTGGTTCAAATGGACGTACCATGAAGGCGAATGTGGCTGTCCTGCATTTTAACGTTTCTTCAGGTGTGTTTGCCGAAGCTGCACTTAACTTTACTAAACTACCTTCTAAATAAACAATTTTCAACTAACTTGCCTGATGGAATTAATTCTTTACAGTAAACCCGGTTGTCATCTTTGTGAGGGATTGCTTGAAAAGCTAGAGATGATTGAAGGGTTAACCTTTCAACTAGAGGTTCGAGACATTACCAGTCGAGAGGATTGGTTCCAATCCTATCAGTATGAGGTGCCAGTACTATGTATCAACTACTTTGGTCAGGAAAAGCTCCTGCCTCGCCCCTCTCCTCGTGCTAGCGTTGAACAATTGCAGCGAATGTTACGGAAATATTTCCCTGTTAGTGAGTCAAAATAGGCGATACATCAGATTGACGGTTGACGGTTTGACTGTTAAAGCTTGATGGTTGACGGTTGACTGGTGGCTGTGATGATTCGATAGATATTATAGTGTCGTTTGGTGGGATAGATATGAAGCTAAGGGAATTATTAGCCAAAATTGCCAATATTGTGGAAATGCCTAGCCCCGAGGGTCTTGATGTGGCCGTTACAGGCATCTGTACCAATTCCCACGCCTGCCAACCGGGGGATTTATTTATCGGAATGCCAGGCACTAGGGTAGATGGTGGAGAGTTCTGGGAAAGTGCGATCGCATCTGGGGCAGTAGCAGCGATAATTTCTCCCCAAGCGGCTGCCAAACATCCCCCCCAGGAACTTTCACCGGAAACAGGAGTGTGTGTAATTGCCGCCGATGACATGACCACCGTGTCTGCTCAAACCGCAGCAGCCTTCTACGACTACCCAGCACAGCAGCTAAAGCTGATTGGAGTAACTGGTACCAATGGCAAAACTACCACTACCCATCTGATTGAATTTCTGCTCGCTCATAGCTCTAGTCCTATCCCCACAGCACTTTTGGGTACCCTCTATGCCCGTTGGCCAGGTTTTGAGCAAACAGCAAGCTACACTACACCATTTGCAGTTGAATTGCAACAACAGCTCCACTTAGCGCTCAAAGCAGGTGCCCAAATGGCAGTGATGGAAGTTAGTTCTCACGCCTTAGCCCAAGGTCGAATCCAGGGCTGTCCGTTTGAGGTGGCAGTGTTTACCAATCTCACCCAAGACCATTTGGACTATCACCAGAACATGGATGATTACTTCAGCGCTAAAGCCAAGCTGTTTAGTTCTGACTATCTCAAAGGCCGGGCAATTATTAATGCTGATGATTCCTATGGAGAGCGGTTAATCCAACAGTTACCAACTGAGCAAGTCTGGAGCTATAGTATCCAAAACCCATCGGCTGATTTCTCGACGAGGGACTTGAGCTACGAGCCAACAGGGGTTAGAGGAATTATGCATACTCCCGTAGGAGAGGTTAGCTTCAATTCGCCCCTAGTGGGTCAATACAATCTGTCTAACTTGCTCGCAGCAGTAGGAACAGTTTTAGAGCTGGGTTTGGATTTAGAATCAGTAGCAGCAGCCTTGGCTCAATTTCCAGGAGTGCCAGGGCGCATGGAACGGGTGCAAATTCAACCAGAACAGGATATTAGTGTGATTGTCGATTATGCCCACACCCCAGATAGTTTAGAAAACTTACTCAGGGCATCACGACCCTTTATTGAGGGCAAGATGATTTGTGTATTTGGCTGTGGTGGTGATCGCGATCGCACCAAGCGTCCTAAGATGGGGAAAATAGCGGCTGAGTTAGCTGATGTTGCTGTAGTAACTTCGGATAACCCTCGCACCGAAAACCCAGAAAGCATCTTAGAGGAGGTTTTAGAGGGGATTCCTCAATCAGTGGAACCAATGGTAATTTGCGATCGCGCTACCGCTATTCGGACTGCCATCTTGCAAGCACAACCAGGAGACGGAGTGTTAATTGCTGGTAAAGGTCACGAAGATTATCAAATTCTGGGTACTGAAAAAATCCACTTCGATGACCGAGAGCAAGCCCGAGATGCTTTGATGAGTAGGTTACAGGTTATAGGTTAGCAAATTGACAGCTATTTCAGCGGGCAGGTTGTAGATTATCACATGGAAGGTCAACGTTTAAGCTTTAACCAAACCACCTTTAACGAAACCACCTTTAACCCTAAGTCAATAACCCCAACCTACTGCGTTGAACGCGCACGCGTGGCCTACGGCCAGGTTGAGGCTTGGAGAGACAACTAACTCTCCCAGGTTTGACTAGGTCATCGAGCCTCATTCTGGTACGCACGTACGGATACTTCCCCAGTCCGTACCACTGTAAGACTGTGTTGTCAGTCGCTTGCAGAAAGGACATATTGAATGAGGTGACCTAGGGGACGGGTAACCCCCAAACACTTTACTCGTGAGGATTATCTCCATGTTACGAGTCCCAGTAATTTCACCAAATGGACAACCCTTAATGCCGACAAAAGCCTCTAGAGCGAGACGTTGGGTTAAAGAAGGTAAAGCTGTCATCTACCCTAACGCCCTCGACATCTTTGCGATTCAACTAGTAGCTGAAGCATCAGGCGACGAAACTCAGTCGATTGCTGTGGGGATTGACCCCGGCAAAATGTTCACTGGCTTGGCTGTCCAGTCAGCCCAAGCCACCCTCTGGACGGGTCATCTGGTACTCCCCTATCCCAAGGTCAGAGACCGGATGGATACCCGACGCATGATGCGGCGAACTCGCCGTAGCCGTCGGATTAACCGCAAAATTCCCTACGACCAACGCGCTCACAGACAGAAGCGCTTTGAGAATCGGCTAGCCAAAAAGCTTCCCCCATCCATCAAAGCCAACCGTGATTTAGAGTTTCGTGTGGTCAGTGAGTTATTCGAGCTTTATCCCATTAGCCAGATCGTCTATGAAGTGGTCAAAGCCAAAGGGACAAAAGCTTTCTCTCCAGTGATGGTGGGGCAATACCAATCCATCCAACGCCTTGAGGCAACATTCACGGTCCCCGTCACCCAAAAGATGGGATGGGAGACCTCAATGGCACGAAAAGGGTTGGGGTTAGCCAAAGACAAGACCGATAAGAGTCGTCAGACGGCTGAGACTCACGCCAACGACGGTATAGCCTTGGCATCCTTCCCCTTCCGAAAAGTCAAGACCCAGTACTACCGCAACGGTAAAGTCGTGACCCCCACCGTGGCGGTGGTCACCCTTGCACCTTTCGCCGTGGTTTCCCGACCGCCAATTAGCCGTCGTCAACTCCACCTACTCCAATTTTCCAAGGGCGGTAAACGCCGAAAGTACGGAGGAACCACCACTCGCCACGGTTTCCGTAAAGGCGACTACGTGGAAGCTGTAAAAGCGGGTCAGACCTACCGAGGGTGGATCAGTGGCGATACGGCAACACAAGTTTCAGTGAGCAATAGCAACTGGAAAAGAATCGGACAATTCTCAGCCCGGAAAGTCCGATTACTCAAACGCTCCACGGGCTTACTTGTCAACTACTAAAAGGAGGCGGGGCTTTCCTCCCCACCCTATAGAGGGATGGGGTATCCAGCCGCGAAAATTCGATGAACCTGCCACCTAATCCAGAATTGTCTCTCTACCAGCTGGTTTTAGAGACTCTTGCCTCTCCCGAGTCTCTGAAAATCACTCCTGTCACCCTGAAATCGCTAGTCAGAGCAACCTTTGACCTGCTAATTGCTCAAAACATCTCAGCCACAATTTGGGTCAAGCCACAGGGTGAGGGCTGGCACAGAGAAATACAACGGTATCAACAACAGGTTGATTTACCCACAACGATTTATCTGTGCCACGGTTTAGAAGATGACTGGGAAGAGCTAGTTAACCTCAACAAAGATTCTCAACTGTTTTCCCTACAGTTGGAGACTGACTCTCAACTACAACAAGAGTATTTCTTACTCATTCTCTGTGAGAACTATAGTAGTTTAATTGTGGCTTGCCAGCCTGATCTATCGGAATCCGAAAATATAACTGATGGTGAACTCAGTCAACCCTTGTTAGCTGTTTTTACTATTGATCAATCAGTAATTCGGCAGTTTTTGGAGGGGTTAAGCACAGTTATTGGAAGCACGACAGCAGACCAACTCAGCCATTGGGAAACCCTTTTACCTCCCCCTCAAAGCTCTAATCATACACTACTAACCCAGTTGTTGGTTAAACAAGTACAACGTACAGAAGAAATTGTTCAGGATACCCTGGCAACACAGCCAATCGGGGAGACTAACCCATCACCCCCATCATCCCCAGCAGTTCCTGAGCCGGTTGTGGTAGGGAAGAATTCCTTATCAAGGGTTGAGCCTTATATGAGTAATGAGATACTCCAGCGAGTGGCTCGGGAATTACGGACACCCATAACGAACATGAAAACTGCCCTGAAGCTGCTGGATGCCTCACAGATGAAGCTAGCCCAACGCCAACGTTATATTGGGCTTCTTTATAAAGAATGCGATCGCTTAAATTCCTTAGTGGCTGGATTACTAGAACTGGTTCAGCTAGAAGGTGACCCCCAAACTGATCAAACTTTGCCGTTGCAGCTAGCAGAGATTGTTCCTGGTATTGTCAGCACCTATCAACCCCTCGCCCAAGAAAAAGGCATCCAGCTCGGCTACACCATTCCCGCCAATCTCCCCTCAGTCTTATTTTCAGAGGTGGGATTGAGGCATATCGTGATTAATCTATTGCACAACAGTTTAAAGTTTACTCCCTCTGGCGGTAAGGTTAGAGTACAGGCAACTCGTAAGGGCAAGTATGTTCAGCTAATATTTAGTGATACAGGTATTGGCATTGCTGAAAGTGACATACCTAAGATTTTTGACAGTTTTTATCGGGGTCGGTCAACACCTAGAGAAGACTTTGGTGCAGGTATAGGTTTAACCATTGTGCAACAATTATTACAACGGGGTGGTGGTTCGATTTCAGTAGTTAGTCGATTCGGGCAAGGTTCCCAATTTAAAGTGCTGCTACCAATTGCCTATAAAGCCTAAAAAGAGGTAATGGTCAACCAATCCCAGGGAGGGGTGTCTTAGCCAGGTCAGCTAACGGTAAAAATACTGTCATCACCTCACCCTGTTGGGGTCGTTGCTTAACAATTAGTTTACCGCCCAACGCCTGGAATAGATTTTTGGTCACATTCAAATTCAAACTGATACTACCCGTTTCTGGCTGGAAAGTCAGCAGCTGACCAAGGGACTTCAATGTCGGGCAATGGTCGTCAGCAATTGTTTCCGGATTAATCTGAGACTGGAATTGTAACTTCAGCTGGTTTCCAGCAGGTGTAACCTGTAACTGGATATGACCCCCTGTTGGAATAGACCGGGTGAAATTTTCCATCAAGCCAGTTAGTACCTGATCTAGCAAGGCAGGATGGCTGACCACTGTTGGCAACTGTTGCGGTAAGACTACATCTAGGGTTAAATTACGTCGCTGTGCTTGTTTTTGCCAGCGGGGGATGCTGTTGTGAAAAACCCGAGCCAGAGATATACAGGTCAGGCTAACAGGGGTTTGCTTGGCTGCTGTGGTTTCTAATTCTACTGCCCGGAAAATCAACTCCATACGGTTGATTTGTTCGCTACACTCATGGTCAATAATTTCTATACGCCGCATGACTTCTGGAGGCAAGTCACGACGTCTAAGCAGTAGTTTAGTCAGGGTGTGAATTGTAGTTAGGGGTGTCCGGATTTCATGGGTTAGAGCTCGGAGCAGCTCAAGGTCAGGTGTAGCTTCAGAATTTTCTTTTGGGTGAACAGCAGAGATTCTAGGAAAGCCTCGCGCTTCATTTTTCACCAATCGTTGCCAGTTAGGCTCGCTTCCTTTCTGTTTCAGGGCATTGGGTGTACTAGAAGACCCATTTTGTGAGTTACTACCAGTTTTGACCGTATCCCTCTGATGCTGAGCTGGTCTTGGCTGAACCATTCTTGACTCCGATATTGTCACCGGTATAGTCTGGCTCAGTTCTACTGAAGGCAGTTCTGGTAAATTTTTCAGAAGCCCACGACCAAAGTTCATTACAATGCGGTAATCGGGGGGCTTTGGCACAAATTTTTCCATTAAAGCTTCCAATTGCTTGAGATGATGAGAACTGCTCAGTAATAGTCTACGGTGCAGTGATGTCCAAACACGTTGGATATCTTCTGGGTCAAAGGAGAATTGAAAGCCTGGAACCCCAAAGTGGTCTTCTCCAGAGACCATGACTAAGCTAAAGTCTTTGGTAAACACTAAACAAAACTGCTCGTTAGCTAAGGGGTCTCCTGGAAACAGGGGTAACCGAATGGTCGTATTTTCTACAAATGGAGTAGTCTCAGGTTGAGCCGGAGGTAGCTGGAAGGGCATAAAAGCCCAAGCATTCAAGGCGTCGTTCGTAAAAATCCCAGTCTCGAAACTTGCCAGTAGCTCTCGATCACTTAAGACTGGTGCAGGACCAGCTAGAATTAATCCTTGCTTCGAGGAGTGTTCGGGATTATGGCTTGTTGATCCATTTCCTGAAACCGCTGGCAACAGCAACTGTTCCAAGGTAGCGATCGCACTTTGCCATTCCCGTTGAGCTTTAGCTGCTGCTGCCCTATGCTTAGGGCTAGCCCCTTCTCTTGTCCTGTGACTGCTAGCACCTATTGAACAAGTTTCAATCACAGTTGCTTGCTCTGAGGAAAGAGCAACCTTGTCATCGCTTCCAATTAGTTCCTTTTGGGATAAAATTTCACTTATACTTGGTAATAACCACCTTGGAACCACAATCCACCCCCGATGCACAGCTAGTGCAGTAATTCAAACTATCAACTCCTTTGATAAAGATGGTAATGTGATTGCTGATAGTTTAAGGATCGTAGAACCGAACTTCTACGTAGCAATTCCCGTTAACCTAAGCATTGGGAACAAGGAGCTTAAACAGCAATTAACAGTTTGAACAAAAATGCGACGCATTCCCCCACCTCGTCCAGGTGGGGGTTAAGGAGCAAGTCAATCAATCGTCGTAACCTTGGTTTTCTATATATTGCTTTAGAACCGAAAGGGGGGCTCCTCCACAAGAAACAGCACTAAATCCCCTTTTCCAGAAGACTGGCTTCCAGTAATAGGGAGCCAATTCTTTTGCGTATCTTTTTCTAATCTCTCTACTGGTCACTGTCTTAAGGGTGTTGCAAAGCTTGGAAATTGATACCTTAGGGGCTAAATCAATTAGGAGATGGATATGATCATTTGTCCCCAAGTCCGCCTTGGCATCCTCAAGGATGCAGTTATTTTTCTCGCAGATGCTTTTTGCCAAGTCTAAGATGTCCTCTTCTATGTCCCCAGTAATTACTGGATGGCGGTACTTAGTGACAAACACTATGTGAATCTTGATTAACGAAACAGTGTGAGCGAAAGAGCGAAAGGCGGTTGACATTTTGTGATACTATAGGTTAATATAGTGACATATTAGCAATTCCGTTGAGATTGTGAAAACACCAACTCAGATCATTCGCACCGACAAATGGAGGCTTAACGCAACTAGTGAGCAGCGTCTGCTGTTCACTGAGACGGTTAAAGTCTATCGTCGTGCTTGCAGATACTTGGTTGGTATTATTTACACTCACTGGAGTAAATTCGGGAACTTAACGGCGGATCAGCTGACTCCTGCTGTCGAGAAACTAATGCATCAGACAGCTAAGCGTCCCAGTGTCAAGTATCCTCAGTTCAACAAAGCTTTTTATAAATTTCCCAGCTATTACCGTCGTTCTGCGCTCGCATTTGCGGCGGGTCAAGTTAGTAGTTTTGTGACCCGTTACCGAGAATGGCAAGCAGGCACTAGGAAACTACCTAATGCCAGTCCTCCGAAACTGAATGCTGACACTGGCTGTTACCCAGCTTTATATAAAGGCCAATGCTATAAACTACACCGATTCAATCAAGTCGAAATCAAAGTCTTTAACGGCTCTGACTGGGTCTGGACTACCGTTCAAATTACCGGATTAAGAGAGCGTCATCAGGTGGCAACCAATAAGATGTTGTCACCATCTTTGATATTTAATGAAAGAGCTTGCCATCTGTCAGTTCCGTTTAGTTGCAAGCCAGAAAAACGGAAACCAGAGGCTAATGTAACAGCGGTAGATCTCGGAATTAATACTACTGCAACGATATCGGTTGTAACCCACAGTGGCACTGTAATCCACCGAGATTTCATCCATCCGGGGAGAGACATAGACCGCAGGGACAAGCGACTGAAGTCTGTATCTATGCGTGCATCTAAAACCATGGGGAAGGGTGGCAGACTTCACAAGGGTTTTTGTTCTAAGACCTACCAAAAATGCCAAAGAATCAACAACCAAATCAGTCATGTAGTCTCTAGGCGAATTGTTGAGATTGCTGAAAAGTTTAACTCCGAAGCGATTGTGTTTGAGAACCTTAAGGCATGGAAGCCAAAAGGGGGACGAAAACGGTCTAACCTTCGGCAAAGATTTCACGGATGGCTCAAGGCAAAAATTCGCGATTTTACGCTTGAGAAATGGGCTGAGTTAGGAGGCAAAGTAATAGAGGTTGTTGCAGCATATACCTCAAAGCTTGCCTATGATGGTTCAGGCATTGTTAAACGTGACTCAGGAAATTATGCCCTAGCAACTTTCTCCTCAGGTAAGCAATTCAATGCCGACTTAAACGGTGCTTACAATATCGGCGCTAGAGGTGTGCTTAAACTCGTTCGCAGAAATGACAACGAGGGTCGTTTCAGCAAAAGCTCTGGACGACCGCCTAGAAGCTGGGCTTGTCTGTGTGATTTGTGGGCTGCGGCTAGCCCTAGATTAGCATAGGACACCCCCACCTCGGTTTACCAGGTGGGGGAAGCTTCATTTAAGAATATCAAATTTTTCTGGCATTGTTAGAGTTAACAAGATACACCACCTATCTGCCTCTGTTTTGGTAAGCTAATACCTAGCGGCTAACACCTAGCAGCTAACAGTTGGGGCAATTAATCAAAATATGGCAAAGATCGAGACCAGAACCGAACCCATGGTGATCAACATGGGTCCCCACCATCCCTCCATGCACGGCGTTCTCCGCTTAATTGTCACCCTGGATGGGGAGGATGTGATAGATTGTGAGCCGGTAATTGGCTACCTGCACCGAGGCATGGAGAAAATTGCCGAGAATCGCACTAACATTATGTATGTCCCGTACGTGAGCCGATGGGACTATGCAGCAGGGATGTTCAACGAGGCAATTACAGTCAATGCCCCAGAGAAATTAGCAGATATTCCGGTACCCAAACGTGCCAGCTACATCCGCGTGATTATGCTGGAGTTGAATCGGATTGCCAATCACCTGCTGTGGCTTGGACCATTCCTAGCAGATGTGGGTGCCCAAACCCCATTCTTCTACATCTTCCGGGAACGGGAGATGATTTATGACCTATGGGAAGCTGCCAGTGGACAACGGTTAATTAACAACAACTACTTCCGTATTGGTGGAGTTGCGGTTGACCTACCCTATGGATGGATCGATAAGTGCGAAGACTTCTGTGACTACTTTGACCCTAAAGTTGATGAGTACGAACGGTTAATCACCAACAACCCTATCTTCCGCCGCCGAGTTGAAGGTATCGGTACCATTAGTCGGGAAGAAGCGATTAACTGGGGACTTTCTGGCCCGATGCTACGAGGTTCTGGAGTCAAGTGGGACTTACGCAAAGTTGACCACTACGAATGCTATGACGACTTCGATTGGGAAGTACACTGGGAAACCGGGGGTGATTGCTTTGCCCGGTATGTGGTGCGGATTAGGGAAATGCGGGAGTCAGTTAAGATTATCCGTCAAGCCTTAAAAGGACTTCCCGGTGGTCCTTACGAAAACCTAGAAGCCAAGCGGATGGCAGAGGGTCGCAAATCCCAGTGGAACGACTTCGATTATCAGTTCATGGGCAAGAAAATTGCCCCTACTTTCAAAATTCCCAAGGGTGAACACTATGTCCGTCTTGAGTCTGGGAAAGGAGAACTAGGAATTTTCATTATTGGTGATGATAATGTCTTTCCTTGGCGTTGGAAGATTCGTCCAGCCGATTTCAATAACTTACAGATTCTGCCCCATATCCTCACAGGAGTCAAAGTTGCCGATATTATGGCCATTCTCGGTAGTATTGACATCATTATGGGGTCAGTAGACCGTTAAAGTAGCTTCCGGCAAAAGAAGCTAAGGTATTCCTCCTATTCTTTGCTAAAGTGGGAGGAATTTTTGATATTAGGTGCGCTTTCCGCATCTAATTATTAAATTCGCGTGGAGGCGCACCAACGGCAAGCGCACCTTTTGTAAAACTGTGACGTTAAGACAGCATTTAGGGAATTCTAGGAATGTAGCTCCAAAGATGAATAGTAAATTGCTGTCTATGAGTGAAAATCCCCCACCTATTAAAGTATTACGTCAGCGCCATGTAGGCTGGGATAAGCCTACCGAGGAAAATCTCAAAACTATTAAAACTATTGAGTTATTATGGAGTAATTTGTTCGAGGCAATTTTTGATCCCATTGAAGATAACTGGTTAGAGCATTGGCAAAAGCTATACAAAACCATTATGGAGGTTTGTTCTGATAACGAAGAACGCCGCATTACTCTAGTCTACCTGAGCAATGTTAAGGATTTGACCAAAGAAGCTAGAGAATGGAAAATGCTGGTGACTTACCTTGAGAATACTAAAGACTGGGCTAGAAAATCGATTATTAGAGGCTCGTGAACTGTTAAATAAAATAGTCAAAATGGTGAGGTTTCCCGTAAGCCACAGGCTCCGTCAAAATTATCTTTGATAAAGTAAAACCTGTAAAGTTAATCACAGCAAGACCGCTATCCCTTCTAAAAACGCTTTCGGGAATACTTTTCTGATCATACTGAGCGCTACATTATGCGCTACCAGTAGCCAAGCTTGAGCTTAGTTATTGCTGCGTTCGCGTAGCGGCTCTTTCAGAGCATCGCAATCCTAATTAATTTGTGAACAATAATAGGTCGTGAGATTCTTCCCCCAACCTTGATCACCCCATCACCCGATCACCCTGTCTCAGCCTCTGGGCAAAATGTTAAGAAGAGTAAACTAAAGAAATAGTATCAAGTCCGGTTAATTACTTCCGAAATAGTCCCCGGATTTTTGGCTGTTCGCGCTTTGGCTTACAGGTAATTGTCAATTACCCATCAGCCAAAGCGCAAATAGTCATTACCCGATCAGGACTATGATGATTAGTCAACCGGATTTTATCTAACTATCTCAAGTGCCAGTTTTCTCAGGATTATAGAGCGCGTGAAAGTTTTTCAGACCCTGGAAGGGCAGCAACGTCAAAGTTTGCTGATTTTATTTACTGTTGCTCTGCTATTTTGGTCAAGCTTAACCTCTTTGTTGCCAACCCTGCCGCAATATATTGAAGACTTGGGTGGGACTAAGCAACAGGTCGGGCTAGTAATGGGTTGCTTTGCCATTGGTCAGTTGCTGTTTAGAAACCCACTGGGGCGTATGGCAGACCTGCGCAGTCGCAAGTTGGTAGTCATTATTGGTACTAGCGCTGTAGCTCTAGCACCTTTGGGCTATCTATTTACCCAGTCGATTAGCCTGTTGATGCTGGTTCGAATGTTTCATGGCATCAGTCTTGCAGCCTTTACCATCGGTTATTTGGCTCTAGTCACCGATTTGTCTCCTGTTGACAAGCGGGGTGAGTTAATTGGTTACATGAGTTTGGCCACATCGATTGGTTTAGGTCTCGGACCAGCGCTGGGGGGTTTTCTAGAACAAGAGGTTAGCTACACTGTTTTATTCTTAGTGTCTGCAGCTCTAGGTGGGCTGGGTGTGCTGTTAGGGAGTCAGATTCGTGAACCAATTAGGCATGCTAGACCTGAGCAGGAACAATCAAAATCTTGGTTAAACTCCATTTGGCAGCTATTGGTCAAACTATGGCAGTTGTTAACCAGCCCTCCTCTTGGAATTCCAGCTTTGGTAATGCTGTTGTTCGGTATAGTATTTGGAACAAAAGTTAGCTTTGTCTCTCTGTTTATTCGAGACACTGGTATTAATCTCAATCCAGGATTGTTTTTCACAGCTGCTGCGATCGCTAGTTTTATGATTCGTGCATTAACTGGTCAGGCATCTGATCGGTATGGACGAGGAGTTTTTATCACCGCTAGTGTGGTTTGCTATATCATCTCAATGTTGATGATTTCCCAGGCTGAAACGGGAATCGGATTTTTACTAGCTGCTTTATTAGAAGGAGCTGGCACTGGACTATTCATACCGATGATGACTGCTTTGATGACTGACCGCTCCTCTGCTGACGAACGGGGTCAGGTATTCGCTGTCTGCATTAGTGGGTTTGATTTAGGGATTGGCCTAGCTGGGCCGATCTTTGGTTATTTCGCTGACCTGTTAGGATATCGAGGAATTTTCTCCTGTGGTGCTGGTATAGCATTTTTGGCACTGATTATCTTTATGACCAAGTCCAACAAAAATTTATCCCGTTCCCTCAGATTCTCCATCGGTCGTGAACGGGATTTATATGCTATAGACACTAGAATGCCTTAGCTTAACAAACGGGCTAGGAGGGATTCGAACCCCCGACACCGTGGTCCGTAGCCACGTGCTCTAGTCCACTGAGCTACAAGCCCTTAACTGCTGCCACTTTTCTGTGGCTCAATAGTTACTTATCATAACACATAGATCAAAAATTTTGCAATACTCTTGTGGAAATCAATCGCTCGCTATCCCATCTCGATAGTCAAGGTCAAGCTCAGATGGTCGATGTTTCTGGCAAAGCGCTTACCAAACGTCAGGCAGTAGCCGCTGCTCAGGTAAGGATGAAAACCGCAACCTTCAACACCATCCAATCTGGTAATGCCCCCAAGGGTGATGTCTTAGGAACTGCTAGGCTGGCTGGGATTATGGCAGCAAAGCAAACTTCTCAACTGATTCCTCTGTGTCATCCCTTGCCCCTACACAAGATCGAAGTTCAAGTGGAACCTGACTCCCAACTACCGGGATACCAGATTCAGGCATCTGTGACTACTAAAGCTGAAACTGGTGTTGAAATGGAAGCACTAACAGCAGTTTCAGTTGCGGCTTTGACCCTTTACGATATGGCCAAAGCCTTGGAAAAGTCTATCGCGATTGAATCGATTCGCCTGTTGAGTAAGACCGGAGGGAAATCCGGGGATTACCAAATATCAGGCGATTGCTAAGTTAAGGAATCAGCTCAAGTTAAGTTGGATCAGCACTTAGCACTGATCCACTGAGGCACTTAGTTGCCAATTACCGTTTGAACAGGAAATCTATCGCTAAGATTAGGTTTCTCGCAAACGTGGCATCAGTTCCACCAGATTACAGGGGGAATTGCCCAAATCGAGTTGGTCTTTGATAATCTGCTCCCAACCTGTCCGACAAGCTCCAGAAGATCCAGGCAGACAAAAGATGTATGTTCCGTTAGCCACACCAGCCAGGGCACGAGATTGGATAGTAGAAGTCTTAATCTCTTGGTAGGAAATCATGCGGAAAATTTCACCAAAGCCCTGGATTTCCTTATCCAGCAGGGGTTGAATCGCTTCTGGTGTACCATCTCGACCTGTAACACCAGTTCCTCCTGTAGTCAACACTACCTGTACGGATTCGTCAGCAATCCATCGGGAAACCACCTCACGGATTTTGTAGATGTTGTCTGGAACAATAACCTTTTCCGCTAAGTGATGCCCCGCCTCGGTTAAACTCTCAACCAGCAGCTTACCGGACTTATCCGTGGCTTCGGTACGGGAATCGGACACCGTCATGACTGCAATATTTAAAGGAACAAACTGTTTGGTTCGGATCATCTTCAATCCAACATTAGGTTCTAAAATAAAATTAACTGACTAGGGTTGGTATCAGACCAAGCCCCTAAACAACTCAAAACTGACAAATATCTATGCCTCCTCGTTGGCCTCGTAAACCTGATCGACGTGATCCAGCCTACCGTCGTTTAGATGACCGCATGAACTTTGCTGTACATGTGGCAATTTTTGCTGCTTGTAATTCCGGAGTGTGGTTTTTCAGAACTATACAGTATGCTCAATGGACTTGGGCATACTGGTTTACTGGTCTGTGGGGATTGATTTTAGTAGGGCATGGGGTTTATATATTTGCGATCGCAAACTATACACCCCTGCCTACTCAAGAACCTCCAACCGAATCCCCTCAAGGATGAAATCACCCAAGATAATTGTAGTAATTGATTTTCGGTTAACTGTTGACGGTTAACTGTTGACGGTTGACTGTTGACAGTTAACCGAAAGCCAGCAAATTAACTTAAGTTAAACTTAAAACCTTGGCCAAAGGCCACGCTACGCGAACAACTTAAAACCTTGGCCAAAGGCCACGCTACGCGCACAACTTTAATTATTCCTTAGATATCCCAACATGCAATTAATTAGAAACAGCTAATTACCATGGCTAATCCAAGTTCTACAGAAGCAATTGAAACTCTCGCTGCTGAAATTGGCGACAAGGTATATATTGATGTAGCCAAGTGGCATCTTTACCTCAGGGATGCCCATCTACATACCACTTTGGCTGAACAATTTTATCCCCTACTAATCGGTAACACTAATACAATCACAGAAGACCAGATGATGCCAATCCTGCAAAGCATTTCTGTGAAGCTAGGTGGTGGTAAACGGCAAGTTCCCCTAGCAGATTTGCTACCCATGCAGTGTCAGATGGATCTAATCGATATTCTCGAAGAGTATCAAAGACAGCTGTAAGTATCTGAAAATAGGCAATTTTCAAATAACTAATCACTAACAACAAAAAATTGGGTAACTTTAACAGCTACCCAAATAATTCTGCTTGTTCTTGGTTCACCAAAACAGCAATGATTTTCCTGTTAAGCGTTAAAAACTAGGCAGTTACAGCTTTTTTCGCCACAGCACTTAACTCACCGTTGGCATACTTAGTTGCAAAAACATCGATAGTCGCTTGCTTGATCTTGCTAGCATTACCAGCAGTACCAAAGGCTTCGTAACGCTTCAAGCAAACCTGCTTCATATATTTGATAGAAGGCTTGAGGAAGTGACGGGGGTCAAAGTTAGAAGGATCTTTGGCAGCAGCTTCTCGGATAGCAGCAGTGATAGCCAAGCGGTTGTCGGTGTCAATGTTAACCTTACGAACACCGCTCTTAATACCCTTTTGAATTTCTTCAAGGGGTACACCATAGGTTTCAGGAATAGAACCACCGTACTGGTTGATCATGTCAAGCCACTCTTGAGGCACAGAGGAAGAACCGTGCATCACCAAGTGAGTGTTAGGCAAACGCTTATGAATTTCTTCAATGCGACTAATGGCAAGAATTTCTCCAGTCGGCTTGCGGGTGAACTTGTAAGCACCGTGGCTAGTACCAATAGCTACAGCTAGAGCATCAACTTGGGTGCGCTCAACAAATTCAACTGCTTCGTCGGGGTCGGTCAATAGTTGGTCGCGACTCAGAGTTCCTTCAAATCCGTGACCATCTTCTTTGTCACCTTTACCGGTTTCCAGTGAACCTAGGCAACCCAGTTCCCCTTCAACACTAACACCGATAGCATGGGCAACTTTTACTACTTCGGCAGTAACACTGACGTTGTAATCGAAGCTGGCTGGAGTCTTAGCATCAGCTTCCAAGGAGCCATCCATCATCACACTGGTGAAGCCGTTACGAATTGCCGAATAGCAGGTGGCTGGGCTATTGCCATGGTCTTGGTGCATGGCAATGGGAATATGAGGGTAGGATTCCACCGCTGCTGTGACCAGATGGCGGAGGAAGTTCTCACCTGCATATTTGCGGGCACCACGAGAAGCTTGTAAGATTACCGGACTATCCGCTTCTTCAGCAGCCTGCATGATAGACAGGATTTGTTCCATGTTGTTAACGTTGTATGCTGGAATCCCGTAGCCGTTCTCAGCTGCGTGATCCAACAGTAGCCGCATGGGTACAAGTGCCATATTATATTCCTCCTAACTTTGTTTGTTAGCTATTCCGGCGAGAAGCCTCACGTCTGACACTCCCTAGTGACTCGTGAACAGAATCGCCAGTCCAGACATGTCAATCTAGTTGCTTCTAGACAGCGATGCAGCGAGGTAGCGCGGTCTTGGGGGGAACCCCCATGAGCGACTACCAGTGCGGTCTTGGGGGGAACCCCCATGAGCTACTGCATCAAGACAGGTTAATTCTTTAGATAATCTTAAGATATTTTGCAGCTTTTATTCAAATTTCTTGATTAGATCATCTAGACAAAGCTGAGTCTATAAAACTTGACAAAACTTACCAAATCTATAAAATACTACCCAAGTACCCCTGGGTAAAATCTGGATAAACAGTAAAGTATAGGTAGTTTTGCCAAGAGTTTTTAGAACAGGTCCTAACCTTTCTGATTGGAGCAATAATTTAAGGTTCCTTGGCGCAAGCGGGTTCTGACCAGCCCAGGAAGTATCCCTCTTAAAACACAGAGGTGGTCAAGTGTGCCTGTTGTACCTAGTACCTCATAGTTACCTAGTACCTTATAGTTACCTAGTACTTATTTAATACTTACCTAGTACCTAATACCATTAGCCTAATATCTAGACTTTGTATCAATAGATAAATAAGGCTAACTAACAGTTAGGTAAAAATGGGTCGCCCGGGACTCGAACCCGGAACTAATCGGTTAAAAGCCGAGTACTCTACCATTGAGTTAGCGACCCGGTAAGCTTTTCTCAAACATACCTTTACTAAGAATATCACATTGATAAGGAAATGTCTAGGGAAATTTAGAAAAATTTCGCCGTTAGCCTCACCGATGTCTCACTACTCTCTCCGGGAGCTAAGTGAGTTAAATTTTCCCCAGTGTTAAGAGCGTTACGGGGAGCACTCCAAGGTTCAAGGCAATAAAAGTCCTTGCCTTGAACTGTCCAAAATACCAAGGTCGAGAAAACATCAGTGTAGGTCAATGCGATCGCTAATCCCCGTTCAGGATCAGTAACACTGGCAGTCTTATCACTGAGTTGCCCAAACGCTACATCAATTTCATCACAGCTAAAATCAAAACTGCCAGTGAAAGGATGTACTGCTTGAGTTTGCTTCTCCTGATACTCCGATGCAGGAATATCAAACTCCAGTTTAGTTTTGTCAGACGTCAAGAAGTAGGGATGGAAACCTGTGGAAAAGGGCATCGGTTCAGCGGAATGATTAGTATAGCGCTGATCAATGTCTAGGGTGTTGCCCTTTAATCGATAGGTAAAGGTAACTTCGAAGTCAAAGGGATAGACAGAGCGAGTTTGGTCATTACTCTTGAGGGTGAGAGTCAACACTGCCATGTCATTCGTTGCACTATCACTCACCTGCCAAGGCAAATTACGGGCAAAGCCGTGTTGTTTGAGAGTATAGTCTTTGCCAAGGTATGTATAAGTATCATTAACTAAGTTTCCACAGATGGGGAAGAGGATGGGAATGCCACCCCGTACACTCAGATTGGGATCTTTAAAGCGTTCCGCATCAAGATAAAAAATCTCCTGACCTTGGATATTCCACCGAGTGACAATGCCACCCCGTTCAGGAACCACTTCTAATCGAGACTGGGCATTGTGGTCAGTGAGAATGTAAGTTTCGTATTGGTCTTGACTGCGTAGGATCTCAAACACTGGCTTTTCTCCCTTACGATTTAAAATCAGCTTTATCTATTGAGCGCCTGACCACTTTTAGTCACAGCAAGAGGCTATTTTTGAGTGACTCTGACTGCGACCGATGGCAGGTTGGCAGGTTGGCAGTTTTTTTTCCCAAATTCATGCTTAGTGCCAAGCACGTACAGGGATTAGTATGTCACAATGATGGGTATGTGGAACCTGTAGACACCTACCAAAATGCTTGCTCCTTGAACCAGAAGGCTTTAGCCACGCCGATGTTTATCAGCAGTAGGGTTTCTCCTGCTGTATCCTATAAATAGCCAAGTCGGTGACCAAAAATTTTGGGTCTCAAGCCCCGTCCTTCTAGGACGGCTTTTAAGTAGAGTATGTTAGAATAAACATGTAGAAAGCGCACAGGTAGGATTCGTCGGTACTGCCAATTTAAAAACAACGAGCGTTTTGCGATACTAGTACACGAGGAGCGAAAAACCTCTTCGGTGCGCTTTCCGTTCTCCGTAGGAGACGCTACGCGAACGGCGAATTAAATTCGCCACGGGTCGCACCGCCAAAACGCATGGATCTTAACGGATACCGAAAACCAGTAAAATAGCAAATTGAAATACAAACGTACCGTGGGGTTAGAAGTTACCGTAAGAAGAGTGGAGCCAAAATCGGCAAAGTTTTAACCCTTTTACCCATAGCCGACTAACCATAAAGGCGACCCTCTGATAAGGTTTCGTCTCCGGCACACGGGAACGGGGGAGACCCAACGCTTAGGGAGATAAGCCCACGCTCGATTAGTTAAATTAGGCTCGATATGCGCGTTTTTAAACGGGTATTTGGCTTAAATATTGCCTTTGCTGGATAACTAATTGTAAGGCATGTCGTAGAACTAAGAATCCCCGCTCATAAGCGGGCGGGGAGTGTCACAGCTAAGAAGACTAAGGGGAACGCCACAGCTCTTTTTGAGCCAAGTTCGTTAGTAGTGTGTTTAAACCGCCACAAAGCGTGTGAGTAAAATCCTACTGTCAACGTTGCTAGTACCCGGTTTTTAACCCCATGAGCAACATTCCCTCACAATCCCCTATATTTAACTTGGGGGAGTTTTCGGATTCTTACTCCATTGCCATCGATAGCAATACTAGTGGAATCTAAGTATCCAAATAACTATAGAGTAACCATACCCCCAAACACCATCTCTGAAAGACTACAGCACCATTGCTGGCAAGCAGGAGAAATGGGCGCGCGGAGGTATAGGATACCGAGTTAAATCAATAAAGGGATGTAGCGCCGACCTGAGGGGATTCCCCAAATTCGCGTTCTGCATCAATACAATGCATAAAAAAAGTAATCAATACACACGAGCAGCGTTGATCAACTCAAACTCGCTTCTAATGCATGCCTTACTCTCAAGCAATGAACATAAAAGACTATTAAGCTATTTTAATCTTTAACAAGGAATAGACAAACCCGCTTAATTCCATGTTAAGTTAACCAAAAATGATTTCAAGCCAACCCCTACCCTTTAGGGCTGGGGATACGAGGAGTGAGCTACAATTATTGCTAATCCTTTAAATTCTTGGAATCGATTTTTGCTGCTGATGGCGGCTTGACTACTCAAGTAAATGGTATTTTAGTCGCCAGAGCCAACAAAAAAAGGATCTGGAGTATTCCTACTCTGGTGGCTCAGGTTTATTTTAGCCTTCGATTGTATCTCATCATCGTTCCGGATGGAGAGAAACCCGCCAATTCTATTCGTGGGAAGTATGTCAAAATAAAGTTGTTTCTAAAGAAACGCAACCGCTTACTTCACCAGTAAAACCAAGAGTTATCTGCAACAGGAGAAGCCGAATATGCTACACCGCAAGATTTATCAACTCTGCTGCGATGGTCGTGAGGTCTGCGTTTTCTTGCGGGATCAGCAACGTTGGATTGAACAGGCCCGCATTGTTGATATCGAGGGAGATTTAGTCACAATTCGTTATGAAACAGACGAAGAGGATGAGATCAGTTCCTGGGAAGAAATGGTCCGCTTGGAAAGCATAGGCTCTGTGAGTCACAAGCTAGCTTCTGTTTTCCGAGGTAATGTTGATCCGATAGTCTCTGATGATTGTCCGGAGGCTGAACAAATTCACCCCCGCTCCCAAGACTTAAATCAGGACTAGATTCTTCATTGTTAATGGACAACCAACCGTTAAGGGTGAGTAAAAGCTAATCGAAAATGTCGCAGAGTCTACCAAAAACTCTTATTATTTGTTAGACTTAAATTAGGGTAACACCGAAAGCGATTATTATGTAACTTAAATTAAAGCCGAAAACCAAGGGTTTAATAGTTGCGCTTAGATCCTGGTGTTATAACTTTTTTGACATTTTTATGGCGCTCGCGGGATATTCCGTCAGAGAAGCGCGGAGATACCCCCTGGATGCGAAAGCATCTTGCCTTGGCGGACGAGGGTCTATCTTGGTAGACTTTGGTAGCTAAAAAGTATCGGAAAATTGATAACTCACAACTAGCTAGCAATTTTCCCTTAACTATTCGTTACTCAAGGGGTTCTATCCGTTCAAAAACTGGACAGTACCCCTCCAGTGTTACTTTAAAACCATAGAGAGCTGAGGCTGGATTCCAGCAGCGCTGCCCTCTTTGGTACAGACAATTACCACAACACTCGATATTAATTGGTATCTTGGCTCTGCCCCCTTGTTTGAGTAGTTCTCGTTGTGACAATCCCCGCAAGACCAGTTCTTCTCCTTGCCAGCGGGCTTCTACTAAACCAGTATCAGCGAAATTTTGCCAACGAGGATCCGTTGCGATCGCTCTTGAAAGAGTGATATAGACAAGTGTATCTAATTCATGCAACTCTCCTTCATAGTTTGTTTCCGTTGGTAGAGCTGGTCTGATAAAGGTCTCACCAATGGGAAGTTCTACCAGTGTTCCTGCTGCTGGCGTATGGAGGTGATATCGATTTTGTAACTCTTCCAAACCAGCAAGATCAGCTAGGTAGGTAGGAGAACCGTGAACAAAAATCACATGTTGAGGTCGAAGATTATGAATCAACTGGGTGGTGCCCAGACAATCCCCATGTTGAGCCAGCAGATAAGTTTCAACCTTAAGCCATCCGTAGTCATCCATTATATCCTCCACAGATTTAAGATGTTCCGGTTGCAGGACAACCCAAGAACGGTTCTCTTGCTGCGAGTACTCCCTCCAATCTATGTTTAAGTCAGTGAGGATAATACAGGGAGATTTACCGATAGCATCTCGCTGCTGGGGATCTAACCGCCGCACCCGAGGACGTACCCGCTCATCCCAAAACAAGGCTTGATGTCTGGCAAAATTTTGTACTGAGCTGGGAAAGTGAGACAGCAGTTCTAAGTAAGCATTACAACCAGCAGCCACGGTTCCATTGACCCAAATATCAAGGTCGCGTCCTGTAAAGTTGTGATGAGAGCGCAGGAGCATCAGGATTTCTTGACCTAGGCCTAAGGTAGGCACTGGCAAGACAACTGAGTTATTGGTAGCAATGGCCTGCTCAATACGCTCTACTAGTTGATTTTCTTGTTGCCGCCGATGGGGATGTCGAGCAGTGCCATAACTGCCTTCTACAATTACCACATCCGGCTGTGTCCCCCTGAGCGATTCAAGGGATAATCCCTCCACCAGCCGTGAGTTAGACAGGAAAAAGTCACCGGTGTAAAGCAGTCGGTAAGTTCGATGGCGAGTTGTGTAAGTGAGTAAAAATGCTGCTGCTCCTGGCAAGTGTCCAGCTGGGAACAATTGAGCAGTGAGTCCCTCACAGAATTCTACAGGGGTAACCCACGGGAGAGCTTGACAAAATGGGAGAATATCCTCAGGAGGCAGTTCTGGCCAGTTGAGTAGTAATAGTTGAGTCGTTACCTCACTGGCGTAGATTGGTAATTGTGGAAAAGTTTGGTGAAGAGCCAGCAATCCCTGACTATGGTCTGAGTGAGCGTGGCTACACAGGACTAAATCTGCTGGTGGTATCCCATCGATCTGTAGGGGGGAAATGTCTTCTAATCCACAATCAAGGAGAATGCGGTGTGGCCCCATCTGCACCAACAAACAAACCCCTTCTGCACCATGACCAACACCGTAAGGAAAGCAGGTTAATCGGTCATCCTGATCAGAGGATGCTACTGGGCGTTGATTGCTCATGAGCTTCAACTTAAATTTTAGCTAATCTGGCTCCGTTAACCCACGTCTTACTAATCAGGGAAGGGTGAATGATTAAGCCTTGGAAGAGGCAGACAGCATCGGCGATCGCCAACGGAAAATAAGGTGGAACTATTTTTACTAAGGCTGCATCTTCCTTGAACGGAAAATTCAACGGATTCTTCCCCAGTCAAAACAAACGTGGTAGAGTTGTCACTCCGTAGCAATTTAGAGGGGTTTGTATGTTGGATATACCCTATAGGTCACTCTGGAGTCTATGAAAATCCCACACCCTACCCCTTAGGGTGGGTGTGGGTAGTTCTCAACTAGTTTCCCTTCTTTCGAGGTCAGAGTCAAGAGGGGATAAGGGCTGCCAACAACATCACCACAGTAGGGAGTTAAGTAGGGATGGACTGGCGAAGTTCCTCTAACCTCTAAGTGAGGATTTTAATTTTTTGACACTCCCCATGCCTAGAAGGCAGGGGCTTGGGAAAACCCCCGTGAGCCCCCTTACACTCCCCGCTCTAAGGCCTTTGGCCACGCTTCGCGATCGGTCAGCATCTAGCCTTTAGCCTCTGTTGTGATGCCAGATGCATGGATTTTTCCAAGGCTAAACGATGAAGGCTTTTTGAAAGCTCAGCAGCTGACCGCTAAAGTAAATACTGGAAGCTTAGTGTGCAGAGCCGTTGCCGTGATAATCGTCTGAATCATAAAATCCGTTCTTAGTCCCAAAAAACAGGCACAAAGCAGTAAAAGCAATTGTTAGTACCACTAAAACCAGTTTTACTTCCATTTTCTTAATAACTCCTCATGGCTGTCAGAAAAAACCGTCACGTTCATTGTAACTCCCTCTTTCGTCCAGAACCTACCTCAATCCCCTGCCTAAGCTGTCACGTACTTAATTTTTGGGTTGAGGCTGATGGGGAGATGGGGAAATGGAGGTGGGGAGAGGGTTTCATGGTTTGTTTCATAAGATGAACAGATTCAATTTAGATGGGTGTTAGCTTAAAAGCCATGGCTACTGTAATATTAGTATATTTCTATATGATTATATTTAATTAATTAGAGCGAGTATGGTATTATTTCTATCGGTGTGTTTGTTGGGGTTTAAACGCCAAAGTAATAGTCAGCTTAGAAAAAATGGCAAGTACAAAGTACCAGCTTAGTGAGTACAGCTTAGTGAGTACAGCTTAGTGAGTACCAGCTTAATGCGATCGCTATCGGTAGTAACTTAGGTAAATTACGCACTATCATAGAAGCTGCTAATCGCGAACCTATACCAAACTCAAGGTTTTTCCCTACCAGACCGTTCTAGTTTGCCTAAAGCTGCACCATTTCAAACCACCACAACCAGATCATCTCAATTACTGCTCTAGCCGGTTGAAGTTTTATATGAAAGAAATCTATAAAATTAAGCGTCGCCAATTACTTAAACTTAGCTCCATCACTCTTGGTAGTAGTGTTTTGGCAGCTTGTACTAATCAAACCTCTACACCATTAACTACAGAAAAAAAAGGTAAATTAGATAAAATAAAATTTGCTTTGGGGTGGAAAGCTGAAGCAGAATACGGTGGTTTTTATCAGGCTGCCGCTACTGGAATTTATCAAAACTATGACCTAGATGTTATTATACAACCAACAGGTCCTCAGAGCAATCCCACCCAATTATTACTGGGGGGAGTAGTTGATTTAAGTATGGGACAGGCTGTTGATGCTATTAGAGCAGTGCAACAAGGTATTCCCAAAATTACTGTAGCAAGTATCTTCCAAAAAGAAATACGAATTCTATTGGCTCATCCAGGGGTAGGCAATGACTCTCTGGCACAATTAAAAGGTAAACCGATTTTTGTGGCTCCTGGAGCCATCACAACCTATTGGCCCCTACTCAAGGCAAAATACGGTTTTACAGATGACCAGAAACGCCCCTACAACTTCAATGTTAGCCCTTTCTTAGTAGATAAAAATTCAGCCCAACAGGGGATTTTGACCTCTGAACCATACATTATAGAAAAAGAAGGAGGCTTTAAGCCCAATATATTATCCTTAGCAGAGGCTGGTTATAATCCCTATACTTTCACCATTGAAACCACGAAGAAACTCGTTGAAACTAACCCCGATCTGGTGCAGCGATTTGTTGATGCATCAATCAAAGGATGGTATAGCTATCTAGAGAATCCCGAACCAGCCAATGAGCTGATCAAAAAAGATAATCCAGAGATGAAGGATGACCTCATTGCCTATGGTCTGGATAAGCTTAAAGACTATGGTATTATCATCTCTGGCGATGCCGAAAAACTTGGCATTGGGGCAATGACCGATGAACGTTGGGAAAGTTTGTTCAATCAGTTAGTTACGGTTGGTGTACTTGATGCAAAGACTGATTACAAACAAGCCTACACCTTGGAATTTGTCAATAAAGGAGTAGATTTTTATAAAAAAAATTAGTTAACATTATATATTAGTTATATATAGCGTTTCTAGGACTCATGAGGTACACATTATTTTTTACTTCTTCCCTCTTCCCTCTTCCCTCTTCCCTCTTCCCTCTTCCCTCTTCCCTCTTCCCTGCTCCCTGCTCCCTGCTCCCTGCTCCCTAAAAACCAGAAATTTGTACCTCACAAGTTGTAGAATTGCTATACATGTTAATATCCAAGTTAATTAGATATTGTTATTATACATTAATTTATATCTAGTCTTGCCAAGCCAGATTGATAAGTTCAAATATTAACCGATTCTTAAGCAATGATTATACCTCTTGCAAAAGTAGTTTTATGATACTGTTTTTATAAATTTTTTTCCGCTGTTACCTGTTACTTCCGACTTCTGCAAGAAGTCTATTGCTAATAACTGACAATAGATGAACCAAAAACCAGCTATTTCTCTTACCCATGTCAATAAAACTTTTGACAATGGTACTGTAGCCCTAAAAGATCTAAATCTCAACATCAATAAGTCTGAATTCATTAGTCTGGTTGGACCATCGGGATGTGGTAAGAGTACCCTGCTACGCATCATTGCTGGACTAAGCACTATGAGTTCGGGAAACATAGAATGGAGCGATCGCGCCCACCAAAAGGAGATAGCTTTTGTCTTCCAAGAAGCAGCACTAATGCCTTGGGCAACGGTAATGGGAAATGTGCGATTGCCTCTTAAATTGGCTAGGGTCTCTAAAAAAGTTGCTGATCATGCTATTAAAGAAGCGCTCCAATTAGTTGGACTGGAAAGTTTTGCCCAATCCTATCCCCGTCAACTATCCGGTGGCATGAAAATGCGAGTCTCTATTGCCAGAGCTCTTGTTACTTCTCCCAAGGTATTGCTGATGGATGAGCCGTTTGGAGCCTTGGATGATATCACTCGTACTAAGCTTAACCTGGAGTTACTTGATTTGTGGAGTAAAAAACACTGGACTGTGGTTTTTGTGACTCACAATATTTATGAAGCCGTATATCTATCCAATCGGGTGGTAGTAATGGCAGCTCGTCCAGGTCGAGTAGTGGCGGATATAACTATTGATGAACCATCACCACGTAACGAACAGTTTCGTACATCCTTAGTTTATACCAAATATTGTCAGAAGGTGGCTGAGCAGTTGTCAAAAGGGATGAATTATGAGTGATAATTTATAAATTATTAGATTATTATTTAGACATAACTGATAAATTATGATTATCAAAAATATGACTATAAATTTGACAGCTATAATTTGATAGCTATATTAAACGGTATCTAAGAATTTTATGAAAAAAAATAAAGCCTTGGTTCTGGGAAAGCTAAAACTGAACCATTTGCTGTCTATCGATATTATAGCCCCTGTGGCAGTGGGAATCCTGGTGTTTCTGGTGTGGGATATATCTGTTCGAGTGACTAGTACGCCCTCCTACATATTACCAGGTCCTTTGCTAATTATCAAGGTATTAATTAGGGACTGGAACAGTTTATTTCAGCCATTGCTGATCACCATAAAAATCACTGTAGCGGCCTTTATAACAGCAGCAGTTTCAGGCTTGCTAATTGCCATGTTAATGGCTCAGAGTAAGTGGATTGAAAAAAGCTTATATCCCTATGCAGTAGTTCTGCAAACAATGCCTATTGCTGCGATCGCGCCTTTAATTATTATTTGGCTGAGGAACAATACCTTCGCTGCTTTGGTAATTTGTGCTTGGATTGTAGCATTCTTTCCGATTATTTCTAATACGACGTTTGGTTTAAATAGTATCGATTCCAACTTAAGTGACCTGTTCCGGCTTTACAAAGCATCTCGCTGGCAGACAATGCTGTATCTGCGACTACCAAGTGCTTTACCCTATTTTTTAGCTGCATTACGTATCAGTGGTGGATTAGCCTTAATCGGAGCAGTAGTAGCTGAGTTTGTTGCCGGTACAGGCGGTGCTAATTCAGGAATTGCTTATCAAATGCTAATTGCTGGCTACAATCTCGAAATTCCCCGGATGTTTGCTGCTTTGTTTATGATTAGTAGTCTAGGTATTTTGATTTTTGTACTCTTGACCACCTTATCCAACTTGGTTCTGGGGCAATGGCATGAAAGTTCTCTCAGAAGAGATAATTGATCTGATAATTAATAGTGATCTCACGGGGTGACAAGCGCTCTTTAAAATCTTACAGGGGTTAGGTTTTAGGGGTTAGGTGAAGCGTGAACATCGTCATGGCGTAGTAGTTGATTAAAACTAAGCAGGTGCACAAAATTAATTACACATTTTCCAAAACTCAAAGCCTTACGATGTAAGGGTTACAGAGATTGGTAGTAGGAAATTAATTTTGTAATGGTGCTTATCTATGCAGTTGGATTGGTGAAAATTGCTTCAACTGCTGGGAAATACAACAACACGAGTCGCGCTCATTAAACCCAAAACCTAAAACCTAAAACCTAACACCTGCCTAGGTTTGAGCTTTGTTGTCACCCCTTGAGAATAGTGATAATTAATAAGGAACCAGCTATAAACCTTAATCTTTTCAGCGATTCGATTTCGATAGAGTCACAGAACTATGCCTGAGAAAAATAAACCCCTAGTCAGCATTATCATTCCAGCATACCAAGCGGAAAATACAATCGCACAAGCTATCAAAAGCCTTATAGGACAGACCTATTCAAACTGGGAGGTGGCGATCGGTTCGGACGATGGAGTAGACTACTTATCCTTGCTATCTCGCCAAGGTATTAACGATCCGCGATTGAAACAAGCATTTACAGGGGGGTGTGGCAGTGGAGAAGGTCCCGCCCGCAACACAGCGGTAGCAATTTCTACTGGGGAGGTGATTGCCAACCTAGATGCTGATGATGCCTATGAACCAAACCGTCTAGCAGAAATGGTTCCTCTGGCCATGACCTATGGTGCTGCAATCGACAACACTGGCGTGTACAACACTGACCTAATTATGTACAAGTGTCCATTCCGCGATCGCACCACGGTTACCTTTGCTACGGCGGACGACATCCTCAAACCTCGTGTGCCTTTTTTCCCAGTTTTCCGCCGGAAATTTTTGGGTCGAGGTTGGACTAAAGTTCCCTTTGCTGCCGACGTTATGTTCAATCTTGAGCTGTTAAGCCGAGTTGGAAAGATAGCAATCCATCCTCAGCCCCTTTACCAATACTACAAGCGTCAGAATTCTATCACGCAATCAGCGACAGCTTTTGAAACTGCTCAACTAGCCTATCATAAAATTCTGGCACTGCTGGATGCTGGGGAACTTGATCTTACTGAAGATATCCGCAGCGCAGCCACAGAGGAGTTCTCCCAAAATCTACGCCTCAATCGCGTGTTCCGTCAGTATATGCAGTCAGGACGCTGCCAAAATCTTGAGGAATTTCTCGATATGACCGAGAACGGACATGCTGACTGGCTCAAGTCTGAATTGGAAATGGAACAATTGTAATTTCTCAATTCCTAATTCTCAATGCAATGGGGAAGCTTGACAAACCCATACGCAATCGCGTAAAATATTATATCTTTTAATAGGATTTTATAGTTAAGATGGTTCAGGAATTTTTCCATAACTTGATTAGTAGTTGTATCAGTCATTATGGAGAAAACGGAACCATCCCTTTTCCCCATCAAGTTCAGGTGCCATCCCCTTAAAAATTTCTGCCACCCCAACTCACTGAGAACGTGGCTATGGTTAAAAATACAGTTAAAAATACAGAGGCGATCGCCCCGCCAGCTATTTAACTAAATAATATATTAACTAAATATATTGACCACCATCCAGCGTAATCGTGCTACCCGTTAGAAAATCTTGTTCGAGTAAAAACAGGGCGCTGTCCGTTACTACTTTGGTATTTCCAGGGATTTTTAATGGAATAAACTTACGGGCATAATTTTCCATAAAAGCTTGAGGGTCTGGGTCCCCTGGAGGTTCGAGAATTTGTCCCAGCGCTAAACCATTTACTGTAATGCGGGGGGCTAATTCCAATGCCATAATTTTTGTCATATCCCACAATCCCCGTTTAGTAATTCGATAGGCAAAATGGTTAGTATCTGGCTTGGCAATACCAGCATCGTTAATATTAATAATTTTGCCATTCCTATTTTGGGGAAGTTGCTTGGCAAACTCTTGACTGAGTTGGAAGGGGGCACGAAGGTTAATGGCAAAAATTTTATCCCACAAAGCGACATCAGTCTGGGCAAATAGATCTTCTTCTGGGAAGATAGAAGCGCTATTAATCAGGATGTCGATTTTTCCAAAGGTTTCAACTGCTTGAGGGATAATAGTGTCTGTGGCCACGGGGTCGGCGAGATTAGCGGAGTAGGTAATAGCTCGCACTCCCAAGGACTCTGCTTCGGCTTTGACTTCAGCAGCTGCATCAGCAGAGCGTCCGTAATGAATAAAGACATCGCACCCAGCTTTAGCAAGAGCGATAACAAGAGCACGCCCTACCCGAATGCCACCCCCAGTTATAAGGGCCACTTTTCCCCTTAAGTCCATTGTGTTACTTAGATGATTTCTATTATCAAACCAGAAAACAAGCTTTCTGACCAAAAACAGGAGACCACAAGCCCCAAGTTTCTAATTTACCTTCCGCACTGTGAAGTGCATAAGGTATATCATGAGTAAGTTAACACAAACAAGGAGGTAAAGCAAGCATGTTGGTACTGGCATACAAGGCTGTAGTCAAAAAAACTCAAGCTAAAGCAATAAATGAAGCTATTCGGACATCTCAATTTGTGCGCAATAAAGTACTTAGATACTGGCTCGACCATCCCCGTGTTGCTAAGAAAAAGCAACACCACTTACAATACTCAATTATGTAGTGAATATGGATTTTCCAAATACCTGAAAAGCCATAATACAGCCAAGAAAGATATTAAAGGCTTCCAATGAAAAATTTGCAAAAAGAAGAAGGGGTTATCGGGTACGAAAAAAGCTCGTGAAGTTTATGGTCCCAAGCATCATTGAGTAACAATAAAAAGGAATGAACACACCAAGAGACGCTTCCCGTAACGGCGTTGCCAGAAACGTACTTGAAACTAGAATCCCCAGCCTTCTAGGCATGGGGAGTGTCAAAAACCCCAATACAATAGAACAGGTAATGGGTTAAACCACTTTGGGAAGGGTGAATCTTCTCGTCAATGCAACATAAGTGATACTCAGTCCCATTGAGGCGTGGTCTAAAGCTGCTGTGTCAACCGATGAAGATCGATGGTCTATAACTCTGGAAAATTGGTAACCACAAAGCTTTCATTTAGCGCGATCGCTCTTGGCAGTAACCTGGGTGACTCTCGTGCCATTCTAGAAGCTGCCCTCAGAAAACTCGACCAAACCCTAGGCGTTACCGTAAAATTGTGTTCTAGTTGGTATAAAACTGCACCAGTTGGACCCCCACAAGCTGATTATATCAATGGTTGTGCCCTTTTGGAAGTGCAACTAAGTCCCCAGAAATTGCTAGAGACTCTGCTAGGAATTGAACAAGAGTTTGGTAGAGTCCGTCAGGAACATTGGGGACCACGAACCCTAGACCTAGATTTACTTTTATTTGATGATTTGATTCTACAGACACCTGAGCTCCAAATCCCTCACCCGCGTATGAGACAGAGAGCTTTTGTGCTAGTTCCCTTGGTAGAAATTGCTCCTGATTGGGTAGAACCAGTCTCGGGACAGAGTATTTTCCAACTCGTTCAAAAGCTAGACTGTTCTGGAGTTAAGTTGTTGTCTGATACTTCGCTAGTAGGTTTTACCAAGTAATTGCTGCTCTGAGAAACCTACAAAAATCAATAAAATCTATCTAGGATTAATTGAGGCAATATTGCCAAATAAAAATTCTATATGTGGCAGACTTAATCAAGTTGCCTTTGCAGATAATCCTCAATCAACACGCGAGTATAGGTATTGAGGGGATACTCCATTGCCTGTTGGGGAGTAACCCATACCCATTCCTCAATTTCTTCGTTGGGCGTTATCGTTTCGCTAGCAGAGAATGCATAGTAGTTGACCATAATGAAGTGGGCTTCTCGGACAAAGTTAGAGTCTAGCACCGCTTCTTGTAACAACCCAAAGCTCACTTGGGTTAACTCTAGACCAACTTCTTCTCGAAACTCCCTTAGAAGTGCCGATTCTAGGGTTTCGCCCCATTCTACTTTACCTCCCGGTACACCCCATAAACCCTTCCACTTAGTAGTTTTGACAATTAAGACTTGTCTACTAGGATTGACAACAAGTGCCCCTACAGTAGTCAAGGGAAACTGCTTCTGCACGGATACTGGTTTAATTGTGCTTTTATTTGGTGTGCTTTTATTTGGCATCGCTTTGCTTAGCTGCTCCTTCCCCAGTCTTATGTAACACATCGATAGATTTTAAATTAGTTTCCTATTACCAGAAAACCACGATTGCTTATGGCTAAAATTGTCTCATAACTTTTAACTATTCAACGTGATTTCGATAGAACTCAGGTGTTGGTAGATTTAAGGAGCTTCGAGCCAGAAGCCATGAGTTATAATCATTGATAAAATCAATTTTTTAAGATAATATAATAAGCTATTTAACGACGTTAAATTCTGTATTATAACCAATAATTATGAATTCTTATCCTGACTCCTGACTACTGTCTCATGGATTGGAGTCAAAACTTCTGAATTTCTGTCATCGAACTCAGGTTAAGATCATATTCATCACACCAATACCGCCAACTACTAGGGAAATAACAGAAATCCCTGACAACATAAGCGCTTACGGTAGGTGATTAACTGCCGATTGTTAATTTCGGGAGTCACTTCAGTAATACTCCGGACTTGGTTAGCGATCGCTGTAGTATCTCCCCAAACTAACGTCTTAGTTGACACTCCCCGTCTATGGGCGAGCAGGGAGTGTCAACTAAGACATTATTGTGTTGGGAGAGGGGTTGCTATGGGACGTCGCTCAATGACCTGGTCGATTAAACCATAGTCCTTAGCCTCAGTCGCTGACATAAAGAAATCCCGCTCGGTATCCTCCTGAATCTTTTCCAGTGGCTGACCGGTATGTTCTGCTAAATAATTGTTTAGCTGCTGCTTGTGGTACAGGATTTCTTTTGCTTGGATTTCTATATCGCTTGCCTGTCCCTGTGCTCCTCCCAGTGGCTGATGAATCATAATCCGGGAGTGAGGCAAGCTCATGCGTTTACCCTTAGCACCAGCACTGAGTAAGAAAGCCCCCATACTAGCTGCTAGTCCAACACAGATAGTGCATACGTCCGGAGCAACTTGATTCATCGTATCGAAAATGCCCATGCCCGCAGTCACTGAACCGCCAGGAGAGTTGATGTACAGGTAAATATCTTTTTCCTGGTCATCGGCTTCTAGAAAGAGTAATTGGGCAACCACTAAGTTAGCTAAGTCAGAATCAACCTGTTGTCCGAGGAATACAATGCGCTCTCGCAACAAACGAGAGTAAATGTCAAAGGCACGTTCGCCACGACCGGATTGCTCGATAACTGTAGGAATCATAAAAAATAAGCGTGAAATTTGCAAACCCCGTGTATGGGCGACTGGGGAGGAAAAACAAAGGAAAAGGGCGGTTAAAACCGTCTTGGAGCTAATGTGGGGAGAACAGATGCAGTTCATACCCGTTCCTGTTAACAGCCTTCATAGCCTATCGAAGCAGAACCTCATGTTTGCCTCGCGGCTTGTTATCGGTAGGTACTATCCTCTCAGAATTTAGAATGCGCGAATTTAGAATGCGCGAATTTAGAATTTTAAATTCTTCATTCTTCAGATGGCACTGTCTTACCCCTTGTAGGACTGTTTAAGGATCTGGTTAATCAGCTTCGGACTGGCATTCCATCCTAAGGTAGGAACTTTCACCCTTGCCGATAACGTAGACTTCCCATAACGTACAGCAGGTCTTAGGCTGGTCAGCTATCTTGCTTGACTAGGCTAGGGAGTGCTGTCTAGGCAAGAGTGGGGGGCTGACCCAAGGTGGCTGCTAGATTGGTTTTTCTTTACATTGTAGCGACTAGCAAACTCTTGCTTTGGTTCTAATCTCGGCTACCCCTAATCTATTAAATTACACAGAATGATTTAGGATCAACCCTTTGCACTGTGCCAGTCACTGAGGCGGAACATATAACTTGGCACTTATATGGTTGCTTAAATAAACTGGTAGAGTTAATTCCCTTCACGGGTGTATCAATTTTTAGAAAGTTCGTATCTCAGTTAACTAGCATCGTTTCCGATTGTTTCACCAAGACTAAATATTAGGAATGAGGAGTGTGGCTCGTGTTTAAGAAAGTTTTTCAGGCGCTTACTATCACAATATTGCTTAACTTACTAGTTAGTATTAGTCCACCAGATCCTCAACAGTCTGATGGTTTACCACAGTTACAGGAAACCCCAAAAGTTTTATCAACTTTACTATAGCACCACCAGACATGATTGATTAGTCATTAGTCATTAAACTTTCGAGGTCTTAATTAGTTCCATCTATGGATGGAACTAAGAAACTTGTAGACTAATGACTCAATCATCCAAGGGCAATCGGAGTGATGGAATAAGTTAATCCCCAGGAAAACCCAATCTAAGTGACATACTCCTACACTAACTCTGCTCTTACAGAGCCGCTCCGCGAACGAGTGAGCGTGTAGGCTTCTTGCCAACTCCACCCAACGGTTCGGATACTCGGCAAGCTTTATTAACGACACGGGATGCCCCTCCGCGCCGGAACAATACAATAAGTTCTATTTTTAAGGAACGTAGGTGTCTGACAAACCAGCATTTTCGGCTTTGTTTATCAGTAAATATATTATAGCAATTTTATAATACCCTGTGCAAAAGAAGCCCCACACCTAATGCTATGCATTAGGTGTGGGGCTTCTTTTGCCGGACAGCTAAAAATATGCACGAAACTGTATTTTACTGGTGTTCGGTATCCGTGGCAGATCCATGCGTTTTAGCGGTGCGACCCGTGGCGAATTTAATTCTTAATAGGTCAAGCGCACCGGGGAGGTTTTTCGCGCTTCGTGTACTAGCATGCGCATTACGCTCGTTATTAAATAGGGCAGTACCGACGAATCCTGCCTGTGCGCTTTCTACACACTTAAACATATTATACACTAAAAGTCCCCCGCTTATGGGCGTTAGCGTAGCGTGGCCAAACGCGCCCCGCGTGGCCTTTTGGCCAAGGCCAGGCTTGAAACCCAAAATTTTGGTCAAATTCCACACCCACCCATTGCCGAGCCATGAAATTTAGTCTTTTAATAGAAAACCTGGGTAATACAGCGTCTTTGTGCCATAGCCTGAATAGCGATACAGAGCTTAACCCTGAAATTACCGGAGTTGCTCCCATCGATAAAGCCACCCCAGGCACTCTCAGTTATATTGAGGGACCCAAGTTTGCCCACATGGTAGAAAAAACCCAGGCGAGTGCCTTAATTTTGTCTCTGGATGAAGGATTACAGGCAAAAGCGACAGAAAGAGGTATTGCTTGGGTAGGGACATCTGAACCGAGATTACTATTTGCTCATGCGATCGCATGTTTCTATCAACCTTTTCAACCAGAACCAGTCATCCACCCCAGTGCAGTGATTGACCCAGATGCTCAGTTAGGAAATGATGTCTATATTGGACCCAACGTCGTAATTTTAGCAGGGGTAAAGATTGGCAATCAGGTTTGTATCCATCCTAATGTAGTAATATATCCTGAAGTAGACATAGGCGATCGCACTGTCTTACATGCCAACTGCACTATTCATGAACGGAGCCACATTGGTAACGATTGTGTAATTCATAGTGGTGCAGTCATTGGTGCTGAAGGGTTTGGCTTTGTGCCAACCCCCCAAGGGTGGTATAAAATGCAACAGTCTGGCTACACGGTCTTAGAAGATGGGGTTGAAGTTGGCTGTAACAGCACTATTGACCGTCCAGCGGTTGGGGAAACTCGGATTGGACGCAACACTAAATTAGATAATTTGGTACATATTGGTCACGGCTCGGAGGTGGGACAAAACTGTGCCTTGGCAGCCCAAGTCGGATTATCTGGAGGAGTCAAAGTGGGTAATCAAGTGCTGCTGGCAGGTCAGGTAGGAATTGCGAATCAAGTGAATGTTGGGGATGGAGCAATTGTGACCGCTAAATCTGGAATCCACAAAGATGTAGAACCCGGAAGTGTAGTGTCTGGCTATCCTGCTATTTCCAACAAACTCTGGCTAAAAATATCTGCCATCTACAATCGGCTTCCAGAAATGTATAAAATCTTGAAGCAACTTGAACGAAACCTTAAATATAAAAAATAAATAACAAAAGTAAAAAAACTGACCAATCTTTGCTGTGCCTTTTGCTCTGATTTCGGAACAGTAAGTAATTAAGCTTACTTGAACAGACCCCTTTCCAAAATATTCATATTTGAGATTAGCTTATGGAGAGATAAAAATCTGAATTTGTCAAGGTTATAGTTAATCGTTTCTTCTCGGAAACTTAATGAATAAATCTCCAAATATAAATAGTTGGTAAAGATTACCTAGATACATTGACTTTTAATGAAACAACCGTGTAAAAATTTACACAATACGTTGATGATTCATTAGACGATCATCAAACTGATCAGATTAATCAGGGTGTTAATACGGTTGGTGCTCATGTCAAAAGTTAATATTGCCTCTGATTTTTCTGGAATCATCGTCGTTTCAACTTTTAGCGTTCTAGAAAAATTAATTTTATGTCCACGTCTCAAATGCCAAAACAGTCCACCTTGAGAAAAGAAATTAACTATCTGGTTGATTCGTCTAGTTTTTCTAGTGCTGAGCAACCAGTTAAACTAGTTAATGGTGGCTTTGAAGAAGGACTCAAAGGGTGGCAAAAGCTAGGACCAGGTGGGATCAAAAGAGCTAGTTTTGGCATTACTCCAACAGAGGGAGAAAAGCAACTTTTACTCAGAACTAGCAATACCGAAGTCACCAGAACAGGTCAGCCAAAAGCCCCATCAGCCTCTAAACTGGAAGAGTTTTTATACCTGTCCACAGGAACTCTCGATTGTATTGCCCAGAAAATTTTAGACACCGTTGGCATATTTGGTACTTCTAGCAAGGTAGTCAGAGGTGCTGCTATCCAACAAATTATTACCCCTGGTCTTGGTGATACCTTAACCTTTGATTGGAATTTTCTCACCAATGAAGACGTGGGAGATCAGGCTATTGTTGCCGACTTCGCTTTCGTTTGCCTTAGTTCTCCCAAGTCCCAAATTGTATATGAATTAGCTAACCCCATCCTAGGAGTTTTTAGTCAAGCACCGAACAACTTTTACCACCAAACCGGATTTAAAACATTTACTCATACCTTCACTACACCTGGAACCTACAGCCTAGGCTTTGGTGTTGTGAATGAATTGAGTAATCAAACTCAGTCTGGACTAATCATTGACAATGTTCAGCTAACCAGCGCTACTGTTGATGATCCGGCTTCAGTACTCAGTCTGCTTTCAGTAGCCTCCTTTAAGCAAGCTTAAATAGGACTTAGGCACTCAAGCTATATGTAGAGCTATATCTAGAAATGAGTTGATTTGGTTAAACTCTATCTATAGATATTAGACCAGAGATATTAGACCAGAGATTAGACCAGAGATTAGACCTCCTCAGGGCATCAATCTTGTTAAAGCTTAATCCTTAGTGGGAAATCAACCCACCAAGGAGTAGAAATTAACTCATCCAGGCTAGCCAGTACTTCGGTGCTATGAATTGCTGGTCTTACACCAAGGAATATTTTCCGTAGAATTCCTTCTGGATCAATGATATAGGTATGGCGTAGGGACATAATACCTAACCAAGAACCATAAGCCTTGCTGACAGAGCCATCGGTGTCAGCTAAAAGTGGGAACTGTAAACCCTCTGAGTCACAAAACTCGGCGTGAGAATCGACATCATCCACGCTCACCCCTAGGATCTGCACATTTCTCTTTATGTATTTGGGCAAATCTTGCTGAAATCGCTGAGCTTCCAAGGTGCAACCACTAGTAAAGTCTTTGGGATAGAAATAAAGTACAACCCAATGACCTTGATAATCCGAGAGGGACACCTGACCCTTACCAGTATTAGTTGGTAGGGTGAACTCGGGTGCGGGTTTATTGAGAGGAAGTTGTTTGCCACCGAGAGCATGGGCAGGGTTGGGAAAATTTATCCAAGCTAGCAAAACGATAAAGCTAGCCAACAGACTGCTGAGAAATGCGCGACGAGAGATCATGATGAAAACAGGAAATTATGCTTCACATAAGTTTACATCATTGATGAACTAAGACTTTATACACAATTCATCCCGGTTGGCTATGCAGATAATTGACATTTAGCCAAGAATTTGTTACATTTTTTAATATAAACGGGCTACACAGAGTAAATTAGCGGAGCAAAGAACAATGTCCAATCAAGAGTCTAACGAAGCCAAGTTCGGTTTCACCTCTAAAGCAGAAAACTTAAATGGTCGTCTAGCTATGATCGGTTTCATCGCTGCTTTAGTCACAGAATATATTACTGGTCAAGGTGTACTACACTTTTTGGGCTTAATGTAGTTCCCAATAGTTAGTTAAATTTGTCAATCTCAATAAATAGCTGGAGTTCTAGTGTTGAACTCCAGCTTTCTTATGTGTTTTTAGCTGATTCCATAGTTTGTTCTACGGAATGTCAGCTAAAATACCAAAACGGTGCGACCCGGTAATTTAATTCTTCAAAGGGAAAGCGCACCGGAACTGATTTCTGGATAGGAATTGGGGTAAGGAATGTGATACAATGCCTGTTTGAATACTTATCATGTTTGGTTGATAGCCAAGTGAAAATTGAAAATTAAAAGTTGTTAGGTGTCAATTGACAATTAACATGCATGGCACCAACCGTATTATATGTGATTAACCAGACTTCATAGTGACTCCCTATTCCCCACCCAGTAGATACAGCGATAACAGAAAACCCTGATTGCTATCAAGCAGCAGGGTTTTCTATCGGATATATTCCTTGAGAATGCTATTGCGATTTGGATGGCGTAGTTTGCGAAGGGCTTTAGCTTCAATTTGTCGAATCCGTTCCCGCGTCACGTTAAAGATTTGGCCAATTTCTTCCAAAGTCTTCATCCGTCCATCATCTAATCCATAGCGTAGACGCAGTACGTCACGTTCCCGGGGACTAAGGGTATCAAGGACACTTTCTAGATCTTCCCGGAGTAGATTTTTGGAAACCTGATCTTCTGGGGTTTCACCATCGGCTTCAATAAAGTCTCCCAAGCGAGAGTCTTCTTCTTTACCAATAGGTGTTTCTAAGGAGATGGGAAGTTGAGCTGATTTGGCAATGAATCGCAACTTCTCGATGGTCATTTCCATCCGATCTGCAATTTCCTCTTCTGTGGGCTTGCGACCCATTTCTTGAGAAAGGAGTTTAGTAGTTTTCTTGATCCGCGAGATGGTTTCATAAAGGTGAACGGGTAAGCGGATAGTCCGGGACTGGTCAGCAATAGCACGAGTAATAGCTTGACGAATCCACCAGGTAGCATAGGTGGAAAACTTGTAGCCTTTTTCGTGGTCAAATTTTTCCGCAGCCCGGATTAAACCTAGAGAACCTTCTTGAATCAAGTCTTGGAATGAGAGTCCTCGATTCATGTATTTTTTGGCGATGGAAACCACCAAACGGAGGTTAGACTGCACCATTTTTTCCTTAGCCCGCCGACCGACGTGTAAGCGGTAACGGAAAGCTGGCAGCTCCATATCGACCTCTGTTGCCCATTCCCGATCTCCAGGTTCCCGCTCTAACTCATCAGACAAGCGCTCCCGCACTCGTTCTAATTCCAATAAATCAGCAATTTTACGGGCTAATTCAATTTCTTCATCAGCTCTGAGTAGACGAATCCTGCCAATTTCCTGCAAATAGAGGCGAATTGAATCTTCTGTATAGTGCTTCTTTTTGCTTTGGGTTCGGCGACGGTTAGATCGCCCCTTACCAGGCTTAGTATTCTCCTCATCCGGTTGAGCGTCCACCAAATCATCTCGGTTCACGTCATCCTCAATCAAGACTTCTAAATCGCTCTGAGGTTGAGCGATTGTTGCGAGTAATTCATTTGCCTGGGTCATGTTTTTTCCTCATGCTCCTTCAGTTTCAGACCAGTAGATGATGTCCGTTGATCTACTTAAGATAGCTTAGTCAGTGAGAACCTTGTTTGTTGCACCCTATGGTGGGTCGAATCGCTTCAGCCGTAGGAATTAGATCGACTCTATTTCCTTGGACTTAACTTGCAGTGAATCTACTATCCATTTAAGTGTTAATACTGAATTTTGGGAAGACTTTTTGATTGTAGCCTTATTTACAAAATTTTGCTCTAGTGTTTATCTGAAAAATTTAGCTTATTTATCTGGTCAAAAGCTTTGAGAAAGTGTAGCAATAAGTACCCACTTTCCCTTATGCCTAGAATATAGTCACTATTTTAGTACTAATGTTCTATAAAACCCGACAGACAGACAGTTGGACTTCACTACGTTAATTAACTTGTCCTGTATGATAACCATTGACAAGCTCTGGGTCTAGGTAATGATTATTTTGCATTACTCTTGTAACACATAAACCTAACCAATGTAGTAAGACCCTAAGTGAAAGTACTGCCAAGTCAGTTCATTTAACCAGCTCCTAATTCCCTATTCCTGCGTAAGAGAATGGTGAACCAGGGCATCGGAAATACTCCAGAGAAAGACGATCTCAACATTGGGTAGGGGAAGCAACTCTCCTCGTCCGATAGAGCTAGTGGTTGATCATTATTTTAATTTCTAATTTCAATTTTTACGTTTTGCTCATTCTTTTTAAAATTTATCAGATTAGCTGAGCACTACATATAGCGTCAAGCTCGATATTATACTCTATATGAAGTATATACATTAGGGAATTGAACCCGAGTAGTTCACTACAGGAGTTCCGGAGATGGAAAACCGGAAGCGTCTAGCAAAGCAGTTTTTCTAGGAGTTTACGGTGCAGTGAGCGAGAAAACCGTAAGTCAATTAACATGCACTACTAATTTTCCTGCCATAGCTGGTTAATACTAACAAAGTTGTAACCTTGGTGCAATAGCTGAGGAATTAACTCAGCCGTAGTTTCAACCACATCTTGTCCTCCATAATAACCATCATGTAAGACGATCAGGGAACCGTTTTGAACCTGCTTTAGGACTCGCTCCACGATTATACTGACACCAGGACGTTTCCAGTCTTCTGGGACAACACTCCACATTACTGATCTATAGTTCCACTGGTGCAGTATATTCAAGGTTCGGGGCGTAAATAATCCGTTAGGGGGACGAACATCTTTTACCTTGTCTGGGTGAATCTGACAAGCTTGAGCGATCGCGTCTTGGGTAAGGAGCAAACTCTGCTTAAGGGCATCGCGTTTTAGAAAGGGAAAAGACTGATGGTAATATCCATGGAGTCCCAACCAGTGACCTTGTTGGTAAACATCTCTGGCGACACTGGGGGCTTGGTTTACGCAAACGCCCAACCAGAAAAAACTGGCTCTGACTTGGTAGCGGTCTAAGACTTGCAGTAACTTGGGAGTGTAGTGTGGATGGGGTCCATCATCGAAGGTCAGTGCGATCGCTGGTGAATCCGTTGCTCCTGACCACAGGCAATTGGGAAAGGCAGGTTTGAGAATTTGGTACAGAATAGGGTATAGCGGAGCAAATTGCATTTAGTCGTAAGTTTGGATGGGGTGGAGTGAATTTGACTAGTTTCCATGTCCTACTTGATCGCATGTTGCGGCGTCGCCAGATTATCTTGATGTTGATCGGCTTTTGTGTAGCAGTAGTGCTTAGCAGTTGTAACACTGTGATTATTACTGAGTATGAAGCTACAGCACTTACCACCTTAACCTGGCGAGTTGAGTATTCTATTAATTCAACAACTGATAGAGATCCCGATGTTGAGGAGTTTGCTTCCAAGTCCGTAGTCAACCGCAATGGTGAGAAACCAGAAGGTGCTGTAACAGGACCTGATGACAAGGGGTTATGGTGGCCAGTTGTCCCACCAAAACCAACTATTGATGAGGTAGAACAGCGTCAGCCACTTCATCATAAGCCTAGCAAGCCAGAGCTGTTGCGTACAGTTAAATACAATATCACCTATAAAGAGGGGGCACAGACAGTTACACTACCTACTAACTATGACGTTTACCGGCAAGTTGCTAGAGCCTATCCTTACCGGAAACCTCTAAGGCTTACCCTGGGAATCAATGATGCTTCGGTGGAAAAAGCTGATACTAAATGATCTCAAGCCCTCCCTTGCGTGTGCGCGATGGTGGGGTGTATGGCATCAATTCTTAGTTCAATTCACCCCATCACTCGTGATTAATTGACTCTGACATTAATCACACTGGCGTTGAAGTTATAATCTCTACCTTCTAACTCTACCGGAGTACCAATTTTAATCTTGCTATTGCCTAGGACTACTCCATCTTTGGTGATTGTTGCTTTACCACCTAAGGTGAGTAACATATTAATCCCATAAAAGCTAGGTCTGGGATCTGGTAGTTCTTTGATAGAGCCATCTGGTTGTGGCACCAGGACACTTCTACGCAGAATTTTGACGGATTTGACGTCAACCTGACCATAGGGTTGCTTACGAATCACAATATTAGTCTTCTTGGTCTCCTCCAACTGATTAACCAACACCTCTGGTTCAAGCAAGCTTAACCCCCGGACAATAACATCTACTTCTACCGGTTTGGTGCTATTGAGTTGGGCAACGGAACCAGAGTCACCAGGAAAGAAGAAAATTCCTACAACTACCAACAAAATCACCAAGGCAGCACCGAAGTCGATAATGCTCACCTTGCCAAACAAACGTCCTTTAGAATCCAAAATAGCCATATTGGTTAGGTGTTTTTGTGCAAATTGTATAGTGTAAAGATAACTCCTTAAGGTTCGCTGGCTCTAGGTTGAATGGCTAAGGGGGTTCTAACCTAGTTATAAAGCGCTCCTCTTAAAGCAGGTCGGCTGTAAACTGCTTTTGATGTACCTAATACCTCATAACTAATACCTATAATTAAAGTTATCCATAACTGGTGAGTGAGAATAACAAACACCAGGTTCGTCTGTGGAACATATTACCCTATTTGGGGTTCAACCATAACGAGGAATGCTACTGGTCAGTAATTATGGCAGACAACTCCTAGTAGAGAGTTGACTTATGATGTTAAAGACAAGGCTCCTCTACAGCAAGCCATGGCTGCAAACCCTTTTTCCACTGGAACAAGGGATAATAGCTAAAATAATCTCTTTTCGATTTAATAATTCATAATTTTGCTATGTTCAGCAATATATTATCGATTTACTCCCGTTATCGACGTCATTTGTTGTATCCGTTAATCAGCATCCTTCTATCCCTGACTCTGGTGGTGGGAACAGCCCAGATCGCCCAAGGGGTTCCCTGGTTAGAGCTGCTATTGCGTGGTATTCAGATTATCCAGTTATCTAATATGTCTGATCAACAGGAAGTCCAAATTGGTCAGCAAATTAATCAGCAACTTGTTGGCAAGCAATTTAAGCTCTATCGCAATCGGGAAATTAATCGCTATGTTGATCAAATTGGTCAGCGACTAGCTAAAAGGAGCGAACGCCCAAATATTAACTATACATTTCAGGTGGTTGATGATGGTAATATTAATGCCTTCGCTACCATGGGAGGATTTGTTTATATTAACACGGGTTTAATCGCAGCAGCAGACAATGAAGCTCAACTGGCAAGTGTGATGGCTCATGAGATTGGTCATATTGTAGGTCGTCATAGTATCCAGCAAATTAAGCAAGCCGCGATCGCTAGAGGTTTAGCAGAAGCGGCTGGAGTTGATAGCAACACGATGGTTAATCTGGGTGTGGAATTAGCACTACGTCGTCCCAACAGTCGTCAGCATGAATTTGAAGCTGATGAACTAGGTATCAAGAACTTAAAACAAGCAGGCTATGCTCCGATAGGATCAGTAGACTTTATGAAAAAACTCCTCAAGCAAAGAGGCTTTATTCCAGGGTTTTTGAGTACTCATCCGTCAACAGCAGACCGAATTGATTCCTTGGAGCAGTCTATCGATTCAAATCGTGCCTATGTTGGTGATGGATTAAACAATCGGGCTTACAAAAACAAAACTCGTGCAGTCGTCCGCAACCAGAAAAAAGCTGCCCTCAAAAGGACAACAGGTCGTGGAGGGCGAGTGCTCAGATAAGCACAGCTAGCTCAAGAGCAGAAAGCTTGCTCAATAGTCTTTTTGTTAACCTATATCACCGTTAAGAGGTACTCAACACTTGACGTCGGCATATTTTACTAGGCTCTATCTTGGTCACGGCTTCTTCCAAGGGGAATTGGCGAACATAACCCCGAAAGACGTTAACTTGATAAACAAGATTATTGGTAATGTCTAGACCCGTCATCCAACCACTTTTGGGATGATAAGCACCAGTGTCTATATCTAGCCAACCACAACCTTGGGCTATGGTACCGGGAGCCACTCCTGGTAAGGTAAAAGTCATGGTGTGACCCGTGATGATCAGCTTGTCGAGAAAGTAAGGTTCACGCATGCTGTGAAATTCATCCCGAATCCAACAAAATTGCTCAACGGTTTGCTCCTCGATGGTCATGCGAGGATTAACCCCGGCATGAACTAGCCAGGTATCTCCTAAATCAATGTAGGTTGGCAGTGTTTTTATCCAATCTAGATGATCTTGAGAGACTTTTCCGCCATAGCTGTTGATAGTAGTTTCACCACCACTATAGAGCCAGGCTTGTCGTGTTGAGTTAGGTACTGAATTGTTACCGATAATTTCTAGTAACATCAGCTCATGATTACCTAATAAACAGGGGTGAGCGTTTTGCTTGACAAATTCCACAACCTGAGAACTCATCGGTCCTCGATCAATCAAGTCTCCGAGAAAATAAACGGTGTCGTCACTAGTGGGTGCGATCGCATCCAATAAGGCCATAAGAGGATTATAGTGACCATGAACGTCACCGATAACAATACGACGGTGGGTCATTACTTTACTTATCCAAATTTAATTGCGTTAAATATCAGGTAGACCCCTTCATATAAAATTTAAGGTTAATGGCTTTAGGCATCAGAGTTCTAGGTTAAATGGCTAAGCGGTTTATGACCAGCGTATGAAGCACCCCTCCTCAAGCACAGAGGCTATCAACTGCTTTTGTTGTACCTAATACCTAATACCATGAGCCTCATACCTATTTATAGATTGATGCACCGATTCTTTCAGAGTGGTCTTCCTTTTAAGAGATTTGCTATTCCTGAATAGAGTCGTTAAGTGTAATAGTTTGAGGAATAGGCTCAAGTAGTTAGTTTAACTTGTCTTCTAAGTATCTATGTGTAGTATCTATGTAAATTTATCATGAACTACCCGGATTGGCTACGGGTAAGTCGGGGTTTCCGACACAACTTGTTGCTACAAAATTGGGTCTTGAACCCAGTTTTTGACAGGATTACACCTGCCCCTTAACAAGACGGGTATTGACACAATTCAGTTAAAATTAATAGCATCGCCTACCGATACCAAAGCCTGTATGCAATGAACCAGGCAACTACTTTGATGTGAGCAAAAAGCGTGTCTTCTTCTGGTCTGCCTTTGATTAATACCCTCAAACAACCTACTAGCCAGGCTTGGATCGAGCAAGCCCTTGCAAACCTTGATGTTATTTTACTTGACCATTCCCATTGTGAACGTAAAGCGGCTGGAGTAGCACTGAATTTAATGTTTCGCTACCCATCCTACAGTAAACTGGTGCGTCAGCTGACAGTCATTGCCCGTGAGGAACTAGAACATTTCGAGCAAGTTAACCAGTGGCTAGAAAGACGTAGCATTCCCTTAGGTCCCCTTTCTTCACCACCCTATGGAGCTGGATTGAAAGCTCAGATTCGCCGAAAGGAACCAGAACGGTTGTTGGATTCTTTACTAGTTGCTGGACTGATCGAGGCTCGTTCTCACGAACGTTTGGGATTACTAGCAACTCACTGTTGTGATCCATCTTTAGCAAAATTTTATCGTAGCTTGATGGCATCTGAGGCTCGTCACTATGGTGTTTACTGGGTACTGGCTGATACCTATTTTGAGCGAGTACTGGTAGCTCAGCGGTTAGATGAGTTAGCAGTTAAAGAAAGTGAGTTGCTGGTTACCCTTTACCCAGAACCAAGAATTCACAGTTAGCAGCCAGTCTCCTCAAAGAACCAGCCAAACTATACCAGAGCAGTGGGTATCAACCAGAAACTGGTGTGGAAACCAATAGGTGCGTTCCCGTAGCGGCGACCTAGGAGCATCGCGTAATGCTTAAGTCATTGGTTTGCGCTTGATCAAAAATGCTCTCAAGCCAGCTGCCTGAGCACCTTGATAGTCTTGTTGAAAACTATCACCAATATGAAAAGCCTCCTGAGCACTACAGTGATGTTTTTGTAAAGCAGCAGCAAAAATCTGTGGATCAGGCTTGGCAAAGCCAGTTTGGGTCGAAATTGTGATGGAGGAGAAAAATTCTTCTAATTTTAGGGCTTTTAAGACAAGATGAAGACGGGAATCAAAATTTGATACCACACCCAACTCAATACCAATATGCTGCCATGCTTTCAGAGCTGGGATAACATCCGGATAAATTAACCAAGGTTGACCAGTGGCAAAGTGGGCATAGAGTTCGTCAAAAAAATCAATGAAATCGGTGAACTGGTCAAGTACACCAACTTGTTCAAAGGTGCGGGAGGCAATCACCCACCACCATTCAAATTCTCGCTGGGGAATTTCTTCAGGATCTGTTTCTGGAAAAACCGCTGGTTCTGCTGAGGCGAAGGCTTTGACAAAGGCTTTGTCCAAAGCTGAAGCAGGTACTGTAACCCCAAATTGATTAGCGATCGCACTATAAACTGCTCCTACACTCCCTTGAACACCAAATAGAGTACCGACAGCATCTAGAAAAATTACTCGCGGTTTTTCCATGGTTAATGGTTAATTGTTAATGGTTAATTGTTCATTCAATTTCAATTTTCCATTTTCCTGTATGTATGCCTTTATGTTCCAGACAGCAGATCAGTTAATGGTTGAGTAATCCAGTTCATGCCAACTTTAAGTTGGTGCTCTATAGTTGGCATCCGATAAAGATAGGCAAGTCGGCGCACTATGTGGGCTAAAGGACCATCCAGCTTCACACCTAAACCAGTAAGAGTTGCATTGTCTTTCCCCAAAGTCATCATCTCTCCCAACTGCTGGTAACGGAAGGGCAGCAGGGGACGCCCAGTTAAAGAAGCCCAGACATTCCAACCCACATAATCGGCTTGCTGAAAAGCGGATTGAGCTGTATTGGGAACTGGTTGATTATCAGCATCTTGGCAATCGGCTAGATCACCTAGGGCAAAAATTTCGGGATGGTCAACCACTTGTAACCTTTGGCTGGTGATCAGCTGACCACGCTGGTTTTGTTTGAGCGGAAGCGATCGCACAACTGGTGTCACTCTTGTCCCTACTGTCCACAGCACCAAATCTACCGGAATAGTATCCACCTGTCCTTTATACAACAGAGAAATGGTTTCAGGTCCAATGGACTCAACACTGGTTTCCAAATCAATCCAGACCTTCTGTTCATTCAAAGCTTTGCGTGCTGCTTCCCGGTTAAAGTCCGTTGATGTTCTTAGAATCACATCACCGAGTTCAATCAACCGCAACCTTCCGCGCTCTCCCAACCGTTCGGCTAGATGGCAAGCTAGTTCCACACCAGAGTAACCTGCACCAACTATAGCGATCCGGATTTTATCTGTATCGGATTCTTCCAAAATCCGTAACCGTTCTTCCAGGTGATAGGCATCAGTAATAGTTCGGAACGGGATAGCATACTCAGCCACCCCAGGCACCTGCTCTAGGGGGGTTTCTCCACCTAGGGCTAACACCAGGCGATCATACTGAAATTCCGCTCCAGTCTGTAGCTGTACCTGCTGCTGTTCTACATCAATGCCTGCTACCGCTGCCTGAGTAAACCGTACACCTGTGTTTGCTAACAGTTCTTCATAGGGTGGAGCAATTTCCCAGGTTTGTAGTTCGCTGGTGATCAGTTCATACAACAGCGGTGAAAATAAGAACCGATCATTTTGATCAACCAAGACAATTTCTGGTTGTTGGGGCTTTTCCCAAGGCAGCTGGCTTAAGCGTAGGGCTGTATAGAGACCCCCAAAGCCTCCACCGAGAATGCAGATTCGGGCTGGTTGTTTAGTCATGGTTGATTGAATCGGGGATGTCCTCCACGGGGGAACTTCTTTTAGGATAGCAAGGCGATTACAACAGGGTAGCTGGGTTTCACCTCCCCCACAGTTAATACCAATTCTTCAACGTAAGACTACAGATGCAGATGGGGAGATCGGGAGTGTCGGGAGTGTCGAGAGTGTTGGGAGTGTCGGGAGATGGCCAAATTAAATTGATCTATAGCCCTAATGCGCCAGAATTGGGATATAAGCGTGAAAATGATTTCAATTTTTATTTTCTAGTTTCTATTTTTTAACTGTTTTATCCTGATCAACCACGCTTCACCTTGAATATTGATTGATGTAACTGTTGCTTTAGACAACAGCTAGAAGCATTGTTTTGAGCGAAGCCAAATGAAAAGTTTTCAACACTATCTAGCTCCTGTTGCGATTGCAGCAATTGTCGTTGGTTTCAGTAGCTATGGTTTGGTGAGTGATAACAATCCTGGTTCCCAGAAAACTCCTGTAGGGAATCTATCTGCTGAACCAGCCACCGAGGCTAGCTCTACCACTGGTGTAGCACCCTCTAATACTACTCTACCTAAGATTACTGTACCTACGGAAGAAACTCAACCAGGAACCAAGGTTGGTAAGGTCGCGCTTAAGGCTACAGTCAGCCAAGGTAATAATAATAGCAATCGAGCTAACGGAGTAATTCTTAATGTCTATCGGGCTGACAGTCAGTGTCAGTCTCTGGTATCTGAACAGGTAGCTGTACCAGTAGGAAATCCAGTAAATACAGTTATAGGAAAAGTTTTAGAGACTGGTAACTCCAGTGACTTTAATGTATCGGGATACCGCGTGAAGGTCAATGCCAATACTGGTGTGGCTACCGTCGATTTGCGCCTATCACCAGATTCCCAGCGGCAGTTTGTCTCCCTCTCCACTTGTGAGCAATTTGCCCTTTTCGGTAGTTTGCGTAAAACTCTTACTGCTAACTCTGAGTTAAATATTAAAGATGTTCGATTCACAGAACAAGGAGAAGATATTTATATTTGAACTGTTAGATAAAACTTACACAAAACGTCAGTTTGTGACGCTTTCAGAGGCAAACCCCATGTAAATTCCAAAAGCCTGATCCAGTAAGGATTTAATCAATTGATAAAAACCAGGACTTGATTCTCTTGGTGGGCGTTCACGCTTGTGGGGAAACCCGACCGGGGTCGCACTGTCGCTCTTCATCCTTACTCCGCCAGCATGTACAAAAATATGATGGGTTTGCCCTGCCCTGTGTGCTCATCCAACGCCGAAGCTACTGCTTTCGGACGTGGGATGAATTGCGGCGGAAGCTCAGGAATGGATATTTTTGTTTGTCGAGAGCAATTGGGTTTTGTCGAGATTTGTCCAAGTTTTGGTGAGAAGTATCCTTCAACAAAGGTCTTGCTTGTGCAAGACCCACTGTGATTAGCCTAAACGCAATCTGCCGTACTTGTGCTACTGGTAGTTTCAGCTGCTTTGCGATCGCTTTGAGAGAAACTTTGCCTGTTGTATAATGCCACACTTTGCATTCTAAAACGTTGAGTCGATAATGGGATTGGGGTGGATCGCAGATGGTACTGACTAAACCCCAATCAGGGTCAGGCAATTGCTCAGCCAAAGCCTCCCAGTGCTGCAGTTCCCTTAACCCGATCAATGTTGCTTCTGTTGCCGGTATACTTAAACCGGTCATTTCCAGGGTTGGGATCGGCACGTTCTGCTCGAATTTAAATCGACCATCTTTCAGTTCAAACAAAGGACACACTTGCCGTTGTATTTGAATCTGAAACAACCATTTTAGTTGTGCAGTTTGTAAAATACCTTGACTTTGGAGGTATAAACCCAGTGGCTGATTGGGAGTACATGACTGAGCGAGTTTATTGACTATACTGTGTTTAACCCACTGATGTTGAGCAATCAGGACAATTAAACCCTGATGGTCTAATCGATTAGCTGCTGCCACAATCCGACCCTGATACACCCAAATGTGATGAACTGGTCGCCGGTATCCAGAAACTCTGGGTAAGGCAGTAATTCTCAGCCAACCAGTTTTCTTTCCTTTCTCTAAAAACTGAAAAAGTTCTGGCAAGTATAAGTCGCTTAGGTAACCATTAAGGGACATGTCGGGTAATTAAAACCAAGAGAGCACCTTGAGAGTGTCAACTATGAGTGACAATAAATTATATAGTGTTAGATGGTTTGTGCGGCAAAATCCAAGTTTTAGCTGTCCGGCAAAAGAAGCCCCACACCTAATGCGTAGCATAGGTGTGGGATGAATTTTGCACAGGGTATGTATGGAATTGCGCTTAATATATGTCCTGATCAATAAAGCCGAACGCGCCCCGCGTGGCCTACGGCCTTAAATACTGGGCAAGTCAGCTATTAAAGAGCGAAAAAATCGAATTTTTGTATTGTAAGGCGTGGGTCGGGGCATCCCGGAGACGAAACCTGATTGTTAGTGGAGCCTTAATCAATAAGTTTGTCGGGTAGGGCGGGGACATCGCTGTCTCTTTCCCCCCTCAGAACCGGACGTACAAGTTTCCAAGTATCACGGCTCAAGCAAATCACTAGGGCTTTCCATAATGTATTCGTTGGTGACACAAAATATGAACAAGTTGGAGATTCTTGTAGTTGTCCAAGCCTCCCTTTGATTTAGGGATGACATGATGGACGTGCAGTTCTTCTGTGTTAAACAGAGATTCTTGACACACCGGACATACAAAGTGCTGGTTTTTTGCTATTTTCTGCCACGACTTTTTCGGGTTTCTGGAATCTCGTTTACGCTTGGAGATGAACCATTTTTGGATTTCAGGGTCAGGGTCATCAGGTGACGATTTTCCAGGTATGAGAACATGGCGTTCTATATTAAACCAAGAGAATTTTAGCAAATGGATTCCACTGCTGTGGTCTCCAAATACCCAGTTATCCTTCCTCTCCAAATTGAATCGTCCGAAGTATTTTTGTTTCCTCCAGGTGTCGTTTTTGTTGGGATGTTTTCTTTTGGCGTATCTTCTAGCCCGTTTATGCATCCATTGGTCGAGACTCTCAAAGGTTTTCCTTGCTACTCCTTTACGGTGGTAATTTGCCCAACCTCTAATGATGGGATTGAGTACCGATATTAATTCTTTGACTGAGTTAGATTTATATTTAAGCCAAAGGTGTCGGAGTTGGTCTCGGATTTCCTTGATTGCCTTTTTACTCGGTTTCGTTAACAGTTTGTAGCCAGATTTGCTGTTACTATCACAGTAGTGTCTGATGTTGAACCCCAGAAAATCGAACCCTTCTGTAATGTGAACAATTCGAGTTTTTGACTCTGATAATTGTAGTCCTCTTTGACCTAACCAGAGTTTGAGCTGTTCAAGAACGAGTTGGGCATCTTCTTTGGTTTCACACAAACAAACAAAGTCATCAGCATATCTGACCACTATACGCTTGCCAATAATTTGACCCCGTTTGTCGTATTTGATTCCGAGTGCGTCTTCCATACCATGTAGGGCTATGTTGGCGCTTTAAGGCGACACAATGCCACCCTGGGGTGTTCCGGCTTCTGTTGTGTAGAATGCTCCTTTTTCCACGTAGCCTGCTTTGAGCCATTTTTGTATCAGCTTTCGGGCCGGAAAGTTTCCAATTTTGTTAATAAGAAACTCGTGGCTTATGTTATCGAAGCATCCTTTAATGTCGGCATCCACTACCCATTTTTTCCGTCCGTTTGGACGAATACCACGGAAGATTTTCTCTAGGGCATCATGGGCGCTTCTGCCCGGTCTGAAACCGTAACTTATGCCTTCAAATTGTGCTTCCCAACATGGTTCTAAAGCATTCTTGACTATTGCTTGTAGGCAACGGTCAATTAAGGTGGGAATGCCTAGAGGACGCTTTTTCCCTTTAGATTTGGGAATGTAGACCCTTTTGGCTGGTAGTGGTTTCCAAGGGATAAATTTTGTCAGGGAATCCACCAGTATTCCTCTTCCCGTGGGGTTCAATACTACCAGTCCGTCAACACCGGGAGTTCTTTTTCCCTGGTTGAGTTGTGTACACCTCCTTACTGCCAGGAGAATATTACTGTAAGACTTCATTAGAAGTCTTTGTAGATTTCGGAGTGTCTTCCAACGTTTCTCACGAGTAGCCTTGAAAATTCGCCGTCTCAAGTTCTTAACTACACGGTTAGCTTTTTGCCAATCTATCGATTGCCAATGAGTATAGTTCTTATCAGTTACGTTTACGCCTGCTCCCGGTCATATCTAACTTTTCCTAATAAGTTCAGTTCTCAAACATTGAATTTCCACAGATTCACCAGTCTTCTGTCAGCACCCTTTTGGGTTGGGTATTTCAGGTTGATTACCTGCCCTATCCGTCGAGTTATACCTGTTTTGGCTTTCCTCTGGGGTTTCCCCCTGTCCGGCATTCGCTACTGAAGACCTCCCTCACCCGCATCGGGATTGATAGTCCTCTTGCGATTTCTCTACTTTGAACGTGGAAACTAGCTCAAAGACCGATTCGGGGTTATCCTGTTCCGCACGGGATGGAGATTCAACCAACTTAGGACTCTATCTTTACTCCGGGGTTAGGTGTCCGCGAATGATGCTGGTCATGACATCATTCCTGTGACCCAATCTTCCGTAGTCAGTCACTTTCGGGAGTCAGATGTCACGAAGCATGAGATAGATTTGCTGTTCGCTGTCCATATTGGTTTTGCCCTAGCCTCCCATATGACATGTGACTATCTACTTGGGTTCGGCATTTCCTCTCGCTGTGCGACTCCTGAATTACTTCGGAAGCCGTGAGAGAATGGACACAGGCATTTGGACACTTACCTGGGGAGTTCTTCTGGAATCTCCCACTCTCCCGTGCGACTTTCAGGTCGCACTAACCATGCATCTGCATAGCCGACCAACCATAAAGGCGACCAGTACCTTACGGTAACTTCTGACCGTGTAGTTAATAAAGCTTGCCTAGTATCCGTTCGCGCAGCGTCGGCGAAAGCCGATACCGTTGGGTGGAGTTGGCTTGAAGCCTACACGCTCACTCGTTCGCGAAGCGGCTCTGTAAGAGCAGTGTCAGTGTAGGAGTATGTCACGGAGTCAAGGCGTCAGTTGGAGAGTTTGAATGTCAGCAGTTTCCGATTAGCTAAGACCGCGCATATGCCCCACACCTCAATGGGCAGCATGAGTGTGGAATGAATCGCGAACAGGATATGCATGGATCCAAGGATAGAGCTATCAAACTCCTAATCAACTCAGATGAAGTCATTCCTCTGGGATTGGCCTCTTGTTCCAGTTGTCTTTTTTCAAAATCGGTAATCCTAATTGTTAATTTTTTATCTTTGATTTGACCGTACGTATAATATAATATTACTAGGTCGATAAACAAGAGGGCAAGTCAAATGAGGCTCGCGTACCAGTACCGGCTAAAACCGACAAAATATCAGCAAACTAACATAGAACACTGGCTATCAATGCTGTGTGCTCAATACAATTACTTGTTGGCGGCTCGATTCAGGTGGTACGAAGAAAATCGTTGCTCAATTAATGCTTGCCCTCTGGTCTGTCATCTTCCCGAATTAAGAGACAATCCAGATTATTACTCCCAGAAAAAGACTTTACCCGATCTCAAGAAGACTCATCCTTGGTACAAAGATATCCATTCCCAGGTACTTCAGGATGTAGTTAAAAGAGTGAAGTTAGCTTTTGACAGGTTTATCAAAGGTGACAGTAACGGGAAACGGAGCGGCAGACCCAGGTTTAAAAAACAACACCGTTACCGTACCTTCACTTATCCCCAAATGAAGGAAGGGTGTTTGGAGGACAACCTAATCAACCTACCCAAAATAGGAAAAATAAAGGTTATACTGCATCGCCCTATCCCTGATGGATTCAAAATAAAAACAGCTTCGATCACTAAAAAGTGTGATGGGTATTACCTGGTATTGTCCCTAGAAGATAAAACAGTCCCCGAGATTAAACCTGACATTAATCCTGACTCAATAGTTGGTATTGATGTTGGCCTTAAAGATTTCTTAACTACATCTGAGGGGGAGACGATCAAGATCCCCCAATATTACCGAAAGGCTCAAAAAAGACTAAGGGTTATTCAAAAGAGAGTATCTCGACGTAAGAAGGGAGGTAGCAACAGACTTAAGGCTATAAAGCAACTTGGTAGGCAGCATAAAAAAGTATCAGACAAGCGAAAAGATTTCCATTTTAAAACAGCAAACTACCTGCTATCAAAGCATGATGTAATCGCTCATGAAAAACTAAACGTAAAAGGAATGGCTAAGTCCCGACTGGCATTATCTGTGTTGGATGCGGGATGGTCAAGCTTCCTGACAATCCTAGCAAGCAAAGCCGTTCGCGTAGCGTGGCCTACGGCCTTGAATGCTGGCTTGTTAACGATTCCAGTAAGCCCTAAAAATACTTCACAGAATTGCTCTAATTGTAATAAAGTCCCTAAAAAGCTGCATATTCGGTGGCACGATTGCCCCCATTGTAGATGCAGCATAGACCGCGATCATAATGCGGCAATTAACATCAAAAACAGAGCGGAAGGGCAGTCCGTTCTTAAAGCTCAGCGCCTCCTAAGCGATAGCCGGATTGGCGCTTGTTGCCTACACTGAACCTGCAAGGTCAGTGTAGGAGCTGTCACCTCAACCGCGATCAGCCCCACGTGTCACCTTGGGCGTTGGCTTTTGTTGACTAAAGCCGAGAGTTCTTAGGACAAGGATAAGAGGTAGGTTAGCCATCGCTCCGGGCTTTCCAGGTAGGGAAACAACCTTTGATCACTCAGCCCCTCATAAATCCCAGACAAAGGTTGTTTTTTTGATCGGAGCAAAGATGTTGTACTATAATAGTATGGGTTTGACCATTTCGACAAAGAGCTAAGTTGGAATTAGATAAATTCAATCCTGGATTGAGGCTAGATTATTATAATAGTTGTTTTCAATACTTGGAAACATACCTCAAAAAGCAGGAGCTGTTGAGTTTAAATAGAACTCTTCCTCTACGTCTGAAATCATTTCTTATCGAGATAAGTTCCAAAGAAATGATTTTACTATTCAAGACTAGTTTTATATTGCAGTCTTCTAGACTAGTTTGATTAATAATTCCAGCTTTGGATTAACGGTGATATCAACTGAGCAATCAACTAAAGCGCGAGCAATTCTGAAAATTTTACCAACTCTAAAACGCGCTCTGAGGGAATACAGTTGTGTTGACCTCCATAATTAAGAGTACCTTTAAGTAGTACCTTTAAGTAGTACCTTTAAGGAAGTTTTGATCCCGTTTAAAAAGGGATCATAAGACGACACTTGACCGTCAGTTAAATGTAGATAGGTCACATAAGTTACTAACCAATAAGGGCACTTCTTCTACTAAACCGGTTGTAATTAGTCTAAAAGCAACTTGTTGTACTTTTTCTACTGGTACTCTCAGTTGCCTTGCAATTCTCTTGACAGAAACATTGCCATTGGTGTACTCCCAAACTTGCCACTCTATAGAGTCCAAACTGTATTTAGGTTGACCACCGTTGATACTGACCAAACCGCCATTCGGGTCAGGTAATTTATCTGCCAGAGCTTCCCAGTTGCGGAGCGATCGCAATCCCTTCAACATAGCTATTTTTGTTGGCATACTCAAACCCGTCATTTCTCGTGTTGGTATAGGTACATTCTGTTCAAAGTTAAACTGACAATCTCGGAGCTGAAACAAAGCACAAACATGCTGTAGAATTTGCATTCGAAATAGCTGTTTTAATTGGTCACCCTGTAAAGCACCCTGAGTTTTAAGACATAAACCCAGAGGTTTATCTATGGCACACAGCTGAGCTAACTTAGCAATTACCCGTTCGCTAACCCCGCAGTGTTTAACAATCAGCGATACCAAACCTTGATTGTCTAACCGATCTGCAGCTGCCACCAGGTGACCCTGATACACCCAAATATAATGAGTTCTCCTAGGGGTTACTTGGTTTCTTGGCAAGGGAAGCAACCTTAGCAAACCAGTTTTTTGTCCCTGGGCGATAAACTGAAACACTTCTGGTAGGGAAATATCGGTTAAATGGCCTGTAACAGACATAATTGTTAATTTGCTTCATACTAAAGGGTTAGCGGAAATTACTAATTTATAATATATTAAGATTTGTTAAAAAAACACCTGAAAATAGTTTTTCAAAGTAAACGTCAACGTCCTATGAGCTGAGTGGCTTGTTAATTTGAAATTAAATCCCATATCAATTGATTTACCATCTTGAGAGAAACAATAATTGGTAGCAGTTTCCGAAAGGTCAGACCGATATACTCATGAGGGGTCTCACCCATCGATTGATTATGCACTAGCGATGTTAAGGCTGGTAAAAAAGTTTCCTAGAACGCTTCTACCTTAAGATCTGGAATACCAAAATTATTGCTATGGGCAGATAAATTTTCCAATAAATTTTATATTTAACAAGCGAGGGGAAAAGCAAATTCATAGGCTATAAACGGTTCTATACCCTGTTTTATACCCTATTAGTCAGGCTTAATTTTTTAGTGAGACTCTGATCAGTAATTGCTTACTAGGGTTGGATCAAAATCTTTCAACTGACGCGCTCGCCAATAGGCTCTGGATCAACAACCTACTTTACCCTTCATCGAAGGGCTATACTTAATGGCAAAGGCTAGTCTAGCCAAAGGCGGCTCCTAAAGAGCAACGACCACCGCGCTCGAGGGCGAGAATGGCTTACCTTAAGGGCATATCTGTACGAGAATCCATTCAGGGTAAGCTCTACAAACTCTATGGGTTGCAACCTATTTTTTTGAGATTAGATTAGATGCCCCATTCAGACAGCCCACAACAATCAATCTCTTGGTGAGCTTTCACCCTAAGCTTTTTCAAAGCGTAGAGCCGCAACACAAAACCACCATTCCCTGACTCACCATCCAATATTCGGATTAGAAACAAAGCAACGTTCGCGTAGCGTGACCTACGGTCAAAGGTTTGCGAGTTAGCTCAATAAACGTCGATTCCTTTCGCGTAGCGTGACCTACGGTCAACGGAAAGTCTGCAAAGCACGCTCTTGAGAACTATTGTCGGATTCGACTAAATAAGCTTTACACCCTAATGAGGTCTTAAAAATGACCTATGCTTGATGGCTACTCTCAAGCTTTATACTTTTGAGCCTAACTCCAAATGAAAGATCAATATCTTTGAATCGATAATCTTTAAACTATCTTTATATTATCCCCAATTGTGAAATAGTCGAGTAAGTTGTGAATAAAATGTGAATGTATCGGTTCCATTTTTCACCTCCTACCTGGTAACAATTGGGTTTAATAGATCACGCATCAGGTTGGTTTAAGGCAGAGAACGCTTTACTCATGAAAAAGTACTACTGAGTGAAGTTTCCAGCTAGGGATTGAGCTGGGAATACACAATCTTGACCAGTGGCTTGGGCTCGCTCAATAGCCTCATCAGCGGCTCGATAAAGGCTTTCGATGTCTGTGCCATCCCCAGGGTACTCTGCCACCCCAGCACTAAATGTTACCTGCACTAGCTCACAGTCATGAAATTCTTCACTAACAGTCTCCAAAATTTCTTGGAGCCTTCTGACCCCAGCCTGTCGATTGAGACCATACATCCCGATGAAAAACTCCTTACCTCCCCAGCGGGCCACTATATCGTGACTGCGAAACTTTTGCCGCAAGATTTGTCCTAACCGCTTCAGAATTCTATCTCCCATCACATGACCATATTGCTCATTCACCTGCTTTAAGTTGTTTAAATCCAATAAGGCATAGCAAAGAGGTTGATGGTAGCGTTGGGATAAGTGCAGTAATCGGTTGAATTCTATGGTAGATTGACGACGATTAGCCACACCAGTTAATTGGTCAGTTTCTCCTAAACTACGGAGCAGTTTGGTACGCTCTAGACGATGGAAAACACGGGTGACTAACTCTGATTTCGTTATCGGTTTAAAGATATAGTCATCAGCTCCAGCTTGATAAATGCGGTGAATTGTTTCAGAGTCTTGGTGTTCACAAAGCAATAGGATAGGTAATCCATGCCAGATGCGATCATTGCGCACAACTTGGCACAGTTCAATCCCATTGAATTGGGGCATGTCTAAATCCAAGATCAGTAGATCAGGTGCTGTCCCTTCGAGCTCTTCCCAAAATTGATCGGGTTCTTCTAAGGTAATAATCTGCACTCCTAAAGGTTGTAGGAAGTGTCGTATACTTTCGAGCACTAGGGGATCATCGTCTACTGCCAGGACTTTGGCGGTGGAAGGTCTGTCTTGATTTAAGACATCTTCAACGGTGTCTAGTAACTGTATTGGGGTAACAGGTTTGGATAAAAACGCCCGTCCTCCCTGACGAGCAACCTCAACGCGATCTCTAAACCGATTTTGCTGTGTAGAAACGATTACTGGGATTTGAGGGTATTGGTTCTGGAAATATTTGAGGAGTGCGATTCCGTCCTCTCGATAATTGGGAAACATCAAGTCCAGTAGCACAACATCAGGTATTTCTTGATCCATGACAATTCTGGCTTGCCTGGGATCTAGGACAACTTTTACTTGCATATCCCAATTCACTGCTTCTCTTTCCAACTGTTGTGTCAGTTGCACGTCTCCATCGATAACTAAAATCAATGGAAGCTTTTTTGGTAATTGGTCCGGTGCCAGGGGTTGTGATCTATTATCTTCGGTTAGTTCAGGCTCTTTTAAGACAGTAATGGTTGAATTATCTTCCAACTCACTACTGACATCACCAGAGCATGCTGATGGAGGTTGCTGGAGTTCTTCAGACAGAAGTGCTACCAAAGATGCCAGATTTTGAATATTAGTTGGGGAGCTTAGTTGCTGTAATTGAGGACTAGGTAATTCTATTTGGTTGTCATAGTTCCTGCGTCTTGACCGATATCTCCGTTTACCGGAGTTCCTGGTCTTGGTTATACTGACTTCCTGTAGCCAGTACTCAATAGTTTGGGCTAGCCGTGATCCTTCCACTAAGCCAAACTTATCTAAAGCTCTCACCAGCTTGTGGACTTGCTGCTGGGCTTGTTTTCGCAGCTCCTCAGTAAGATGTCCGGCTTCGAGAGCATTAACCGCCTGTTCTACAGTGGCAAACTGACGCCACATGGTTCCTTTAGAACGTTCCCAAGGCTGATTGAACCTTGTTGGGGTTGGTTTGAGTTTCTTTATCTTGCTCCTCGGTAAGCTCTTGAGGCGATAGCCCATACCATAGACAGTTTCAATCACATCATCAGCTTCAACACTCTTGAGCTTGCGCCTTAACCCCTTAACATGTGCCCTAACTGTTTCTGGTGAAGGAGGGTCTTCAAATGACCACAGATGTTCGAGAATGATACTCTGACTAAATACTCGGCGCGGATGGCTCAGGAATAGTTCTAGAAGACCGTATTCCTTTGGTGAGAGATGGAGCAGTTGCCCTTTATAAGTTACTTCACAGGTACTCGGGTCTAGGCAAACATCACCCCATTCCAGTAGCCTTAATCCAGAAACACTGTGGTGACGCAGTAATGTCCTAATCCGAGTCAACAGATCCTTGGCTGTAAAGGGTTTAACAATATAATCATCAGCTTCAGCATTAAGCTTGACTTGCTCAGCAATAGCTGCTTGAGAAAGCAACAGCAAAATCCCTCTATCATAGCTTGCCTGCCGTAGTCGCTTACACAAGCTGATACCATCGAGCTTGGGTAAATCCACTTCCAGCACAATCAGGTCATAGGTAAAGGCTTGAGCATACTCCCAACCCTCTTCCCCATCTCCAGCAATATTTACAATATAATTCTGCTCTCTCAACACTTTACTCAAGGTTAGAGCTAGAGCATTGTCATCCTCTACCAGCAAAAGTCTCATGAACAATCCTGCTGTAAGCCTAGTCCTTTACAAATTTTGGATAAACACAGAACACTAAAAAATATACCTCTTTTGACAGATGCTATATATAATTTCTTGATGTGTGTTCATCACTATTTGGGTTTTACCATTAGTAACGGCTAGTTGCACTGGATCATCTCAAAATTCTGTAAAGAGTGTGTAAAGATTGTGTCCAATTGAGAAGTGAGCCTTCCCTGTCTTAGTGAGCCTTCACCCAAAGCTCTGTTGGTGCGCATTCACCCAAAGCTTTGAAAAAGCGCGGGGTCCCACCGCAGCTATTTGATGGAGGCTGAGCTTCTTTCCAGAGCACCGAACTATGAAGATACTAAAGAAAGCCTTGTGAGAATACAGGGTTGGGGATTGGGATCAGGCAAACGGAACAACGGAAGATCGGATTTTCCTTCTGTTTTTTCATTTAACCTTTACTCATACCAACTTGCATTCATGGGTAGTACTTTCTTCCCATCACCCAATCACCCGATCACCCAATCACCTGATCACCCGATCACCTGATCACCCGATCACCCGATCACCCGATCACCCGATCACCCGATCACCCGATCACCTTTTCAGCAAGCCACTCTGTTGGTGGGCCTTCACTCAACGCTCTGTTGGTGCGCATTCACCCAAAGCTTTGAAAAAGCGCGGGGTCGCACCCCATCTTTGATCACAACGCGCGGATCAGTGGCTTTACCACTCCTTTAACAAAAGGGTGGGGATGAAGCCTCTGTCCTTCGAGAACACTAGTCCAGTAATAATACCAAGTTCGACTCAAATTCGTAAGTCATGCTCTTGGTGGGCCTTCCCTAGCCCTTTTTCAAAGCGCTAGGTCGCACCGCTTTCAGTTGTTATTAGTCCTTTGTCACCACTCGAGAACCAATTGAGTAATAGAAATTGAGAAATTCACGCTCGATGAAGGTTTGCTGGAAAATCTATGGATTTATAGCCATCCCTACTACTAACCTAAGTTGCTAGTTCTCAAAAAACACCTCAAAATGGCTTAAAGACACCAAAACTTAGCTGTCCGGCAAAATTCATCCCACACCTAATGCGCAGCATTAGGTGTGGGATGAATTTTGCACAGGGTATCCATGGAATTGCTATAATATATTTACTGGTAAACAAAGCCGAAAATGCTGGTTTGTCAGCAAAACACTCTTAAAAAAAAGACCAAGAAAACAGAGCGGCAGGGCAGTCCGTTCTTAAAGCCCAGCGCCTCCTAAGGGATGCCCGGATTGGCTGGGAAGCCTACACTGAACTCGTTCGCGGAGCGGCTCTGTAAGAGCAGAGTCAGTGTAGGAGCTGTCACTATCGCTAGATCCTAAATTTAGATTTTACGGCGATCAGCCCACACTCTAGCGATTAGGGGGAGTGTGGGAGATGTCGCATTTAATGATATATTGTACTAGCACTATTAATGCTTGAATCACAGAATCTCGTTGATTGGCATTGAGGCTGACCATCGGGGGTCGATTGCTTTCATCCACAAAGCCCAACGCGATCGCTACATCCTCTTGGGACCAAGCTCCTTCACAATCGACATGGGTTAGACCAATCACTAGGGGAATTTTCACACGCTGTCCCATAAAACTGAGCAGGCGACGGGAAGAGCTAAACTGACTGGGACGATGGGCATCAACAAGGAGTATGTAAGCATGCGCTTTCCGAATCAGGATGTCCCACATGAAATCAAAGCGAGACTGTCCTGGAGTACCATATAAATGTAGCGCCATATCTTGAGCAAATTGCAAACGCCCAAAGTCCATCGCTACTGTAGTTTTTTGCTTAATTTTAGTTGTCACGTCCGTTGCTAGGCAATCTGTATCCACTACATCAATTTCGCTAACCGAGCGAATGAAAGAGGATTTTCCAGCACCCACGGCACCGGTTACAACTAGACGCATAATTTCCACGCTTATTTGCTGTTAGCCGTTCTGAAGTAGAATCGGAAACACTACAACACTATTGTCAACCATAGGATTAGGATTATTATGCTCTGATTGCAGAAAAACTACCATTAAGTCCAAAAAGTACCTAGCTGTTATTAATCCTTAATTACCTCCTTAAGAAACCAAGTAAGTGTTGCACAAAGCGATTGCTCAGCTCTTGAGGATTGTCCTCCTCAGTTCGATTTGCCCCAACGGCGACTGGCTCTAATTCCTGTGATTGCCAATAGTTCTGTTGATATGAAGTCAGCATAGGCACTTCTGCGACTAAACCCACGCTAATCAGCCGGAAGGATATCTGTTGAACCGTTTCCAGAGACTTGCCCAACCGAGTAGCAATATCAGTCAGGGGAATTGACCCATTGGCTAATTTCCAAACTGCAGCTTCCATAGGGTCTAGCCCTAACTGCCGATGACCGACCATCGCCCTAGATAGTGCTGAGGTTGTCTCAGGTAGCTTGTCTGCTAATCCAGTCCAATCTGGTAGAGCTCGCAGACCAATTAGAGTAGCTTTGGTAGCTGAGATGCTTAAACCCGTCATTTCTATCGTGGGCAAGGTTGCCTTAGAGTCAAACCTAAATTTAGCATCTTTGAGCCTGAATAAGCCACAAACTGAGCGTAGCACCTGGGCATGAAATAGTAGTCTCAACTGCTCTGGATGCAGAAATCCCTTAGTCTTCAAGTACAGACCAATAGGTTTATTGGCCGGACATCGGTTTACCTGTTCATTGATTACCTCAGGGCTCAGCCAACCCCGCTGACACATCATTTTCAGCAGGCATTGGTTATCCAGACGATGGCTAACTGCCAAGATCCGACCTTGGCGCAGTAGAATATGTCGAGCTTTTATTTCTTGACTATGCCTACTTAGCTTGAATCGGAGGGTTAGTAATCCAGTTTTGTTTCCTTGATCGAGGAACTGAAACAATTCTGGGAGGGAAAATTCCGCTAAAGAACTCGTGATAGCCATTACTTGCCAATAAGAAAGAAAGTCACCTATTACTAGGCTTAAGTTTATTGATAGTCACAATACATAATGAATAATCTATTTTTTTTGATCGATTTTTTCGGATTTTATATTAAAGTTATTAAATTTTAATTATTTGACAATACAATTCTAACCATTGGGTTAGTAATTCCCTAAGTGTAAAGTAAAAAAATTCTATCTTATGACTGATGCGTAAAATTAAGATATAAGCATCACAGAGGAGAGGTTCAGCAGGCTTTCTGACATTGGCAATCTGAAATTGGCAATAGGCTTAACTCAAACCTGGGGCTTATATAGTTTTCCCAGTATAGCGACTTGCCGTTAACACCATAGGTATCTTGAGTTACCTAAAATCAAAAGGATTTGTTAAATTATTCAAATCACAGCCACCATTTCTACCAAAAATCCTAGGTAATACATTATCTTGAACTAGCTGTCAAGATAAAATTCACCCACCCTACTCTAAGCAGTGGCAACCTTTCATCTCGTTGCTGTGGCACTTTAGCTAGAGTTTTGTTTCATAAATTCCTGGAATGGTCTGGTGAGGCTCTAAAGCTACCTTCAACTCTGGAATCACCCGCTTGATTTCCAGCATCAGCACCCCCTGTTTAGCTGCCTTGGTGGCTAAGACTAATAGAACAGCATACTCCCCACAGTTGGTTAGTATACCATAACCTTTATTACCTTCTACGAAAATGCGGTCTAGAATACCTCTGGACAATTCCGAGCCAATCCGTTCACCTAGGGATAACATAGCAGCTGACATGGCTGATACTCGTTCTTCATCCATCTCGCTCGGTAAACTGGATGCTATAGGCAGTCCATCAGGAGAAACTAAAGCAGCTCCTTGAACCTCACTGGTGCTGGTAACAAAATTTTGGATAATGGTCTCCAGCTTGGCGGTATTAATGGTCATGGTTATCCATTCCTCATCAAAACGTTACTGCTCAATCGAATTTTTCGAAAATAGAGTGATAGGGAAAGTCTAGCCAATTATCAAGGTCTAATTGCCATACTCGGTCGTTGCAGTAAATTCGTCGGAGATCTGGCTTGGGTTCGGATATTAGGAACTATAAGCCCAAAGGTACACAAGACCTATGAAACCTTCTCCCCCAGATCAGGAAGCCTAGTGTCAGACTATGGCATAGACTCGGGTCAAATGAGCTATAATTCAGACTTTGTGGTGCCTGAAATTGCCTGGGTCGGGTTACTGGCGGGGGATTTTAATCCTAGTCAAGTGCTGGTAAAACAGCACATATCATCCGTGAGGCTGAGAATCTAAGACTATCACGCGCCAGGGTTTAGCCGGATAAGTAACTTAATTGAACTAGTATTATAGACAAAAACTATGCGAACTCATTATTGTGGTGAACTCCGAAACCAGCACATTGGTGAAACTGTTACCCTCTGTGGCTGGGTCTCGAAACGTCGTGACCATGGAGGTGTCATCTTCTTGGACCTACGAGATATTCGTGGTGTTGTCCAAATTGTTAGTGACCCTGAGCGTACCCCTGATTCCTATAACGATGCCGATCACCTGCGCAATGAATATGTAGTAAACGTTACCGGACGAGTTACTAAGCGTCCTGACGAGTCCCTTAATCCGAAATTGCCTACTGGCGAGGTAGAAATTTACGCTGATCACATTGAACTGCTCAATAAAGTGCGTAAGCAGTTGCCATTTCAGGTGTCCAGTGCTGATACTGAGTCAGTGCGAGAAGACTTGCGGCTGAAGTATCGCTATTTGGACTTAAGACGCGATCGCATGAGCAAAAACCTGCAACTGCGCCATCAGGTGATTAGAGGAATTCGCCGTTACCTGGAAGATGAACAAGGCTTCATCGAAGTGGAAACCCCAGTGCTAACTCGTTCCACTCCCGAAGGTGCTAGAGACTATCTTGTCCCCTCCCGTGTTAATCCGGGTCAGTGGTACGCTCTGCCCCAATCCCCCCAATTGTTTAAGCAGCTGTTGATGGTATCGGGTCTGGATCGATACTACCAGATTGCCCGATGTTTCCGGGATGAAGACCTCAGAGCTGACCGACAGCCAGAGTTTACCCAGTTGGACATGGAAATGTCGTTTATGTCCCAAGAGGAAATTCTCCAGCTTAATGAGACATTAGTATGTCACATTTTTAAAACAGTCAAAGGTATTGATATCCCCAGACCATTCCCCCGCCTCACTTACGCTCAAGCCATGGAACGCTACGGAAGTGATAAACCCGATACTCGCTTTGGCTTAGAACTAGTCAATGTCTCTGATTTGATGAAAGATTCTGGCTTCAAAGTCTTTTCCGGTGCAGTAAAGAGTGGGGGTGTAGTCAAAGTTCTACCTATTCCTGGTGGTAATGAAGCTATATCGAATGTCCGGATTAAACCAGGCGGTGACTTATTCAAAGAAGCAAGCGAAGCTGGTGCTAAGGGGATAGCTTACATCCGGGTGCGAGAAGGAGGTGAAATTGATACCATCGGGGCGATTAAGGATAACCTAAGTGATAGCCAAAAACAGCAGTTATTAGAGGCAACTGGTGCTACTGCTGGTCATTTGCTGTTGTTTGGTGCTGGTTCAGCTGACATCGTTAATAAAACCCTCGACCGCTTACGACTTGTGATTGGTCAAGAATTGGGATTAATTGATTCAACAAAGATTAACTTACTCTGGGTAACAGACTTCCCCATGTTTGAGTGGAATGCGGATCAAAAGCGTTTAGAAGCACTGCACCACCCATTTACAGCTCCCCATCCTGATGATTTAGATGATGTGAAAACGGCTCGGGCTCAAGCCTATGACTTAGTATGGAACGGGGTAGAAATCGGTGGTGGTAGTCTCCGGATATACCAGCCAGAGATTCAGCAACAGGTTTTTGAAGCTATTGGCTTGTCTGAAGAAGAAGCTAACAGTAAGTTTGGGTTTCTGCTGGAAGCCTTTGACTATGGTGCCCCTCCTCACGGTGGGATTGCTTATGGTTTGGATCGGCTAGTAATGCTATTAGCTGGGGAAGAATCTATTCGCGATGTGATTGCTTTCCCGAAAACCCAACAAGCACGTTCTTTGCTAACCGATGCTCCAGGTGCTGTGGATGATAAACAGTTAAAAGAGTTGTATGTCGCTTCTACCTATCACGATGAAGAATGAAGTATCAAGAATGAAGTATCAAGACTTCATTCTTCATCTTGATTAGAAGAGCGATCGCTTGGAGGTTCATTTAACCATGCCAGTGCCGCACCGCTAACTTCTGATAGAATACTGATCAAACGATACAAGGCAACCGAACTCAGCACCACTGCCGGAGCAAAGTCATGCTCTAGTAAACCCACTGCAGTGGCTTCAAATACCCCAACTCCCCCTGGTGCCCCTGGGACAATTAAGCCCAACAGCCAAGCTACACTAAACCCACTAAGCAACAGGGGGAGTTGGCTGGGAGTGATTGGGCTTAAGGCTAACAGGGTAAGCAAAAACCCTGAACCTCGCAATCCCAAAAAGCCCAATTCCCCCAACAATGGTAGGATTGGGTAGCGCTTGACCCGGATAATCTGATCTTCATCTGATTCAATGCTTTTCTTCTTGCCTGTTAATTTAGCTAAATACTGTAGGCATGGGTTTAAACACCAAGGATGAATCAGTATCAGTACAGCAAACAGAATTGGGAGTTGAATGATCCGGCTGGCCAAAGGAGAGCTGATCAAAGCCAGCAATAAAGCACCTACTGCCATCATGGGAGGTTCCATTAACACGCTCAGAGTAGCTACTCCCAATGGAACTCCTGCTGTTTTCGCTGCCCAGATCCGACCATAGAAGTGCCAAACGTTACCTGGTAAGTATTTGGCAATGTTAACTTTCAGATAGATCCGGATACACCATCCAAGCCCTGGTTGTTGGTCGAATTCCCGGAGTATCCAATGCCAAACCCAGCCAGTCCAGGTGTGGGCTACCAATGTCACGCCAACAGCGATCGCTAAACAAGTCCATCCAGAAGTGCTGATCCGAATCGCTAGCACTTCTTGCCAGTTGTCTTTCAAGGCTTTTGCTAAAAAGAATAATGTCCCACCTAAGATTGCCCAGCGTAGGTAAGGTTTTAGGGGTGATAGGACTCGCTTAATCGCTACATTCATTGACTATCTATTCTAACATTTTTACAAAGTAATACGACACGAACGAAGATATCACAAATGACAGACAAAGAATGAGAGTGATAAAATGCTAAAAACTCAATTATATTACTAATAGTTAAAAATATATATTTAAAATATAGCATTGTTTATAAAAATTTAGAATTGATCAGCAGTGTGATCGAGTAAGCGTGTTTACAGCAAGTTGGGTTGTTACTAGGTCACTATTGCAACGGTTTTTTGCCCAAGAGGATTGAGGGTTGACAGTTGACGGTTAAAAGTCAAATTCAAGGATAGTCTTACCAGTAAATTACATCTTTAAGCGGCAACTTAGTATTAGACTCGCTTACACTCGAAAGCAAGGGGCTTTGTAGCAGTAGCATCACTATGCCAGAAAACATGTCGGACAAGCCATCGTTCCAAAACAAGTCAAATGAGAAAGCTTTGGAACCAGAAGAAAACTTGGTCATGGGGTTGTGGGGAAAATTCACCTCACAGTTTCACGACGGAAAATCAACCTCACAGTTTCAAGACAAGTATTACCAAAGCTTAGTCTACGGTTTTCGTGACTTGAAGACGGTAGTGTTAAACACAAGGCTATCAAGGCTCTCATTCGAGCAGGTATTTGTCCCCCTAAGATTCGCTACAAAAATTCCAGGTAATAGACCTAACCCATGGACAAACTCCCATCAATCTCAGATCAGTCAGGAAATTTGGGATTTTATCGCCAAAATACCTAAAAGACCAGCCTATCGACATTTGGCAATCATTGCCCCCCCAGGGTCAGGAAAAACCACTACGTTGCAGCATTTGACCCTGACCTATGCCAACAATGCTCACCGCCAGTATAAAGCGCCAAAACTAATTCCTATACTGGTAGATTTGCGGAATAGTTGCGATCGCATTACTAGTGAGCAAACACCATTATTGGCACAGCTAGTTACGAAACAAGTTGAGGAAGGGTCATTACCAGGATTGGGTCAATCCGCAGGCTTGGAGAAACCTCCTGCTAATTGGTTTCGGGATCAGTTAGAAAATGGCAAATGCTTAGTGATGTTGGATGGGTTGGATGAAGTAGCTGATCCGGATCAGCGTCAGCAGGTGAGTCAATGGGTTAACCAGCAGATGCAAACCTATCCCCAAACTGCTTTTATCCTGACATATCGTCACCAGGGCTATCGTAGTATACTCGGGTCGCAGATCGAAACAGTTTTAGAAGTACAACCATTCAATTTCAACCAAATTCAGCAATTTATTCAGGGCTGGTATCCACAAACTAAGATTAGTAGTCGAGGAAAACAATTATCAGCTCAGAAGCAAGTTGAGGATTTAGTAGAGCGGATTAGAAATAATCCCTCGATAGCTTCAATGGCAAGCAACCCACTGCTGCTAACTATGATAGCTACCCTTCACGCTTGCGGTAGCATCTTATTACCAGAGCGTCGGGGAGAACTTTACAGCAAAATTTGCCATGTATTGCTGGAGGTGTCATCAGCTCAGAATATCCCTAGACCGCTAACAACTGTCCAAAAACAATCAGTGTTACAAAGACTAGCACTAGGGTTGATGGAACAGGAAACTTGTGAATTCACCCCATCTGATAGTCAAGAGCACCTAGCATCAGTGGCAGGGAGTCCGCTAAAACCAAAGGAATTTCTTAAGCATATAGAGACAGCTACTGGGTTATTAGTGGAAAGAAGGCTAGGGATTTACGAGTTTGCTCACCAGAGTTTTCAGGACTATTTAGCCGCTGCTCAGGTAAAGGAACTGAACCAAGAGCAGATCTTGACTAAAAACGTGGATAATCCCTGGTGGACTGAAACTATCCGCTTCTGGGCGTCGGATGCTGATGGCACTAACTTGATTAGTGCAGCCTTGGAAAAGGCTACAGAAGAGTCTTTAGCTCTTGCTTATGATTGCCTAGCGCAAGGGTTGACCGTTAAGCCTAAGCTAGAGCAACAACTTGAACAAGTCCTAGCAGCCGATTTAGCATCCCCTAATCCAGAAATTGCTCAGTTAGCTGCAGAGGTTAAGTTATCTAGGCGGTTGAATCAACTATTCCGGATTGATGACAGAATCGAAATTGGCTTGAGTTATATTACCTGTGCTGAGTATCAATTATTTTTGGATGAAACCCTAGCAGCAGGTGAGTATCATCAGCCAGATCATTGGGAAAGCAAACGGTTTATAGCGTTAGAGGGAAATCAGCCAATTACTGGAATTGGAGCTAGTGATGCCGAAGCATTTTGTAAATGGTTGACTCAAAACTACTCAACACCAGGATTCAGGTACAGATTGCCCACTTCCGATGAAGCACAGGAGTACCAAGCGATTGAACAGCCAGTAGGCTGCTGGTGCCAGGAAAAAGAACACAACCTGATTGTGGGCATAAAAGCAGCTAAGTGGAAAAATTGGCAAAAACAATTAGCTAATGTTGTTCAACTAGATATAGCTCTAGATTTAAACCTAAACTTGGAGGGGGAACTAGAACTGTTCCGATACCTAGATATCCAACTCTATCGATATTTAGAGCTTAACCTCTACCAATACCGAAATCTTTACCAAGAGCTTGAACAAAACCTCGACCTCGATCGATACCTTTACCAAAACCTTGAGCCATACCAAGACCTATACAAAGACCTCAACCTAGGTCAATATATCAACCTCAATCCCTACCTCAACTTCAACCTTGAGCGATACGAAAACCCAGATCTTAAATTACTTCGCTTCTATGTGCTGTTAGTATTTATTGCCTGGAGTGTGCGAGCTGATATTTATCAAAAAGCTGCTACCAATCCTGAAATCCTAAAACCTGTTCATTTGACGGTTCAAAATTGTCAAGAATTCAGCCGTAAATATGCCAGTAATAGGGATAAAATTGCTCCAATTTACACATTATTTTTATTAATGGATGAGCGACGAACTGGTCGAATGCCAGCTTGGGAGGGAATTCGGGTTGTTCGAGAAAAAAAACACTAAACTATCCAATAAAACAAGCCAAATAATTATTAACAGTTATAAAGTTAAATGCCGATTAGCTTCCCATGGGCGAAGCGGGCAAGCTGAATGCTAATAGCTAAATCTAATAGCTAAATCCTTGATACAGCGTTTTTCATAACTATCAGGTACACGGGATTTTTTAACTCTTCCCTCTTCACTATTCCCTCTTCCCTCTTCCCTCTTCCCTCTTCCCTACTCCCTGCTCCGAACGCGCCCCGCGTGGCCAACGGCCTCAGTCCCTGCTCCCTAAAAGCCCATAATTTGTACCTCATCGAATTGCAAACCGCCGTAATTTACCATTATCATTAATCACCACAATAAACAATCAAATCAATTTCTACATCACCATTACCAGCCAGACCTATGACTCCAACCGTTGTTCGACAAGGTAACCGATTCTTGTTAAAATAAGAAACATATAAGTCATTAACTGTCTGGTAGTATCTAAAATCAGTCACAAAAATGCGAGCCATAACTACCTGAGCGAAGCTAGTGCCAGCATGGTCTAAAACTAGCTTCAAGTTTTCCATTACCTGTTTAGTCTGTTCCTCAATTGACCCAATTATTACTTTTCCAGTGACAGGGTCTTCAGCTAGCTGTCCCGTCACAAATAGAAAATCTCCTGCCCGAACAGCGTGGGAATAAGGAGCTACAGGTGGCAAAACGTTGTTCGGTAAAGTGATATATTCCAGCACGTTTTCAACTCCTTAAACAATAAACTTTAAATTTTTTGCTGAATTTGATTTTAAAGTGTGGAAATTATAATCAAGGTAGTAACTGCCAAAGTTAGCCACTTGTGGTTTATTTTTGTTAGCCTGCATAAAAGCCTTCAATTAACTCAATACCTGAGCTCCTAGAATGTCTAGACCAGTTTTATACATCGCTATCACTAGCCACGGTTTTGGTCATGCTGTACGTAGTGCCTCCGTAGCTGCGGCTATTCAACGACTGTGTCCGGATATCTTACTGATTCTAGTAACAACAATACCACGCTGGTTATTAGAATCCTACATTCCCGGGGATTTTATTCATCGCCCACGGGCTTTTGATGTTGGTGTTATTCAAACCGACAGCTTAACAATGGATAAAGAGGTAACGTTAACCAAACTACAGCAAATTCGTTCCAATGCTAGATCAATAATTGCTAGTGAGGTTGACTTTATTCGTAACAATCGAGTCGGGCTGATCTTAGCTGATATTCCCCCCTTAGCTGTAGGTATTGCTCAAGCGGCTGACATTCCCTGTTGGATGATGAGTAATTTTGGCTGGGACTTCATCTATCGAGACTGGGGAGGAGAGTTTGCTGAGATTGCCGATTGGATCAGTGAGTATTATGGAAAATGCGATCGCTTATTTCGCCTTCCTTTACATGAACCCATGACCGCCTTCACCCAGATCACCGATGTGGGGTTAACAGGGGGATCCCCAGGCTACAGTACAGATCAATTAAGGAAGCATTTTGATCTGAAGTCTCCAGAGTTTAAAACTGCTTTACTTACCTTTGGGGGATTAGGGTTGGAACAAATTCCTTACCATAATCTATCTAGATTCCCTAACTGGCAATTTATCACATTTGACTCTCAAGCACCAGATTTACCCAATTTACTAAAAATCAAGGGTCACGACTATCGACCAGTGGATTTCATGCCCTTGTGCTCGCGAGTGATTTCCAAACCAGGATACAGTACTTTTGCTGAAGCCTTACGCCTGGATATACCTATTTCTTCAGTTACCCGCTCGGGATTTGCTGAAGCCGCTATCCTAATAGAAGGGGTGCAAGACTACGGTCACCACCAGATTTTAACACCGACAGAATTTTTCCACGGCAAGTGGGAATTCCTCCATCATACTCCCAAGCCTCCCAGAAAATCTCAAAGCTTGGTAAAGGATGGAACAGACAAGATTGCTAAAGATATTGTTAACTACCTCCAGACTTACACTAAATAGCCTAAACAGCCCCTGCCATGATATCTACCGTAGATTCGCTTATAGAACAGATCCAGAATAGCCATAATTCTATCCCAAAGTCCATCGACACACCAGAAACCTCTACTATTGAAGAGCAAACCTCTAAAGAGCAGACCTCTTTCCCCAGCCTAGAGTTGGCAGCACGAGACGTTCGTATGGTACTTGATCAACAAAGGGAGCGCAGTCAAACCTTGACCACAAAGCTCAATATCTTGTTTGTTACTAATGGGGCCTTGTTAACGAGTTTAACCATCTCTGGACTAGTATTTTTCCGCAGCCCCTTTGGTATTGCTGAGATACTGGGATTTATGCTTAATTTTACCCTACTAATCCGTGCTTTTCTCCCGCGTCAGATCGCAGTCAGTCCCAACTTGGGAGATAAAAAATTCCTAGAACGTTACCTGGTACTCTCACCAGAACAATACCAGCTACAGATGCTGGTTAATCTAGTAGAGACTTATAATGCAAACAGGCAGCGATTAGAAGATTTTTCTCTATCGTTGAAGTATTCTGCTTATGTAACTTGGGGGGTTGCCTTGATTATTACGTTGAATGTCATAGCAGAGTTTTGCATTCCTGCGCTTAAACTGATGTGATGTATTGTTGGCTTTCGCTGAGACTATGAATTCTAAACAGGTTAATAAAAAACCCTCACAGGTTAATAAAAAACCCTCCGGAGAACCCTTGAGTTTACCGGAACCAGACCCAGAGAACATCACTGTCTTGACCCGTAACCTGCCCAACGAGCCTATTCTGCCTTGGAATCACTATGATTCCCCTTGGCGTGAAGGGGAACCAGAGAATCCCGAGGCATTGGAAAATTCCCAGCAGGCAGATGAGTCGAGTGACAATCAATCTGCAACTGAGCCAGAATCAGCAGAAAAGCCGGAGTTATCAGAAACTGCTGCTCAACTCGATAAGCTGTATACGGAAGAATTGGCAACTGTTCCTGAGTCGTTATCAGAAGATACTTCGTTATCAGAAGATACTATAGAGTCATCAGAAACTGCTGCAGAATTGGCAACTGTCCCTGAGTCGTTATCAGAAGATACTATAGAGTCATCAGAAACTGCTGCTGTGGTGGATAAGTTTGCTGAAAATCCACCAACAGCTGTAGCCACAGAAACCTCTGAAACACCTGTGGTGGATAAGTCTCCTGACAATCCACCAACAGCTGTAGCCACAGAAACCTCCGAAACACCATCGGAGGAACTGAAACAGCTCGGGTAGCCGTGGCTCGATTAACCAACCCTTCTATGACTCATTATCAACAACGACTCAAAATTAGGACTACCGGTAAATCGTTCTCCAACATTACCGGGAAAGTTCAATCCGTGGTTGCTACATCAGGACTCGAGACTGGATTGTGTACGATTTTCCTGCGTCATACCTCGGCAAGTTTGGTAATTCAGGAAAATGCTGATCCTGATGTGCTCATGGATTTATCAAACTTTTTTGCTAAATTAGTACCAGAAGATGGCAAAAGCTATAGCCATAGTGCGGAAGGTCCCGATGATATGCCTGCTCATATCCGCACTGCACTGACCAAAACATCGGAACAGATTCCTATTGCTCAAGGGAGATTGCTCCTGGGAACCTGGCAAGGCATTTATATTTGGGAGCATCGCCGACAGGCTCACTACCGGGAGGTGGTGGTGCATATTGCAGGGATTTAATCTCAAGCAATATCTATTTTAACTATTACCTAAAAGCATTACCAATCAGAAGACATGGTGACCAGTACTGAGGGGTCACTTTATTCAGGAGTCAAGAGCCAGGTAGAGTTGTGCTTGCTGTAGGGATTGAGTAAAGCGTGATTTTTTATGCGTGGAAGGGTTTTGTAAAAAGCATCCATCAGCACCTGGTTGCCTTGGGCATCAACCACCCAGACTGATACCACATTCGGGTTGATCCCTATTGACTTATCTGCCAACAGGTCTGCTAACCTATGTGTTTAAAGCAGATTAGGAATTTTTACCATTGTGAGTGCAAAGGGTTTGCCTGAAACCACTGCCTACGTCAGAATTACGCGGCACTGCTGGCAACAGGGCAAGATTGAAGGGGAAGTCCAAGCCGCAGACTATGAATGGGAGTTTCAATGGCATTTTCGGATAAGTCAGCTGTTAGTCACCCCCTCTCTAGGCCGTGCCTTGATTCAGGAACCCCTTGGCAGATTTTTAGAACAGTGGGATTACCAGCTCGAACCAGGAGGAAACTATGCTTTTACCATTCGAGCTGAACTCTAGCATGTCTCAATTCCGTGAGGTACTTTTTTTCTGGGGAGTAGGGAGTAGGGAGTAGGGAGTAGGGAGTAGGGAGTAGGGAGTAGGGAGTAGGGAGTAGGGAGTAGGGAGTAGGGAGTAGAGAATGGGGAGTAGGGAGTAGGGAGTAGGGAGTAGGGAGTAGAGAATGGGGAATGGGGAATGGGGAATGGGGAAAATTTGTACCTCATTACTCTGATAAATGCTATAGTCTCAGAAGGGATAATAGGGGAAAATTAGAAAAGGCTTGAGCATCCCGTCAATAGGTCATGCCCAAAGGAAGACGACGATATCCCTTTTAGCTTTTGCTTTTGATTATATAGCGCTCGATTAACAAAATTGCCACAATATCATCAATGGGTCGAGGAGGTTGGCGCATTCCTTGGGGGATAAGGCGTTGGAACCCTTTGGGAGGATACATTTGCCAGTAGCGTGGGCGAGCTTCTAAACTACTGTAGCGCTCATCTACCAGGACAATAGGTACTGATGCTGGTAATTCCTCCTGGATTTTCCGTTTCCATCTCTTGGCAGTAGTTTGGTCTCCCATCACAATGGTTTCAATGGGGAATTGTTGACACAGTTGCTGGAGTTTTGCGATCGCATTTCCTGAAGCCACTACCTCATGGGTTAGCACCTGACCTTCTTTCTCCATTACTGCTACACCACATTTATCTCGTCCTGGATCGAAGCCTAAAATCATCTCAAGTCACGGGTTATATCAATCTTTGTCAAAATTGCTAATCTGGCAACACAACTAGTACCCTACCCTACAAGTATAGTGATTGCCTAAATCCTGATTGGTATAAATCATGGGCGAAAGGAACCTTCAGACAACACCATTACACCAGATGAACCCAGAGAGTCGATTTTCTGAACTGGTGACAGATTATGCCAAATACCGACCCAGTTACCCAGCTGCAGCTATCGACAAGATTCTGGAAGGACTTGAGAACAGAGGGCAACTGCTAGCTGCGGATATTGGTGCAGGAACAGGAATTTCCTCTCGGCTACTAGCTCAACGGGGAGTGCGAGTTATTGCCATCGAACCCAATACTCAGATGAGAGAAGCTGCTAGCACCGATCCATTGGTTGAATTCCGGAATGGAACTGCTCAACAGACCAACTTACCTGATGCATCTATTGACTTAGTCGCTTGCTTTCAATCCTTCCATTGGTTTGATCCAGAGCCAAGTTTGCTAGAGTTTCGCCGTATCCTGAAGCCTACTGGAAAATTAGCTGTGGTATGGAATGACCGCAACCGTCAAGATGATTTTACCCAAGGCTATAGTCATCTAGTGCAAATCGCCTCCAATCATCATCCCGCCGAATCCCGTATGTGTTCGGTAGACCCCTTGCTAGCTAGTCCATTGTTTCCCAATGTCTATTCCTACACCTTTTCTTATCAGCAAGCGCTAGACAAAGATGGTCTGATTGGTCGTGCTATGAGCGTCTCCTATATCCCACGGGAAGGATTAGCGCACCAGAAACTTATCTCTGATTTGCAGGAATTGTACAACAGCTGGTGTGATGAAAAAGGTTTAGTTTACTTGACGTATCGTACCAAGGTTTACGTAGCTCAATCTCAGTGCTAATTCGTGATAAATAATTCTTAGTATAGCATTTATAATGCTGTCCTACTACTTAGTTAGTCTAGTTTAGTTCGTCCAATTTAAAATCATCAATATACAGCAGGAAGAAGCCTATAAAGATTGTCATTAGTGATCGCCAAAAAGGTTGAATAGGTATGTCCCAAAGCAACCCCCATATACCACACCAGGAAATTATGATGGCGATCAGAGTATACATAGTTGATAAGTTGGGATATTTGGTTTTGAAATGGTAGAAGAGCTTTTCCCTCGAATTCATTTCCTCGAAATCTTTTTCTATAGGAGTTTTTTTCATAACTACCAGCTCCTGCAAGGATAGGTCATCTATCCAGAGCATGAGCAGACCAAGCATTAACAAAGCAAAGTGACGCATAACCACTTTTAGAGCAAAATCAGGGGCAGGCTCATCGAGCAAATTGGTTCCTTGTGCCCATGAATCCGAGATGAGGACAACACCACTCCAGATGGCTATGATATTAATTGTTACATATAGAGCTTGGATGTTAGGGTATTTAGTCTTGAGGGTATCGAAGAACCTCTCGCGCAGACTACGGCGACTAAAGGGTTTTGGTTGGATATCTGAAATATCTGAAATACCTGATTGGATGGGTTTTTTAGGATCCATATTAAGTCTCCTTAAATTAGAACTGAAGGAAACTGATTTATTTTAATACACCTGTGGATTGACACAATAGGGTAATCGCTTACCTAAAAGTCCAGCAATGAGATTATTAGCATTGCTTAATAATGGTTTAATTTTGTAAAACTATATACCACAATTTTGAAAAAAAACTTTAAAAATCTCCCAATTTTAACCGGATTAACTGGGGATTTACCAAAATAAAATGATCTAAATTAATACTTCAATGTCTTGATGAAGCAGCTAAAAAAAATTCCTTGATTATCTACCCACAATACAAGTTATTTACCTCAAAGTCTGGATTTTTATCTACTTTGTCAAAAGTTAGTAACAAATACCAAAAAGCGATCGCTTACAGCTCCTAGCGATCGCTTTTTGATTACCCTTCTAATTATTATTGGGGTAATTCATAAATCAATCTAATGGAGCAGGTTAATTTCCAGAGCTGCATCAAAGCTCTGCTACATTGGGTTCAACAGCAGAGCCACAGTATTCGAGTCGGTCAATCTTTAATTCTCGCCCAGAGCGGATGTCTTCCATTGGTGATTTACATTTTGGGCAAGCGTATTGACTATCAATATTAGGCCGATAGTCTTGTTGACAGTTATGGCAAAAGGCAATTAATGGGGTTTCCTGAATCACCAGTTTCGCACCAGACAAAAAGGTGTTGGAAATTTGAGCTTTAAAGGCGAATTCCAAACTCACGGGTTCGACGCCACTGAACTGGCCTACTGTCAGATGCACACAGGAAATTTTGGGTCGCTCTGGCTGTGCTTGCCACCAATTGCGCAAGGTCACAATTAGTGCCTTAGTCATGTCAGTCTCATGCATTGTTGAAATCCACCTTCAAGTCCAATCTACTAGTTCCGGCTGCGCTTCTGGATGAATATAGGAGGGTTTTTCCTGGCGCGGCAGTTGACCGGATAGCACTAGGTGCGCCATTGTGTCACAGATGACGCGAGTTGCCATCAGGGCAGTGATGTCGCTGATGTCATAGGGCGGCGAGACTTCCACTACTTCCAAACCGCAAACAGGAGCCTGCTGAACAATCTTGCCCAGTAGATACAGAGCTTCCCTCGGCAGGAGTCCGCCCGGTTCGGGCCAGCCTGTACCAGGAACAAAACCAGCATCGATACAGTCAATATCGAAGCTGATATAAATGCAGTCGGTACCGTCTAGTGCCCGTTCGAGGGCAAACTCTACCGCTGCGTCTAATCCCATTTCAGTGATATCGGTTACTGTCAGGATATTACTTGCCCGCTCCCGGCAAACTTTGACTCCCTGGCGAGGTACTTGCCAACCGCCAATGCCCAGTTGCACTAAGTTCTTGGCTGGAGCATTCCTCATGTTAGTTGCATGAAACCAAGGGCAGGTGTGCATCCGCTCATCCAGGTCGGTTTCCTGGGTATCTACATGGCGATCAAAGTGGATAATGCCAACTTTCTTGTCCCCTAAGTGCCGACAAATACCCCGAACGGTAGGAAATCCGATGGAATGATCTCCTCCCAAAATGATTGGAAACGCTCCAGAGCTGAAGATGTGAGCAATGCCTCTAGAAATCTGGTCAAATGACTTTTCGTTGTTGGCTGGAATGGTAAAAATATCTCCCACGTCACAGAGGGTAATTTGCTCTCGCAGGTCAATCCCCAACTCAAAGTTGTAAGGGGTGTACAAGGCAGAAATGCGGCGAATGCCTTGGGGACCAAAGCGGGTTCCAGGGCGATAGGTGGTTCCCGAGTCGTGGGGAACCCCGACAATGGCTACATCGTATGACTCAACCTGGCGAACATCTTCGAGATAGGGCGCTTTGAGGAAGGTATTGATGCCAGCGTAGTGAGGTAGTTCACCACGGGAAAAGGTGGGAATAGTGCGATCGCTAATACTCTGTGCTGCTTCCAGCCCGTATTCGAGCCCCCTTGACACCTCCTGCTGCCATCCCGTCAATGGTAGTTGAGCTTCACGCTCCAGGGCACGTTCCGCCTCAGAAGAATTTGAACTGTTACTGCCTGGGCTTTCAAACAAGGGGTTTTCAGAAGAATTTTCAGTCATTTGCACTCCCGAGAAGTTTTCAAAACATCTTAATCAGCGACTTATAGCCTACATTCCGCAGGTTGGACATGAAAGCTATGGTATTTTTTAAACTTCTCACCGATAGGTTCGGAAATTATAAACCTACAGATTTCTTTTACCTAAGTTCGAGATCGTCACCCTTGGTTTAGGGGTGCAGGGGAGGCAAGGGAGCCAGGGGAAGTACGGGAAGCAATGATAAATTACAACGGTCTTACCCCCTACTGTTCTTCATCGAGTAGTTTGCAGACAGACCCTAGAAATCAAGGAAACTGATTTAATCTAATACACTTGTGGATTCACACAATAGGGTAATGGCTTACCCAAAAGTCCAGCAATAAGATTATTCACCGCCATCGTAGCCATTTGCGATCGCGTTTGGTAGGTTGCACTGCCAATGTGAGGGGTAATGATCAGATTATCCAAGGTCAACAACGGACTATCCATGGGAATAGGTTCTGGTTTAGTTACGTCCAGAGCAGCAGCAGCGATTTGACCATTGCTTAGAGCTTGGTACAATGCTTCTGGATCTACGATTGCTCCTCGTGCGGTGTTGATCAAGATAGCCGAGGATTTCATCAGCTCAAACTGGGGAGTACTAAATAGATGGTAGGTTTCTTCAGACAGAGCAGTGTGAATGGTAATAAAGTCTGATTCCCTTAGCAACACGTCGAATTCAGCATACTTTACACCAAGGGATTCTTCTAATTCTGAGTCCCGTCGATGCCGACTGTAATAAAGAATTTCCATATCAAACCCTCGCCCACGACGAGCAACAGCTTGACCAATGCGTCCAAAGCCAACAATTCCTAAAGTAGCACCGCTGATGTTTGGTCCTAGCAATAAAGTAGGTTCCCAAGTCTGCCAATGACCAGCACGTACAAATTTATCTGCTTCAATCACTCGCCGTGCTGTTGCCATTAGTAACGTCCAGGCTAAGTCAGCTGTAGCCTCAGTCAGAACACCAGGAGTATGACCAATGGGGATACCCCGGATGGTGGCAGCAGAGATATCAATGTTGTCGTAACCTACTGCTAATTGGCTGATTACCTTCAGGGATGGTGCAGCTTCGATGATTTGCTTGTCAATGGAATCTGTGAGTAGGCACAGTAAGCCATCGATTTCTTTAACTTTGTTGAGCAAGACCTCGTAGAGAGGCGGTTGACGCTCTGGCCAGATTTCCACATTGGCGATTTGGTGGAGTTGTTCGAGTCTGGTATCAGGAAGGCGGCGAGTTATGAAGACTTTGGGTTGAGACATGGGGTGGGTCAGTTGTTGTGGCTATAAAAACTTTCGTCTGCATCTCAAGGACTAGATTATAGAGTAGATTATCAAGGGGATTTTCAAGGGGAATTTGGTATGACTAGTTGCTTGTTCCACCTAACCATTCATAAAATCTTCAGGATTCATCCCCAGTTGTTTTAGTTGAGCTTTCAAAGCATCAAGGTTCTGTTCAGCTTCCGCAGCCCGTTGCTCAGCTTGAATAGCCCGTTGACGTTCTTGAGATGCTTCCAGTTCAGCTTGAATAGCCCGTTGACGTTCTTGAGCTGCTTCCAGCTCAGCCTGTTCAGTTCTTTCCTCTGGGGAGGGATACCGTTTCCCGTGAAGGTCATACCAATAAAGCCATTCCCGACTCCAATCCTGATAAGTTCCTAACTCTGTACCAATTCCCAAACCAATTTCTGGCATCCACACTGGATTCCCGCTTTGACGCACATACACCCCATCTACCAAGCGATGAACCTCAAAGGGCTCCCCTTTGCGTGGATAATAACTGTCGCCATCATAAATTACATAATATAGGAATCCTAATTCGGCATAGTCTAATTTTTTCTGGTCGTACTCGCCATTGTAGGTTTGAGAGACATTTTCGATGGCTAGAATTGGCACGGTGTTGTTTTCTTCCCAAAGCACATAACTTAAACGTCCTTGACGACCCTTGGGACGAATTTTGCGCCGGTCTACTCCTAAACTTAAGAAAGCGTCAGGAACTATCGCACTCTGGTTAGGGTGGTAATAGTAGCCCATATCAATTCCAAAAAACCAGTCATAGCGCTGTTGCCAGATTAAGGATAATATCCCTTTGAGCAAGTGGGGGATTAAATCTTGCAGTTCGTTATCCACAGGGGTGTTATCAGAAGAGGGTAACTCCTCGGAAGTAGGAAGATATTGTAACGGGTCATACTTTAGCATAGTGATTCCCCTTAGTTAGACCTGGCTGATTGCATTTTACCCAAACTAGAAACTAGAAGAACTAGAATTCCTCACACCAGACCTATGATCTTATAGGGTGAGGGTGCAAGTGAGGGCACAAGGGAAGCGTTACAAAAAGAACCCAAAAATTCCTAGAAATTCTGATATTTCCACTCTATATAATGATTGATTGGATTCCTTACCACTCAATGTGGGACGCAGAAGTATTTAACTTTAGATCAGGGAACTTCGGATGAACTAGTTTTAGATTAATTTGGTATCTTTAACTACAGTTTTTAGCCTCTTTATCACTCAAGGTGGGATGCAGAAGTGTTGAACTTTGGATCAGGGAACTTCCGAGCAAATAGTTTTAGATTAATTTGGTATCTTTAACTACAGTTTTTAGTATCTTTATCCTAATTTTTGCTCTGTTCACAACAAGGATAGACAGACATCAGCTAAAAAAGACTTGGACAATTTTCTGTCCAGAAAAAACGGTTACTTGAACCCAGTGCCGGATTAATCTGTAAACCATTAGTTGGAGGTGCAGCATTCATTCCCACCTAACTCTAGGAGTGTAGGTGTGTTATACTGCCGCAATTTTTCATGAAAATTCCCAAAATACTATCCCTATGTGCTGTATTTCTACTTAGTTTAGTCCTAGCTATTAGCTGCAACCAGTCACCAAACACCAAACCCTCAGATACCTCCCAAGCCGTTAAAGATTCTACTCCCATTGTTATGGGATACAGCAGTTGGCCTGGTTGGTGGCCGTGGTACATTGCGGAAAAAGAAGGTTTATTTGAAGCCAATGGCCTTAATGTACAACTAAAATGGTTTGATGGCTACCTGGAATCCATGGAAGCTTTAGCAGCAGGAAAACTGGATGCTAATTGCCAAACCCTTAATGATACGATATCTTTTGCTGCTGATGCTATTAATGGTGAAGTAGCGGTACTGGTCAATGATAACTCTGCTGGCAATGACAAAATTATTGTCACAGCAGAAATTAATTCCGTGAAAGATTTGAAAGGAAAAAAGGTAGCAATAGAAGAGGGAGTTGTAGATGACTTCTTGCTTAGCTTAGCCCTAGAAGAAGAGGGAATGTCCAGAAAAGATGTGGAAATTGTACCCTTAGAAACTGGGGCAGCAGCAGCAGCATTTGCAGCAGGTAAAGTAGATGCCGTGGGTGCATTTCCTCCCTTTTGGCTCACTGCCCTAAAACGAAAGGGAAGTAAAGAATTAATTAGTTCCAAAGCATTTCCTGGGGCAATCCCTGACTTACTTGTAGTGACTCAAAAGCTGATTGATGAACGTCCTGATCAAGTTCAAGGTCTAGTGAATACTTGGTTTGATATCCTGGAGTTTATCAAAAATAATCCCAAGAAAGCCGATGAACTGCTGGCGGAACGCGCTAATGTTAGTGTTGAAGAATTCCAACAGTTTAAAGAAGGAACTCGAATATTTACCTTGGAAGAAAACTTAGAGGCATTTAGCCCTGGGGATACCATGAAGCATATGCCGTTTGCCGCTAAAAAAATGTCTCAGTTTATGCTGGATGTGGGATTTATTCAAAAAGTTCCTGATTTAGATAAGATACTTGATGACCAGTTTGTAAAAGCTTATGCTGCAGGTCGTTCTTAGTCATTAATAAGCTATCGAATTAAACCGGTGCGTTACAATTCGTTAACGCACCCACCACATTTATTAGACTCTTTAATGAATAGTTTCCAGACCAATAGAACTCTAAAGCCCACCGTTTTTTGGCGCATTGCTGAGGATATTCCCAAATCCTTAAACTGGATCTTAATTATCCTATCAGTTACTATTCCGTTTGTTGTTTGGTGGCTCATATCAAGTTTTGCTGGCCTTGATTCCGTCTTCCTCCCGTCACCGATTGACGTGGGGAAAGCCGTTATCCGTTTGTGGCAACAAGGCTTTCTTATTCAAGATACTATTGCTAGCATTCTCAGGGTTTTTGCTGGCTTTCTGTTAGCAGCAATTATTTCCATTCCCTTGGGCATTTCCATGGGAGCATTTGCTAGTATCCGAGGGTTAACAGAACCAATAATTGGTATTGTTCGCTATATGCCAGCTCCGGCATTTATCCCTCTATTCATTATCTATCTAGGTATTGATGAAGCACCAAAAATTGCACTGATTTTAATTGGTACTGTCTTTTTCAATACCTTAATGATTATGGATGCAGTAAAGTTTGTTCCCAAGGATTTAATTGAAAGCACCTACACTTTGGGAGGACTAAGAAGACAAGTCCTATTAGAGGTTATTACTCCCTATGTGATTCCCAATATTATTGATGCCTTCCGAGTTAACATGGCAGCATCTTGGAATTTAGTGATTGTAGCAGAATTGGTGGCAGCAAAA